>NZ_WIWC01000055.1 GCF_009600315.1 Pseudomonas helleri | reverse complement strand
TAATATCAGGGAAATCGCTTCGCTAACTGTTCGCTATGTCTCCGAACATTCTGTTCGCGATGTCCCCGGTCCATACAGGGAGAGGGTTGGGGTGAGGGCATCAGTCGCCGCGGTCTCAAACCGGCCGATAAGCCCGCATAAACAGACTCACCACATCCTGCACATGCGCCTCGCCAGCCTCTGCGCTTAAAGGTTCACCATAGCCATACAACCGGCGAAAATTAGGCGCGCCCTTGATCAGGCAAAAGAAATGTTCCGCCGCATTGAGGGGCTTTTCAATCTGCAACTCGCCCGTCTGATGAATCCTGCTCAACAGACGCTCCATCTCCAGCGCGACCCGCTCAGGCCCGGCTTCAAAAAAAATCTGCGACAGCTTCGGGTCCTGGCTGCCCAAGGTCATCATCAGGCGATGCAGGTTCAATGACTCCTCACTGTTGATCAGTGTGTAAAACCCTTTCCCAATGTTTAAAAGCGTCGTCTCAATGGATGCGCCAACGGGCAGCTCAAAAAACAACTCCGGTAACTGCTCTGAGCACTTGGCCAGGATCGCCGCCGAGAACAGCGTCTCCTTGTCAGTGAAGTGGCTGTAGACCGTGAGTTTGGAAACCCCCGCAAGGCCAGCCACCGCGTCCATGCTGGTGCTGGCAAAGCCTTTGCTCAGGAACAGAGTTTTTGCCGCTTCAAGGATTAAGTGGCGTTTCGCCATGTCCTTGGGGCGCCCGGCTGCATTGGGGACTAAAGGATTGTCAGACATTTCTGTTTATTACTGGACTGGTGAGTTTGGTATTAATAACATGCCGCCCAGTATAAATATTCCAAGTCCTATTTGCGAAAGGTCGTCTCCATGTTGCGCCACGCCTTGCCCCGCGCCGTGCCTGTGTTTTTGCTGTTTCTGTTAACCGCGTGCGGGCAAGAGGAGCCAGTTCACGTCAGCATTAGCCCGGTGTTGATGGTGCAACCGCAACCTTCAGCATTGACCAGTCATAGCTATCCCGGCGAGGTGCGCGCACGTTTCGACCCGCAATTGGCCTTTCGCATCGGCGGAAAAGTGACACGGCGATTGGTCGACGAGGGAGAGCGGGTCAAGGCGGATCAACCTCTGGCAGAGTTGGACCCGCAAGATGTGCGCCTGCAGTTGCTAGCGATCCGCGCGCAGGTGGCTGCGAGTCAGGCCAATTTGAATCTGGTGCGTGCAGAGCGTGATCGTTACAAAACCTTGCTCGATCGGCAGATGGTCAGCCGGTCGCAGTTCGATAACGCCGAAAACCTTTACCGCTCCGGGGAAGCCAAGTTCCAGCAGCTCAAGGCCGAACAGGATGTGGCCAGCAATCAGGCCAGCTATGCCGTGTTGCGCGCACCTCAAGACGGCGTCATCGCACAACGTCAGGTCGAAGTCGGGCAGGTGGTGGCCGCCGGGCAGACCGTGTTTACCCTCGCGGCCGATGGTGAGCGTGAAGTGCTGATCAGCTTGCCTGAGCAAGATTTCGCGCGTTTCAACTTAGGGATGCCGGTTTCAGTAGAACTGTGGTCTCAGCCTGGCCAGCATTTCAGTGGGCGTATTCGTGAGCTGTCACCTTCGGCAGATCCAAAATCGAGAACCTTTGCGGCGCGTATTGCGTTTCAGGCAGGCAAAGTACCTGCAGAGCTAGGGCAAAGTGCTCGTGTTTATATACAAGACGAAGGGGCCAGCGCTTTATCGGTGCCGCTGTCTGCCTTGAGTGCGGAAAAGGGTGCACCCTATGTCTGGCGTATCACTCAGGACAATACGTTGGAGCAGGTGCCGGTTCAGGTCGGCCCGTTTGGCGAGAAGACGGTGCCGGTGCTCAAAGGCCTCAAGACCGACGACTGGATTGTGGCTGCAGGTGTGCATGTGTTGCATCCGGGGCAAGAGGTGCGGCCAATTGATCGCTCTAACCGAACGATCAACGTGGCGGCCAAGGAGTAAACCTGATGGGTTTCAACCTCTCCGCCTGGGCGTTGCGCAATCGCCAGATCGTGCTGTTTCTGATGCTGCTGTTGGCCATTGTTGGGGGCATTTCCTATACCAAGCTGGGGCAAAGCGAAGACCCTCCGTTTACGTTCAAAGCCATGGTCATTCGCACGATATGGCCGGGCGCCACCGCCGAGGAAGTCTCGCGGCAAGTCACCGAACGCATCGAAAAAAAGCTGATGGAAACTGGCGAGTACGAGCGCATCGTCTCGTTCTCGCGCCCCGGTGAATCGCAAGTGACCTTTATTGCACGGGACTCGATGCACTCGGACGAAGTCCCTGCGCTTTGGTATCAAGTGCGCAAAAAAATCAGTGATATTCGCCACACCTTGCCGCCGGATATTCAGGGGCCATTTTTCAATGATGAATTCGGGACTACGTTCGGCAACCTCTACAGCTTGAGCGGCGAAGGGTACGACTATGCGGTGCTCAAGGATTACGCCGAGCGCATCCAGATCCAGCTGCAACGGGTCAAGGATGTCGGCAAGGTTGAACTGCTGGGCCTGCAAGACGAAAAAATCTGGATCGAACTGTCCAACCTGAAACTGGCGACGCTGGGCTTGCCGTTGGCGGCCGTGCAACACGCCCTTGAAGAACAAAATGCAGTGTCGACAGCGGGCTTTTTTGAAACTCCAACCGAGCGCGTGCAATTGCGCGTCAGCGGCAATTTTAAAACTGTCGAAGAGATCGAGCGCTTCCCGATCAGGGTGGGGGAGCGAACACTACACATCAGTGACGTGGCCGATGTGCGTCGTGGTTTCAATGACCCACCGGCACCGCGCATGCGCTTTATGGGCAATGACGCCTTGGGCCTGGCCGTGGCGATGAAAGACGGTGGCGATATTCTGGTGCTGGGCAAGGCGCTGGAGGCCGAGTTTGAACGGGCCCGCAGACACTTGCCGGCCGGGATGGTGTTGAGCAAAGTGTCGGATCAACCGGCGGCGGTGAAAACCAGCGTAGGTGAGTTCGTTCAGGTGTTGGTGGAGGCGCTGGCGATTGTCTTGCTGGTGAGTTTCTTCTCGTTGGGGGTGCGCACTGGCATGGTGGTTGCGCTGACCATACCGCTGGTGTTGGCGATGACCTTCGCCACGATGCATTATTTTGGCATTGGCCTGCACAAAATCTCGTTGGGTGCGCTGGTGCTGGCGCTGGGTTTGCTGGTCGACGATGCCATCATTGCCGTGGAAATGATGGCGATCAAAATGGAGCAGGGCTACGACCGGCTCAAGGCGGCAAGCTTTGCATGGACCAGCACGGCGTTCCCGATGTTGACCGGCACGCTGATTACGGCGGCGGGCTTTTTGCCGATTGCCATGGCGCAGTCGAGCACAGGTGAGTACACGCGTTCGATTTTTCAGGTAGTGACGATTGCGTTATTGGCCTCGTGGATCGCCGCTGTGGTGTTTGTGCCGTATCTGGGCGCTTTGTTGTTGCCGGACATGGCGAACAAACATGCACAAAAACACGGCGCAGCTGCAGGAGCGCCTGACCCGTACGCGACGCCGTTTTATCAGCGGATACGACATGTGGTGGAGTGGTGTGTGGATCGGCGCAAAACGGTGATCGCGCTGACCGTTTTGTTGTTTATCGGCTCGGTCATGCTGTTCAAGCTGGTTCCACAGCAGTTCTTTCCTGCGTCGAGCCGACTGGAATTGATGGTGGATTTGAAACTGGCCGAAGGTGCCTCGTTGAGCAACACCACGGATCAGGTCAAACAGCTTGAACGCCTGCTCAAAGACCACCCCGGTATTGCCAACTATGTGGCCTATGCGGGGACAGGCTCACCCCGGTATTACTTGCCGCTTGATCAGCAATTGCCGGCGGCCAGCTTTGCCCAGTTTGTGGTGTTGGCCAAGACTATTGAAGACCGTGAAAGTCTGCGCACCTGGTTGATTGACACCCTGAACGAGCAATTCCCGGGTGTTCGTTCGCGCGTGACACGTCTGGAAAATGGTCCACCTGTGGGTTACCCGGTTCAGTTCCGGGTCACGGGCGAACATATTGAGGAGGTGCGGGCCCTTGCTCGCAAGGTGGCGGTCAAAGTCCGTGAGAACCCATATGTGGTCAATGTTCATCTGGACTGGGAGGAACCGAGCAAGGTGGTGTACCTCAATATCGATCAGGAGCGTGCGCGGGCCTTGGGGGTGAGTACGAAACAGGTATCGCGCTTCCTGCAAAGCACGCTACTCGGCTCTACGGTCAGCCAGTACCGGGAAGATAACGAGTTGATCGAGATTCTGTTGCGCGGCACGGCTCATGAGCGCACAGAGTTGTCGTTACTGCCGAGCCTGTCGGTGCCGACGGACAATGGTCAGAGCGTAGCGTTGTCGCACATTGCGACGTTGGAATATGGTTTTGAAGAAGGCGTTATCTGGCACCGCAATCGGCTGCCAACGGTGACTGTGCGCGCCGATATTTATGGCAAGGAGCAGCCTGCGACGCTGGTAACGCAAATATTGCCAACCCTGGAAGACGTGCGTTCTGAACTGCCTGATGGCTATTTGTTGGAAGTGGGCGGCACGGTTGAGGATTCCACGCGGGGTCAGGATTCGGTAAAAGCGGGAGTGCCGTTGTTTATCGTGGTGGTGCTGACCTTGTTGATGGTGCAACTGCGCAGCTTCTCGCGCATGGTCATGGTGTTTCTCACCGCGCCATTGGGCTTGATCGGGGTGACGTGGTTTCTGTTGCTGTTCGACAAGCCCTTTGGTTTTGTCGCGATGCTGGGCACCATTGCCTTGTCGGGCATGATCATGCGCAACTCGGTGATTCTGGTTGACCAGATTGAACAGGACAAAGCGGCGGGGCTGGACACCTGGCAAGCTATTATTGACGCCACGGTGCGGCGATTCCGGCCGATAGTGCTGACCGCATTGGCGGCGGTGCTGGCAATGATTCCCTTGTCCCGCAGCGTATTTTTCGGGCCGATGGCGGTGGCAATCATGGGAGGGTTGATCGTGGCGACAGCGCTGACGTTGTTGTTTTTGCCCGCGCTGTATGCGGCGTGGTTCAGAGTGAAGAAGGTTTAGATAAGCGTCCCCTCACCCTAACCCTCTCCCGGAGGGAGAGGGGACAAAAGCTAAAAGCAAATTACGCCGCACCCGAGATCAAGCCTCCTCTCCCGGAGGGAGAGGGGACAAAAGCTAAAAGCAAATATACGCGGCACCCGAGATCAAGCTCCCTCTCCCTCTGGGAGAGGGTTGGGGTGAGGGTATGAGCTTGGTCATCAGTTGGCGACTGGATTGACGCGCACCCGAATCGGTTGCAATGACTTGGCGTTCAGATCAACACCGTTGTGTTCGGTGTTGATAAACAACAGGCGGCCATTGTTTTCGATTCTTGCGCTGATCGCATATCGATGGCCCGGCTTGATTTCAGCAGGGTCATAGGTCAGGTGAAAGGGCAGCGGGATCTGGCCTTTTATCTGGCCGCTTTGCTTGGCCAAAGTCACTGCAGGAGCATCGGCAAGAGATACATCCTGCAGGCTCACTTCATAAGTTGCCGTCTTAGGCAGGCCGATACGTTCAAGGTAATACACTTCGCCATCCAGTGTGGCGTGGGGGGTAGCGTTCATCGTGCTGCAAGCTCCAAGCAATGCCGTCAATCCGAGCAATAGAATTTTTTTCATGGGTGTACGTCTCCGTTTTTTTCTGGCGCAGTTTGTTCGCACCTTATTCAGAGAAGATTTTTACCATGAAGTTCTGTCAGCACCGTCATTGACGAGTGTTATGAGGATAAATTCGTCAACACGCCAACTGTGAGGCAATACCCCTTTGGCGTGCCCTGATTTATTGATGGATCAGGCTTGAGCGAATACCGATAGTTTGATTTCACCAATATTGATGGTGATTACCGGATTAGCGATGACCTGTTTTTGCGAAGTGCTGCTGTGCGCACCAAAGTTGCCAGTTGCGGGACTAATCCCATTGCCGCGATGAACGCCACTTGTGTTTTGCTGGGTCATAAAAGATGTCCTTATCTTTGTTTGATAAAAGGTTGTATGCCGCTCTAACCGGCATACAACCAGCCTAGCGAATGTTCAGGAGGTTAAATCAGACAGAGACGCTTCCATGCGTCTGTGCAGAAATATCCCAGTGCCCTCGTCAGTCTTATCCGACGTTTTCGGGCTGATCCGCGGCATCTTCGCTGCGGTGCAAGGCCACCTGGCGGATCGACAGGCGAATCTCGGCGGGCAGTACACGTTTGGCAGCGCCTTCGGCCAATTCCCCCAGCATCTCGTGGTAGCTCAACTTGCCGTTGGCATCGCGACGCAATACCTCCTCCTCAAGCAAGGTTTCGATAAAGTGTCGGAACAGACTCTTATCGAAAAACTCCGGGGCATTGAGGCCGTGCAGGATCGACAGGCGCTGGGCCATCATCGTGCACAGGTCTTCCAGTTCTTCGGCGCTCAAGGTGTTTTGGCCGCTGTTGAGCAACAGCGAGATGGCCATGTAGAAGCGCTGCAGGGTTTGCGCAATACTTCTGGACAGCAGGGTCAACAATACGAAGTGGCGTGAACTTGGTGCGGGGCGCAGGTACACCTCGCCTTCAAAACGTAACAATCCTTGTTCGACAAAGGCTTCTAACCATTGATCGACCACAGCGTCGAGCTCCTCGCGTGACCAGCGAATAAACAGCTCTGATTGCAGGTACGGGTACAGCGCATGGGTGTAGCGCAGAATTTGTTCGCGGGTCATGCGCGAGGCGC
This sequence comes from Pseudomonas helleri, assembly GCF_009600315.1. Lineage (GTDB taxonomy): Bacteria > Pseudomonadota > Gammaproteobacteria > Pseudomonadales > Pseudomonadaceae > Aquipseudomonas > Aquipseudomonas helleri_A. Next base: position 18,927 of record NZ_WIWC01000055.1, on the reverse strand, counting down.
TCTGGAAGAAGCTTGAGAGCAACGATGGCAATGCAAAGATATGCAGCACGTTGTTGCGGTAATAAGTCATCAGAACCGCGTTTTGCTCATCCAGATAGAGGATTTTACCCAGTGCATCGCTCTGTTCCGAGAGCAAGTCCATGCCTTTTACATGTTCAATCAGTGCCCGGCCATCGCCTTCAGGCAATGTGGTGTACGGCGAGTAAGGCACGCGACGCAAGAGGGCCAGATACAGATCCAGAACCCGCGCCAACGCCCGGTCATCAAGCGCCAGTTTGCTGGTGGACAGCAATGCCAGTGCCACCAGATTGACCGGGTTGATAGCGGCGGCTTCGTTGAGTTTTTGTGCGACTTTCTCACCCAGACGATGGGTGGTCGCGTTCAACCACTGTGGCCGATACAGCGGGGCAAGTTCCTGCTGGCGCCAGTCCGGTTGCTCATTGTCCAGAAACTCGGCGAGCTTGATCGGTTCGCCAAAGTTGACGGCGACCTGACCAAACTTTTGCTTGAGGGCGCCCAGCACTTTGAACATGTCGAATATCGACTCTTTCTTTTTGCTTGCTCCGCGCAGCTCACCCAGATAGGTACGGCCTTCGAGCACTCGCTCATAACCGATGTAGACCGGCACAAAGACAATGGGCATACGCGATGAACGCAAGTAACTGCGCACGGTGATCGCCAGCATGCCGGTTTTGGGTTGCAGCATACGGCCTGTGCGCGACCTGCCGCCTTCGACGAAGTACTCAACCGGAAAGCCTTTGGTGAACAGGGTATGCATGTATTCGTTGAACACCGAGGTGTACAGCGGATTGCCCTTGAACGTGCGGCGCATGAAAAACGCTCCGCCGCGGCGCAGCAAAGGCCCCACGATGGGCATGTTCAGGTTGATGCCCGCAGCGATATGCGGCGGAGTCAGGCCGTTGCGAAAGAGAAGGTAAGACAGCAGCAAGTAGTCGATATGGCTGCGGTGGCACGGGACGTAGACGATTTCGTGACCTTGAGCGACATTCTGTACGCCCTCGATATGGTTGAGCTTGACCCCGTCGTAAATCTTGTTCCAGAACCAGCTCAGCACCACTTCAAAAAAGCGGATAGCGGTGTAGGTATAGTCCGACGCAATTTCGTTGGCGTAACGCAGCGCTTGGGCACGGGCCTTTTCCGGCGAGATGTTCTCGCGCTCGGCTTCATCCAGTATCGCCTGGCGCACAGCGGGCTCGTTGATCAACCCTTTGACCAGATTGCGACGGTGCGACAGGTCGGGCCCGATGGTGGCGGTTTTGAGGTTGCGAAAGTGCACCCGCAAAATACGTTGAGCCATACGCACGGTGCGCTCGTGGCCCTTATTGAGGTCGACCAGTTCGCGTAAATGGATCGGTGCCGAAAACTGCACTCGAGTTTTACGGCCCAGAATCAGAATGCGCAGCAACCGGCGCAAGCGCCCGGTGACGGCCCAACTGTCAGCAAACAGCAATTTCCACGGGCTGGACTCGCTGTCAGGCGATTGCCCCCAGAACACGCTGACTGGAATGATTTGTGCATCCTCGGCTGGGTTCAGGGTCAGGCCATCTACCAGGCGGGTCAGGGTGGGCGGGGCTCCGCGCTTGTCTTGACGTCCCACCCAATCGGGTTCGGGGGTCAGGTAAAAGAACGCAGCCGGCTCCATCATGGGGCCAACGGAAACGGGCAGCACCGGGCGCGGTAAACCGACTTTGGTGCACTCGGTGTCGACCACCGCCAACTCCGTGATGGAGGGTGATTGCAAGACGTAGAAAACGGGCCGGCTGCGATCCAGATTGAGCGACAACGATGATTGATTGATCGTCTCTGAGCGCACCCACAGGTACAGCAAGCGACGCAGAGCGCCAAATACAAGGCGGCGAAATGGGGAACGGGTCATACGGCTTCTGCGTGAGTGGATTTTACGAGCATTTACTCGGTCCGGTAGTGTGCCGTATCTCTGGAAAATCGGCAAAAAAGCAGCGAAGTAATATTGATTGAGTGTTTTTCGAGCTGACTTATACTCGAAGCTCTTTCGCTATGCAGTGTAAGACCTGATTTGAAAAAGGTAAGTTCTGGCGAAAGTTCTTATCGGGCCATTAATGCGCCCAATTAATAACAACAAGGGGGAAGTGATCTATGGCTACGCGTTTGACAGGCAGTGTGAAATGGTTCAATGACGCCAAGGGCTACGGTTTTATTCAGGGCGAAAGTGGCGGTGATGTGTTCGTGCATTACCGTGCAATTCGCGGTGAAGGCCATCGCTCTCTGGCCGAAGGCCAGCAGGTGGAGTACACCCAGGTGACGGGTGAAAAAGGTTTGCAAGCGGATGATGTGGTAGGGCTGTAAACAAAACCTGAAGTCGCTGGCGCAGGCTGCGAAGGGGTTGAAGCAGCCCTTTGAAGGCCTTGGGTCCTTTCGCAGCCTGTGGCAGCGACTACAGAACGGGTTACACCTCAGGAATTGGTTTTCCAGGTGATTTCTTCCACGCCGTCTTCGCTGATACGAATCCAGCGATCGGCATCCGCTTCGCCTTGTTCTTCAACCCAAGTGCCCGGTGCGCAACGCACTTCGACATTCAGGGCTTCAAAAGCGGCTTTGGCGCAGGCGATGTCATCTTCCCAAGGCGTTTGGTCACTTTCCAGGTACAAGCTGTTCCATTTTCCCACTGCGTTGGGCATCCAGGTGACCGGTATGCCACCTGCGGTGCATTTCCATACCTGACCCTTTTTCACCCAGGGTGTACAAGGCCCGAGGGCCTCAGAAAGCCATTCAACAACGTGTTCGTGACCAGACTTAGCCTCTTTCAGGTAAATCTCGATATCGGGCTGGCGCATGGATGTCCTCATTGCGTGTCTGAAAAATCCATTCGCGGATTCGTCGGGCCTGCAGCGTGTGCCGCAGGCCGTAAATTGATTATTGAAGAACGAAGTAATCGTAGCGCATCGAGACCGTCACCACTAAAGGCTGCGGGTGATCGATCACTTGCGCGCGACGTTCGGCGCTGGCGCGCCAGCCGTGGGGCGTCATGGCCAGCAAGTTGGCGCGATCCTGAGGCTCGCTCAAGCTCAGCGTGAACTCCAGCGTTTCGCTGTGTTGCAACTGCATGCCTTCAGGGACTAACGCCAAGTGTTTGTCATCGGCGTATTCGCGTACTTCGTCGTACAAACGTTCACGCAGTTCCATCAAGTGGCCGCGAGTCGGGCCGACACGCATCAAACCGCCGCCGGGGCTGAGTAAACGCTTGGCTTCGAGCCAGTCCAGCGGACTGAAAACACTGGCCAGAAACTGGCAACTGGCATCCGCCAGAGGCACTCGGGCCATGCTGGCGATCAACCAGGTCAGGTGCGGGTTGCGCTTGCAGGCACGCTTGACGGCTTCGCGAGAAATATCCAGCGCGTAGCCATCGGCGTTGGGCAAGGCTTCGGCCACTTGAGCGGTGTAGTAACCTTCGCCACAACCGATATCAAGCCAGCGCTGTGGCGCGCGCTCGGCGGCCAGCTCGGCCAGGCGTTTGGCCACTGGAGCGTAATGGCCCGCATTGAGGAAGTCGCGGCGGGCTTCCACCATCGCCTGGTTATCGCCCGGGTCGCGGCTGTTTTTGTACTGCACCGGCAACAGGTTCAGATAACCCTGACGCGCACGGTCAAAGCGATGGCCGGCCGGGCAGACAACACCGTTTTCCACCGCGCTCAGTGGCTCGCTGCAAATGGGGCAGGCAAGCATCAGGCGAGCAACTTGATCAGGGTTTGGTAATAGATCTCGGTCAAAACATCGAGATCGCTGGCCAGCACCCGCTCGTTGACTTGGTGGATGGTGGCATTGACCGGTCCCAGTTCAACCACTTGGGTGCCCAGGGTTGCGATAAAGCGTCCGTCCGAGGTGCCGCCGCTGGTGGAAGCTTTGGTTTCGCGGCCGGTGACTTGTTTGATGCTCGCTGATACTGCATCAAGCAATGCACCCGGCTCGGTCAGGAACGGCAGACCGGACAACGCCCACTCGATGTGCCAGTCCAGGCCGTGTTTGTCGAGGATGTCGGCAACGCGCTGTTGCAGGCCTTCGACGGTGGATTCGGTCGAAAAACGGAAGTTGAACACCGCCACCAGGTCGCCGGGAATGACGTTGGTTGCGCCGGTCCCTGAGTTGAGGTTGGAGATCTGGAAGCTGGTCGGCGGGAAGAACGCATTGCCGTTGTCCCAATGCTCGGCAGCCAGTTCGGCCAGCGCGGGAGCCGCCAGATGAATCGGGTTTTTGGCCAGATGCGGGTAGGCCACATGGCCCTGAATACCGCGAACGGTGAGCTTGGCGCCCAGCGAACCACGGCGGCCGTTTTTGACCACGTCGCCCACCAGCGTGGTGCTGGAGGGTTCGCCAACGATGCACCAGTCCAGACGTTCGTTGCGGGCAGCAAAGCGTTCGACCACTGCTTTGGTGCCGTGGTGGGCCGGGCCTTCTTCGTCGCTGGTGATCAGAAACGCGACCGAACCTTTGTGATCCGGGTAGTCGGCGACGAAGCGCTCGGCGGCCACCAGCATGGCTGCCAGGCTGCCTTTCATGTCGGCGGCACCGCGGCCACAGAGCATGCCGTGTTCGTCGATCAGCGCGTCAAACGGGTCGTTCTGCCAGGCTTGCACAGGGCCGGTCGGCACCACGTCGGTATGGCCGGCGAAGCACAGCACAGGGCCGTCGTGCTTGCCGTGAGTGGCCCAAAAGTTGTCAACGTCTTCAATGCGCATGGGCTCCAGCTTAAAGCCCGCATCGCCCAGACGCTGCATCATCAGCTTCTGGCAATCGGCGTCGATGGGCGTCACTGAAGGGCGACGGATCAGATCGCAGGCAAGTTGCAGGGTCGGCGAAAGGTCGGCGTGGGCCGTCATGGTATGAGCTCCGAAGCGGGTCAAGTGCGGGCGGGCAGGGCACAAAAGGGCGGTTATCTTAAAGCAAAACGGCGGCCAGAGGCCGCCGTTTAGTGGTTGCGGTTAATTTATGTCGCGGGGTGCTGCTCAGGTGCTTCCACCGGTTTAGGCAACGAAGACATAAAGGCCATGATCAGCGCGGCCAGATACGGCAGCGATTGCACCAGTAGCATCACCACCCAGAAGCGCATGTCGTTGCTCGGCAAACCCTGGACGAAGAAGATTCCCAAGGCCGCGCCCCATAGCAACAGCATGATGAACACTTCTTCGCGGGCTTCCGAAATGGCAACCCAAAAGCCGTGATTATCGGCGTTCTTCGGGGTACGAAAGAACGGAATGCTGCTGGTGAAGAAGCCATATAACACGGCTTTGGCGATGGTATGCGACAACGCCAAACCGGCCAGAGCCGCTGCAAACGCGTCTTTGAGGTTAACCCCGACGGCGCGACGGTACAGGAAGATGATCTTGCCGACCTTGAATACAAATAGTGCCAAGGGCGGGATCGCGAAGATCAGCAACGGCGGATCGACCCGCGTTGGCACGATGATCATTGCCGCGGACCAAAGTAGGGCACCGATGGTGAAGAAAATATTCATACCGTCGGCAATCCACGGCAGCCAGCCCGCGAGGAAGTGGTAGCGCTGGCCTCGGGTCAGTTCGGTATCTTTGCCGAATATGAGGCTGGAGGTGTGGCGCTTGATGATCTGAATAGCACCATAGGCCCAGCGGAAGCGCTGTTTCTTGAAGTCGATAAAGGTGTCGGGCATCAGCCCTTTGCCGTAGCTATTGTGGGAATAGGCTGCGGAGTAACCTTTTTCAAAGACGCGAAGGCCCAATTCGGCGTCTTCACAAATGCACCAGTCCGCCCAGCCAAGCTCTTCAAGAACAGAGCGACGGGTCATGGTCATGGTGCCGTGCTGGATAATCGCGTCACGGTCGTTGCGGGTCACCATGCCGATGTGGAAAAAGCCTCGGTATTCCGCATAGCAAAGCTTTTTGAACGTGCTTTCGTTGTGGTCGCGGTAGTCCTGCGGCGATTGCACAATGGCGATTTTCGGATCTGCGAAGTGCGGAACCATGTGCTTGAGCCAGTTGCGATCAACGCAGTAGTCCGAATCGATCACGGCAATCACTTCAGCGTCCGGCGCGGTGTGCGGGATCAGATAGTTCAACGCGCCGCCCTTGAAGCCTGCCAGGGGAGCCACATGGAAAAACTTGAAACGCGGGCCCAATGTGGCGCAGTAATCGCGCACCGGTTCCCACACGGCCGGGTCTTTGGTGTTGTTGTCGATGATCAACACTTCAAAGTCCGGGTAGTCGAGGTTCGCCAAGGCATCGAGGGTCTGTTTGACCATCTCCGGCGGCTCGTTGTAACACGGCACATGGATCGAGACTTTCGGGCGATAAGCGTCGTCGCTTTCGACGGGTAGAAACTCTCGGCGCCGCTTGCGAATCCATACCGCTTCAGCCAGTTCATGGGCTTCTGTCAGCAGGACGATAAACACCCCGAATGCCCCGAGACCGAGCAGGATTCCTACCGTCAAGCTGAACCAGGTGCTGTATTGCTGGCTGTAGTCGTACGCTATCCAGACCAGTGCCGAGCCGCACAGAAAGGCAGTGAAGGTCAGGAAGGTACGGCCACGTTGACGCAGTGCGGAGCCGTCGATCAGCAGCAAAGCCAGCGACAGCAAGCCCATGACCGCCGAGCCAATCGCCAGAACGCGCCATTGCGGAATGGCGACCACCGGGCCTTCAAAATTGAATTTTTGCTGACGCGCCGCGTTAAACACGCCCCAATACGCGCCCACCGAGCCTTCATCGCTGGCCTTCCAAGGCTGGTCAAAGGCTTCGATCACGAAGTAGTTGTAGCCACGACGGTTCAAAGTGTTGACCAAGGTACGCAGGTAGATCGCCTGATCGGCCTGGGTCGCATCGGCGCCACCGCGCATGCGGCCATTGCTGGGCCAGCCAACTTCCGAAAGAAGAAGTGGTTTTTTCGGGAACATTTTTTTCAGGTCGCGTGCGCGGTCCAGTACGAACTCGCCTGCTTTCTCCATAGGAATAAATTCCCAGTACGGCAGGATGTGCGCGGCGATCAGGTCAACGTGATCTGCCAGTTGCGGGTTGTGCTCCCAGATGTGCCATTGCTCTGAGGTCGTCACAGGCACTTTTACTGCAGCTCGAACGCGATCCAGAATTTTGATCAGCTCATCCGCCGTTATTTCTTTACGGAAGATGGCTTCGTTACCAACAACAACGCGTACAACACTGCGCGAGTTATTAGCCAGTTCTATGGCCTTTTGAATTTCCCGCTCGTTGCGTTCCTCGTCCGGGCTGATCCAAATGCCGATGGTCACCCGTAAACCGAACTCTTCAGCCAGTTTGGGAATATCACCCAACGTTCCGTCTACCGAGTAGGTACGAATGTTATCGGTGAGCTTGCTCATGATCTCCAGGTCTCGACGCATCTCTTCGTCGGACGGGTATTGGTCTTTCTGTGGGTACTGGCCTTGTTGGAACGGCGAGTATGAAAAACCGGAGATCTGATCGGGCCAGTTGGGTGCTGAAACCGGGCGATTGATAAGCGCCCAGAAGCCCGTGAAGAGTGCAGCGATGGCAAGCACCACTACCAGGTTGAGTCCAAATTTACGCGATGACATAACTATTTCGGGTTCCAAAGGGAGTGGAACGAAGATCGTTCGGCAAAGACCAAGCGGCGCGCATCCTACACTGCGCTTTGACCCACCGTACAGCACGGGGCGTCTGATCCAGAGAGGGTTGGTGAAGTTGCCTAAAGATCTCTATGAATGCTTGTAGCTTTTATCTTCTAACGTTGAAGGTTATTAAAGCAGGCTTAGTAGGAAAAGTACTCAATGCTATGGAGTCCCCCTATAATGCGCGCCGGTTTTAGGGTGATGGTCATGAGTACAGAAGATCCGAGGTTTGCCGGTGTAGCCCGGTTATATGGCATTGAAGGCCTGGAGCGCTTGAAGGCTGCGCATGTCGCGATCGTGGGGGTGGGCGGCGTCGGGTCGTGGGCGGCTGAAGCGATAGCGCGTTGCGGCGTCGGCGAAATTTCGCTGTTTGATCTGGACGATGTGTGCGTCAGCAACAGCAATCGGCAGTTACACGCGTTGAGCTCGACCATTGGTCGGGACAAAGTCGAGGTGATGGCTGAGCGCCTGCGTCAGATCAATCCCGATTGCACCGTGCATGCGGTGGCGGACTTTGTGACCCGCGAGACCATGGCTGAGTACATCACCCCGGATATGGACTGTGTGATTGACTGCATCGACAGCGTCAATGCCAAGGCCGCGCTAATTGCCTGGTGCAAGCGCCGCAAGATTCAGATCATTACGACGGGCGGTGCAGGCGGGCAAATTGACCCGACACTGATTCAGGTATGTGACCTGAACCGAACGTTCAATGACCCGCTGGCTTCGAAAGTGCGCTCCACGCTGCGCCGTGATTATGGTTTTTCACGCACCGTGACTCGACATTACAGCGTGCCGTGTGTGTTTTCGACTGAACAGCTGCGCTATCCCAAGCCGGACGGCAGTATCTGCCTGCAGAAGAGTTTTGTCGGCGACGGTGTGAAGCTGGACTGTGCGGGCGGGTTTGGTGCGGTGATGATGGTGACGGCCACGTTTGGCATGGTCGCGGCGACCAAGGCGGTGGACAAAATAGTGGCGGGGGTGCGGCGGCCTTCGGAGAAGGTAAAAGCAAAGCAAGACCCTCACCCTAGCCCTCTCCCAGAGGGAGAGGGGACTAAAAGCTAAAGCAGATCACCAGCCCCCTCTCCCTTTGGGAGAGGGTTGGGGTGAGGGGCTTTCAGCTCAACGCCAATTCCCGCATCCGCTGCAAAACGGCGTTCAGACCATTGCTGCGCGAAGGCGAAAGCTGGCGACTCAAGCCCAGTTGGTCGAACCAGTCTGGCAAATCGACCTGCTTCAACTCTTGCGTACTCAAGCCATTGACCCGTGCCAGCAGCAGCGCCACGAGGCCACGAATCAGCCGGGCATCGCTGCTGGCAGCAAACTGCCAGTGGCCGTCCTTGCATTCACCCACCAACCACACCTGGCTTTCGCAGCCGTGCACACGGTTAGCCTCGATTTTGTCGCGCTCATCAAGCTCCGACAAACGCTGGCCCCACTGCATCAGCAAGCGTGCTCGTTGCTCCCAACTGGTGCAGCCTGCAAAGCTGTCCAGCGCCGCCTGGGCTTGGGCAGGCAACGTCATTGCAGCAGCTCCAGCGCTTTGTCGAGGGCATCAAAAAAGCGCTCCACATCGTCTGAATCGTTGTAAAGCGCCAACGAAACACGTACAGCACCGGCCAGTCGCAGGCTTTGCAGCAGTGGCATGGCGCAGTGATGCCCGGCTCGCACGGCAATGCCTTGCTCGGTCAGCAGATGGGCGAGATCAGCATTGTGTACGCCTTCCACCACAAAGCTCACCAGTGCGACCTGCGGGGAGCCCAGCAGGCGGATGCCTTTACGCTGCTTTAAGCCATCGACCAGCAACGCGTGCAGGGCAGTTTCATGGGTTTCAACGGCACGTTGATCGAGATTGCTCAGGTAGCTCAGGGTCGCTCCCAAACCGATAACGCTGGCTATGGGTGGTGTACCCGCTTCGAAGCCCAGTGGGGCTGGACGAAAGGTCGCGTGATGGTAGTCAGCGTCTTGCACCATCTCGCCGCCAAATTGCCAATGCTTCAAACAACCCAGTGCGTCATGTCGGCCAAACAGCACGCCCAGACCGTCGGGGCCGTACAGCTTATGGCTGGAAAATACATAAAAATCACACCCCATCGCTTGCACGTCATGGCGGCCGTGAACGATGCCTTGTGCGCCGTCGACGACGATGATCGCGTTGTGTCCCTTGGCCAGCGCCAGCAGAGCGGGCAGCGGCTGCCACACGCCAAGCACGTTGGACAATTGGCTGACGGCCAGCAATCGGGTACGCGAGGTAATGAGTCGTGCAGCAGCATTTAAATCAATGGTGCCGTTGTCTTCCAGCGGCAATACCACCAGATTCAAGCCTTTGCGCTGTGCCAATTGTTGCCACGGCAGCAGGTTGGCATGGTGTTCCAGGGCGCTGATGACAATCTCATCGCCCGGATTGAAAAGATGCTCCAGGCCATAGGCCAGAAGATTCAGTGCCGAGGTAGCACCGCTGGTGAAAACAACTTGTCCGCTGTCGCCGGCATTGAGCCATCGCGCCACCTTGTGGCGGGTGTTTTCAAAGGCCTGGGTCGCCAGAGCGCCCGGCAGGTGTTGGGCCCGGTGTACATTGGCTGCGCCGTTGGCGTAGTAGTGCGTCAATGCGTCGAGCAGGGCTTGTGGTTTTTGCGTGGTTGCAGCGTTGTCCAGATAGGTCTGGTCCTGACGTTGCAAGGCGGCGATGGCTGGAAAGTCAGCGCGCCAGGGGGAAGGCAAAAGCATGGGTTCCGGGCTCTGATGACGGGACTGCAGGCAGCCCCGTCAGTGGCAGAAAGACGCTTAGTTGTGAGCGTGCAGCGCTTCGTTCAACTCGATGGCCGACTTGTGGGTTTTGCACTCCACAGCGCCAGTTTCCGAGTTGCGACGGAACAGCAGGTCAGGCTGGCCAGCCAACTCGCGGGCTTTGACCACTTTAACCAGTTGGTTGTTTTCATCGAGCAGGGCCACTTTGCTGCCTGCGGTCACGTACAGACCCGACTCCACGGTGTTGCGGTCGCCCAGCGGGATGCCGATACCGGCATTGGCGCCAATCAGGCAGCCTTCGCCCACTTTGATCACAATGTTGCCGCCGCCCGACAGGGTGCCCATGGTCGAGCAACCGCCGCCCAGATCCGAACCTTTGCCGACAAACACGCCCGCCGAAACGCGGCCTTCGATCATGCCCGGGCCTTCGGTGCCTGCGTTGAAGTTGACGAACCCTTCGTGCATGACGGTGGTGCCTTCGCCAATGTACGCGCCCAGACGAATGCGTGCGCTGTCTGCGATACGCACGCCAGCCGGAACAACGTAGTCGGTCATTTTCGGGAATTTGTCGACGGAGAACACTTCCAGCAGATCGCCACGCAGACGCGCTTCAAGTTGACGCTCGGCCAGCTCGCTCAGGTCGATGGCGCCCTGGCTGGTCCAGGCAACGTTAGGCAGCAGCGGGAACACACCTGCCAGGCTCAAGCCGTGCGGCTTGACCAGACGATGGGACAGCAAGTGCAGCTTGAGGTAGGCCTCAGGGGTGGAGGTCAGCGCCGCGTCTTCGGCCAGCAATGTGGCAACCAGTGGCTTGTGGCTTTCAGCCAGACGGGTCAGCAGCGCTGCTTGTGCGGCGTCGACCGGCTTCAGCGCTTCAGCCAGTTGCGCGGCCTGAGCGGTGGTGAAGGTGATTGCCTGATTGCCGCCGGTGTAGCCCAAAATTGGGGCGATGGCTTCGATCAGCTCGGCCGAGGGGTTGATCAGGGGGTGTGCGTAGAACACTTCCAGCCATGCGCCTTGACGGTTCTGGGTGCCGACGCCGAAGGCTGCGCTGAACAGGGTAGTAGACATGCAATTACCTCTTTACAAAAATAATGGGCGGCTTTGGCTCAAAGGTTAAAGAAGGGCCGCCGCATAAAGATCTGGCTTGAAGCCAATCAGGGTTTTGTCTTCGAGTTCAAGCACCGGGCGCTTGATCATCGAGGGTTGGGCGAGCATCAGTTCAATCGCTTTCGCTTGGTCGAGATCGGCTTTTTGTTCGTCATCGAGTTTGCGAAAGGTCGTACCGGCGCGATTGAGCACCACGTTCCAGCCGTGCTCGTTGCACCAGCGGGTGAGGTGTTCGCGGTCGATACCGCTGCTCTTGTAATCATGAAAGTCGTAACGCACAGCGTGTTCATCCAGCCAGGTGCGAGCCTTTTTCATGGTGTCGCAGGCTTTGATGCCGAAAAGGTGCAACGTTTTGTCTGATTCGGTCACTGAAATTGCCCCTCCTGTGGAGATGCCTGAAATGAGCGGTGACGGATTATGCCACGAGCAGCCGCCTTGGGCGTGCCTGCCTGCAAGCTTGGCACGGACTTGTGACATGTCGTCGCACTGCTACTTTTGTTCAGGCTCGGGTTGTTCCGTAAAACGCTACTATGGCCTGCAATGCCAAAATGTTGCTAGCTGTGTCTAGTTGAACGCTGATTGTTTGGGAAACCTGTTGATATGCAAACCGCCTATACCGTCCTCATCTTGTTGATGTTGGTGGGAGTCTCGCGTTTATTGGGGCGTGTTATCCCGCTGCCATTACCGCTGGTCCAGATTGCCGCCGGGGCCGTGCTGGCCTGGCCAACCCTGGGCCTGCACGTGGCGCTGGACCCGGAGTTATTCCTGTTTCTATTCTTGCCACCTTTGCTGTTTTCGGATGGCTGGCGCATTCCCAAGCGTGAGTTTTGGCGCTTGCGCGGACCGATTTTGACGCTGGCGGTAGGACTGGTGCTGTTTACGGTCGTGGGCGCCGGCTACTTTATTCACTGGTTGTTGCCGACTATTCCATTGCCTGTGGCCTTTGCACTGGCCGCCGTGTTGTCGCCTACCGATGCCGTGGCCGTTTCGGCGATTGCGCAAAGCCGATTGCCCGCGCCGTTGATGCATATGCTGCAAGGCGAAGCGTTGATGAATGACGCGACCGGCCTGGTGACCTTCAAGTTCGCGTTGGTGGCCGCCATTACCGGCGTTTTTTCGCTGGCCAACGCCAGTGTCACTTTCCTGCTGGTGGCCTGCGGTGGTCTTGCCATCGGGGTGGCGTTGAGCTGGGTCGTGGGACGCATGCGTTCGTGGATGATTGCTCGCGGCTGGGATGACCCGGCGACCCACGTGGTATTTATGTTACTGCTGCCTTTTGCGGCGTATGTGCTGGCTGAGCGTTTGGGCGCCTCGGGCATTTTGTCCGCCGTTGCGGCGGGGATGATGCAGAGCTGGCTGGATTTGCTACCGCGCCAGACCAGTACGCGATTGCTGAATCGAAGTGTGTGGTCGCTTCTGGAATTTGCCTTTAACGGTCTGATCTTTTTGCTGTTGGGCCTGCAACTGCCCGATATCGTCAAGGCTGTTGTCAGCCTGGAAACCCATCTTTGGCCCACGCTGATGTATCGCTGCCTGGATGTGGTGGTGATATTTCTGGTGCTGATTGCCTTGCGCTTTATTTGGGTGCAGAGCATTTGGCGCTTGTCCGGTTTACTACGCCGCTGGCGCGGCAAGCAAGAGCTGACCATGGTGCCAACCGCACGCTCTTGCTGGATCCTGACCGTGGGCGGTGTGCGCGGTGCGGTCACGCTGGCGGGCGTGATGTCGATTCCCTTATTGATCAACGAAGGCCTCGATTTCCCTGAGCGTGAACTGCTGATCTTCATTGCGGCGGGTGTGATTCTGTTGTCGTTGATCGTGGCCTGCATCGCGTTGCCGCTTTTGTTGCGCGGCATTTCCAAAACTTCGGATGATGCGATGCGCAACGAAGTGCGTGAGGCGTGGCGCCGTACAGCCGAGGCGGCCATTCATGCGCTGGAAACTGAAGAGGTGGTTGACCCCAACGACCAGCCGGATGCGGCTCAGGCAGCGTTGGCGTCAGAGTTGAAGGCGCGGATCATGTCTGAGTACCGTCATCAGCTCGACGTGTTCAATGATTCGGCAGAAGCGCAGGCATTGGCGTCGAAAATGGATGAGCTGGAAGGCCGTCTGCGTCTCAAGGCGCTTAGGGCGCAACGCCTGGAGCTGTACAGTTTGCGTCGTCATCATGAAATTGGTGATGAGGTGCTGGGCGAGATTCTGCGTGATTTGGATTTGAGCGAAGCGAATCTGGGAACGGTTAAGTAGGTTCGCTTCTACTCTGTTGGCGGGCACGTCTGGTAGTCGCTGACGAGGAACGAGGCTGCGATCGGTTTACATCGTCGATCGCAGTCTTCGTTCCTCGCCAGCGACTACATGTACAAGCGTTTAGCGGCGACGCAGGATGAAGTCGCGAATCCGTTCAGCGGCTTCGACGCATTCTGCCAACGGTGCAACCAGTGCCATGCGCACTCGGCCTGCACCGGGGTTGAAGCCCTCAACGTCACGGGACAGGTACGAACCCGGCACCACGGTCACGTGTTCTTGCGCGAACAGGTCGCGGCAAAACTCGGCATCGTCGCCTTCAACCTTTGGCCACAGATAAAAACCGCCATCCGGGCGCTGTACGTCCATCACGGGCGTCAATATCTCCAGCACGGCATCGAACTTCTCGCGATAAAGATCACGGTTAGTGCGCACGTGGGCTTCGTCGTTCCAGGCGGCAATGCTGGCCAGTTGGGTTTGCACCGGCATCGCACAGCCGTGGTAGGTGCGGTACAGCAGGAATGCCTTGAGGATCTCGGCATCGCCCGCGACAAACCCTGAGCGCAAGCCCGGCAGGTTAGAGCGCTTGGACAGACTGTGGAATACCACGCAACGTTTGAAATCTTCACGCCCCAACGCCACGCAGGCGCTGAGCAGGCCTACAGGAGGGGTGTTCTCGTCGAAATATAGCTCGCTGTAGCATTCGTCTGCGGCGATCACGAAGTCGTGTTCGTCAGCCAGTGCGATCAGCTTTTTAAGTGTGTCCAGCGGGATCAATGCACCGGTCGGGTTGCCCGGCGAGCACAGGAATAAAATCTGGCAGCGCTTCCAGGTCTCAGGCGATACGGCGTCGAAGTCCGGGTTGAAGCCGTGTTCTGCCAGGCAAGGCAGGTAATGCGGGGTCGCTCCGGCTAAAAACGCTGCGCCTTCGTAGATCTGGTAGAACGGATTCGGGCTGATTACCAGCCCGTCTTCCGCGCGGTTGACCACGGTTTGGGTGAAAGCGAACAGGGCTTCACGGGTGCCATTGACCGGCAGGATGTTGCGCGCCGGGTCGAGCCAGCCTACAGGTACGTTAAAGCGGCGCTCTGCCCAACCCGCGATGGCTTCACGCAGGGCTGGAATGCCCAGAGTGGTCGGGTAGACCGCCATTTGGTCAAGGTTGTCGGCCAAAGCTTTAGCGACGAACTCGGGTGAGCGGTGTTTAGGTTCGCCAATCGACAGCGCAATCGGGCGTTTGTCGGCGTTGGGCTGCACGCTGCCAAGCAAGGCGCGCAGTTTTTCGAACGGGTAAGGCTGTAACTGGTTTAGAGCGTTGTTCATCGGGTGCGGGTCTCACTCAGCGGCGCTCAGATACTCAGGCGCCAGGCTTCAGGGGATGAGGTTTTGTCGACGGTCAGCTGTTCAACGATGGCTTCCTGCAAGCGCATGCACAGCTGTGGGTCAGACAAGGGCTGATTGTTTTCGTCGGTTATAAAAAAGACGTCTTCAACGCGCTCGCCCAGCGTGGCGATCTTGGCGTTTTGCAGCGACAGGTCGAATTCCAGAAAGATCATGCCAATACGCGCCAGCAGTCCGGGGCGGTCGGGTGCGCTGAGCTCCAGCACGGTTACCGGACGCTGCGCATCATTGTGAATGGTCACTTGTGGCGGGAAAGCGAAGTGTTTGAGCTGGCGCGGCACCCGGCGTTGAATGATGTTGGGGTAGTCGTCCGGGTTGCGCAGGGCCTCGGTCAAGCCTCTGCGGATTTTCTCTATACGCTCGGGATTGTTGCCGATCGAGTCCCCGTCATTGTCGAGCACAATGTAGGTGTCGAGGGTGAACTGGCTGCTGGAGGTGATGATGCGCGCGTCATGGATGTTCAGGTTGAGCTGATCCATCGCGGCCACGGTCACGGCGAAAAAATCATGCTGGTCGGGCGCGTAGATGAAAATCTGTGTGCCGCCCTCAAATTCGCGCTGGGTGGTTTCCTTGATCAGGACCAGCGGTCCGCCATCACTGGGTTGTTGCAGGATGGCTTCGGTGTGCAAGGCCACATCGGCAGAGGTGTGGCGCAAAAAGTAGTCATCGCCCAGCTGTGACCAAAGTTGTTCGACGTCATCCTGGTCATTGCCATTGCGCACCAGAATGTCCAGCGCAGCACGCTGTGTCTGGCGGATCTGCTCTTCGCGGTCAACCGGGTTTTCCAGGCCTCGGCGCAGGGCGCGCTTGGTTTCGGTGTAGAGCTGGCGCAACAGGCTGGCGCGCCAGGAGTTCCACAGCGTCGGATTGGTGGCGTTGATGTCGGCGACAGTCAGCACATACAGGTAGTCGAGATGCGTTTCATCGCCTACAAACTGTGCAAAGTCGTGGATCACCTGAGGGTCCGACAAGTCTTTGCGCTGAGCGGTGGTCGACATGACCAGATGATTTTGCACCAGCCATACAATCAGGCGTGTGTCCCACTGAGGCAAGTGGTGACGAATGCAGAACGCTTCAGCATCAACTGCACCAATTTCGGAGTGGTCGCCGTGGCGGCCTTTGCCGATGTCGTGATACAGCCCGGCGAGGTATATCAGCTCGGGTTTGGGCAGCTTGGCCATCAACTTGCTGGCCAGCGGAAATTTCTCCGAGACCTGGGTGTACTGCAACTTGCGCAGGTGCTTGATCAGGTTGAGGGTGTGGGCATCGACCGTATAGATGTGGAACAGGTCGTGCTGCATCTGCCCCACGATAAAACCGAACTCGGGCAGGTAGCGTCCCAGAATGCCGTAACGGTTCATCCGGCGCAGATTGCGGTGGATGCCGATTCTGCATTTGAACAGCTCGATAAACAGGCTGGTGTTGCGTATGTCGTTGCGAAAATCGTCGTCGATCAAATAGCGGTGTTCGCGCAACAAGCGAATGGTGTCAGCGCGTACGCCTTTGATTTCCGGGTGCTGGGCCATCAGCAGAAAAATTTCAAGCATCGCAAACGGCGTGCGTTTGAACACATGATCGCTGGTGGCTTCTATATAGCCGTCGTGCAGCTGGAAGCGTGAATTGATCGGCGTTGGCGGCGCTTCGTCATCCGGGGCCAGAATGATTTCTTCGAAATGCTGAATGATCAAGTCACTCAGCTGCGCAATGCTCATGACCACGCGGTAGTACTGCTGCATGAAGTTTTCGATGGTCTGTTTGGTGTCTTCGCCCGTGAAGCCGAGCAGCTCGGCAATACTGCGTTGATAGTCAAACAAAAGGCGGTCTTCAGCTCGCCCGGCCAGCATGTGCAGGGCATAGCGAACCTTCCACAAGAACTCTTGCGAGGACGCGAGCAGGGCGTGCTCGCTTTCGACCAGAAAGCCTTCATTGGCCAGAGCCCGCAAGTTGAGCGTGCCGTATTGGCGCCGGGCTACCCACAAAATGGTCTGGATATCGCGCAGGCCACCGGGTGAACCTTTCACGTTGGGTTCCAGGTTGTACTCGGTGTCGTTGTATTTGTGGTGCCGTGCTTTTTGCTCGGCACGTTTGGCCAGAAAGAACTCCTTGCTGGGCCACATGTGGGCGGTGCTGGTGACCTCCAGCATGCGCTGGCGCAGGCGTTCAGGGCCCGCCACGGTGCGGCTTTCCATTAAGTTGGTGATGACGGTCAGGTCAGCGCGGGCCTGTTCGGCGCACTCGTTCACCGAGCGCACACTCTGGCCGACTTCCAAGCCAATGTCCCAAAGGAGTGTCAGAAAGCGCTCAATGGAGTCACGAAATATCTCGTGGTCGTCGTCCTCGAGCAGGATCAGCAGGTCGATATCGGAGTAGGGGTGAAGTTCGCCACGGCCATAGCCACCCACGGCCACCAGTGCGATATCGGCCTGTTCGCTCCAACTGAACTGATCCCAGGCCTGCTGCAGGATGTTGTCAACAAACCAGGCGCGATCCTCAATCAGGCGTCGAATATCGCGCCCTTTGCGAAAGCGTTGATCGAGCACCTCGCGTGCCTGGCGGATCGCCTTTTTGAAAGCGGCAATGGGGCTTGCCTTTAGCGCCAGTTCGGCCTGGAACTGGCCGCGGTCAAAAAGTTCGGGATCCACCTGCGGCATCGATCGGCTTTCCTTGGGATAAATACGTTCGTTTATAAGAGGCGCGTGTCAGCGAAGCGGTGGATCAGCCGGAAACGCGCGGGATCGTGTCATCGCTGCGCAACGTGAAGATTTCATAGCCCGTTTCGGTCACCAGCAGGGTGTGTTCCCACTGCGCGGACAGCTTGCGGTCCTTGGTGATTGCGGTCCAGCCATCGCCCAGCACTTTGGTGTCGGCTTTGCCCTGGTTGATCATCGGCTCGATGGTAAACGTCATGCCGGCTTTGAGTTCCATGCCCGTGCCTGCGCGCCCGTAGTGCAGGATTTGCGGCTCTTCGTGGAACACCTTGCCGATGCCGTGACCGCAGAATTCACGAACAACGGAGAAACCGTTCTTCTCAGCGTGCTTCTGAATCACTTCACCGATATCGCCCAAGCGGCAGCCGGGTTTAACGATTTCAATGGCTTTGTACATGCATTCCTGAGTCACCTGCGACAGGCGCTCGGCCCAGACCGGCACTTTGCCGACGTGGAACATGCGGCTAGTGTCGCCGTGGTAGCCGTCTTTGATCACAGTGACATCGATGTTCAGGGTATCGCCGTCTTTCAAGGCCTTGTCGCCGGGTATGCCGTGGCAAACCACATGATTGATCGACGTGCAGATCGACTTTGGGAAGCCTTTATAGTTGAGCGGGGCAGGGATGGCCTTTTGCACATTGACGATATAGTCATGGCAAATGCGATCCAGCTCTTCAGTCGTGACGCCCGGCTTGACGTACTCGGCGATCATTTCCAGCACTTCGGCGGCCAATTTGCCGGCGACACGCATTTTTGCGATGTCCTCTGGGGTTTTGAGTGTGACGGTCATACAGGCTCTCTTCGCGCGTTAGCGCTCATCAACTGGGTTACTGGTGTGCTTTGCAGTCTGCACACCTTCATAAAAACGCGATTCTAACAGACGACCGGCGTTAATCATGGGCCAGGCGCCATCGTCTTTATTAATAGAGTGGGGCATTCTGGCTCTATTCCAAGGCTCGCGCAAAAGGGGGGCGGGTCTTACGCGCAGCTTGCGATCTGCTTGTGATCTGGATTTTGATCTTGATCTGCCGCCCCGTCGGGAGGCCGAGAGGAGGTTTCGCGGAGTGGGTCGACCGGCATGGATGCCGG
>NZ_WIWC01000054.1 GCF_009600315.1 Pseudomonas helleri | reverse complement strand
TTGCCTTTAGTCCCCGCTGCCTTGGAGAGCGCGCTGATTTGTGGTGTTGCACAGATCGGCTTTTGCCTTTAGTCCCCTCTCCCTCCGGGAGAGGGCTAGGGTGAGGGTGCCTTTGATTTTCAAAGAAAAGTGTACGGCCACTTTTGGTGCGTTCTGTTACTTATTATTTCTCCCTTCGTTGTCTAGACTCCCGAGTCCCCTGTATCTGCCTTTGAGCTGCCTTCATGCCTGCCGCACGCCGTTTTCCGCTTCAACTGATCGGTGCTTTTTTCGCCTTATACGTTATCTGGGGCTCGACCTATCTAGCCATTCGCATCGGCATTGAGTCCTGGCCGCCATTGATGATGGCCGGTGTGCGGTTCCTCATCGCGGGCAGCTTGATGTATGGCTATATGCGCTGGCGCGGGGCGCCTTCACCCACAGCCATTCAATGGCGCTCGGCAGCCATGATCGGCTTTCTGCTGCTGGCCTGCGGCAATGGTGGCGTCACGCTGGCCGAACACTCCGGCGTGGCGTCAGGCGTCGCCGCGTTGGCCGTGGCCACCGTGCCTTTGTTTACGCTACTGTTTGGTTACTTCTGGGGCGCGCGTAACACCCGTCTGGAGTGGGCCGGCATCCTCCTCGGACTCATCGGCATCGGCATGCTTAACCTCGGTTCCAACCTGCAAGCCAGTCCAATAGGCGCCGCGATGGTGATCTTTGCCGCCGCTGCGTGGGCATTTGGCTCGGTGTGGAGCCGACACTTGCCGCTGCCCGTGGGGCCGATGGCCAGCGCTGCTGAAATGCTTGCGGCAGGGGCCATGCTGCTGGCGGCCAGCCTGCTCAGTGGCGAGCGCATGACCCAAATGCCCACCGCTGCTGGCTGGGGCGCGCTGCTGTATCTGGTGTTCTTCGGCTCCATCATCGCCTTCAGCGCGTATATGTACCTGTTGAAAAACGTGCGCCCGGCCGCCGCCACCAGCTACGCCTACGTCAACCCGGCAGTGGCGGTCATGTTAGGCATCGCTTTCGCGGGCGAGAGCATTGGCGTCGAAGAGTGTCTGGCGATGGCCGTCATCATCAGCGCCGTGGTGTTGATCGGGTTGCCGCAGTGGCGTAAGAAGAATCCCGCCTGAATTAGGGTAAACTGCGCGCCATTGCACCTCTGCGCTGACCTTTTTCGACGGTATTCCCATGACATTCGCCACCCTTGGCCTGATCGAACCCTTGCTGCGCGCCCTTGAGGCGCTCGGCTACAAGACCCCAACACCGGTTCAGGCCCAAGCGATCCCCGCAGTGCTGGCGGGCCGTGACCTGATGGCTGCGGCCCAGACCGGCACCGGCAAAACCGCGGGTTTTGCCCTGCCGTTGCTGCAGTCGCTGACCATGGAAGGGCCGAAAGTCGCCAGTAACATGGTGCGTGCTCTGGTGCTGGTGCCGACCCGTGAACTGGCTGAACAGGTTCATGAGAGCATTCGTCAGTACGCCGAACACCTGCCGTTGAGCACCTATGCGGTGTACGGCGGTGTCAGCATCAACCCGCAAATGATGAAAATGCGCAAAGGCGTTGATGTGCTGGTGGCCACACCGGGGCGTTTGCTCGATCTGTATCGTCAAAAAGCCATCAAGTTCACGCAACTGCAAACGCTGATTCTTGACGAAGCTGACCGCATGCTCGACCTCGGCTTTACGGAAGAACTGCGGGACATTTACCGCGTTCTGCCGAAAAAGCGCCAGACCCTGCTGTTCTCGGCGACATTCTCTGACCCGATTCGCCTGTTGGCCGAGCAGATGCTCGACAATCCGCTGAGCATCGAAGTCAGCCCGCGCAATGTGGCAGCCAGCAGCGTCAAGCAGTGGATCATTCCGGTCGATAAGAAGCGCAAGCCGGAGCTATTCCTGCATTTGCTACGCACCCAGCACTGGAAACAAGTCCTGGTATTCGCCAAGACTCGCAACGGCGTGGACGAGCTGGTCGGCAAGCTGCAAGCCTTGGGTATCAACGCAGACGGCATTCACGGCGACAAGCCTCAAGCGACGCGCCAACGTGCGCTGGATCGTTTCAAGGCCAGCGAAGTACAGATTCTGGTGGCGACCGATGTGGCAGCCCGTGGTCTGGACATCGAAGACTTGCCGTTGGTGATCAACTTCGACATGCCGATCGTGGCGGAAGACTATATTCACCGTATCGGCCGCACCGGTCGTGCGGGGCAGAAGGGCGAAGCGATTTCATTTGTCTGCGCCGATGAAGTGAACATGCTGTCGGCCATCGAGATGCTGACTCGTCAGACCTTGCCGCGCCATGAACAGCAGGACTTTGAGCCCGAGCACCGTGTGCCCGAGACCGATGCCAGCGGTCAGGTGATCAAAAAGCCGAAGAAGCCGAAAAAACCGAAAACCTCGGGCGGTGGCGGCAAACGCAATTTGGGTAAATGGGTGGACAGCGGTGAAGCCGCGCCGTCCGAGCCATCGGTCAAGCCGGTGCGCAAAGTACCGGTGTTTAACACCGGCCCGCGCAAGCGCAAGCCTTAAGCCTTTAACCAGCTTAAAACCCCCAACCCGGCGGCACGGCCACTGGCAAAACAGCCCGTGAGCAAGTAGCCGCCGGTGGGGGCTTCCCAATCAAGCATTTCGCCCGCGCAGAACACGCCCGGCAATGACTTGAGCATCAGGTTTTCATCCATCGCCTCAAATTTCACCCCGCCAGCGCTGCTGATGGCTTCGTCCAGTGGCCGTGCCTTCACCAATGTGAGGGGTAGCGCTTTAATCGCTTTGGCCAACTGTACCGGGTCGTTAAAGCTCTCAGCGGATGCCAACTCGCGCAACAGCGCCGCTTTCACCCCATCAAGTCCCAACTGGCTGTGCATATGTTTGCTCATTGAGCGTGAGCCGCGAGGCTTGGCCAATGCGGCGGCCACTTTATCCACAGGCTTGTTCGGCAGCAGATCAATCAGGATCGTGGCGCTGCCCTGTTGGTTGATAGCCTCTCGAATCGGTGCTGACCAAGCGTAAATCAAACTGCCTTCAATCCCGCTGGCGGTGATCACGCACTCGCCCAAGCGCGGCGTGTGGTGCTCCAGTGCGATGGCGATATTTTTCAGCGGAGCTCCAGCAAATTTACTGCGCAGCACCTCACTCCAACCTTGCACATCAAAGCCGCAGTTGCTCGGTTGCAACGGGGCCAGTTCGACATTGCGCTCAGCCAACAGCGGCATCCACGCGCCATCGGAACCCAGTCTGGCCCAACTGCCGCCACCCAGCGCCAGAATGACCGCATCGGGCTTGCAGCGCTTTTCACCCTCGGGGCTGTCGATGCGCAGCTGCCCCTCGGCGTCCCAGCCCAACCAGCGATGGCGGGTGTGGATAACAACACCGCTGTCGCGCAAACGTTTGAGCCAGGCGCGCAGTAGCGGGGCGGCTTTCATGTCGGTGGGGAAGACACGACCTGAGCTGCCGACGAAGGTTTCAATGCCCAAGTCGTGAATCCACTGGCACAAGGCATCAGCGTCGAACGCCCGCAGCAGCGGCGCCATTTGCGGAGCGCGTTCGGCATAGCGGGACAGGAAAGCCGGGTAGGCTTCGGAGTGGGTGATGTTCATGCCGCCCACGCCCGCCAGCAAGAACTTGCGGCCCACGGACGGCATGCCGTCGTAGAGGTCCACGTGTACGCCTGCCTG
Source organism: Pseudomonas helleri (assembly GCF_009600315.1). Taxonomy (GTDB): domain Bacteria; phylum Pseudomonadota; class Gammaproteobacteria; order Pseudomonadales; family Pseudomonadaceae; genus Aquipseudomonas; species Aquipseudomonas helleri_A. Next base: position 26,182 of record NZ_WIWC01000054.1, on the reverse strand, counting down.
GCTCAACACTTCGGCGGCCATTAAACCGGCAGGGCCGCCGCCAATAATGGCGACGTGACGGGAAGCAGAGGAGGTGGGCTGAGTCATGACAAGGCTGCAAATCGGCGAAATAAGCGGGGCATTCTACCTGAGCAGGTCGCAGATCTCCCGTAGCAGCTGCCGAAGGCTGCGTTCGAGCGCGCAGCGGTCGCTCAGTCAAAGCTAGCGTTTTATACGACTGCTGCGCAGCCGGACGCAGCCTTCGGCAGCTGCTACGGGAATACATGTGTGCTGCTGTACGAAAAACATACAGCGCTGTGGAGGCTATATACGCCGTGGCCTGCGGGGGCTTTCACTCAGGTTATCCACAGGCAGTTCCACAGGCATTGTGGGTAAAAACTCATCCCTTAGTGACACCCTGATGACAGCCAGACCTTCTGTGCGCTGTGATGCAAGATGCCATGGCGCCGCGCCAAAGCCTTGCGGTCTTTGCTGTAGCCGCCGCCAATCACGCCAACCACTGGAATATCGCGACCCAGACAGTGGCGCATCACGCGCTCATCGCGCTCGGCGACACCTGCATCCGTCAGCTTCAAATAACCCAAGGCGTCGTCTTTGTGAACATCGACTCCCGCGTCGTACAGCACCAGATCCGGTTGGTACAACGGCAACAGGTAGTTCAGCGCCTCGTCGACCACTTGTAAATATTCAGCATCGCCCATACCCATAGGCAAGCCGATGTCCCAGTCACTTTGGGCCTTGCGAGCTGGAAAATTTTTTTCACAGTGCAAGGAAACGGTAACGGCGTCGGGCGTATGTTCAAGGATGCGAGCTGTGCCGTCACCTTGATGCACGTCGCAGTCAAATATAAGCACGCGATTGACCCGGCCACTTTCCAGCAGGTAGCGGCTGATGACCGCCAGATCATTGAATATGCAGAATCCGGCCGGGTGATCGTAATGCGCGTGGTGAGTGCCACCCGCCAAGTGGCAGGCCAGCCCATGTTCAAGGGCTTGTTCGGCGGCCAACAGTGAGCCGCCCACGGCGCGAATAGTGCGACGGGCCAGGGCTTCGCTCCAGGGCAGGCCCAGGCGACGTTGGTCCTCACGCGCCAGCTCTCCGGCCATATAGCGTTCGATATAGGCGCGGTCATGGGCCAGCGCGAGGATATCCACAGGGCAGAGTTCGGGGCGCAACAGGTCGGCATCCTGGGTCAATCCGGTGTCGATCAGGTGATCACGCAACAAACGGAACTTGTCCATCGGAAAGCGGTGCTCTGCCGGGAATTCGGGGCTGTAATCATCGTGGTATATCAGCGGTACAGGCATAGGGAATTCACGTCTGAGCGAGCGCGGGATATTACCAGCGCTGTACACTGCTCAACAGTTGAAAAGCCCGGTCACCAATCGGAGAGGCCTGATGGAGCAGATCAAAGAACTCGAAAGCCCTCGTTTGTTGTTACGCCCTTGGCGCGACACCGATTTGCCCGAATTTGCAGCGATGTGTGCCGACCCTCAGGTAATGCGCTATTTCCCTGCGCATTTGAGTCGTCTCGAAAGTGCCGCCTTGATAGGCCGAATGCGTGGCCACTTTGCCGAGCATGGCTACGGTTTCTGGGCGCTGCAACGTAAGGACTCCGGTGAGTTCATCGGCTTCACCGGGCTGGCGAATGTCAGTTTTGCCGCTGCATTTACCCCGGCGGTTGAAATAGGCTGGCGGCTGGCGCGAGAGCACTGGGGTTTGGGCTACGCCAGCGAAGCGGCTTGGGCGGCGTTGCGCTGCGGGTTTGACCGGTTGGCACTGGATCAGGTGGTCTCGTTTACCAGCCAGTCGAATTTGCCGTCACAAAAGGTCATGCAAGCGATTGGCATGCGCCCCGATCCGCTAGGTGATTTTGAACACCCGCGCCTGCCTGAAGGCCATCCATTAAGGTCGCATGTGCTGTACCGCATATCGCGGGCACAATGGCTGGAAACACTGCACGGCTAGGCCGGTGTAAAGCGACGCAAGTCGAAATTTTGTTGAGCGCCGTCCTCCGATGTACGGCGCTATTGCTTTGTGTGAGGAGAATCGGAATGAGCCAAGTGTTGGATGATCTGGTCAATTTGCTGACGCTGGAGCCGATCGAAGAAAACCTCTTTCGTGGCAGCAGTCAGGACTTGGGCTTTCGCCAGTTGTTCGGCGGTCAGGTGCTCGGTCAATCGCTGTCGGCTATGAGCCAGACCGTTGAAGACGCCCGCCACGTGCACTCAATGCACGGCTATTTTTTACGCCCCGGCGATGCCAGCCTGCCCGTGGTCTATCAGGTTGATCGCGTGCGCGACGGTGGCAGTTTCAGCACCCGCCGGGTAACAGCCATTCAGAAGGGCAAGCCGATTTTCACCAGCAGCGCGTCGTTCCAGTATGACGAAGTGGGGTTTGAGCATCAGACGTCCATGCCCGATGTCGTTGGCCCGGAAAACCTGCCGTCCGAGCTGGAGATGATTCGCCAGCGGGCGCACCTGATCCCGGAGCCGATGCGCGAAAAATTGCTGTGCGCAAAACCGATCGAGTTTCGTCCGGTCATAGGCGAAGACCCGTTCAACCCAGCGGTCTGTGACCCCATCAAATATGTGTGGTTTCGTGCCGACGGCACATTGCCCGACACCCCGGCCCTCCACAAATACCTGCTGGCCTATGCTTCGGACTTCGGGTTGCTGACGACCTCGTTACTGCCCCACGGCAAAGGCGTGTGGCAACAAGACATGCAGGTGGCCAGCCTCGACCACGCGCTATGGTTTCATGCCGACCTGCGTGCTGATGACTGGTTGCTTTACGCGATGGACAGCCCGTGGGCGGGCAACTCGCGCGGGTTTTCCCGTGGCAGCGTTTATAACCGTGCGGGCCAACTGGTGGCGTCAGTGACTCAGGAAGGCCTGATTCGCCATCGCAAGGACTGGGCATGAGGCTCAAAGACATCAGCCATTGGGTGTTTGACATGGATGGCACCCTGACCGTTGCCGTGCATGACTTTGCCGAGATTCGCCGGGCGCTTGGCATCCCGGCTGATGAAGACATTCTGACTTACCTCAATGCCTTGCCAGCAGAGGATGCGGCGGCCAAACACGCGTGGTTGCTTGAGCATGAACGTGAGTTGGCCAAGGCATCCAGGGCTGCGCCCGGAGCGGTTGAACTGGTGCGCGATCTGGCTGCGCGGGGTTATCGCCTTGGGGTATTGACGCGCAATGCGCGGGAGCTGGCGCTGATTACCCTGCAGGCCATTGGCCTGGCCGACTGCTTCAAGCCTGAAGATGTGCTGGGGCGTGAGTGTGCGGCGCATAAACCCGACCCGGACGGCCTGCTGAAACTGGCGCGGGCATGGCAAGTGGAGCCTGCCCGAATGGTGATGGTGGGCGATTACCGTTTTGATCTGGACTGTGGGCGTGCGGCGGGCTGCAAAACCGTACTGGTTAACGTGCCGATCAATCCTTGGCCGGAACTGACCGACTGGCATGTGCAAGACTGCTTTGAACTGCAAAAGCTCGCGTGAACCTGTAGTCGCTGACGAGGAACGAAGGCTGCGATCGGCGGCGAAGCCGTCGTAGGAATTGACACATCTTGCGACCGCTTCGCGCTCGATCGCAGCCTTCGTCAGCGACTACAAAAGCGACTCAAGGTGAACACGCGCACTGTCCTTTACAAAGCCCTTGCCGAAAACGTGTCGCATTGGTTGATATTGCCTTGAGCAAACCCGGTCTTGAACCACTTGACCCGCTGCGCCGAGGTGCCGTGGGTGAATGAATCGGGCACTACACGGCCACGGCTTTGTTGTTGCAGGCGATCATCGCCAATGGCATTGGCCGCGTTCAGTGCCGACTCAATGTCACCGGCTTCCAACCAGTTATGGCGTTTTTGCGCCAGATTAGCCCACACCCCGGCAAAACAGTCCGCTTGCAGTTCCTGACGTACCAATAAGCCGCCGTCACCTTCCATGCGCTGACCCTGCTGGCGGGCCATCTGCATTTTTGAGGAGATGCCCAGCAACGTTTGCACGTGATGGCCCACTTCATGAGCGATGACGTAGGCTTGGGCGAAGTCGCCCGAGGCTTTGAAACGTTGCGCCATTTCCTGGAAAAAACTCATGTCCAGGTACACCTTCTGATCTGCCGGGCAATAGAACGGGCCACTGGCTGCCGTGGCATAACCGCAGGCCGAACCGACTTGCCCGCTAAACAGCACCAGGGTCGGGTTTTTATAGTTTCGGCCAGACTGCTGAAAAACCTGAGCCCACGTGTCTTCGGTATCACCCAGCACGGCGCGTACAAAGTCAGCTTGTTCGTCATTGGCTGGCGGCGCATGCCCGGCTTGCTGTGTCACTTGGGGGGCAGATTGTTCGGTCATCTGGCCGCTTAATTGCCCGAGAATCTGCATCGGGTCCTGCCCGGTCAGCAGGCCGAAGCCGACAATCACCACCACCGCCATCAAACTCAGACCCTTGCCACCGCCGAAGCGCATGCCTCCACCGCCGCCGCCAGTACTTTGATCGCGCACGTCTTCAACGTTGTCGCTACGACGGCCTTTTTTCCACAGCATGGAGGAATCCTCTGATAAATCGTGTGTGTAAGTGTTGTAGCTGAGACCTGACTGCGCCAGCCCGGTCGTCAGACGTTTGTTGGGTCGAGTGCTTTAAAAAGACCCAATGGGCTTATGACAGTTCCAGACCTCAGGCTCAAGTGGTTGAATAGCGCCTGAACCGCAGAGCGCATCCGGAGTTGTTATCCCTGTGAATATAGATACCCGCATCAAATACCGTCATCTGGTGTGCTTTCTGGAAATGGCACGCCAAGGCAGTCTGGCGCGGGCGGCGGATGTGTTGGCGGTGAGTCAGCCGGCCATGTCCAAGACCCTCAAGGAGTTGGAAGCCTTACTCACGGTCAGTCTGTTTGTACGCAGTAAAAGCGGAATAAGTTTGACTGAGGCCGGGGTAGCCTTCCTGCGTTATGCGACGCCATCGGTACAGGCATTGCGCGAAGGGGTCAATGCGCTGCGGGGCGGCGAATATGCGGGCGGCACGGTCCGGCTTGGCGTGCTGTCGACCGTGGAGAGCGTGTTGATTCCTGAACTGGTGCGCCGTCTGCACCGCCAGCACTCCTCATTGGTGGTCAGTGTGGTGACGGGGCCCAGTGCTTATTTGCTCTCGCAATTGCGGGTAGGGGACGTGGATCTGGTGGTCGGGCGAATGACCGACAGCCCGGAAATTCAGGGCATGAATTTTGAACACCTGTACAGCGAGTGCATGACGCTGGTGGTACGCGCCGGGCACCCCTTGACCCTCCAACCACTGGATCGCAGCCTCCTGGAGCATTACCCGTTGGTGGTGCCATTGGCTAATACCACCATCCGCGCGTACGCCGACAGCTTGTTCGTGCAATGCGGTATCAACCCGTCGCGCCAGCGCCTGGAAACCTTGTCCGTGACCTTGAGTCGTCGTTATGTGCTGTGTAACGACGCCGTGTGGATTGCGCCGCTGGATGCGGTGCGCATGGATTTGGCCAGTGGCGAGTTTCACGAGCTGGACCTGGGGCAGCGCGAGCCGGGCGGTTCCATTGGTATTTGCCGCAACGCCCATGTGCCCGTGTCGCTGGCTGTGCAAGGGTGCATCGAGGTGCTGCGTGAACTCGGGCAGGCGTATGCCAAGGGAGTTTATCCATAACTGAATGGTTATGGATGCGCCGGGCCTTTTCAGTAGTCCCTGTTCGCCTGTTGTTTAAACTGCTGGCTTACCGTGCAGCCTATAAAAACAACAGGAGATCGACATGTCTGATGCAGACAGCCGGCGCTTTGTCATTCGTGACCGCAATTGGCATCCCAAAGCCCTGACCCCGGATTACAAAACCTCCATCGCCCGCTCCCCGCGTCAAGCGTTGGTGAGCATCCCGCAATCGGTCAGCGAAACCAGCGGGCCTGATTTTTCCCATCTGAAATTCGGTCAATTCGACAATGACCTGCTGCTCAATTTCAACAATGGCGGATTGCCGATAGGCGAGCGGATTCTGCTCTCGGGTCGCGTCTGCGATCAGTACGGCAAGCCGATTCCCAATACTCTGGTGGAGATGTGGCAAGCCAACGCCGGTGGCCGTTATCGACACAAGAATGACCGCTACCTGGCCCCGCTCGATCCCAATTTTGGCGGTGTGGGCCGTACGCTGACTGACAGTCAGGGCTATTACAGCTTTCGTACGGTCAAGCCCGGCCCCTACCCATGGCGCAATGGCCCCAATGACTGGCGACCGGCGCATATTCACGTGTCAGTCAGTGGCCCGTCGATTGCCACCCGCCTGATAACCCAGCTGTATTTCGAAGGCGACCCGTTGATCCCGATGTGCCCGATCGTCAAATCGATTGCCAACCCCGAGGCGGTGCAAAGCCTGATCGCTCGTCTGGACATGGGGGCTGCCAATCCGATGGATTGTCTGGCGTACCGCTTTGATATCGTGCTGCGCGGCCAGCGCCAGACTCACTTCGAAAACCGCTGAGGAGCCACACCATGCCTATCGAACTGCTACCGGAAACCCCTTCGCAAACGGCTGGCCCTTACGTGCACATCGGTCTGGCGCTGTCCGCTGCCGGTAACCCGCCGCGCCCCGAGGAAATCTGGAACGAAATGGCCAAGCCCGACGCACCCGGTGAGCACATTGTGCTGCTGGGCAATGTCTATGACGGTAATGGTCATTTGGTGCGCGACTCTTTTCTGGAGCTGTGGCAAGCCAACCATGAAGGGCGCTACGACGAAGGGTTTGACTCGGAAAAGGCATTCAACAGTTTTGGCCGCACCGCCACCACCTTCGATGCCGGAGAGTGGACGCTGAACACCATCAAGCCGGGCGTCGTCAATAATGCGGCCGGTGTGCCGATGGCGCCGCATATCAACGTGACGCTGTTTGCCCGTGGCATCAACATCCATTTACAAACGCGCCTGTACTTCAGCGACGAGCCTGAGGCCAACGCAAAGTGCCCGGTGCTCAACCTGATTGAGCAGCCGCAACGGCGTGAAACCCTGATCGCTCAACGCTGCGAAGTGAATGGCAAACCGGCTTACCGGTTTGATATTTATATTCAAGGTGTGGGCGAGACGGTGTTCTTCGACTTTTAAACTCAAGCCCGTGCGCGGCGTTGCTGCCACGCCGCGGCCAGCCCGCTCAGGCAGATAATGGCGATGCCGATGCGGGCTGACAGGTCGGGCATGTGGCCAAAAAGAAACACCCCCAAAATGCCGGAAAACACAATCTGGCAATAGCTGAATGGCGCCAGCAACGCAGGCGCCGCCACCCGAAAAGATTGCGTGAGCAGCAAGTGCGCGGTCATCCCCAGCGTCCCCAGCGCGAGCATTTCCAGGGCATTGATAAACGTCGGCGTCTGCCAAAAGAAAGGCACCAGCGCGCTCATCACCAAGGCATTGAACAGGCCTGCAAAGAAATTGCTGGTGGTCGGGCTGTCGTAGGCGCTGAGTTTGCGCGTGAGGATCTGGTAGAAGCAGAAACACAACGCGGCTGACATCGGCAGCAACACCGCCGGGGTAAACAGGCTGCCGCCGGGATGAATAATCACCACCACACCGATAAACCCGCAGCCCACCGCCGCCCATTGCCCCTTCGAGACCTTTTCGCCGAGCAACGGGCCGGACAACGCCGCCACCAGCAACGGCGCGATAAAGTTGACCGCGGTGTTTTCCGCCAGCGGAATAAACAGCAATCCGTAGGTGAAGAACAACCCCGAACCCAACAGGCAGATGGCCCGCAGCACTTGCAGCAGCGGCCGCGAGCTGCGCAATACGCGCAGCCCGGACTGGGGCAGGAAAATCCCCGCCATCAACACGGTGTGCACCAGATAACGCGCCCACACCACCATCACCACGGGGTAGATCCCGCTGAGGTATTTGGACAGGGCGTCGTGGCTGGAGAACAGCGCAGTGGCTGTGACGATCAGCAGAATCCCTTTCAGGGGGTGGTTAACCCCTGAAAGCGGCGTGGGCAATGTCATCGAGCACCTCTATTGAAGGATGGCGTGTTGAGCGTCGGGCTTTGCCAGACGCTCACAAGAGGTTCGATTGAACGTGCCTATCAGACCTGCGGGATTTTTCGCGGAGCCATGAAGTACATCCAGATCAGCGCAATAAAATACATGGCGGGAATCATGGTGAACAACACGGTGTAGTTGTTGTTTGTGACCGTCAGCACATAGCCGACAAACTGGGTCATAAACATGCCGCCGATGGCCGCGCACATGCCGCCAAAGCCGAACACCGTGCCCATCATATGTTTAGGCGTGTAGTCCATCACCATGCTCCACACGTTGGCCGTCCAGGCCTGATGCGCGCCCAGCGCCAGTGCGATAGCACCCACGGCCATCCACAGGTCGCTGGAGCCGGCGGCCAGCACCACACCAATAATCGCAACGGCGCACAACGCCATCGACACCAGTCGCGCCTTGACTGCCGCCATGCCCCGTTTGATCAGAACCGAAGACAAGATGCCGCCGCCCACGCTGCCGAAGTCGGCGGTGATGTAGATGATGATCAGCGGAATGCCCATCTGGGTGACACTGATGCCCAGGTTGTATTGCTGATTGAGGAAGGGCGGTAACCAATACAAGTAAAACCAGAACACCGGCGCCGTCATCGCGTAGGACAGGGCAAAGGCCCACGTACCGCGCATCTTCAGGATGGTGGAGAACGAAACGGTGGTTTGCTCCGGCTCTTTCTCCTGCTGGATATAGGCCAGTTCTGCTTTGGAAACAGTCGGGTGGTCTTCAGGGTTGAAGTACTTCAAGCCCCAGAAGATCAGCCAGATACCGCCCAGTGCGGACATGCACAGAAACGCAGCCTGCCAGCCCCACACGTGCAGTACCAGCGGCAGCATCATGGGGGTAAACATGGCGCCCACGTTAGTCCCGGCATTGAAAATACCGCTGGCTACCGCGCGTTCCTGAGCGGGGAACCACAGGCGTGTGGTCTTTACGCAGGCCGGGTAGTTGGCAGCTTCGGTCAAACCGAGAATAAAGCGGCAGATCATAAATCCGACGGCCGAGGTCGCCAGGCCGTGCGCGCCGGTGGCCAGGCTCCACAGCAGCACGGCGCAGAAGAACACTCGCTTGACGCCAATGCGGTCAATCAGGCGGCCTTGCAGGACGAAGCCAATGGCGTAGCCGACCTGAAACCAGAAGTTGATGTTGGCGTAATCCATCGCCGTCCAGCTCATCTCTTTGGCCAGAATCGGTTGCATCACGCCCAGTGCGGCGCGGTCGATAAAGTTCAGCGTAGTGGCGAAAAAGACCAGCGCGAGCATTCCCCAGCGGGTCTTGCCGGTCGCCATGGCACCGCGAAGCTTGCCGCCGAGGCCCGCGTGCGGAACGCTTTGGACAGGCGTAGTACGTGCAGTCTGAGAAGGGACCATGAGGTAGTTACCTGTTTCTTGGAATTGTTATGTGGTGTGGCGCATGTGCAGCAAGTGACTCGGGTTTGATGGTGGCGACTGGATAAAAAGCCGTCAATTCACGACAGGGCATAGTGTTCGATAATCGCACGTAAAACTAACCGGATGGTACACAGTGATTGCTCAATAATAGAGCGCCCTTAATAATCAGGCTATCTACAAATGCCGTCGTCTAGCCAGGGAGTTACAAATGAAGCGCTCTATCGCCACTGTTTCATTGAGCGGGACGCTGCCGGAGAAGCTGGACGCCATCGCGGCGGCGGGTTTTGACGGGGTCGAAATCTTCGAGAATGACCTGCTGTATTACGACGGCAGCCCGCGTGAAGTACGCCAGATGTGTGCTGATCTGGGGCTGGCCATCAGCCTGTTCCAGCCTTTCCGTGACTTTGAAGGCTGCCGCCGTGATCGGTTGGCGCGCAACCTGGATCGCGCCGAGCGCAAGTTTGATTTGATGCAGGAATTGGGCACTGATCTGGTGTTGGTGTGCAGTAACGCGGCCGCCGATTCAGTGGGTGACCGGCAAATTCTGCTGGATGACCTGAGCCTGCTGGCCGAGCGGGCTGGCGCGCGCGACCTGCGCATTGGTTACGAAGCGCTGGCGTGGGGGCGCCACGTCAACACGTGGCAACAGGTCTGGGATTTGGTTCGCCACATCGACCACCCGAATCTGGGTGTGTTGCTCGACAGCTTCCACACCTTGTCGCTCAAGGGCGATCCCAGTGCAATTGCGCAGATCCCTGGTGACAAAATCTTCTTTGTGCAAATGGCTGACGCGCCGATTCTGGCAATGGATGTGCTGGAGTGGAGTCGCCATTTCCGCTGTTTTCCGGGGCAGGGCGAGTTCGACTTGCCGGGCTTTTTGGCACCCATCATTGAAAGTGGCTACACCGGGCCGTTATCGCTGGAAATCTTCAACGACGGTTTTCGCGCCGCACCTGTGCGTGCCAATGCGGCAGACGGGTTCCGTTCGTTGCTGTACCTCGAAGAGAAAACCCGCGAGCGGCTGCTTCAACAGGCCGCCCCGGCGCCCGTCCTTGAGCCGCTGTTCGCGCCACCCAAGGCCAGCGACTACGACGGCATCGAGTTTCTCGAATTCGCCGTGGACGAAAGTCAGGGCGCCAAACTGACCCACTGGCTGGAGCGTCTGGGGTTCAGCAAAGTGGGGCAGCATCGCTCGAAAAATGTCAGTTTGCTGCGTCAGGGCGACATTAATCTGATCCTCAATGCCGAGCCGTATTCGTTTGCGCATAACTTCTTTGAGGCTCACGGCCCTTCGTTGTGTGCCACGGCGATACGGGTGCAAGACAGTGCCAGCGCCTTGGCGCGGGCGGTGGCGTATAAAGGTCAGCCTTACCGTGGATTGGTTGGCCCCAATGAGCTGGAGCTGGCGGCCGTGCGTGCGCCTGATGGCAGCCTGATTTATCTGGTGGATAAAGACGCCGCTGGTAAACCGTTCTACGAGTCGGACTTCAACTTGAACGCCGCGTCTACACCGCAGGCCGGGCTTAAGCGTATCGACCATATGGCGATGGCGTTGCCGGCGGACAGCCTCGACAGTTGGGTGCTGTTTTACAAAAGCCTGCTCGATTTTGAGGCGGACGATGAAGTGGTGTTGCCCGACCCTTACGGTCTGGTCAAAAGCCGTGCGCTGCGTAGCCGATGCAGCTCGATCCGTTTGCCGCTCAACATTTCCGAGAATAGAAACACGGCCATTTCCCATGCCTTGTCGAGTTATCGCGGCTCGGGCGTACACCACATTGCGTTTGAATGCGATGACCTGTTTGCCGAAGTCAGCCGTGCCAAAGAGGCGGGCGTGCCGTTATTGGACATCCCGCTCAACTACTACGATGACTTGGCGGCCCGTTTCGATTTTGATGATGAGTTTTTGAGCGAGTTGGCCTATTACAACGTGTTGTATGACCGTGATGCCAATGGCGGCGAGTTGTTCCATGTGTATACCGAACCGTTTGAAGGGCGATTCTTTTTCGAGCTGTTACAGCGCAAAAACGGCTATGCCGGTTATGGTGCGGCCAACGTGGCGGTGCGTTTGGCAGCGATGGCCAAATCACGCAGTGGCGCCGCTCGCCAGGCCAAGTTGTAACGGCATGGGCTCATACGATTGGCGTCTTCCTTCGCGGGTCGGGGCGGCCCATAATCGCCGCCATCTTTCGATGGCCGTGAGCCTCCAATGACCTCAATACCAGAACCCGACGCGCAGGCTGCGGCAGCCGAGCCGCGTAAAGGGCGTAAAAACAACCCGGAAAAGACCCGGGGAAATATCCTTCAGGAAGCCTTGGTGGAGTTTGTCCAGCAGGGTTTATCCGGTGCCCGGGTAGACGCCATCGCCGAGCGTACCCGCACCTCCAAGCGCATGATCTATTACTACTTCACCAGTAAAGAGCAGCTCTACGTTGAGGTTCTGGAGAAGTTGTACGGAGACATCCGGGGCATTGAGAGTCAGATGCCACTGGACGAGCTTGAGCCGGTGCAAGCGATCCATCGACTGGTGGAATTCACCTTCGACCATCACGATCAGCATGTTGATTTTGTGCGGATGGTCAGTGTCGAAAACATCCACAAGGGCGAGTACATCAAGCGTTCGGAAGGGATCAAGGCGACTAACGACACGATTGTGCAGGCGCTTGACGGGATATTGCGCAGAGGCGTTGAACAGGGTGTTTTTCGGGCAGGGCTTAATGCGCTGGACGTACACCTGCTGGTCAGTTCGTTCTGTTTTTATCGGGTGTCAAACCGCTATACGCTGGGTGAGATATTCCAGATCGACCTGTCGGATGATCAGATCAAACAGCGTCATCGGGAGATGATCTGTGATTCGGTGTTGCGCTATTTAAAAGCTTAAGAGCAAACCCTCACCCTAGCCCTCTCCCTGAGGGAGAGGGGACTTAAAGCAGACCGCACGCGATTTCAAAATCACCACAAATAAGCTCCCTCTCCCTCTGGGAGAGGGTTGGGGTGAGGGTAGCGGTTGCTTACCGACGAACCAGCAATACACCCGATTCCATGTGATGAATCCACGGAAACTGGTCAAACACAGCGCAACGCTCGATACGGTGCGTATCGTGCAGTTGAGCGATGTTTTCGGCCAATGTCAGCGGATTACACGAAATATACAGAATATTGTCAAAACGACGGGTCAGCTCGCACGTGTCCGGGTCCATGCCCGCGCGCGGCGGGTCAACGAACACGCTGCCAAATTCGTAGCCCTTGAGGTCAACTCCCTGCAAGCGACGGAACGGACGCACGTCGTTCAACGCTTCGGTCAATTCCTCCGCTGACAACCGCACCAGCGTGACGTTATCCACAGCGTTATCGCGCAGGTTATTGAGCGCAGCATTCACCGAGGTCTTGCTGATCTCCGTGGCCAGCACGTTGCGCACTCGGGTCGCCAGCGGCAGGGTGAAGTTGCCATTGCCGCAATACAGCTCCAGCAAATCATCCGAACGCTCGCCCAGTGCTTCGTACGCCCAGTTGAGCATTTTCTGGTTGACCGTGCCGTTGGGCTGGGTAAACGCGCCTTCAGGCTGTTGATAAGTGAAGGTGCGACCTGCCACGTCCAGCTTCTCGACCACATAATCGCGGCCAATCACTGTGCGCTTGCCTTTGGAGCGGCCAATCACGCTGATGTCCAGGTCTTTGGCCAATTGCTCGGCAGCGGTGTGCCAATGCTCGTCCAGCGGGCGGTGATAGCACAGAGTGACCATCGCATCGCCCGCCAGCGTGGTCTGGAACTCCACCTGAAACAGTTTATGGCTCAGAGCCGCGCAGGCTTGCCATGCCGCCTTGAGCTGCGGCATCAGTTGATTGATGCGCAGGCTGGCAATCGGGAAGTCTTCGATCAGGATCGGCGTACGCTTGTCGTCTTGAGCAAACATCGCATAGTGACGCTCGCCGCCTTCGCGCCACAGGCGGAATTCGGCACGCAGGCGAAAGTGCTTCAGCGGTGAGTCGAACACCAAAGGCTCAGGGGCATCAAACGGCGCCAACAACTCGCGCAAACGATTGGCCTTGGCCTCCAGCTCAATGGCGTAGGTAGCAGCATCAAACGACAAAGCACTCATGCTGGGAACCAACCTAGTTTGACTACAAACAGAATCGACAGAATCACCAGCGGCGCATTTAGCTCGCGCGCACGGCCCGACAGCAACTTGATCACCGTCCAGGAAATAAAGCCGAAGGCGATGCCGCTAGCGATGGAGTAGGTGAACGGCATCGCCAGTGCGGTGATGACCACCGGCGCGGCTACGGTGATGTCTTCCCAGTCGATTTCAGCCAGGCCACTCATCATCAGTACGGCCACGAACATCAACGCGGGGGCGGTCGCAAAAGCGGGAACGCTGGCCGCCAGTGGCGAGAAGAACAACGCCAGCAGGAACATGATGCCGACCACGATAGCGGTCAGACCGGTACGGCCACCGGCGCTCACGCCCGCTGCCGACTCGATGTAGCTGGTGGTGGTCGAGGTGCCCAGCAACGAACCGGCCATGGCCGCGGTGCTGTCAGCGATCAGGGCACGGCCCATTTTCGGCATGTGCCCGTCTTTGCCCATCAGGCCAGCACGCTTGGCAACACCGATCAGGGTGCCCGAGTTGTCGAACAGGTCAACGAACAGGAAGGCGAAGATCACGCTGATCAGGCCAACGTCCAATGCACCTTTAATGTCCAGTTGCAGGAAGGTCGGCGCCAGAGACGGTGGCATCGACACCACGCCACCAAACTCGGTCACGCCCATCAGAATCGAAACAATGGTCACGGCCAAAATGCCGATCAGCACGGCGCCGCGCATTTTCAGGGCTTCAAGGGCGACGATCAGGGCAAAGCCGAGGGACGCGAGAACCACTTTAGGCTGGGTCAGATCGCCCATGCCCACCAATGTGGCGTTGTTGGCAACAACAATCCCGGCGTTATGCAAGGCGATCAGTGCCAGGAACAGGCCGATACCGGCCGCAATGGCTGAGCGCAGCGGCAACGGGATGCTGTTGATGATCCATTCGCGGATACGAAAGATCGACAACAGGAAGAACAGCACCGCCGAAATAAACACCGCACCCAACGCCACTTGCCAGGTGTGGCCCATATGCAGCACCACGGTGTAGGTGAAAAAGGCGTTCAGGCCCATACCCGGCGCGAGGGCAATCGGGTAGTTGGCGATCAGGCCCATGACGGCGGAGCCAATAGCGGCCGCCAGACAGGTGGCCACAAAGACCGCGCCTTTATCCATGCCTGTTTCACCCAGAATGCTCGGGTTCACAAACAGGATGTAGGCCATCGCCAGAAACGTGGTGATACCCGCAAGTATCTCGGTGCGCACGTTGGTATTGTGTGCCTTGAGTTGAAACAGCCTTTCCAGCATGCCAGTCCCCGTGGCGCCCAATGCGCCGTAATTAAATCGTTTTCAACAGCAAAGCACAGACCTCTTGGATCTGAAGATTATCTGTCGCTCGGAAAAAGCCGCGCATCATACCAGCAGCGTGGGCGTCTGGCTGCCTTGGTTACCCCAGCGGGCGATGTTTTGTAACGAGCAGGGCACAGGCATACTGCGTGCCAAGTTTCAGGGGGATTTATGAAGCGTATTTTTATTCATGTTTTTGCTTTTTTCAGCCTGTTGGCCAGTGTCGCGCTAAACGCCGCGCCTGCGATGCCGTTGAGTGCCGTAGAAATTCTCAAAGTGGTGTCGCGAACCTGCGCCATAGAGGACGTTTCCGACGCTCGCGAGCAAACCCGATGCAACCACGATGGCCCGAATATCAAGGTGTATGTGCTGGAGCGGGGCTATGGTGGCCAGCCAAATGTGACGCTCAATGGCCAGAAAATCGACGGTGTTCGTGCCCCTGTCTGCAACCGGGGTTCGGGGCTGGATGATTGTCAGCGGGGGGGAACCACCACGGGTTACCTGTATACCTTCGATCTGGGTAACAAAAATGAGGGCTGGTTCGAGTTCAGTAACACCTCATTGGTGCCGCCGCACAATCGACTGGCTGCGCGGCTGTTTATAAAGTGAAGCTGGCCTAAGCTCACAAGACCTCTGTGTGAGAACGCTTATGACCTCTAGAGCCCTGATACCGGTAGCTGAAGGTGTTGATGACCTGCAAACGGTGACGTTGATCGATGTGCTGCGTCGCGCTGAAATCGAAGTGGTGGTCGCCAGTGTCGAAGGGCGGCGCATGCTGACCTGCGCCCGGGGTACACGCTTGACGGCGGATGGCATGTTGGTCGATCTGCTGGCGCAGCCGTTTGACTTGATTGTCTTGCCGGGTGGCGTGGTGGGGTGTGAGCACTTGGCGGCGCATCAGCCATTGATGCAAATGATCAAGGAGCAAGCGCGGGCGGGTCGCTTTTATGCAGCCATTGCTCAGGCTCCCGTCTTGGTATTGCAGGCAAGCGGGGTGCTTAAAGGGCGGCGCATGACCTGCAGTGAATCGGTGAGCGACCAACTCGTGGGGTGTAACTACGTTGACCAGCCCGTGGTGGTCGATGGCAACTGCATCACGGCGCAAGGGTCGGCGGCGGCACTAAACTTTGCCCTGGCGCTGGTGGAGCAACTGTGCGGCAAAGCCCGGCGTAATGCCCTGCAAGCCCGACTTTGAAGGCCCTGCTCCCGCGTAGCAGCTGCCGAAGGCTGCGTTCGGCGACGCAGTCGTCGTAAAGTCACCAACGTGTGCGATCGCTTCGCAATCGGACGCAGCCTTCGGCAGCTGCTACGAGAGGGGGCTACTTTTTAGCGGGCTCCACCATCCGGTCGCGGTTGGCCAACCCAGGGAACAGTTTTATCCACAGCCCCGTGACCACCAGCGTACCGACCCCACCGAGCACTACGGCGGGTACAGTGCCTAGCCAATGCGCCGTCACCCCGGATTCAAACTCGCCCAGTTGATTGGATGCACCGATAAACAGCCCGTTGACGGCGCTGACGCGGCCGCGCATTTCATCCGGGGTCTCCAGCTGCACAAATGAGGCGCGGATTACCATGCTGATCATGTCTGCCGCGCCCAGTACCACCAATACGGCCAGCGAAAACCAGAACGACGTCGACAGCCCGAAGGCGATGGTGGCGACTCCGAATATGCCCACAGCGGTAAACATGACGCGCCCCACCTTGCGGTACACCGGGAAGCGGGCCAGCCATACGGACATCAACAAAGCACCAACCGCCGGGGCCGAGCGCAACATGCCCAGACCCCAAGGGCCGGTGAGCAGGATGTCTTTGGCAAACACCGGCAGCAGGGCCGTCGCGCCGCCCAGCAGTACCGCAAACAAATCAAGAGAGATCGCACCGAGGACGTCCGGGCGGCTGCGAATAAAACGAATGCCCGCCAGCAGCGAGTCCAGCGTGGCCTTGCCTTTATTAAGCGGTAGCTGACGCGCGGGCAAGGTGCTCATCAGCAGGGCTGCAATCAGGTACAGCGCCACGCTAGGGCCATACACCCACACGCTGCCAAACGCATACAACAACCCGCCAAACGCGGGCGCCACAATGGTGGCCGACTGTTGCGCAGCCTGCGCCGCGGCCACAGCACGCGGGAACAGTTCGACCGGCACGATCGAGGGCAATAACGCTTGGGTCGCGGGCATCTCAAAGGAGCGAGCCGCGCCTAATGCAAAGGCCAGGGCAAAGATCAGTTCGCGGGAGATGTGGTCGGTTGCACTGCTGAGCGCCAACGTCAGCGCGATCATGGCTTGCAGTGACTGGCACAGGGCGGCCACTTTGCGCCGGTCATAGCGATCAGCCACATGCCCGGTGTGCAACATAAATAGAAGACGTGGCGCGAACTCAATCAAACCGACCCAACCCAGGTCCATCACGTTGCCGGTCAGCTGGTAGAGGTTCCAGCCAATGGCCACGGTCAGCATTTGAAAGGCACTGGCGGTGAAAATACGGGCAAACCAGAAGGCCACAAACGGCCGGTGGTGACGGAGCAAAAGAGGCTGGCTGGTCATTGGAAACATCGTGGCAATGGGCGGGGTCGGTCGAGATTATCATTTTTATGTAACAAACAATGACTTGTATCGGTCGTACATAAAACGCCGATTCTGGGGCTGGAAAATACTCTGCAATTTGCGCTTTTACTGTTCCTGCAACGGTCTATTTCAAGGCCTGGGGCAACCTGTCACGCGACAACAAACCACATTAGCGCGTGGCCGATATTGGACTACTCTTGCTTCAATGCTTGATCCAGATCAAAACCTTTTTTGAGGTTTTCTGGAGTGGCCAGACGGCCAGAACCCTTTGTGTACTGGTTCAAGAGAGCGAAGCCTCATTCGCCATGACCATCGCCCGCTGGGCAGTTGGATTCCGGCGTCCTGCCGGTGTCCTGAACGACCTGATACCTGATAGAGGAAGACTTATGTTCGGTTTGGAGGCTCTCGATCTCGCCCGAATTCAGTTCGCGTTTACCGTGTCGTTTCACATTCTATTTCCCGCCATTACCATCGGTCTCGCCAGTTATCTCATGGTGCTCGAAGGCATGTGGCTGAAAACCCGTGACGATACCTACCGTGATCTGTACCACTTTTGGTCGAAGATATTTGCAGTCAACTTTGGGATGGGCGTGGTGTCCGGCCTGGTCATGGCGTATCAGTTCGGCACGAACTGGTCACGTTTCTCTGACTTCGCGGGGGCAGTGACCGGGCCTTTGTTGACGTACGAAGTACTCACCGCATTCTTCCTTGAAGCCGGTTTTCTGGGCGTCATGCTGTTCGGCTGGAACCGCGTTGGTCGTGGCATGCACTTCTTTTCGACCATCATGGTCGCTGTCGGCACGCTGATCTCGACCTTCTGGATTCTGGCGTCCAACAGCTGGATGCAGACGCCACAAGGCTTTGAAATCATCGATGGCCGAGTGATTCCGGTGGACTGGCTGGCGGTGATTTTCAACCCGTCCTTCCCGTACCGACTGGCGCACATGGCAACCGCAGCCTTCGTGGCAACGGCCTTCTTTGTAGGGGCGTCGGCGGCCTGGCACTTGTTGCGCGGGCGTAACACGCCCACGATTCGCCGCATGTTTTCGATGGCCATGTGGATGGCCCTGGTGGTTGCGCCTGTGCAAGCCTTCATCGGTGATGCACATGGTCTGAACACGCTGAAATATCAGCCGGTGAAAATTGCCGCCATTGAAGGTCACTGGGAAAACAAACCCGGAGAGCCTAGCCCGCTGATTCTGTTCGGCATCCCGAACATGAAAACCGAAACCACGGACTACAAGATCGAGGTGCCTTATTTGGGCAGCCTGATCCTGACCCACAGTCTGGATGAACAAATCCCGGCCATGAAAGACTTCCCGGCTGCGGACCGTCCGAACTCGACCATCGTGTTCTTTACCTTCCGCATCATGGTTGCCTTGGGCATGTTGATGATCTTCGTCGGCCTGTGGAGCCTGTGGTTGCGTAAACGCGGCACGCTGTATGAAAACCGTCACTTCTTGCGGCTGGTGCTGTGGATGGGACCTTCGGGCCTGATCGCCATTCTGGCAGGCTGGTTCACCACTGAAATCGGCCGTCAGCCGTGGGTGGTGTACGGGTTGATGCGCACCGCAGATGCCTCGTCCAACCATAGCGTTACGCAGATGAGCGTCACTCTGATCTTGTTTGTGCTGGTGTACTTCTCGCTGTTCGGTGTGGGTCTGGGTTACATGATGCGTCTGGTGCGCAAAGGCCCTGTTACCCATGAAGGTGACGAACATAACGAAGGTGGGCCAGGTCAGCCGCGCACGCCTGCACGTCCTCTTTCTGCTGCCCATGAGGGTACAGAAGAAGGCCATAGCGACAGCCTGCCTAAGGGGAATTGAGTCATGGGAATTGATCTGCCACTTATCTGGGCAATCATCATCATCTTCGGCGTCATGATGTACGTGGTCATGGATGGCTTCGATCTCGGCATCGGCATCCTCTTCCCCTTTATCAAGGGCGAGAAAGACCGTGACGTGATGATGAACACCGTTGCGCCTGTGTGGGACGGCAACGAAACCTGGTTGGTTCTGGGCGGTGCCGCACTGTTTGGCGCCTTCCCGCTGGCCTACTCAGTCATCTTGTCGGCGTTGTACATGCCGTTGATTTTAATGCTGTTGGGCTTGATCTTTCGCGGTGTAGCCTTTGAGTTTCGCTTCAAGGCCCGTGCCGAGAAGCGTCATATCTGGGACATGTCGTTCATTGGCGGTTCGCTGGTGGCCACGTTCTTTCAGGGCGTGGCGCTGGGGGCCTTCATTGATGGCATCCCGGTGGTCAGTCGCCAGTATGCGGGAGGTGGGCTCGACTGGTTAACGCCGTTCTCGGTGTTCTGCGGCCTCGCACTGATCGTGGCGTATGCCTTGCTCGGCTGCACCTGGTTGATCATGAAAACCGAAGGGCCACTGCAAGCGAGCATGCACAAGCTGGGCAAACCGCTGGCGCTGGCGTTGCTGGTGATCATGGGCGTTGTCAGCCTGTGGACTCCGCTGACCCATGCCGACATTGCCGCACGCTGGTTCACCTTGCCTAACCTGTTCTGGTTCTTGCCGGTGCCGATTCTGGTATTGGTCACCCTGTACGGACTGATCAAGGCGATTGCCCGCAATGCTCACTACACGCCGTTTCTGCTGACGCTGGTGCTGGTCTTCCTGGGGTACAGCGGTTTGGGCATCAGCCTGTGGCCGAACATCATCCCGCCATCGATCTCCATCTGGGATGCTGCGGCACCGCCGCAAAGTCAGGGCTTTATGCTGGTCGGGACCTTGTTCATCATCCCGTTCATTCTGGGTTACACCTTCTGGAGCTACTACGTATTCCGCGGGAAAGTGACCCACGAAGACGGCTACCACTAGTCGTACGTGCCGCTGCGGCCTGAGGGTCGCAGCCTTTTCCCCAAGAGGAGGCCTGAACATGGCTGGCAAGGATTATCTGAACGAAGTGCAAGAAGCCGAGAAAAAGCCACTGTGGCAACGCATTGGCTGGTTGGTACTGATCTGGACGGCCAGTGTGGCGAGTCTGTTTGTATTTGCCATGCTGATCCGGCTGTTCATGACTGCGGCGGGGATGAAGAGCCACTGACATTTTTGTCAATTAAAAGCCCCTCACCCTAACCCTCTCCCAGAGGGAGAGGGGACTAAAGGCAAAAGCAAATCAGCCCCCTCCAGAGGGAGAGGGGACTAAAGGCAAAAGCAAATCAGCTCCCTCTCCCTCCGGGAGAGGGTTGGGGTGAGGGCCGGTCGCGACTCAACCCTCCAACCGTGCAAATCCCTCGCGAATTTTGGTCTCCGGCAAGTCATCGGCAATAAATACCATCACGCTTTCACGGGGCTCACCCTCGGCCCACTCGGTGTCCCAGTCAAAGCCGTAAAGCTTGAGCACGCCCTGAAACACCAACCGCCGATCCTCGCCAGCAATATTAAGCACGCCCTTGTATCGCAATAATTGCTGACCGTGCTCCTCCAGCAGCTCATTCATAAACGCGCTGAGGCTGTCGATGTCCAACGGCGTGTCAGTGCGCAACACCAGACTGGAAATCCGGTCGGCGCTCTTCGCCGGCTGCACCGGGCGCAAGCTCAGTCCACCGCCCAAATCCGCGTTGAGGTTAAACCCTCGCACATCCAGTAACTCAGCCAAATCAATCCGGCCATGCTCTACCACCCGAATCGGTGCTCGCCGATTGATCCGGGTCAGGCGCTCGCACAGCGCATCAAATGTGGCGTCATCCACCAGATCCCGCTTGCTCACCAACAGCCGGTCAGCAAAGCCAATCTGCGCCTGGGCGATGGTTTGCTGCAGATGGATATCGGCGTGAGCGGCGTCCACCAAGGTGATAATGCCGTCCAGCAGGTAACGCTCACGCAGTTCTTCATCAATAAAAAACGTCTGCGCCACAGGCGCCGGATCAGCCAGTCCGGTGCACTCAATGACCAGTCGATCAAAGGCGATTTCACCACTGTCCAGCCGTTCAAGCAGCAGGTACAGCGCCTTGGTCAAGTCGGTATGGATGGTGCAGCACACGCACCCATTGGATAAGGTCATGACCTGCACGGGTTCATCACCGAGCAACTGAGTGTCGATACCCGCATCGCTGAATTCGTTTTCGATCACGGCGATTTTCAGCCCGTGCTCAGCCTTGAGCAGATGGCGCAACAAGGTGGTTTTACCGGCCCCCAAAAAGCCGCTGAGAATGGTGACGGGGATTGGAGAGGACATGCAGAGGTCTCCCGAACAGCAGAAATAAAAATGGGAGCAGACTGGCTGCTCCCACCGTTGTCAGCTAACCCGATTTATCGGGTTAACAACATTTTGGCCCACCCTTGCCGCCGTAACGTGCTTCCTGACGCTCTCGAAAGAACGCTTCGTAGCTCATCACCGGCTTGTCCGGGTGCTTGGTTTTCATGTGCTCGACGTAGTTGTCGTAGTCGGGCATGCCGACCATCAGGCGGGCAGCCTGACCGAGGTATTTACCGAGGCGACTCAGGTCATTGAACATGTTCAGGCGTCCGGAATGGTGTGGTACGGGGCTTCTTTATCCGTACGCTCTTTGGTGCCCCACGAGGCAACACCGACTTTGATCGCAAAGAACAGAATGCTGAACACCACGAACAGAAACAGCACGGTCAAACCGGCGTTGGTGTAGGCGTTGATGATCACGTGTTGCATCTGGTCGATGTTTTTCGCCGGAGCAATCACTTGGCCGGCATCCAGCGCCGTGCTGTATTTCTTGGCCAGGGCCAGGAAACCCACCGCCGGGTTGGCGTCGAACAGTTTGATAAAGCCTGCCACCGTGGTGCAGATCAGCAGCCACACGGCAGGCAACATGGTCACCCAGATGTAGCGCTGGCGTTTCATTTTGATCAGCACAACCGTGGCCAGCATCAGCGCAATGCCCGCAAGCATCTGGTTGGAGATACCGAACAATGGCCACAAGGTGTTGATGCCGCCCAATGGATCAATCACGCCTTGATACAGCAAGTAACCCCACATGGCGACACACAGGCCCGTTGCCAGCAGGTTGGCTGGCCACGACTCGGTGCGCTTAAGGGCAGGCACAAAGCTGCCCAGCAGGTCTTGCAGCATAAAGCGCCCGGCACGGGTGCCAGCGTCAACGGCGGTCAGGATGAACAAGGCTTCAAACAGAATGGCGAAGTGATACCAGAAAGCCATGGTGTTTTCACCCGGCAACACGTTGTGCAGGATCTGTGCGATACCCACAGCCAGTGTCGGGGCGCCGCCTGCGCGGGCCAGAACAGTGGTTTCACCAATGTCATGGGCCAATGCAGTCAGGGCATCCGGGGTAATGGCAAAGCCCCAACTGCTCACCGTTTGTGCGACGGTGACCACATCACCGCCAACAATCGCGGCAGGGCTGTTCATGGCGAAGTACACCCCCGGCTCGATCACCGAAGCAGCAACCATTGCCATGATGGCCACAAACGATTCCATCAACATGCCGCCGTAACCGATGTAACGGGCGTTGGTTTCGTTATCCAGCAGTTTGGGCGTTGTGCCTGAGGCAATCAGGGCATGGAAGCCCGACACTGCGCCGCAGGCAATGGTGATAAACAGGAACGGAAACAGGCCGCCTTTCCAGACCGGGCCAGTGCCGTCTGTGAATTGGGTCAGTGCCGGCATTTTCAGTTCGGGCATGGTGACCAGAATGCCGATGGCCAACGCCACGATGGTGCCGATTTTAAGGAAGGTCGACAGGTAGTCACGCGGAGCCAGTACCAGCCACACCGGCAGTACGGCCGCGACAAAGCCGTAACCGATCAGCATCCAGGTGATTTGCGTGCCGGTGAAGGTGAACACATGAGCCCAGTCCGGGCTGGCTGCAATCTGGCCCCCCAGCCAAATGGAGCCCAGCAACAGCAGCACACCGACAATCGAGATTTCACCGATGCGGCCCGGGCGGATGTAGCGCATGTAAATGCCCATGAACATCGCGATCGGGATGGTCGCCATCACCGTGAACATGCCCCACGGGCTTTCAGCCAGAGCCTTGACCACAATCAGCGCGAGCACCGCGAGGATGATGATCATGATCAGGAAGCAGCCGAACAGCGCGATGGTGCCGGGAATCTTGCCCATCTCCTCGCGCACCATGTCACCCAGGGAGCGACCGTTGCGGCGGGTGGACATGAACAGCACCATGAAATCCTGCACAGCACCGGCCAGTACAACACCGGCGATCAGCCAGAGCGTGCCTGGCAAGTAGCCCATTTGCGCGGCCAATACCGGCCCGACCAAAGGCCCGGCTCCGGCGATTGCCGCAAAGTGGTGACCGAACAGAATGTGTTTGTTGGTCGGCACATAGTCCAGACCGTCGTTATTGACCACCGCAGGCGTTGCCCGCAACGGGTCCAGCTGCATCACTTTAGTAGCGATGAACAGGCTGTAATAACGATAGGCAACCAGATAGATGGCAACCGCTGCTACCACGATCCACAAGGCGTTGATCGCCTCGCCCCGGCGCAATGCCACTACGCCAAGGGCGCAGGCTCCTACAATTGCCAGCACCAGCCACGGGATGTGGCGGAGCAGGCTATTTTTATTATTCATTTTTATATTCCGGCCAGTTGGACAAGAAGGACTGCTTCTGGAGTTTAGCGCTCTCAGCACTAAAGACCACCCCCTGACGTTGGTCTAGAGCCTTCTTTTGCGGATTTTCGGTAGGCCGCGCTGCACATCCCAACCGTTATTCGAACAAAGCATCCAGTGCCTGTTCCAGACGCGTCACGCCAATGACTTTAAGGCCCGGTGGTGATTCTTTGGGGGCGTTGCCTTTAGGCACGATGGCGCGTTTGAAACCATGCTTGGCCGCTTCTTTCAGGCGTTCTTGCCCGCTGGGCACGGGCCGCACTTCACCGGAGAGGCCGACTTCGCCAAAGACCAGCAAGTCATGAGGCAGCGGTTTGTTGCGCAAGCTGGACATGACAGCGGCCATCAACGCCAGGTCAGAAGCTGTTTCGAGCACCTTGACCCCGCCCACCACGTTAAGGAACACATCTTGATCGTGGGTCGGAATGCCGCCGTGACGGTGCAAAACGGCCAGCAACATGGCCAGGCGGTTTTGGTCCAACCCCAAGGTCACGCGGCGCGGGTTGGACATATGGCTGTCATCGACCAGCGCCTGCACTTCGACCAGCATGGGCCGCGTGCCTTCCCACGTGGCCATGACCACGCTACCCGGCACTTCTTCTTGAGCGCGGGTGAGAAAAATCGCGGATGGGTTGGAGACTTCTTTCAAGCCTTTATCGGTCATGCCGAACACGCCAAGTTCGTTGACGGCACCGAAACGGTTTTTCACCGCCCGCAGTAAACGCAAACGACCGTCAGACTCGCCTTCGAAATAGAGCACGGTATCGACCATGTGCTCCAGCACGCGTGGCCCGGCCAGTGCGCCTTCTTTGGTCACATGGCCCACCAGGAAAATCGCCGTGCCGCTGGACTTGGCGTAGCGCACCAGCAACGCCGCACTTTCACGCACTTGAGAGACACCACCGGGTGCCGATTGCAGCTGTTCGGTGAAGATGGTTTGAATCGAGTCGATCACCATGACCTTGGGCTTTTCCAGCTTCGCCGTGGCAATAATGCTTTCGATACAGGTCTCGGTCATGACTTTGAGTTTGTCTTGTGGCAACCCCAGACGCCGGGCACGCATGGCCACTTGCTGTTGAGATTCCTCACCCGTCACGTACAGCGCCGGCATGCGGGTGGCCATGTGACACAAGGTTTGCAGCAGAATGGTCGACTTACCGATACCGGGGTCGCCGCCGATCAGCACCACCGAGCCATCCACCAGGCCGCCACCGAGCACTCGATCCAGTTCGCCGGAGGCGGTGGAGAAGCGTGGCAGTTCTTCGATGCTGACTTCGGCCAGGGTTTTGAGCTGTGCCTGTTGTCCGGTCCAGCCGGTGCGCCCGCTGGGTGGCGCGGCAGCGCCGCTTTCTACAACGGTTTCGACCAAGGTGTTCCAAACGCCACACTCGCCGCATTGCCCGGCCCATTTGGGAAAGGTAGCGCCGCACTCGGTGCAGCCGTATATGCGCTTTGGCTTGGCCATGTGAACTCCACGGAAAAACCGCGATGATAGCCCACCTGCTGGTGATCAGTGCGACGCAGGCATGCGGATTTCGCCATTAACCAGCCGGGCGGCACTGTTGCCCACGGCATCTTCGGCATTCAGGTCGGCGCCCTTGCGGGTCAAATCGTTGAGCAGTTCTACCCGTTTGAACAGGCCTGCATACATGGCGGCGGTCTGCCCGGCACCATTGCGTTGATCGGGATTGCAGTCGGTGGCCAACAATCGTCGGGCGATTTTCAGCTCACCTTTGAAAATGGCGCCCATCAGGGCGGTGTTACCGCGTTTGTCTTGAACACAGGCGTTGGCACCGGCGTTCAGAAGTTGCTCTACCGTCTTACCCTGACCGTTGTAGGCCGCGAGGATCAGCGCGGTGTAGCCTTTGTCGTCTTGAACATCGAGCGGGTAGTGGGAGGCGATAAAGGTATCAAGCATCTCCACATCGCCTCGGCGGGCGGCGTCGAAGTAGTGTGTTTTTAATTGGGTGGGGACATCGGGTTCGTCTGCAAGGGTCAGGCCGCTGACGAGCAGCAGGGCCAGGGAAAGAAAAATGTTCATGTTGAGTTACCTGTCAATTGCCGGATCAAAAGCCCCTCACCCTAGCCCTCTCTCTGTATGGACCGGGGACATCGCGAACAGAATGTTCGGAGACATAGCGAACACTTTTTAATACGACACATTGAGCCCT
>NZ_WIWC01000053.1 GCF_009600315.1 Pseudomonas helleri | reverse complement strand
AAAGCCAAACGCTGAATCCGAAACCACCCCAATCAAGCCCCCTCTCCCTCCGGGAGAGGGTTGGGGTGAGGGGCTGTTGACTATCAGCTTCTACCTCAAAGCCAAACGCTGAATCCGAAACCACCCCAATCAAGCCCCCTCTCCCTCCGGGAGAGGGTTGGGGTGAGGGGCTGTAGATTTACAGCCCTTCCAGCTCCGCCATCAGATCACTCAGGCGATCGACCTTCTCCTCATTGATTTCGCTACTCTCCAGCCCTTCGATATACAGCGCCAGCTGCTCCACACAATTGCACTCAAACATCGCCCGCAGCGGTACGTTGCGTTGCAACACCTTTTGCACCCGCGAAGCAATTTGCGTGGCCAGCAAGGAGTGTCCGCCCAACTCAAAGAAGTTGTCCCTCACGCCCACCTGCTCGACGTTCAACACATCCGCCCAAATATCAGCCAAGGTCTGTTCCAGCGGCGAACGCGGCGCCAGATAGTCGTCTCGTTGCTGTTGACCAATTTCAATCAAGGGCAACGCTCGACGATCCAGCTTGCCATTGGCGTTCAGCGGCAAACGCGCCAGCCACTGCCAATGCAAGGGCACCATGTACTCCGGCAGCTCAGCGCGCAGCCGCTGTTTGATGTGTTCAAGGCACTCGTTCTGACCCGGATCAGAAATCGCCGCCACCAGATAACCCACCAGGTATTTGCCGTTTGGCCCCTGCTGAACGCTGACCGCTGCATCGCGCACCCACGGATGTTCGTGCAGACGCGCTTCAATTTCCCCCAGCTCGATCCGGTAGCCGCGAATCTTCACTTGATGGTCGATGCGCCCGACGTACTCCAGCACCCCGTCCATGCGCCGCCGCGCCAGATCGCCGGTGCGGTACAAGCGCTCACCCGGTGCACCGAACGGATGCGGCACAAAGGCGCTCGCCGTACGCAACGGGTCGCTGACATAGCCCCGGCCCACGCCGGTGCCCGCCACACACAACTCCCCTGTCGCACCCAGCGGCACCAGTTGCAAAGCGTCATCGAGCACGTACAAACGGTTGTTGTCCGTGGGTGTGCCAATGGGCAAATAACTGCCTTGGGTCGACGCCGTATCGACCAGAAAGAACGCCACGTCATCCGAGCATTCTGCTGGGCCATAGGCATTGACCAGTCCGGTTTTCGGGTAGCGCAGCAGCCATTGTTGGGCCAGTTCAGGCGGCATCGCCTCGCCGGTGGGCAGCAACCAGCGCAGGCCGTCGAGCGGCACGTTATCTTCCGCCAGCATGCCCTGAATCAGTGACGGCACACTTTCCAGCACGCTGATGCTCTGAGCATTGACGTGGGCCAACAAGGCCTGCGGATCATGGGCCAGAGCGTTGGGCACGATGTTGACGCTGGCACCGAACAAGGGCGCCGCGAGGAACTGCCACACCGATATATCAAAGCTTTGCGACGCCGTCTGCGCGATCACGTCCTGTTCGGTCAGGCTCAGGTAAGGCACTTTGCTCAGCTGGTTATTGAGCATGCCGCGCTGTTCGACCATCACGCCTTTGGGCAGACCGGTGGAACCGGAGGTGTAGATCACATACGCCAGATTGTCCGGCTGGCTGTACACCTGCGGGTTGTGCTCGGCCAAGGTCTGAGCATGCACCTCTTCCCACACCAGTAAACGCGGACGGTTCGCGCAACCCGATTCATCCAGCAAGGCCTGGGCCTGCTCGCGGTACGCCGCCGTACACACCAGTAAGGGCGTGCGGCTCAGTTCGATGATGCGGCTCAAGCGCGCTTCGGGCAGCCCCGGGTCGAGGGGCAAGTAAGCCGCCCCGGCCTTGAAGCTGCCGATGATCATGCCCAGCAGTTCCAGTCCGCGCTCGGCCAGCAGCGCCACTGGCTGATCCGGCCTGACGCCAGCAGCTATCAGCGCAAGGCCCAGACGGTTGCTGTGCGAGTTGAGGTCGGCATAGCTCCAGTGCTGATCCAGACAGCGGGCTACCACTCGTTGCGGGTGCGCCGCCACCTGCGCTTCGAACAGCTCGATGTAACTCTGCTGCAAGGGGTATTCACGCTGGCTCTGGTTGCACCCGTCGAGCAAGAAGTGCTGCTCGGCTTCGCCCAACAAGGGCAGTTCGGCCATGTCGCCATCAATGCCCGCCATCAAGGCCAGCAGCAGGCGTTTGAATTCGCTAAGCAAACGCTCGACGCTGCTGTGCTCGAAGAAGCGCTGGTCATAGGACAGGTGCAGACCAAGGTCATCACCGGGGTAACACACCGCCGTCAACGGGAAGTTGGTGTGCGTGCGCCCCGAATCCGAGGTTGCGTTAAGGTGCTGGGCACGGTCCATCACCGAGATGTCCACGGGGGCGTTTTCAAACACAAACAGGCTGTCGAACAACGGCTGACCCTTGGGCAGTTCGCTGTGTTCCTGAATCGTCACCAGCGGCACATATTCGTACTCGCGCAGCTCCATATTGTGTTCAAGCAACGCGCTCAGCCATTGCCGAACCTCCAGCGCCTGACCGTCTGCGGGCATCTTCACGCGCAGGGCCACACTGTTGATGAACAAGCCAACGGTCTGTTGCATCTGCGGCAACTCGACCGGGCGCCCGGCCACGGTCACGCCGAACAGCACGTCGCGCTCGCCGCTGTAACGGCGTAGCACCAAGGCCCACGCCGCTTGCGCGAAGGTGTTGATGGTCAGTTTGTGCTGCTGGGCCAGTTCGCGCAGGCGCACGCCGTCCTGCACTTCAAGCCGGGTGTAGCAGTCGCCCACCCGCATGCCGCCGCTGTCACCCGCGTGTTCACGCAAGAACGGACGGTCGCTGGGGATGTAGGTGGTCTGCTCGAAGCCCTGCAAGTTGCGCTGCCACCAGCCATTGGCCTGTTGCAGATCCTGCCGTTGCAGCCAGCCAATATAGTCGCGGTAGCGCGGCGGTGCGGCCAGTTGCGCAGTGCGGTTTTCGCCCAGCGCGCTGTAGATTTCGAAGAAGTCGCTCATCAGCAACGAGCGGCACCAGGCATCAATCAGGATGTGGTGGTTGCTCATCATGAACCAGTAACGGGCTTCATCGACACGGATCAGGCGCAGGTGGAACGGTGCCTGATTGAGCAAATCAAAACCGGCTTCGCGCTCGGCCTTGAGCAACGCTTGCAGGCGTGGCTCGTGGCTGTCCTGTGGCTCGCCACGCCAGTCGAGGAAGTCGATCGCGGTAGCGCCCGGTCGATGGATGATTTGCAGCATCTGTTCGCCGACATTCCAGCAGAACGACGCACGCAAGGCTTCGTGACGAGCAATCACCGCCTGCCACGCCTCGGCAAACCGCTGCGGGTCGAGGGCGCTGTTGATGCGGTAGCGGTCCTGCATGTAATACAGCCCGGTGCCGGGTTCGAGCAGCGTGTGCACGAGCATGCCTTCCTGCATCGGGGTCAACGGGTAAAGGTCTTCGATCTGTTGCGCCGCCACCGGCAGCGCGTCCAGTTGCGCCTGACTGAGGGCCGTGAGCGGGAAGTCAGACGGGGTCAAACCGCCCGCGCCTGCACTCAGGCAATGGGCAATGAGCGTTTCCAGCTCGCTGACATAGGCCTCGGCCAGGGTGGCGATGGTCTGCGGCGTGTAGCGTTCGGCACTGAAGGTCCAGCGCAACTGCAATTGGCCGCCGTAGACCTGACCGTCAATGCTCAGTTCGTTGGGCAGCGGCGCCAGTGGGTCGTGTGCGGCACCAGTGGCTTCAGCCAGCGGGCGGAACAGGGCGTCAGCGCCAAAGCTCTGGTCGAACTGGCCGAGGTAGTTGAACGTCACCGCCGCCACCGGCAGATCCGCCAGCGCCTGACGGGTGGCGCTGTCGGTCAGGTACCGCAACACGCCATAGCCCAGCCCTTTGTGCGGGATACCGCGCAATTGCTCTTTGATGGCCTTGATCGAAGCGCCCTGCCCGCCTGCTGCTTGCGGGGTCAGGCGCAGCGGGTAAGCACTGGTAAACCAGCCCACGGTGCGGCTCAGGTCGATGTCGTCAAACAGCGTTTCGCGGCCGTGGCCTTCCAGCTGAATCAACGCCGAAGGCTGCCCGCTCCAGCGACACAGCACTCGCGCCAGCGCGGTCAACAACAGGTCGTTGACCTGCGTGCGGTAAGCGCTGGGCGCCTGCTGCAACAGTTGCGTGGTGCGTTCGACATCCAGCTGCACGCTGACGGTGTGGCCATGGCGGTTTTGTCCGCCGCCCTGCGGGTTGTCGCACGGCAAGTGTATCTGTGGCCCGCTGAGTTGCTGTTGCCACAGGTTGAGTTCTTCGCGCAGGGAATCGCTGCCCGCGTAGGCGTGTAAACGCGTGGTCCAGGCCCGCAAGGCGCTGGTCTTGCCCGGCAATGACGGCGGTTGCTGCTGAGCCAGTTGGCGATACAGGGTTTGCAGGTCTTCGAGCAGGACGCGCCAGGACACACCGTCGACCGCCAGGTGATGGATCACCAACAGCAAGCGTTGCTGACCCTGCGGGCCGTCTACCAGCACGGCACGTACCAATGCGCCTTGCTGCTCATCGAGGCTGCGCTGGGCCTGCTCGAACAGGTCGAGGCTGTGTTGCAGGTCGCTGACGGTGGCATGGCGCAGTACATCGCCCGCCACGTCGGTGCGGTAGTGCGCGCGCCATTGGCCGTCCACCTGATGGAAGCTCAGGCGCAGGGCGTCGTGGTGCTCCAGCAAAGCGTTGAGTGCTCGCTCCAGCAACGGCGCTTCAAGGCGCTGCGCAGGTTCCAGCAACAGCGTCTGGTTCCAGTGATGACGCTGCGCCATGGGTGTTTCGAAGAACCAGTGCTGGATCGGCGTCAAGCCGACCGCGCCGCTGAGTACGCCCTGTTCGGCGTGGGTGTGTTCGGTGCGGGTGGCGACACTCGCCAGCGCCTGCACGGTTTGATGCTGGAACAGGTCGCGAGGGCTGAAATGGATCCCCAGTTGGCGCGCGCGGCTGACCACTTGGATCGACAGAATCGAGTCGCCACCCAGTTCGAAGAAGTTGTCGTCCAGCCCCACTTGGCTCAGGTTCAACACGTCACACCAGACCTGCGCCAGACTCTGCTCCAGTGCGTTGCTCGGGGCCACGTACTGTTGACGGTTGAGTTCAATATCGGGCGTCGGCAAGGCGCGTCGGTCAAGCTTGCCGTTGGCGGTCAGCGGCATGCTGGCCAACAACAGCAGATGGGTCGGCACCATGTAGTCGGGCAATTGGGTTTTGAGCTGGCGCTTGAGGTCATCGCGCAAGGCGGCTTGCGCCTGTTCGTCGTGCTGCGCCGCGCTGCACACCAGGTACGCGGCCAATTGCTTGCCACCGGGCATGTCCAGCGCCAGCACCACCGCTTCACGCACCTCAGGGTGGTCGAGCAGGCGGTTTTCGATTTCCCCCAGCTCGATACGGAAGCCACGAATTTTCACTTGATGGTCGATGCGTCCGACATACTCCACCAGCCCGTCAGCGCGCTGGCGCACCAGATCGCCGGTGCGGTAAAGACGCCCGCCATTGGCGGCGAACGGATCCGCGACAAAACGCTCGGCGGTCAGACCGGCGCGCTGGTGATAACCCTGAGCCAGACCGGCGCCGCCGATGTACAACTCACCGACTGCCCCTTGTGGCACCAGCGCCAGACCGGCGTCGAGAATATACGCGACCCGGGCACCAATGACCTGGCCGATGGGCACACTGGCCACGCCCTCATCCAGTTGCGCCGGGGCCAGACTGGCCAGCGGCATGACCACGGTTTCGGTCGGCCCGTAGGCGTTGAAAAATACTTCGGGGCTGAACGCGGCGCGAATGCGCTGCAAATGCTCACCCGTGAGCGCTTCACCGCCAGTGATGCACATGCGCACGGGCAAGGTCTGTTCTCGGCTGGCCAGCCATTGCGCCAATTGGCTGCCATAGCTGGGGGTAAAGCCCAGAATGCTGATCTGCTGCTCGTCGATCAATTGGCAGATTTGCTCGGCATCCCACTGCCCTTGAGCCCGCAATACCACTCGGGCGCCACACAACAACGGCACCAGCAGGCGCTCGGTGGCGGCGTCGAAATTGATCGAGTAAAAATGCAACTCGCAGTCATCGCGGCGCATGCCGAAGCGTTCAATCACTGCCCGGCAATGCATGGCAATTTCACCGTGGCAGACCACCACGCCTTTGGGCTGCCCGGTGGAACCCGAGGTGTAAATCAGGTACGCCTGATGCTGCGCCAGGCTGATAAACGGCACTTCGCCGGTAGGATACGCGGCCAGTGCGTCGCGCTCGTCTTCAAGGCAACTGCGCACCACGCCCGCCGGCAATTCGCCCAGGGCCTCAAACAGTGCGCGATGGCTTAACAGCACACCAATGCCGCTGTCTTCGATCATGTAATGCAGGCGTTCGAGCGGGTATTCCGGGTCCAGCGGCACATAGGCGCCACCGGCCTTGAGGATCGCCAGCAGGCCGATCACCATGTCCAGCGAGCGCTCCAGCGCCAGCCCTACCCGCACCTGCGGGCCGACCCCGCGTTCTCGCAGCATCCAGGCCATTTGATTGGCGCGGCGATCGAGTTCGCCGTAGCTCAGGTGCTGCCCGGCAAAGGTCAGGGCGATGGCGTCAGGGTGCGCCTGCGCTTGCTCGGCAAACAGGCGATGAATGCACAGATCAAGGTCATGCCCGGCCGCAGACGGCGCCAGTCCGTCAAGCAAGCGCTGTTGCTCGTCGCTGCCCAACAGCGGCAATTCGCTGAGGCGTTGTTGCGGGTCGCCCAGCAAGGCTTCAAGCAGGTTGCGCCAATGCTCGGCCATGCGCGCAATGCGCGGCTCATCAAACAAGTCGGTGCTGTAGGTCAGGCAGCAGCCCAGCCGATGGTCGAGGTCGGTGACTTCCAGATTGAGGTCGAACTTGGTCGCCCGCGCATCGTTGGGCAGAAACTCGACGGTCAAGCCTGCCAACTGACGGCTTTGCTGGAACTCCCAGCGCTGCACATTGCACATCACTTGGAACAGCGGGTTATACGCGGCACTGCGCGGCGGTTGCAGCGCGTCGACCAGATGGTCAAACGGCAAGTCCTGATGGGACTGGCCTTCGATCACGGTGTTGCGCACCTGCTCGAACACATCGGCAACCCGCATCTGCCCGTCCAGCTCACAGCGCAGCACCTGGGTGTTGAGGAAGGCACCGATCAGCCCTTCGCTTTCCGGGCGAATGCGGTTAGCCACGGGCGCACCGATGCGCAGATCATTTTGACCGCTGTAGCGATGCAGCAGCACGGCCAATGTTCCGGTCATGGTCATAAACAGGGTCAGGCCATGCTCGGCATTGAACGCCCGCACGCGCGCGGCCAGGTCATCGCTGAGGTCAAAACGGTACAGCTCACCTTTGTAGCTTTGCACCGAGGGCCGTGGCCGGTCTGCGGGCAGTTCCAGTAGCGGATGCTCGTTGCCGAGTTTGACCGTCCAGTAATCGAGCTGACGCTGACGCTCGCCCGATTCCAGCCACTGCCGCTGCCACACGCTGTAGTCCAGATATTGCACGGCCAGCGGAGCCAGCGGTGACTGGCGGTCATCCAAAAAGGCTTCATACAGTTCGGCCAGCTCGCGGGCGAAGATGTCCATCGCCCACCCTTCGGTGACGATGTGGTGCAGGGTCAGCACAAAGTAATGTTCACGCTCGCCCGCCTTGACCATGCAGGCGCGCAGCAACGGCCCGTGTTCCAGATCAAACGGCTGGTGCGCTTCGTGGTCGGCCAGCGCTTGCAGGCGCTGCTGACGGGTGTGCTCGTCGAGGTTGCTCAAGTCCAGCCAAGCCATGCCCACGCCGGTTTCGGCATGCACGCGTTGACAGGCCACACCGTCCACACTGGGGAAGGTGGTGCGCAGGGTTTCGTGGCGCAACAGCAAGGCTTGCAACGCCGCCTCGAAACGGCCGACATCCAGCAGGCCTTTGAGGCGCGCCATACCACCGACGTTGTAGGCCGGACTGTTGGGCTCCATTTTCCAGAGGAACCACATGCGCTGCTGGGAATAGGACAGCGGCACCGGCTGGCGACGGTCGACGAGGCCAATCGGTTGCTGGCTATTGCGCTGCCCCGCCGCTTGAATCTGCGCGACCTGTTCGACAAACGCGCCCAGCTCGCTGGCTTCAAACAACGTGCGCAACGCCAGCTCGACATCGCAGGCCTGACGGACACGGGAGACGATTTGCGTGGCCAATAGGGAGTGCCCGCCCAAGGCGAAGAAGTCATCGCGCAGGCCGATTTGGGTCTGCCCCAGCACGGTGCGCCAAATGGCGGCGACCTGTTGCTCAAGCGCGGTGTTCGGCGCCACGAACTCGCTGACACGCCACTGCGGCTCGGGCAAGGCGCGGCGATCCAGTTTGCCGCTGGGGCTTAACGGCATCGCGTCCAGACGCAGTAACTGCGCAGGCACCATGTAGTCGGGCAATTGCGCGGTCAGTGCGGCCTTGAGTTCGCGGCTTTGAGCCTCTTCGCCCAGCGTGCAGTTCTGCGCCGTGTAGTAACCGATCAGTTGCGGCCCTGCGGCGGTGTCGCGAATGACCACGGCCGCCTGTGCCACGCGGGGCAATGCCAACAGGCACGCTTCGATTTCCTGCGGCTCGACGCGAAAGCCACGCAATTTGACTTGCTGATCGAGCCGACCGAGGTATTCCAGCACCCCTTCGGCGTTCCAGCGCACCCGGTCTCCGGTGCGGTACAGGCGCTGGCCCGGCGCGCCCAGCGGGTCGGCAATAAAGCGTTTGGCGGTGAGCCCCGGACGCGCCAGATAACCGCGCGCAAGGCCAATCCCGCCAATGCACAATTCACCCGGCACACCGGCAGGCAGCGGGTTGAGTTCGCTGTCGAGCACCCGACACAGCACGTTGCCCAAAGGACGTCCTATGGGCGAACGCTCACCGTCTTCAACGCTGCAATGCCAATGGGTGACATTGATCGCGGTTTCGGTTGGCCCGTAACGGTTATGCAACTGCGCGTTCGGCAGGTGCTGCAAGACACGGTTACGCAATTCCGCCGGCAACGCTTCGCCGCCCGAGAACACTCGGCGCAAGCTGTGGCAAAGGGCGCTCTGCGGCTCGTCGACAAACAGGCTCAACAGCGCTGGCACAAAGTGCAAAGTAGTGACGCCAAACTGTTGCACCAACTGCGCAATACGCTGCGGGTCACGGTGTTCGCCGGGGGCTGCGAGCACCAGCTGGCAGCCCGTCATCAGCGGCCAGAAGCACTCCCACACCGACACGTCAAAGCTGATCGGGGCTTTTTGCATCAGCACGTCATCGGCTTGCAGCGCGTAGGTGGCTTGCATCCATTGCAGGCGCTCGCTCAGTGCGGCGTGGGTGTTGCCCACCCCTTTGGGCTGCCCGGTGGAACCGGAGGTGTAGATCACGTAGGCGAGGTTATCGCCGTGCAGGTGCAAACCCGGTGCGTGGCTGGGCCAGCTGTCGAGCTTGAGGCAGTCCATCGCAATGGCACTGACGCTGTTGAGGTGCGCCAAACCCTCCAGCAGATGGCTTTGCGTCAGCAGCAAGGTGGCGCCGCAGTCTTGCAGCATGTAACTCAGGCGTTCTGGGGGGTAGTCCGGGTCCAGGGGCACGTAAGCACCGCCCGCCTTGAGAATGGCCAGCAAGCCGATCAGCAGGTGCGGCGAACGCTCGACGGCAATCGCCACGGGCACATCCGGCCCCACGCCCTTGTCCCGCAGGTAATGCGCAAGGCGGTTGGCCTGTGCGTGCAGGCTGGCAACGTCGAGGCTGCCACCGTCCCAGACCAGCGCCACGCGCTCAGGCGTCAGCTGCGCTTGCTGCTCCAGCCAGTGCGGCAGCCAGTGCTGGGCCGCGACGCAGGGTGCGGCGCCCCATTGCTGCTGTTCGGTCAACTGCTGCGCGGTCAACCCTTGCAGATCACCGAGGGCCTGTGCGCTGTTGCCGCTGACTTGACGCAACAGGCTGACATAGTGCTCCGCCAGCCGCTCAATGGTGGCGGCCTCGAACAGTTCATCGGCGTAGTCAAAGGACAGTTTCAGGCGGCCCTGATGGTCTTCTTCGCTGTGCAGTTGCAGGTCGAACTTGGCTTCGCGGCTGTGCCAGTCCAGCTCTTCGGCCAGCAGGCCCGGCAAGCGACGCAAGGCGCTGAGGTCACGTTGTTGATGGTTGAACATGACCTGAAACAGGCCGTGCTCACGGGCCTGAGGAAAGGCTTCGAGCACTTGCTCGAACGGCACGTCCTGATGGCCTTGGGCATCCAGCGTGGCCTGGCGGGTTTGCCCCAGCAACTGGGCGAAAGGCATACGCCCGTGCAGCTCGGCGCGCAGTACCAAGGTATTGATAAAGAACCCGATCAGGCCGTGGGTTTCCTGACGCCCGCGGTTGGCGCTGGGCACGCCGATGCGAATATCGTTCTGGCCCGTGTAACGATGCAGCAACGTCTGGAAGGTGGCCAGCAGCAGCATGAAGGGCGTGCTGTCGTGGGCCTGCGCTGTCAGACGCACGGCGTCGCACAGCGCGGCATCCAGTTTCAGGCTGTAGCGGGTCGCGCTGCGTCGCTCAAGGGCCGAGCGCGGATGATCAGTGGCTAACGCCAGCACCGGTTGCTCATCGCCCAGTTGTTGTTTCCAGTAATGCAGTTGGCGTTCTGCTTCGCCTTGCGCCAGCCACTGGCGCTGCCAACTGCTGTAGTCGGCGTAATCCAGCGCCAATGGCGCCAGTGTCAGCGGCTGGCCGAGGCAGGCTGCTGCGTAGAGACGGGAAAACTCATCGATCAAGACGTTCAGCGACCAGCCATCGGCAATGATGTGGTGCAAGGTCAGCAGCAGTTGATGGTCTTCGTCGTCCAGCTTGACCAGCGTGACCCTGAACAGCGGTCCGCTTTCGAGATTGAAAGGGGTTTGTGCTTGAGCTTCACGGATCTGCTGCGTCCGCAGCTCACGCTCGGGGGCTGGCAGGTCACGCAGATCGATGACGTGCAGGTCTACCTCGGCGGCCGTGTCGACCCGTTGCAAGGCGTGTTCGTCACGCTGAAAAAAGCGCGTGCGCAGCGACTCATGGCGCTCGACCAAATGGGTGAAGCTGCTGCGCAACGCGGCTTCATTCAGCTCGCCACGCAAGCGCAACGCGCCGGGGATGGTGAACGCGCTGCTGTCGGGAGCCAGTTGCCACATAAACCACAGGCGGTTTTGTGCCAGTGACTGGGGCAGTTCGTCCTGCCTGTTCAGGGGCTGGATGGCGCCTTGAGCCAGCCCGCCGTCCTGTTGCAATGCGCCGACCTGCGCGGCAAAGGCGCCGAGGGTGGGCGCTTCAAACAACAGACGCAGATTGAGCTCAAGCTTGAGTTCTTCGCGCAGGCGGGCGATCACTTGAGTGGCCACAATCGAGTTGCCGCCCAGCAGGAAGAAATGGTCATCGGCGGCCACTTGTTCGACCTGCAAATGCTCGCACCAGACCCAGGCGATCAGCGCTTCCAGATCACTGGCGCGGTGTTGCGCAGCGGGCGCCGCGTCGGCGGGCTGCACGGCCGGGAATTGCGCATAACTGTCCAGGCTGCCATCGGCCAACCGGCTGCGGCAGGCCGAGCGCTGCAACTTGCCGCTGGAGGTTTTGGGCAGCGCACCGGGGTTGAGCAGCACCACCACGCCCGGCGCTTGCTGGCAGGCGTCGGCCACGGCCTGGCGAATGGCATTGATCAACGCATCGGCGGGCAGGATTTTTTGCACGCTGCGGCTGATTTCTGCGGCGATACCAATGCCCTCTTCACCGTTGACGTTGACCGCAAACGCCGCCACTCGGCCTTTGCGCACGACGTCCACTTCGCGCTCAATGACTTTTTCGATGTCCTGGGGGTACAGGTTGTGGCCGCGAACGATCAGCAGGTCTTTCAAGCGCCCGGTGATAAACACCTCGCCGTCACGCATAAAGCCCAAGTCGCCGGTGCGCAGCCAGGTCGCGCCGTCACGCTGGACGAACGTCTCGGCGCTGGCCTGCGGGTTACGCCAGTAGCCGTGGGCGATGCTCGGGCCGCTGGCCCAGACTTCACCGACAAGGTTGTCCGCCAGCGCCTCAAGGCTTTGCGCGTCGACAATTTGTACCTCATGGTCTGGCTGCGAAGTGCCGCAACTCATCACCGCACTGCCGTCGCCCGGCACGATACGGTTGTTGGCCAGTTCCAGTTCGTTCAGGTTCAAGGCCGGGATGCCCTGGCCGCGCTGTCCGCCCGCGACAAACAAGGTGGCTTCAGCTAATCCGTAGGAGGCGAAATAGCTGTTCGGGGTAAAACCGCAGGCGGCGAATTTTTCCGCAAAGCGTTGCAGGGTGTCCTGGCGGATCGGCTCGGAACCCGAATAGGCGACGCGCCAGCGGCTCAGGTCCAGATCTGCCAGAGCGGTTTCACTGACCCGCTCGCTGCACAACCGATACGCGAAGTCCGGACCGCCACTGATGGTGCCGCCGTATTCACTGATGGCTTCGAGCCAACGCAGCGGCCGGGTGAGGAAATACGCCGGGGACATCAATACGCACGGTACACCGCTGAAGATCGGTTGCAGCAAACCACCAATCAGGCCCATGTCGTGGTACAGCGGCAACCAGCTGACAATCACGTCGTCGGGATTCAGGTCGATGCCGAAACCCCGGCGGATCAGCAGCTCATTGGCGACCAGATTGCCGTGGGTCACTTGCACACCTTTGGGCAAGGCCGTGGAACCCGAGGTGTATTGCAAAAAGGCCACGTCATCGGCCTGCAAGGCAACCGGCTGCCAGACGTGTACGGCGTCGGGCTCCACTTCGTCGACACAGAGCACGTGGGGGGCATCGGTCGCACTCAGTTCGCTGATCTGCAGCAAGGACTGGCGCAACGGGCTACAGGTCAGCAGCAGGCGCGGCTCGGCATCGTCGAGAATCGACAGCAAACGCTCCTGATGATGACGCTTGCTCGACTCGGGTGGATACGCGGGCACGGCGATGATGCCCGCGTACAGGCAGGCAAAGAAGGCCGCGACGTAGTCCGGGCCGCTGGGAAACAGCAGCACCGCCCGATCGCCTACCGCCGCATGGGCCTGCAATGCGGCGGCTATGGTGCGCGCGCGCAGGTCCAGGTCATGGTAGGTGAGCACTTGGCTGTGGGCCGGGTCATCGGCCAGAAAGCGCAGCGCCAGACGATCCGGGGTCAGGGCTGCACGTTGGGCAAGGGCTTGGGCCAGTGTGCCGGGGAGTTCGAACGCGTCCATCATGGGGTTTCCTGCCTGGGGTCGGCTTGAAAGAAATTCGGTGTGGGGGTAACGGCGGGTGGCGCTTACACAGACAGGCGAGCCTGCTGGTTGCGCCAGCGCATCAAATGCGCTTCGGCATAACGGCGCAGGCAGCGCAGCAGCGGCTGCTCTTGCTGCACCAGAAAGAAGTGATGCCCTTCAAACAGGTCGAGGGAAAACTTGCTGCTGGTATCGGTTTGCCAATCCAGCAATTGCTCGGCACGCACGCTGTCCTGCTTGCCGCCGAAGACGTGGATGGGCATGGGCAACGGCGCACGCTGGCCGTAGCTGAAACTGCCGCATAACAGGAAGTCGGCGCGCAGAATCGGCAGCATCATCTGCATCAGTTCGGCGTTGGCCAGCACCTCTTCACCGGTGCCTTTGAGTTCGCGCAGGCGCTCGATCAATTGCTCGTCGGTTTTAGCCACGGCGTATTCGCTGACATCGCGCCGAGACGGCCCGGCGGTGGCCGACGCAAAGAGCGCCAGCGGCGCAGGCAGACCGCGCTCGTGCAGCGCATGAGCCAGCTCGAACGCCAGCAAGCCGCCCAGGCTATGGCCAAACAAGGCATAGGGGCGGTCAAGTTCGGCACTGATTTCGTCCGCCAGTTGTGCGGCAAGACGGCGTATGTCGCGTTGCAACGGCTCATCCATGCGCATGCCGCGACCGGGCAATTCCAGCGGTCGCACCTGCAACCAATCGGGCATGGAACGACGCCAGCGACTATAGGCCATCGCACTGGCGCCGGAGTAAGGCAGGCAAAATAATCGCAGCATGATCGACTCACTCATCAGCCACTGCTCCGATACTTGAATGCCACCTGTCCACGATCAAAAACATCCCGCCCTCCTGTGCCCACTCGTTCGTCACCGGCCTGCTTCACCGGCTGTAGTCCATTGAGAACGGTTAACCCCGGCAAATAATTAGTCAGGGCAATAGTGGCATTTTGAATCTGCCTGAGACGGATGTGAGGCATGTCTCAATCTTCTGTAAGACGAGGCATTAGTTCTTTTTCTCATTTGACAATCATTATCATTCAACCTAATTTGTTGCCAGCTGTGTAGGGGCTTCACAAGGGCCCGCACTCATTCAATTGCTGCAGGTGATCTCCATGACGGAACAAGTGTCGACAAGCAGGTGCGACTCACCCTTACTCCAGGCCTTTGTTGAAAATCGGCTTATTCTGGTCAAAATCGCAGCACGCATTACCGGCTGCCGATCGAGGGCAGAAGACGTGGTGCAGGATGCTTTTTTTCGCTTGCAGTCGGCGCCGCAGATCACCTCCTCGTTCAAGGCGCAACTGAGCTATCTGTTCCAGATCGTGCGCAACCTTGCGATTGACCACTACCGTAAACAGGCGCTGGAGCAACGCTACTCGGGCCCGGAAGAAGAAGGGTTGAACGTGGTCATTCATGGCGCGTCGCCCGAGACCTCGCATATCAATTTTTCGACGCTGGAACATATCGAGACGGCGCTGAACGATCTGCCCAGTCGCACCCGCTACGCGTTCGAGATGTATCGCCTGCACGGCGTCCAGCAAAAAGACATCGCCAAGGAATTGGGGGTATCGCCCACGCTGGTGAATTTCATGATTCGCGATGCACTGGTGCATTGCCGCAAGGTCTCAGGCACCCAGGCGGATACCTTTGCCCGGCGCTGAACGGGCACTTTGGTCAGCGACAGGGCGATAGTCATCGCTGACCCACCACGTGTACTCAGTCGAGCAAACGCCCCTCAAAAAAATCTTCGCGACTCTGCATCATCAAGGCCGCGCGCTTGTGCGGAAAATCGAATTCCTTGACGCAGTGATAGCCCTGCGACTGCATGTAGCTGATCATTTTGTCGTTGTCGGCACGCGGCTCAGCCACCACGCGCTGGGTGCGCGGCTCGTCCTCGAACAAATAATGGGTCAGCGCCTGCATCCAGCTGGCCACTTTGTGCGGCCCACGATGGGCTTGCTCACCTACCAGCATGTGAATGCCCCGGTCGTAATCGCCCACGTCGTAGAACGGCGCGATACGGTCTTCCTTGGCCCAGTACGCTTCAAAATAAGCAAACGGCTGGTCATCGAAGCAACCGATCAGCGTCAGTGTGTGTGGGTCCGCAGCGAGTTTTTCGAGGTACTGACGATGCTGTTCCAGACTGCCGCCCTCCTCCCAGAAAGCCATGACCCGCGGGGTGTTTTGCCAGCGGCTGAAGCGCTCAAGGTCGCCACAGATATCCAGCGTACGCAACGAGACCCACGCGCCGAGCTGTGGATCAAAGCGTCGGTACACTTCGCCTGCTGGTTTTGCCGGTCGCTGAGGGTGGTCGGGCACTGAACCGGCAGTGCTTGCAAGCGGTTTCGATGAGGGTGCAATCATGGTCAGGGGCTCGCCTTAATCGTCAACAGATAAGCTGTGTGACGTGGCCCGCGCCCTAAAATTTAGGGTTCTTTGCGGCCTGCGTAGGGCTCGGGTGACACCACTTCGATTTGGTAGGGCGCAAAAATGGCCTTCAGCTGGCCATTATTGCGAAGGATGTCCATTAACTGAGCAAACTGCTGGCTCTGGATCGGCGCTTGAGGTCGCAGCAAGGCGTAATGGTGATAGATGTGATCGACGCGGTCAGAAACCATGACCCGGGCGCGAAATTGCGGTTTGTTATTCAGCAGGTCGACAAGGTGGGAACGGGTGATCAATGCAATATCTGCACGCCCGCGCATGACCATCTCCAGGTTGCTCAAGTGGGAGTACGTCAGGCTGACATTGAAGGCATCGGACAGGTACTTCGGATCGGTGTTGTATCCGGCAAAGGCATAGTGATAACCGTTAAAGAGCGCGAGGCGTTTGCTGCCCGGATTATCAAAAAAGCTCTGCTGACGCCCTTCCTGCTGTTTGGCCACAAACACTTCCGCATCCCTAAGGCCCATATCGACCGGCGTTAGCGCTATTCCCTGCCATCCCCAGGAGGGATTTTCAAACAGCACCATGTCCATTTTGTCTTGTCTGAACTCACGAAAGCGGCGCGCATTGGACGTCGGGACAATGACAAACCGAAAATCGCTTTGCAGCGCGTTCAGGGCGGCCAGCAGTTGCGGTAACAGTCCGGTGTCCACACCGATCTCGGGCCGTACCGTATACGGAGGAAAGTGCGCCGCGCCGACCCGCACTTCCTGGGCAGCCCAGACAGGTGTCAGCAGCGTTACACCAAGAACCATCACTGCGCCGCGAGACATCCACATTGGCAGACACTTCAAAGCCGTGTACCTCTGGGGGTTGCCCATCACTGAACTTATTAAATGACACACGACCAGAGAGTGGTGCGCCGAGGTAATTTAAGCGGGCACAGAATATCAAGCAAGCACTTGGCTGGCCCACTACAAATTAACTAGGTGTGGGCCGATGTC
Source organism: Pseudomonas helleri (assembly GCF_009600315.1). Taxonomy (GTDB): domain Bacteria; phylum Pseudomonadota; class Gammaproteobacteria; order Pseudomonadales; family Pseudomonadaceae; genus Aquipseudomonas; species Aquipseudomonas helleri_A. The sequence goes on along the minus strand of NZ_WIWC01000053.1, from coordinate 14,691 downwards.
TTGGCTACGCTCCATCACCTACGTCCATGCTGTTTTAAGGAAGCTGCACATGCCTCACTGGCTGGTCATTGACCTGGAAGCGACAACCGATGATGGCGGCTGGCCTTTATCGGATATGGAGGTGATCGAACTGGGCGCCAGCGTGGTCACTCGCGCGGGCCGGGAAGTTGATCACTTCCAGCGTTTCATCCGCCCCCAGCGGCGGCCACTGCTGACCCCTTTTTGCCGCCAGTTGACGCGTATCAGCCAGGCTGACATTGATAGCGCCGCCCCAATGGCGCAGGTGTGGGCACAATTCGAGCGTTGGCTGGGTCAACACCTGCCCCAGCTTGAAGGCTGGGCCAGCTGGGGCGACTACGACCGCCAACAACTGGAACAGGAGTGGCAGCAAAAAAACCTCGACAGCGCACTGGCACGACTGGCGCATATAAACCTCAAACAGCAGTTTGCTCAGGCCCGCCAACTAAAACGCGCGCCGGGGCTCAACAGTGCATTGCAACTGGCCGGTATGCAGTTCAACGGGCAACAACACCGGGCGTTGGAAGATGCCCGCAATACGGCCCGTTTATTGCCGCTGGTTTTCGCGGATTAGGCTCAAGACGACCGTTACAAAGGGCGTGACGGGATATAAACGCTTCTGCATACTGGCCAGCCTTTTTGAGTCCATTGCGAGGAAGCGCCATGTTTAAAGTCAACGAATACTTCGACGGTACCGTCAAGTCGATTGCCTTCGCACAAGCCGATGGCAGTGCAACTATTGGCGTCATGGCTCCGGGTGAATACGAGTTTGGCACTGCACAGCGTGAAATCATGCATGTGGTGTCGGGTGAGCTGAGCGTGAAGCTGCCAGGCAGCGAGGCGTTTGAAACCTTTACCACCGGCAGCCAGTTCAATGTGCCCGCCAACAGCAAGTTTCAGCTCAAGGTTGGCGTTGAGACCGCGTATCTGTGTGAGTACCGCTGAGTCTTTCGACCCCTTCAGCGCTTCGAGCAGACAAAAAAAACCCGGCTTTCGCCGGGTTTTTTGCGCGTCGCTTTAACCTGTTACTCAGCCGCAGGGGCTTCTGGCTTGCGGCGCTTGAGCGGCGCCATGCCGTCTTTGCTGACCAACGACAGCGCGTCGGTCTTTGGACGGTTGGCGATTTTGCGTTTGGTCGGGGCCTTGGCGCCGGTCTTCTTCTTGACGCCTTTGGCGTCGGTCTTTTTCTTCTTCACACCTACCGCTTTGCCCGACGCCTTGACGTTTTTAGGGCCGCCGTAGGTGCCTTTGACTTCCTTGATCACGCGGCGCTCAAAGCTCTGCTTCAAGTAACGCTCGATGCTGGACATGAGGTTCCAGTCACCGTGACAGATCAAAGAAATCGCCAGACCGTCGTTACCGGCACGGCCTGTACGGCCAATACGGTGAACGTATTCGTCGCCGCTGCGGGGCATGTCGAAGTTGATCACCATATCCAGACCTTCGACGTCCAGACCGCGGGCAGCCACGTCTGTGGCCACGAGGATTTTGACGCCACCTTGCTTGAGGCGGTCAATGGCCAGCTTGCGGTCCTTCTGGTCTTTCTCACCGTGCAAGACAAACGCCTTGTACTCCTGCGCCACCAGACGGCCGTAGATACGGTCAGCCATGGCACGGGTATTGGTGAAAATAATGGCCTTTTGATAAGTCTCGTTGGCCAGCAACCAGTTCACGATTTGTTCTTTGTGCTGGTTGTGGTCGGCGGTGATGACTTGCTGACGCGTGGTGGCGTTCAGTTGGCTAACTTGATTGAGCTGCAAGTGCTCAGGGTTGGTCAGCACCTTGCCGATCATCTCGCGCAGGCCGGAACCACCAGTGGTGGCCGAGAACAGCATGGTTTGCTGACGGTTAGGGCATTCGTCGACCAGACGCTGAACGTCTTCGGAGAAGCCCATGTCGAGCATGCGGTCGGCTTCGTCCAGCACCAGCACTTCAACCTCTTTGAGGTCAAGGTTGCCAGCGTTCAGTTGCTCCAGCAAACGACCGGGCGTACCAATAAGAATGTCCGGCACCTTGCGCAGCATGGCGGCCTGAACCTTGAAGTCTTCACCGCCGGTGATCAGACCGGACTTGATGAACGTGAACTGCGAAAAACGCTCAACTTCTTTCAGCGTTTGCTGTGCCAGCTCGCGAGTCGGCAGCAAAATCAGCGCTTTGATACTGACGCGAATTTTGGCCGGGCCAATCAGACGATTGAGGATCGGCAGGACGAAAGCAGCTGTTTTGCCGCTCCCGGTTTGAGCTGTAACCCGCAGGTCACGCCCTTCGAGCGCGAGCGGGATGGCCGCTGCTTGCACAGGCGTAGGCTCGACAAATTTAAGCTCGGCCACAGCTTTAAGCAGGCGTTCGTGCAGGGCGAAATCGGAAAACACGGGTGCTACCTCGAAGAAATACAAAAAATCAGCGGCATAGAGTAACGGTTTCGAGCGCGCAGGCCGAGTTACTTTGCACGAACGGCATGAAACAAATGGTTTTTTAGGGTCTTTAGTCCAATCAAGGCCCCTAAATCGCCCTGAAGTGCTCTAATCCCATAGTCATTTATTACTGAGATAACGTTTTAGCTTATGGATATTCAAGCACTCTGGAGCCAAATCCAGGACCTGTGGGCCTCTCTGGATCAACATCCCTGGATCACGGCCTTATTGGGACTGATCGTTCTGGTGGGCGTTGCCCTGCTCGCTGGCCACATCGCACGCATCATTATTCTGCGTGTCACCAAAATCCTCGCTCGCCAGCCCGCCCTGCACTGGGTCAATGATCTGCGCGAACACAAGGTGTTTGACCGCCTGGCGCAAATGACGCCTTCGCTGATGGTGCAGTTCGGACGCAACCTTGTACCGGACATGAGCGACACCGGCCGTCACTTTCTGGGCAATCTGGCGCTGGCCATCACCATTTTTGTGCTGACCCGGGTCATCGCTAGCCTGCTGGACGCCTTGCTCGACATCTATTCGCGCACCAACTACGCCAAGACACGCCCGATCAAAGGCTACATCCAGCTGACCAAAATGCTGCTGTATGTGTTTTCGGCCATCATCATCGTCGCCACCCTGATCGACCGCTCGCCCATGTTGCTGCTCTCGGGACTGGGCGCTATGTCGGCGGTGATTTTGCTGGTCTACAAAGACACGCTGTTGTCGTTCGTGGCCAGTGTGCAGTTGACCAGCAACGATTTGCTGCGGGTGGGTGACTGGATCGAAATGCCTCAGGTGGGGGCCGATGGTGACGTGATCGACATCACTCTGCACACCGTCAAAGTGCAGAATTTCGATAAAACCATCGTGTCGATTCCAACCTGGCGCCTGATGTCCGAGTCGTTCAAGAACTGGCGCGGCATGCAGCAATCCGGTGGCCGACGAATCAAGCGCAGCCTGTTTATCGACGCCGGCGATATTGGCTTTTTGAGCGATGAACAGGAGCAACGTCTGGAACAGGTACGCCTGTTGAGCGATTACCTGGTGCGTAAAAAAGTTGAGCTCAAGCACTGGAACGAAGCGCAGGGCAATGTCGCTGCCCTGTCCGCCAACCGTCGGCGCATGACCAATATCGGCACTTTCCGCGCTTATGCATTGGCATACCTGAAAAGCCACCCTGATATTCAGCCGAACATGACGTGCATGGTTCGCCAACTGCAAGCCACCCCACAAGGCGTGCCGCTGGAGGTTTACTGCTTTACCCGCACGACGGTATGGGACGAATACGAACGTATTCAGGGCGATATTTTCGACTACTTGTTGTCACTCTTGCCAGAGTTCGGCTTGAGTGTGTACCAGCAACCCAGCGGCAATGACCTGCGCCAGGGCTTGCAGAGCAAGGCTCAGGCGCCGCTGGTGGTGACTGAACAGGACGGCGAACATTCCCGTAGCAGCTGACGAGTAGTGCGAGGCTGCGTTCGACGATGCAATCGTCGTAAGGGTTTGCGACGGCTTCGCCGCCGATCGCAGCCTTCGTTCCTCGTCAGCGACTACAGGACACGAAGGCTGCGATTGACGATAAAACGATGTTCTCAGCTGTGTTTGAACTGCGGGTCGCCTGTCAGTTTGAACAACAGTTCGATCCCTTCTGGCCAGGCGCCAACGCCCCCCTCGGCATTGATATGGCCAGCATTTTCCAGCCACACCAGCTCACTGCCCCACGCCTCACTGAAAGCAGTGGCCCGTTCGCGGCTGACATAAGGGTCGTTGGTGCTGGCCACGGTAATCGCATCAAATGGCAAAGCATTGAGCGGCATGGGCGTAAAGCCAGTGGTTCCAGCCGGGTAGCTCGACGCTTCGGTATCACTGGGTGCGACCAGTAAAGCGCCGCGAACACGCTTGGCTTGCGCGGGGTATTCCTGCGCCCAGCGGGCAATCAATGCGCACGCCAGACTGTGCCCTACCAGCACCACCGGTCGCTCGCTTTTACTGATCTTTTTTTGCAGGTTATTTACCCAGTCGGTACACGCGGGGGTTTCCCAATTCTCCTGCTTAACCCGGTGCAGCCCGCTGTAGCGCTGTTCCCAGTGAGATTGCCAATGCTCTGCTCCTGAATTGAACAGGCCCGGCAAGATCAACACCCTGACTGTCATTCCGACTCTCCTTGAAGGTGGTTGCTCGACTGAGGTTGACCTTAGACCCTGATAGCTCTGCGGTCTAGGCGACTGATCCACACGGCCAGCATTATGACCAGAGCACTCAGAAACAAGCGTCCTAGAGGCTCGTGCTGATTCCAGATCAACAAACTGAAAAACAATCCCACTGGCACATGCACATTGTTCATCACGGCCAGGGTCGCGCCACTGACCATGCACGCGCCCTTGTTCCACCAGTACAAACCCAGCGCGGTAGAAACCAAACCAAGGAATACCAGGACTCCCCATTGCAAAGGCGCATCTGGCCAGAAGTCGGATTTACCAAACAGCAGAAAGGCCGGCAGCACCACAGCCAAAGCGCCGAGATAAAAATAACCAAAACGACGATAGTGCGGCAGGTCGCTTGGGTAGCGTGCCACCAAATGCCGATACATCACTTGACCCGCGGCGTAGGTAAAGTTGCCCAGTTGCAAGAGCAGGAAACCCTTGAAGAAATCCGGGCTGATGCTGTCAAAGCGAATCACCGCCGCACCGCCTACCGCGACCACTGCCGCCACCAGCGCCCAGGGATTAAACCGGCGGTTGAGTGCGTCCTCGATCAAGGTGACGTGCAACGGTGTGAGGATGGTGAACAGCAGCACCTCCGGCACGGTCAGTACCCGAAAGCTCAAGTACAGGCATACGTAGGTAATGCCGAACTGCAAGGCTCCAATCAGCAACATGCCGCGCATAAAGCCGGGCTCAACCTGTCGCCAGCGTGTCAACGGGATAAACACCAACCCCGCCAGCACCACACGCACCAGAACCGCAAAGTAGCTGTCGACGTGACCCGCCAGGTACTCGCCGATCAGGCTGAAGGAAAACGCCTGTATCAACGTGACAAATAATAAATAGCCCATGGATTGTTCGCCCGGTCAGTAGCACCGCTCGCTGGGCATAAGCACCGGCGAGCAAAAAAGAATGTGCGCGACCTTAGCGGTTTTCGCTCGCCAGTAAAATGCTGGCAAAAAAAAACCCGATTCAGCGCAGGGGCTGATCGGGCTGGAGCACTCAATAAAGTGCAAAGGGAGGTTCGATGCGCGAACCGCATGCTTGAAGGAGCAATGAGTTGATTAAGCCAGCGTTCAATTATCTGCCGATTAAATACATGCTTAACCGATACGAAATTTCATCAAGGCGCATAGGCATAATCGTAAAACTGTGTAGGCCAATGGTTGTTAGGTTAGAGGGCGTTGCCTCGATAAAAAAGAGTAAATATCTGCTACAACCTATCTATAAAACTGTTTATATAGTCCCCACCCCAACCGGCAACTCCAGAGGATTTCATCGTGAAAGCGCCCCGTGTGACCCTTGATCAATGGCGCACCTTGCAAGCCGTAGTCGACCATGGCGGCTTTGCCCAGGCCGCTGAAGTCCTGCACCGTTCGCAATCGTCTGTCAGCTATACGGTGGCCCGCATGCAGGATCAGCTCGGCGTGCCGCTGTTGCGTATCGACGGGCGTAAAGCCGTGCTGACCGAAGCGGGCGGTGTCCTGTTGCGCCGCTCCCGGCAACTGGTCAAGCAGGCCAGCCAACTTGAAGACCTGGCCCATCACATGGAACAAGGCTGGGAGGCCGAAGTTCGGCTGGTGGTGGATGCCGCCTACCCCAATGCCCGGTTGGTACAGGCACTGACCGCTTTTATGCCGCAAAGCCGCGGGTGTCGCGTCCGTTTACGCGAAGAAGTGCTGTCCGGGGTCGAAGAAGTTCTGCTCGAAGGCGTGGCTGACCTGGCCATCAGCAGCTTCAGCATCCCCGGTTATCTGGGCGCCGAACTGAGCGCAGTGGAGTTTGTGGCGGTGGCTCACCCGGAGCACCCGCTGCATAAGCTGCAACGCGAGCTGCACTTTCAAGACCTCGAAAGCCAGTTGCAGGTGGTGATCCGTGACTCAGGACGACAACAGCCCCGCGACATGGGTTGGCTGGGCGCAGAACAGCGCTGGACAGTAGGCAGCCTCGCCACGGCCGCCGCTTTTGTCAGCAGCGGCCTGGGCTTTGCCTGGCTGCCCCGGCACATGATCGAGCGCGAGCTTAAAGAAGGCACGCTCAAACCCCTGCCGTTGAATCAGGGCGGCAACCGCCATCCGCTGTTTTTCCTGTACTCCAATAAGGACAAGCCGCTGGGGCCAGCCACTCAAATTCTTGTCGAGTTACTGCGCACCTTTGATACCGCGCCGCTGAAAACCTGATCAACAACCCTCTAACTATCACAAGGGTGGGCAGGAACATTGATCACGAATATCCTGTCCAAGGTTTACTGCCAGCCTTGGCTGGCTCGCCCCCTCTTATTTGTCTCGTGAGTGAGTTCCCTCATCCCGTTGCTTCCACTGTTCAGGATCATTGACCCATGTTGAAAAAAATCGCCTTTGCTGCCGCAGGCCTGATCTTCGCTGCCAACCTGATGGCCGCCCCTGCGGCTAAAGCCCCGCACGTTCTGCTGGACACCAGCTTCGGCAAGATCGAAATCGAGCTGGACCCGGTCAAAGCGCCGATCAGCAGCAAAAACTTTCTGGACTACGTCGACAGCGGCTTTTACACCAACACTATTTTCCACCGTGTGATTCCGGGCTTTATGGTTCAAGGCGGCGGATTCACCAAAGACATGGTGCAAAAACCAACCCGCGACCCGATCAAGAACGAAGCCAGCAATGGCTTGCATAACGTACGCGGCACCCTGTCAATGGCACGCACCTCCAACCCGAACTCGGCCACCAGCCAGTTCTTTATCAACGTGGCCGACAACGCCTTCCTGGACCCGGGCCGCGACGCGGGCTACGCCGTCTTTGCCAAAGTCGTGAACGGCATGGACGTAGTGGACCAAATCGTCAATTCCCAGACCACCACCAAACAAGGCATGCAGAATGTGCCGATTGATCCAGTGCTGATCAAGTCCGCCAAGCGTATCGACTGATAAGTCGAGTCTGGCATGGAGCACGACCGGCCCAGCTCTGCACAACTCTGTTGTCGGGCCGGTCACACCACTAAAGGAGAGTCCGCGTAGCGGGCGTCAGTGAACATGCTTTATCGCCGTTTTGAACAGCTAATCGATATTTTCCGCGAAGCGCCTTCTGCCGCCCCGCCCAGCACGGTGTGGGCGTTCTACTTCTACTACCTGCGTCAGGTGTGGCCCATCTTCGCTGCCTTGCTGGTGGTGGGTCTGATAGCAGCCTTGATTGAAGTGTCACTGTTCAGCTACCTGAGCACGTTGATCGACCTGACCCAAGGCACGCCCACGACTGACTTTTTCACCGTCCATAGCGGTGAGCTGATCTGGATGGCCGTGGTGGCGCTGATCATCCGCCCGGTGTTCTTCGGCCTGCATGACCTGCTGGTTCACCAGACGCTGAGCCCGAGCATGACCAGCATGATCCGCTGGCAAAACCACAGCTATGTGCTCAAACAAAGCCTCAATTTTTTCCAGAACGATTTCGCAGGACGCATTGCCCAGCGCATCATGCAAACCGGCAACTCATTGCGCGATTCGGCGGTACAGGCCGTGGATGCCCTGTGGCATGTATTGATCTACGCGATCAGTTCGCTGGTGCTGTTTGCCGAAGCCGACTGGCGCCTGATGATTCCGTTGCTGACCTGGATCGCGTGTTATATCGGCGCGCTGTATTACTTCGTGCCACGGGTCAAAGAGCGTTCGGTCGTGTCGTCCGATGCGCGCTCCAAACTGATGGGCCGTATCGTCGACGGCTACACCAACATCACCACACTCAAACTGTTCGCCCACACCAACTTCGAGCAGCAGTACGCCCGCGAAGCGATCATCGAGCAAACCGAAAAAACCCAACTCGCCAGCCGCGTTGTAACCAGCATGGACGTCACCATCACCAGCCTCAATGGCCTGCTGATTGTCACCACCAGCGGTCTCGCGCTATGGCTGTGGAGCCAGTCGTTGATCAGCGTGGGCGCCATCGCGCTGGCCACGGGGCTGGTGATTCGCATCGTCAACATGTCCGGCTGGATCATGTGGGTGGTCAACGGCATTTTTGAAAACATCGGCATGGTTCAGGATGGCTTGCAGACTATCGCCCAACCGGTGGCCGTGAATGATCGCGACGGGGCTCCGCGCCTTGAAATCAAACACGGCGAAGTGCGCTTTGAACACGTCGACTTTCACTACGGCAAACGCAGCGGGATCATCAGCGACCTCAATCTGGTGATCAAACCCGGCGAAAAAATCGGTTTGATCGGCCCCTCGGGCGCGGGCAAGTCGACATTGGTTAACCTGCTGCTACGTCTGTATGACGTGCAAGGCGGCAGAATTCTGATCGATGGCCAGAACATCGCCGACGTGACACAGGAAAGCCTGCGCGAGCAAATCGGCATGATCACTCAGGACACGTCATTGCTGCACCGTTCGATTCGCGACAACTTGCTGTATGGCAAGCCGGACGCCACCGACGAAGAACTGTGGGAAGCCGTACACAAAGCCCGCGCCGATGAATTCATCCCACAGCTGTCCGACGCTCAAGGCCGCACCGGGTTTGATGCGCATGTTGGCGAGCGCGGGGTCAAACTGTCTGGCGGGCAACGCCAGCGCATCGCGATTGCTCGCGTGCTGCTCAAAAATGCGCCGATCCTGATCATGGACGAAGCCACCTCGGCGCTGGATTCCGAAGTTGAAGCTGCGATTCAGGAAAGCCTGGAAACCCTCATGCAGGGCAAAACCGTGATCGCCATCGCCCACCGGCTTTCAACCATTGCACGAATGGACCGTTTGGTCGTGCTCGAAAAAGGCCATATCGCAGAAAGCGGCACCCATGCTGAACTGCTCGCCCACGGCGGTTTGTATGCACGTCTTTGGCAGCATCAAACGGGCGGCTTTGTCGGCCTCGACTGAAAAAAAGCGAGGGTCAGGCCTGCCGGTAAGGCAGCGCCGCCCTCGCCTCCTCGGCATACGCCCGCACACCGACCCGCTCACGATCCAGAAAATCACTGACCGCGGCCTTCAACCCCGGATGGCGCAAGTAATGCCATGAATGAGTGATCACAGGCTCAAAACCGCGTATCAGTTTGTGCTCGCCCTGGGCGCCCGCATCAAAACGCTGCAGGCCGTGTGCGATGGCATAGTCCATACCCTGATAGAAACAGGTTTCGAAATGCAGCCGGTCAAACTCGGCCAGACAGCCCCAATAGCGACCATAAAGACTGTCGCCACCTAACAGGCTAAACGCCATTGCCACGGGCGTTGCGCCTTGTCTGGCCAGTACCACACGAATGGACTCGGGCATGCGTTCAGCCAGCAGGCTGAAAAACGCCCGCGTCAGATACGGCGTCTGCCGGCGTACCGCATAGGTATTGGCATAACAGGCGTAGACAAAATCCCACTGCGCCTCACTGACCTGCTGGCCTTCGAGCCACTCAAACTCAAAACCCTGCCCCGCCACTTGCTCACGCTCCTTGCGCATTTGCTTGCGCTTGCGTGAACTCAGCGCATCCAGAAAATCCTGAAAGTCTCGGTAATCGCGGCTCTGCCAATGGAACTGGCAGCCGATGCGTTGCAGCCATCCGGGCTGTTGCGCCAACGCGGTATCGGCCAAGGGATCGGTAAAGTTGATGTGCGCACTGGAGAGCCCTTCGACCTCCAGATAGCCCGGCAAGGCCGCCAGCAACTCAAGGCCGTCCTCGCTTCGCGCTGCCAACAGCCGGGGCCCGCTGACCGGACTGAACGGAACGGCCGTCAGCAGTTTGGGGTAATAGTCGATACCCGCACGCTCACACGCATTCGCCCATTCGTGGTCGAACACATATTCGCCGTAGGAATGCCACTTACGGTAACTGGGCAACGCCGCGAGCAACTGGCCGTTTTCGTAATGCAAAAGGTGCTCGGGCTTCCAGCCCGAATGCGGGCCAAGGCTGCCACTGTCTTCCAGCGCACTGAGAAAGGCGTGACGCAAAAACGGTTGACCCACCGGCACCAACGCATCCCATTCATGAGCTGAAATGCCCGCAAGACTGTCCAGACGGTGTAACGGCATCGAAATCCCCAACCACGCACAAGAGCGGCGATGGTAGCACCAGAACGCACCTCGCAACGGCTCCCGTTTTTTTGCCGCAAGGTGTCACAGTCTTGCTATCAGATTGCCACTTTTTTGTCATATCCAGCCGCGATACTGGCGCCGCTTCTTAGAAGACAGGGTTATGAGCGGTCAGCCTGCCAACACGCTGGCGTCACGCTCAACCCCTTATTAGCGAGCCCATCAAGGGCCGATTTGTTTTTTGCGGTGGCCTGGGCCATCTCACTATTGGGAGATTCATATGCGTCTTGTTTCTACACGAGTTGCGGCGGGACTGTGTGGCGGACTGGTTTTGGCCATGAGTGTTCCGGCCAGCGCTGGCGTCGATGCAAAACTGCTAGAAATGCTCAAAGCCAACGGCTCCATTTCACCGGCTCAGTACGCTGAGCTGCAAACCGAGCTGACCAGCGAGAAACAAGCCCAGCAAGAAGCCGCCGCCAATCAGGTGAAGAAATCCGACCTGAGTGCGTTTGAACAAAAAGTGGCCTGGGCCGCCAAGACCGAATTCAAGGGTGACGTGCGGGTACGCCACGAAAACGTCAAAATCGACGGCGAGTCCGACGGCAAGAACAAGGATCGCCAGCGTATCCGTGCGCGTCTGGGCGCCTACACCGAAATCAACCCGCAAGTGAACACCGGTATTCGTATTGCCACCGGTGGCGGCGACGATGCCCGCTCAACCAACCAGGATCTGGACAACTACTTCGACAAGAAGCAGCTGTGGCTGGATCAGGCCTACATCGACTACCACCCGACCGCGCTGGCCAACCTGCACCTGATCGGCGGCAAGATGCCACAACCCTGGGTCAGCATGGGCGACGTGATCTGGGATAGCGATATCAACCCGGAAGGACTGGCGGCTACTTACAAGCACAACCTGGGTAACTCGGGCGTCGAAATGTTCGGCAGCGCCGGTTACTACACCCTCAAGGACAACGTTGACGGTGAAGGTGTGCAGTTCCGCCACGACCTGCGCCTGTATGCAGGCCAACTGGGCGCCAAATTCGCCCCCACCGACAGCCTGAAAGTCACCTTGGGTGGCAGCGTTTACAGCTACGACAACGACAAGGACAGCAGCTGCCCGACCACCGGCACCAAGACCACACCGTGCGCTCTGGCGGTGAACGGCAACAGCACCGACGAGTTCCGCCTGTACGAAGGTTTTGGTCAGGTGGACATTGCCAACCTGCCGGTGCCACTGTCGCTGTACGGTCAATACGTGCACAACGCCGCCACCGACAGCGATCAGGACGACGCCTGGCTGGTGGGTTTCAAAAGCAAGCTCGACGCGTTCAGCCTGGACTACAACTACCGCGATATTCAACGTAACGCCGTGGTGGGTGCCTTCACCGACTCCGACTTTGCCAACGGCACGACCGGCTCTCGCGGGCACAAGTTCAAAGTGGGTTATGAAATCGACAAGAACTTCGGTGTGGGCGTAACGTACTTCCTGACCAAAGCCGACTATGCGACCTCAACGCATAAAGATGCCGACGCCAATACCCTGCAACTCGACGTGGAAGCCAAGTTCTAAGCTCCGCTTGCGGCAATAAACAAAACGCTGAAATCGATCAGCGTTTTGTGGGTTAACGCCAGAGCGTGGAAACCCTTCGGCCCCTTCACATCCACCGAAGGTCTCCACGCTTTTGCACTTACGTGCGGCGTTCGCGCATCATCCGCTCCACCGTCGTCTCGACATCGCCTGCTAGCGGTTCCTCAAGTCCTTTCACGGTCGCCCCCAGCAAACGCATATGCCGGGTAAATCGCCGGCAATGTGGGCAAAACAGTAAATGATGGCGTGCGATCAGCCGCTGTCGAAAGGTCATCTGGCCATCCAGATAATCACTTGACTGCGCAACGTACTGTTTGCAGCTCAGCATTCTCCTGTTTCCTCAAAATGTTCCACAGTGGCGAAGACTTTGAGCCTTGCCCGGTGCACCAGTACCCGAACATTGGAGAGCGATAGGTCCAGAAGATTACAAATCTCTTCCAGCTCCAGCCCCTGACGTTCGCGCAACACCAGCACACTGCGCTGCAATTGCGGCAGGCTGAGCAGGGTGTGTTCCAGGCATTCGCGTAACTCATCTTCAGTCAGCAAGGCTTCCGGAGTGTCGTGATGCCAGGCATACGGCGCCAACAGCCAATGACCGTCGCTGGCGAAGCGATCATCGTCAATGCTGCCATGAGGCGAAGGGAGATCGTCGAGCAGGACTTCCCGACGGTTCTGTTTATAACGGTTTTTAGCCGAGTTGGCGGTGATGGTCAGCAGCCAGGTTTTCAGGCTCGAACGGCCCTCAAAGGACGCCAGATTACGCACTACCGACAACCAGGCATCCTGCACAACTTCATCGGCATGGCGGTTACCTACAATTGCGTAGGCAACCGCCTGCATCGCACCTTGGTAGGTACTGACCAGCTCCCGAAACGCCTGCTGCTCACCTGCCAGCAGACGCTTGAGTAAATCGGTTTCATCAGCTGTCAGCATTCACACCCCGCAAAGGTCGCGATGTTTACCGCTTGCGCAGAATCACACTGCCAATTGAATACCCGGCACCGAACGAGCTCAGCACCGCCAGCGCTCCGCTTGGCAGATCGTCCTGGTATGTGTGGAATGCAATCACCGAACCCGCCGAACTGGTGTTGGCGTACGTATCGAGAATGACCGGCGCCTCTTCGACTGATGCTTCACGGCCCAGCAGACGTTTGACGATCAGGTGGTTCATGCTCAGGTTGGCCTGATGCAACCAGAAGCGTTTCACGTCGTTGACGTCAATCCGGTTTTCTTCCAGGTGCTGGCCGATCAGTTCGGCCACCATTGGGCATACATCGCGGAAAACCTTGCGACCTTCTTGCACGAACAATTTGTCGGGGCTGTCAGCGGGCTCATCCGAGGCGCGATTGAGAAAGCCGAAGTTATTGCGGATGTTGTTCGAGTAAGTGGTCAGCAGTTTGGTGCTGACAATGTCGAACTGGTGCGCCGACGTGGCCAGATCGGCACGTTCAACGACCACTGCAGTGGCGGCATCACCAAAGATAAAGTGGCTGTCACGGTCACGGAAATTCAGGTGGCCGGTGCAGACTTCAGGGCTGATCAGCAGCACCGCACGTGCCTGACCCAATTGCACGCTGTTGCTGGCGGTTTGAATGCCAAAAGTTGCCGAAGAACAGGCCACGTTCATATCAAAGCCAAAACCCTGAATACCCAAGGCATGTTGCACTTCGATGGCAATGGCCGGGTACGGACGTTGCAAGTTGGAGCAGGCGACAATGACCCCATCGATATCGGCGGCGGTTTTGCCCGCACGCTCCAGCGCCTGATGGGCAGCGCCCACGGCCATTTCACAGAGCACCGACATTTCGTCGTTGGAGCGCTCTGGCAAGTGCGGGCGCATGCGTTGCGGGTCAAGGATGCCAGCCTTGTCCATCACAAAGCGGCTTTTGATCCCTGACGCCTTTTCGATAAAGGCGGCGCTGGATTCTGCCAACGGCTCTATTTCGCCTGCCTCGATGGCTGCAGCGTTATCGGCATTGAACTGTTGTACGTAGGCATTGAAAGATTGCACCAGCTCTTCGTTGGAAATGCTGTTGGCCGGGGTGTACAGGCCGGTGCCGCTGATGACGACGTTTTGCACGGTCGTTCCTCTATTCTGTTCAAGCAGAAAATACTGGTACGGTCGTACCAAGTCATAAAAAGGCTGACCCCTGATAGAGAGAGGAAAAGCCCGAACTACATTCGCGTAAGGTGTTTATAGCCGCGAAGTTTGCCATAAATGCCAGCATTTGGCCTTCTTCAGCAGAAGAAAGTGCTTTACGGGATTGAGCAGCATGCCTGCGTGAAGGATTTCTGTAGATACTGTCTTGCTCCTCAGAGCACAACCAGCTGCTCGTACAGGGAGCTTTTAGCTTTTAGCTTCTAAAACAATCCCCCTGCCGCCACCGAAACAGTGGGGGCGGCACTGGAGCCCCTCACAGGAGGCTGAACGCAGGTGCTGTTATGGGGGTGGCGAGGCAGGACGCCGAGCCAGCCGCGATCGGGCC
>NZ_WIWC01000052.1 GCF_009600315.1 Pseudomonas helleri | reverse complement strand
GGATAACCGGGCATGCCGGGCAGATGCGCTACCGCCGACACCACCACTTGGTCACAGGGCAGAAAATGCACATCAACGACACCCAGCTTTTCGTAGGGCGCAACTTCAACGACAGCACGGTGGCGGGTGTTTTTCTTACGCATTTCCTTCATTCGTGCACGCCAAGCATCTGAAAACAGAGGCTCTGACAAAGTGGCGTAATCGTAAGGCGAAGGATCCTTCTCCCACTCCACCACCACGGCCAGCCCTTCACGCCATTGCACCGGCAACATCGCACAGCACATCTGGCTACCCGGACCACCGCCATAGGGGCCGAGGTTCGGGCCACCGCCGCCGTTAACGCTGAATTGGTTGATGGCCGCCGAAGTGTGGTTAATCCCTGAAATGGGCGCCCCCAACATCGTCGGCCGCGACTCGACACAACCTTGCAGCAACAGGCAGAGCAAAACCGCAATTGATCGACAGCGCTTCATGACGAACGCCCATCATCAAGCATGTTTCTGGGGGTGTGGGTGGCCAGCCACTGTTGAACAAACGCCTCTCTGTCAGCGTCCTGCACGCACTCGCGCCGAACTGCCAGATGGCCCTCGAACAGCACATTCAGCCAGTCTTCGAACGCGGTAAAACCATGACGATCCGATGCTCTGTGCTCTAGGTGCCACTGCTCGGCCAAGGTCCAGGCTTGCATATAGCCCATCTGCTCATCACTGAGGCTCAGCACCGACGTCGGTATAACGCCGGGTAAGGAAGGATTACCCACTACTGTGCGAACTCGGCCATCGCGGCTTAGCCATAACCACTCAATTACCGGGGCATGAAAATAGGGGCGTTGAGGGGGATCAAGCATGAAGCCGACGATGGCAAACAGCCGTGAATCGTAGTAACGCAAAATGCCGGTGCAGGTTCCTCTGCTCCATTGCGCCTGCGTACAGTCGCGCAAGTGTGAGGCCAGTTCAGGGAACGCCCAGCGACTCAACAGGTTCAGCGGACCGGCTTTTTTGTAGGACCGTTGAGTGAAGGTATTCAACCACTGGGTATGGGTTTCAATGCCCAGTTGCAGACGTACCAGCAGTGGGCCCAGCGCTCTGCTGGCATGCTCAGGGGTCCGCTCAAACAACAAGGCCTGCAACGGCTGGGGTTCAAGGGCGGCGAGCGATTCACGCTGTGACTCACTGAACAGTGTCCCGTCGATCAGCACGTCCAGATGTGCCAGCTCCAGCCGCTGCGCTTTCTTTCGCAAGTGTTCAGACCACTCGCTTGCATCCAGATACATAAAAACTCCTTGATTCACGGACCCCATTCATGCGCTTTGCCGGCACCACGCGTGTGCCACCTGAACGCTCCAGTTAACGAGCAACGACGGCCTGCACCTGCTCACTGGCGCGCTGCAGGCAGTCTTTGCACACGGGCGACGGGGTTTGAGGCGGCTGCGGGGCGTCACTGATGCCCACCCCCTGCGTTTCCATCCATTCGAGCAATCGGGCAGCGGTGGCTTGGGGCGTCTCCCCCGCCAGCCCCGGCAAGGCTGGCACCGGGGCCGCACCCGTGACCGCAGAGCCGCCGGGCAGGATCAAGGCGCTGCTGAAGATCCCGTCATCGGAAATCACTATGTGCTGCCCTCCCGCTTTCAGGGTCAGGCTGGCACCCGCGTCGATCACCACCTCGGCGCCTGCATGCAAATGCACTTTCTGACCGGCCATGACCGCAAATACCTGCCCGGTGCTGTTAAAGCTGTTGCCGGCAACGGTGAGGTGGTCGTTGCTCAACAGTTGCACCTTGCGCTCGCCCGTGACGTGGTGATGTTCTTCAGCGTTGAGCTGGCTGTAGCAGTTGCCATGGATCTGGCTGCGCTGCTCGTGGCCGACTTCGAGGCGGTGGTCATGCTTGACCTGCGCCAGCAGGTCGCGTTCGGCGTGCACATAAATGTGTTCCGCGCCTTTGCGGTCTTCGATGCGCAGTTCATTGGAGCCACCGCCCCCCGGCGAGCTGAGGGTTTTGAACACACTTCGGGTTTTATGCGTCGGCAACTCGTAAGGCACGGTGTGGGTTTTGTTATGCAGCGCGCCATTTAGAACCGGCCGGTCGCAATCACCCTCAAGGAATAAAATCATCACTTCCATGCCGACCCGCGGCAGGGTCTGGCTGCCATATTGGTTGCCCGCCCAGTTGCTGACGGTGCGCAACCAGCAACTGCTTTGGTCGGTGTCGATGCCGCTGCGGTCCCAATGGAAGCGCACTTTTACCCGGCCAAACTCATCGCAATGGATCTCTTCTCCGGGCGGGCCGGTGACCACTGCGGTCTGGCCAGTCGCCACCAGGGTCTTGGGATGCTCAAGCTGCGGGCGGAAGGCCACCTCTGCGGGCATGGCTTCGAAGGTATTGCGATAGCCTTGAAAGTCCGCGCTTGCCCAGGCCAAGTCACTGCCAGCCTGCTCCTGCAACACTTGCGGCTGATAGCCTTCGTGATGAATGTGAGTCAGCAGCCACAGCTCCTTGGGGCTGTAACGTCGATGGCCTTCAAGGCTCAGCACATGCCCTGACAGCAAACACGGCTCATCGCTGCTGCCATCGACGACACGCGCCCCCACCTGCAGGCGCTCCAGCGTACGCTGCACCTGGCGCTGAAGCTGTCGCTCAGGCAAGGCGTGCGCCGCATAGGTGTAATCCTCAAGGTGCGCGTGGCCATCAACGGTGCCTGGCTGGCCACTGAAAAAGTCTGATTCCAGCGTGACATGAGGCCGCTCAAAATCGTAATCGCGCTGGGTGGTGCGGCGAGTGTGGATTTGCTGACGTTCCCACCAGCGCTTGATCGAAGGCTGATGGCCTGCCATGCCGTTGGCGGGCACGAACGGCAGGGGCCGCGCCAGCTTGCCAAAGTTCATCTGCGTGTCGCCAAATACCAGCACACAGCCGGTGGGGCAATGCCTGAAGTGAAAATGCCAGCCCTCTTCTTCGCATAAGCGACGAATGAAATGCAGGTCATCTTCGTTGTACTGGGTGCAGTATTCTCGGGGTGCGTAACCGGGGGGGCCGAGTTCGAACAGGACGTCCAGGGTCAACTGAAGGTGATGTTCCTTGAGCACCTGGCTGATGATCTGCTCAACACTCAGGTTCTGGAAAATGCGCTGGTTGACCCGCAACGACAAGCTTTGCAGCCGAGGCGCAAGGATTAATTGGTAATGGCTGAGGTCGGCGCTGGAGTCACGGACGGCAAACTGTTGGATGTGTCCGAAGATGCCGTTCTTCTGGTCGTCAAAGGCCAAAAAGGCGGGCTGATGCAAGAAAGATTCAGGGGTCAGATCGTGCTGACGGCTCACCACATCAATGACAAAGCGGTAGGGTTGACTGATGGCTTCATGGCCATCGAACTTCAGGACATTCAGCTCATGGGGTAAACCCGGCACGGACAAGGTAATCCGTGGCAAAGGGGAAGTGGGCGGCATCCGTGTCTCCTCAGAAGGCAAAGGAGAGACATGGCCTGCTCCTTCGTCAGTTTTGACTGGGGAGTTATTAGATAAGGCAAATAAACATCTGTATGTCGGACGCTTCCGCCCAAAGAGTCAGATGGAAACGGTTTTACTGTGGTGTGCAACTGACACCGCTGCAATGTAGTCGCTGCCGAAGGCTGCGATCGAGCGCGAAGCGGTCGCAAACGAGGGCACCGCGGCGTGCCAGTTTTGCGACGGCTCTGCCGCCGATCGCAGCCTTCGTTCCTCGTCAGCGGCTACAGGTTATTAGGGTATCTGCAAGACCGTCATGGCAGCTGCTTATGCGTTCTCCGCCACCCCGCCATTAAATTGCAACGCCGCTAACCGCGCATACAGCGCATTACTGGCAATCAGTTGCGTGTGCGTGCCAATGGCAACCAGCTTGCCTTGGTCCATGACCGCGATCCTGTCAGCGTTCTGAACCGTCGCCAGACGGTGGGCAATTACCAGCGTTGTGCGACCTTTCATCAAGCTGGGCAAGGCTTGCTGGATTAAATGTTCGCTCTGGGCATCCAGCGCACTGGTGGCTTCGTCCAGCAACAATATTGGCGCATCCACCAACAGCGCCCGGGCTATCGCCAACCGTTGACGCTGACCGCCGGACAAGCCCTGACCACCATCGCCCAAATGGGTTTGATAGCCTTCAGGCATTTGCAAAATAAAGTCATGGGCATGAGCGATACGCGCCGCTGCTTCAACCTGAGCGGCGCTGGCGTGAGCATTACCATAACGAATGTTGTCTTCGACAGTGCCAAAAAATAACGCCGGGTTTTGCGACACCCAGGCAAAACAGCGTCGCAGGTCTTGCGGGTCCAGTCGGTCGATGGGCACGCCTTCGAGAAGGATCTGGCCCCGCTGCGGGTCATAGAAACGCAGCAGCAAATCAAACAGGGTGGATTTACCGGCTCCGGAAGGCCCGACCAGCGCTAGGGTATCACCCGCTTTGATCGTCAGGCTCAGTCCTTGGATCGCGTAGTTCTCAGGGCGCGAAGGGTAAGCAAAATACAGCGCTTCAAGGTGCAGGTTGCCCTGTACGCGCGCGGGTAAAACCTGCACACCCTGGGCGGGAGGCTCAATCAGGCTTTTCGATTGCAGCAATTCATCAATTCGTTGAGCCGCACCAGCCGCCTGCTGCAATTCGCCAATCACTTCGCTCAGGGTGCCAAACGCGCTGCCCACCACCAGGCTGTAGAACACGAACGCCGCCAGCTCACCGCCGGTAATACGCCCGGCAATGACATCCATGCCGCCCACCCAGAGCATCACCCCGACTGCACCCAGCACCAGCGAGATCACCAGGGTGATCAACCACGCCCGCTGCACGATTCGCTTGCGCGCGGTAGCAAACGCGCTTTCTACAGTGGTGGCAAACCGCTGCTGATCCTGCTGCTGATGATTGTAGGCTTGCACCGTTTTAATCTGGCCCAAGGCTTCGGCTACGTAGCTGCCAACGTCAGCAATACGGTCCTGACTTTGGCGCGAGAGGTTGCGTACCCGTCGACCGAAAATAAGAATGGGGGCCAGTACCAGCGGCAGCGCCACCACCACAATGCTGGTGAGCTTGGGGTTGGTAATAAACAGCAGCACCACGCCGCCAATCACCATCAAACTGTTGCGCAAAAACAGGGACAGGGACGAGCCAATCACCGACTGCAGCAGTGTGGTGTCTGTGGTCAGCCGGGACTGAATTTCGGAACTGCGGTTGTTTTCGTAAAACCCTGGATGCAGGTCGATCAGGTGGTTAAACACCTGCCGCCGAATATCAGCAACCACCCGCTCACCTATCCATGACACCAGATAGAAGCGCACAAACGTACCCACCGAAAGCCCCAGCACCAGCAACAGAAAAAAGCCGATGGACTGATTCAGCAAGTGCGGTGACTGGGTCATGAAACCCTTATCCACCATCAGCTTGATGCCCTGCCCCATAGACAGGGTGATGCCCGCCGTGACGATCAGCGCTAACAAGGCACCCACCGCATGCCAACGGTATGGCGATACAAAATGTGCGGCCAGACGAATGGCACGGCGTTGACGAGATGAAAACATTCGGGGCATCCAGAAGGTGAACCTGCGTGAAAAGCCTAAGATAAAGGGCCTGAATCGGGGAATATTTCTCACTCGCTTTGAATATGACCCATGACAACCAAGCCTAGGCCTTAATGTTCTAAAGTGGGGGTGGAAGTTTCAGGATATTTCTGTTGGACTGAGTTCGCCGCCAGGTTGTGTCACAACTTGGTCACTAAACGGAACTACATTAGCGCTACACCCTGATGAGGAGACAGGCCATGGATTTGCAACACAATGCTCAGGCGATTCCAGTGATTCGAACCCAACCACAGCAGTCACTGGGGTGCGCGATGATTGATGAACAGGGAAAAGAAATTCTGATCACGGAAAAGATGATTCAGGACGCCTGCCACGAACTGGACAAGCGCCTGCTCAAACCTTTTGGTAACGACTGATTCCATCTAACGCTGTAACGGCCCTCACACTGCCAGTGACTGCCGTTACAGCGTTCGTTTGACCTCACACCAGCACAGCCCCCAGCGCTTTGACCAACTGCCTCAACGCCACTGATTCACCCTCGACGTGCACCCTCAACCCCTCGATCTCCCGACGTACCGGGTATTTTTTGCGCAAAGCGTCAAAGGCCATTTTTTGTTCCTCGGCGCTGCCCACCAGACTGCGGCGAAAGTCCGCATCGTCGCGACGCGGGTCGTAGACACCACGACACAGCATGGCCAACGCCCAAGCCGGGTCGCTGTCGGCACTCAAGTGAACGCTCGCCAACCACGGCGCGGGCAGCAAGTCGTCAAGCTGAAGCTCTGCGGGTTGAGCGAGAAAATCACACAGCGCCTTATACACCTGCGCCGTGCCGCGTTGCTTGCCATCAAGGCTATAGCCAGCAATGTGTGGGGTTGCCAGTACGCACAGATCCGCCAGATCGACATCGACCCCAGGCTCGCCCTCCCAGACATCCAGAACGGCTTGAAGGTCATCGCGACGGATCAGCACATCACGCAATGCGCTGTTATCCACGACAGCGCCGCGGCTGGCGTTAATTAGCCAGGCACCGGGCTTGAGCTGATTCAAACGTTCAACATCCAATAGATGCCAAGTTGCATCACTGGCGGTTTTAGTTAATGGGGTATGCAGGCTGAGTACATCACAGTGCTCGATGATGTGCTCCAGACTCACAAAATCGCCGCCTTCCGCTGCTTGGCGCGGCGGATCACAGACCAGCACCTTAAAGCCCAATGCGCGTAGCACTTCGACCAAACGCCCGCCGACCTCACCCGCACCCACCACGCCATAGGTACGCTGCACCAGGTCGACGCCCTCGATTTCGGCCAATGTCAGGAGGCTGCCGAGCACGTAGTCTACCACACCACGGGCATTACAACCGGGAGCACTGGCCCACTGAATACCTGCCTGATCAAAATAATCCAGCGCCAGGTGATCAGTGCCGATGGTGCAGGTTCCAACAAAACTTACCGCGCTGCCTTCCAGCAACTCACGATCGACTTTCGTCACCGAACGCACCAGCAGCACGTCCGCATCATGCACATCGGCGCGGGTTATCTGGCGCCCAGGTAAGCGGCGTATTTCACCGAAACCGGCAAAGAACGCTTCGATCAGCGGAATATTTTCGTCAGCAACAATCAACATGGCAGGCTCCTTTCGCGGAGAAGCAGTGTAGGCGTTGTTGTACGTCATGAGCCAGTAGGCTGTGACTCAGAGATTTCGCATGGGAAAGGATAAATCCTACGCAACTACCGTTATTAGCCTTGAATTAACGGGATGAATCCTACAGCCAGAATGTAATCAAGATTGTTACCTTTCGCGACTCATTATTCTGACACGAGTCAGTTCACCCTCGCGTCAGGCAAGACACTAAAACAAGAATTAATGCCCCATTAACCATACGACAACTTCCACCTGCGCCCTCCTACTAATAAGAGAGATGGACACTGATGCCAACCAAGACGCTATTCGTGATCACTTACACGGCATTGGTGATCGCGGCCAATTATTACACCCCGTCAGGCATGATCAGTGACACTGTTTTAATCGCAGCCTGCACGATCCTTATCCCGGTGCTTATACTTCGCCATGACCGAAAATATTTTATCTCCCTGAAAAACAACTGGGGTTCGACATTGGGTTGTTCTTTTTTACTGGGCTGTATATTTGCCAGTGTCTACACCGTGGAGTTTTACTTCCACAACATAACCATCATTATTTTTGGCGTGTCCTTCGCCTCTCTTTACAAGGCCATGGCCCGTCTGTTTGCTTTTTTGTTTGTCCTTTCATTTGCAATAAACATCTGTGTATTCAGTTTGTATGACTTCTTCCGAATAAAGCCTGCTTCCAGCCTGTAATAGCTCCTGATTACACGGCCCTTGTATGCGCCTACCCCGCTCACACGTGGAGTCGACTTCCCTGCCGTGTGAATTAATCGTACGTCAATAAAACAAAAAAAATCATGAACCACACAACTGTATTGCATGCTGTGTTAGACCATTCCAAACGCCTGCGCGCGGTGGTTGACCGTTTGGGTTATTCCAGCCCTGAAACCACCTGGCGCGGCTGGCATGTGGCGCATTGTTTTAATTGCGAGCACGGCCATGTGATTTTTACTGCCCCATCCGCCCTGCTGCGGGCTAATGTTACGGGTTGCAAACAGTGCGCCGCAGAGGTGCGCTTGCAGGCTATACACAGGGCCGCACATTCAGTGGGGGCTACGTGCCTGGCAACTTGCTGGGAGGGCGAGCAAGCACTGTATTCGTTCAAGTGCAGCTGTGGGCACCTGTGGCAACGCAGGGGGCGCCATGTTGCCAAATCTCCTGCCTGCCCCTTGTGCATGCGTCGTGTCCACAGCCATCGCCTGCGTCTGGAAGGGGGAATGGAAAAGATCCGCCAGGCCGCAGCTGCGCGTGGTGGCGAATGTTTGGCCCACGTGTATGAAAACAGTGCTCACTTTTACCCTTTCCGTTGCGCCAAGGGCCATGAGTGGAACGCTCAAGGTCATGAGGTATTGCGCGGCAGCTGGTGCAAACGGTGCTCCTGGCTGCATAGGAGCGAACAATACCTGATGCCCAATGGCCTCGAACGACTGCAAGCAATCGCCGCCAGCCACGGTGGCGAATGCCTGAGTCAAGGGACGTACCGGGGAGTGGGTGTGCGTTATGGATTTCGTTGCAAACAAGGTCATGAGTGGCAAGCGTTGGGCAAGCGAGTCGTACGTGGAGGCTGGTGCCCTCTTTGCGCCAACGATAAAAAGCGCCTGACCCTTGAAACGGCGCAAGCCGATGCCATAAAAAGGGGCGGCCAATGCATGTCAACCGTATACACCAATAATTCGACGCCAATGGAATGGGTCTGCCACCGAGGCCACTTCTGGAGAGCTGCACTGGCGACAATCCGCAGCAACCACTGGTGCCCCCAATGCGCCATCATTGCGCGCATCACCAATCCTAAATCCAAGGCCCGTCTGCGCTATGGACTTGCACCTTAAACGCGAGTGAAAGCACAACTGAAACTCAAGGTTTGCGGGCCTTGGAGGCAAGCGTACAATTCTCGGCTTTGTGCGCTAATACTTTGGATATTCGCTTGTGAACTCTGCAACACACAACCTGCCTTCCAAGGGCGCCAGCCGGGTGGCCCGGGTTATTACCGAGGTGCGCGCGCTGTTGGCGCTGGCGTTGCCAATCATCGTCTCCCAGGTCGCCACCACCGCAATGGGTTTTGTCGATGCCGTCATGGCAGGGCGTGTCGGGCCTCGCGATCTGGCTGCCGTGGCACTGGGCAACTCAATCTGGGTGCCAGTGTTTCTGTTGATGTCAGGCATCTTGCTCGCGACTACGCCCAAAGTCGCTCAGCGATTCGGCGCTGACACGCACGATGATATTGGCCCCATCGTACGCCAGGCCCTCTGGCTGGCGCTGATGACCGGACTATGTGCAGCGTTTTTGTTGATCGGCGCAGAGCCGCTGCTGCATGTGATGAACGTCGCGCCTGACTTGATTGAGCCATGCATGGGCTACTTGCACGGCATTGCCAGCGGTATGCCTGCCGTAGGCCTGTATTGCGTGTTGCGTAACTTCAGCGATGGCCTGGGCAAAACCCGGCCCAGCATGGTACTCGGCCTCTGCGCGCTAGCCCTGAATATCCCTCTCAACTACATCTTCATTTATGGCCACTTTCGCGTACCGGCCATGGGTGGCGTGGGCTGCGGATGGGCGACAGCCATTGTCATGTGGTTTATGGCACTGGGCATGGTGGTGTGGACTTATCGCGGAACGATTTATCAGTCAAGCCAGGTTTACAGCCGCTTTGAATGGCCACAATGGGCAATTATCAAGCGGTTGCTCAGTGTCGGCCTGCCCATCGGTATCGCGGTTTTTGCCGAATCCAGCATTTTTGCCGTGATTGCGCTGCTCATCGGCAGCTTGGGCGCTACCGTTGTAGCGGGCCATCAGATTGCTCTGAACTTCAGCTCACTGGTGTTTATGATTCCCTATTCGCTGGGCATGGCGATCACTGTGCGTGTAGGCCAGGCATTGGGCCGCGGACAGCCCAGAGAGGCGCGCTTTGTGGCCGGTGCGGGAATGGGAACGGCGCTGGTATGGGCGTGTATTTCTGCGAGCCTGATTGTGCTGTTACGCGGGCACATTGCGACGGTGTATACCGCCGACCCTAGGGTGATTGAAGTGGCGAGCATGTTGTTGATGTTTGCGGCGCTGTATCAGTTTTCCGATGTCATTCAAGTCACCGCTGCCGGCGCGCTACGCGGTTATCAGGACACCCGCGTGACCATGATCCTGACACTGTTTGCCTACTGGGGCATTGGCTTGCCGGTAGGCTACGCGTTGGGATTGACTGACTGGCTTGGCCAAGCTAATGGCCCAAGTGGTCTTTGGCAAGGTTTGATTGTTGGCCTCACCTGCGCTACGCTTATGCTGGGCATACGCCTTATGCGCACGGCAAAAAAACGGATAAGGGCCGCATGATCCGTCACTTTCAATAGGTTTTGTGGGCGTATTTGATCTGAAGCGAGACGTCTGTTGGCGCTGTGCCGTTATACTCCCGTCTTTTTTCTGAAGGGCAACGGCACGTGGCAAACAAACGGTACAGCTGCATTGGTTTATATAACCCCAAATCACCGGAAAACGTCGGTTCGGTGATGCGCGCCGCTGGTTGCTATAACGTGGCGTCGGTGTTTTACACCGGCAAGCGCTATGAACGCGCCCGCGATTTCATCACCGATACCAAGAAAGTCCATCAGGATATTCCACTCATCGGCATTGATGACCTCAAAAAAATCATTCCTCTGGGTTGCATCCCGGTCGCGGTCGAGATGGTTGAAGGTGCGCGCTCCCTGCCTGAGTACACTCACCCGGATCGCGCGATCTATATTTTCGGTCCCGAAGACGGCTCGCTGGGCAAAGACGTGCTGGACTGGTGCGAAGACGTTATTTATATCCCGACCAATGGCTGCATGAATCTCGCAGCCACGGTCAATGTGGTGCTCTACGACCGCTTGGCCAAGGGCAACAACACCCGCTCCGGGCCCAAATTCGGCTAATTTAAACCTTATCTTTGTTCTGCTGGCTGGCGCTCCAGTCCACCAGCAGGCTATAGGCGATGGCCAGTAAGGTGGGGCCGATAAACAGGCCGATAAAGCCAAACGCAATCAAGCCTCCGAAGACTCCCAGCAAGACGATGACCAAGGGCAAGTTGCCACCTCGACTGATCAGGTAAGGCTTGAGTACGTTGTCGACACCGCTAATGATCAGCGTGCCCCAAATGCCCAGGAAGATCGCCATTCCATAGTTGCCTTTCCAGACCAGCCAAGCTGTGGCCGGAATCCAGATCAGCGGCGGTCCCATGGGAATCAGGCTTAGCAAAAATGTGGCCAGCCCAAGCACCAGAGCACCCGGCACACCAGCAATCAAAAAACCGATCAGCGCCAGCAAGGCCTGAGCAGCGGCCGTACCGATGACACCATTGACGACACGCTGGACCGTACCTGCCACCAACTCCTGATAGTAATCTGCACGCTCGCCGATCAATCGCTCCAGCAGTCCGTGAACAAAGGCGGCCAGACGTGGGCCGTCACGGTAGAAGAAAAAGACAAAAACAATACTGAGCGTCAGCTCCAGAATGCCGCCACCAATTTGCGCACTGCGTGCTAACAACCAATTACCCACCTGCCCCAGATAAGGTTTGATGGACACCAACAAGGCTGCGCCCTGCTCGTCAATGGTGTCCCACATGCTCACCAGACGATCGCCGATCAAGGGAATCCCTGCCAGCCATGTCGGCGCCTCAGGAAAACCTTCGAGCTGAACGTCTTTGGCAAAGGTGGTGGCGTCGCGCACATGGTCAGCCAAGTTGAACCCCAGCCACACCAGCGGCCCGGCAACCAGTAGCATCCAGCCCAGCGTCAGGATTCCCGCCGCCATTGACTCACGGCCCCCGAGGGCACGTGTCAGCAAGCGCATTAACGGCCAACTGGCAAACGCCAGCACCGCGCCCCAGAACAAAGCCGACCAAAAAGGTGCCATCACCCACAGACTGGCACCAAACAACACCAGAAGCAGAATCTGCACCAGCAGGCGATCGTTATTGAGCATGTGTGTTCCGCAGAAAATACAACGTGAATAAGAGACGACGGCTACGCCAAACGTAGCCGTCGTAACTGCATGACTAGCGCAGCAACTCGATATGCAAACCTTTGGCCTGACTGTTGCCCAGCTCCATACGAGTGGCCCGTACTCCTTTACCGATCAGCGCATCGCGCCATGCTGAGGCTTGGCTGCCGGTCAAGCTGACTCGGGCGGTGGTATCAAGGTTCAATGCGCGTGAAATCAGGGTCAGCCACTGTGCATCCGGCTCACCTGTGAGTTTAGGAAAGTCCAGCTCGCCCGTGCTTTTCAACTGACGTTGCAAGGTGGCCGAAGTGGGCAGCAACTGACCGAGGTCGGTGTTCGCCTGCATTTGTTCAACATGCAAGTAGGCTTTGCGGTTGCCCCGGTCGATGCCATACAAGGCAACCAGCTGGTTTTGCTCGGGGGCCGCCCGACGCAGCAACAAATAGGTCTGTTGCTCATCTGAACCCGTCAGTTTTGAGTTACCGAACACCTCATTTGCCCACAGGCTGCTTTCACCACAATCACGCGCCTGGCACCAAAACAGCAATTCGGCGCCTTGTGCTTGCAGGGCTTGCCGGGCAGCGGTGAACGCTTCGGTTGCACTGTGTTCAGCAGGCAATTCGTAAGTCACTGCGGTGGTCTGACCGCGGGTATTGAGCTGTGCTTCAAAGCGCAATCGACCACTGATCTTGCGAATTGAGCCGAGCGGGTAAATGCGCTCAACATCAGGGCGAACGGTGTAATCGACGATTTGTGCGTCGGCCAGGCGCGGAACACCCGGCAAATCAAGGCTGCCGGGAACATCGGCGGCCCACAGCAGAGGACTTGAACAAGCCAAACCCAACGCCAGAATAAGACGGGCAGAATGCTTCATCGGCGCATGCCACGCAGCGGTGACGTGTCATTGTGCATCCATGCGATAGAGACCGGATGGCCTTTCGAGGTCGCAGCGGTGTAGAGATCTATCATGGTTGTCTCCCATTTCAACCCGCCAAGCCTCGGCAGTTGGTTGCCGCAAGTCAAGGAGCAGCGAAGAACCGATTGAAACAGTCTGCAACAAGGATGGCGCCCGCCTCGTCATTCAGGTGCAAATGATGCCCCCCGGCCAACCGTTCAAGAGTGAAGGGTAGACGCTCCAGCAACTCGGGATGATCAATCAGCATACCCTGCTCAGCCACGACCAATTTAGTCGGGCACGCCACTCGCTGAACAAACGACATGGCCTGCTCGTCAGTCAGGCGCACAGGTGACGGCAAAGTCAGGCGACTGTCGCTGCGCCAGCTATAGCCGCCGGGGACGGGCATCAGCCCACGCAGGGCTAAAAGCTCTGCCGCTTCTCGACTGACCGCGACCATGCCTTTCATTCGCGCATCAATCGCCCGCTCCAGTGTTGGGTGCACTGATTTGTGCTTATTTTGGAGGTCAAGTTGAGCTTGCAGGGCTTTGCCCATTTGCCGGGCTGCATCCTCTGCGGGGCCGCTTCGCAGCAAAATGCCGTCAATCAGCGCCAAGTGCGTGATGCGCTCGGGAAATGCGCCAGCAATGACCACTGAAACAATCGCGCCCAAAGAGTGCCCCAATAGAGCAAAGCGCTTCCAGCCCAACTGCTCTGCCACGCGCAACACATCAAAGGCGTAGTCCGCTAGTGCATAGCCTGCTCCGCACGGCCGGTGATCCGAATGGCCATGCCCGGCAAAGTCCAGTGCGACGATACGCAGCCCCTGAAGCTTGGGGGCCAACCGCGCAAAGCTGTTGGCGTTGTCCA
The DNA here is from genome assembly GCF_009600315.1 of Pseudomonas helleri. Lineage (GTDB taxonomy): Bacteria > Pseudomonadota > Gammaproteobacteria > Pseudomonadales > Pseudomonadaceae > Aquipseudomonas > Aquipseudomonas helleri_A. The sequence goes on along the minus strand of NZ_WIWC01000052.1, from coordinate 18,098 downwards.
ACCAGCCGTGCAGGGCTATTACGGGCAAGCCGTCTTCCGGGCCGAAAATATGCGCAGCAAGCTCGATATGCGGCAGGCTCAAGCGGATTTCTTCAACCACAAAACTCATGCAATAGGCTCTTTAATGTCCAGAGTGACGAAGCGTCCAGCGGGCAAAAATGTCTTTAAGCAAGGCCGCCGTTTCATGGGGCTGTTCCAGCGGGAACATATGTCCGCCCGGCACACTCATTGACTCGCCGTTGGGCATGCGCGCTACGGCTTTGGCATGATGTCGCATAACCACACGACTGTCTCGACCGGATACCACAGTCAAGGGCACTTGCAGGGAGCGCGCACTGCCGGGGCTGGTGTGAGGAACACCCCGGTAGATGTTGATTTCTGTTGCAGGGTCAAAGCGCAAACGCAATCGATCTTCGACCGGATGCAGGCCATGCGCCAAATAAGCCTCAAAACAATCGGGGTCGAAACTACGAAACAGCGACTTGCTGGCCAAGTAGTCCCTGGCCGCCGCATGATCAGAAAACTCCTCACGACGCCCTACCGTTCGTCCGGCAGGGGTCAATCTGTCGATAAAACCAAATCGTTTGGCGGCGCGAATCACCCACTGATCCATCAAGGTCAGAACCGGTGAATCCAGCATGACCACACCTTTGTACAGATGCGGACAGCGCAACGCCGCGTGCAGGTGCAGCATCCCGCCTAGGGAATGACCTACACCCAAGACGGGGCCGTCTTGCTGTTGCAGATGAAAAATCAGCTCATCCACCAGATTGTGCCAATTGTTGTCTACCGGAAAACGTGGATCATGCCCGTGCAACGGTAGATGAGTGACCGCAAAGTCCGGTGCGAGGGCAGCGAATAACTTACCGTAGGTGGCCGATGGAAAACCGTTGGCGTGGGCGAAAAAAATCTGCCGAGACATACAAGGCGTCCATGTGTAGGAATACGCCTTATTGTCTGTAGGAAATTTCTTTATAACAACTTATAGATACGCCATGAGTGACGCCACACCGGCCACCGCATGACCATTATCACCGCACTGGCGGCGGGTCACCCAATGGCACTACCACTACGGTCAGTCGGGATATGCAGTTGAGTTTACCGCTCTCATCGGTCAGGCGGATGTCCCACACATGGGTTGTGCGCCCCATATGGATCGGCCGCGCGACAGCACTGACACGACCGCTGCGCACACCGCGCAGGTGGTTGGCGTTAACCTCTAATCCCACGCAATAAAATTTTTGGGAATCGATGCACAGGTAACTGGCCATTGAACCCAGGGTTTCAGCCAGAACCACGGAAGCACCACCATGCAGCAAGCCAAAAGGCTGGTGAGTGCGATGGTCAACCACCATGCTTGCCGTGATTGATTCATCGTCGTACGCATCAAACGTGATATCGAGCACGTCGCAAATGGTGTTTTTACGCATCGCGTTGAGGTGTGCCAGATCGGGCACGCGGGTCCATATACTCATGTGGCATTCCTGGGTCAGAGAGTGTTGCTGAGGTCTGTATCACCTGAACTATGTTTCACTCTGCGACCTTTGTGCAACCGCACTGAGCTGTAGCCAGTGCTTCACTGTCGCAAGGAGAGTCAGGAATTAACCACACCCAGCAATGTCATGCTGCCGGCCAGAGGCCACTCACCTTCAAGTTCTGCAAGGCTCGCTGTTTGCATGGGCTGTGGCTGACGCAAATGGCCGAATTGAAGCAGGCTGATCAAGTCGCCCACGAAAGGCTGATGACTCACCAGAAGCACGTGCCCATCATCAGGGAGTCGGCTGGCGGCATATCTGGGTTCGCTGTCTGGCGTCAGCCACGGCACGGTTTTCAACTCCCCCGTAAACCCCAGCACTTCACACACCAACGCGGCGGTTTGCTGCGCCCGCACATAGGGACTGACCCAGATGCGATCCAGCGGTTTGCCCTCAAGGTAAGCTGTACTGCACCGCACCTGTTCACGCCCTCGGGCAGTCAGTGCACGTTCAGCATCACGCCGGGCGTATGGCTCCGCTTCTCCGTGTCGTAAAACCCACAGTTTCATGGCTTGCTCTCGGTGCTGGCCACATAAGGCGCCTCGCCCTCTGGCGCACGCGCCGTCGGCCAATCAGCGAATGGCCAGGGTTTTTGCTCAGTTTGAAAGCTGCCAAAGCGGCCTATTTGCGCCAGATACTGGCTAAGGCTGTCACCAAAGCTCATCAGCCCGCCATTAGGCGCACCGTAGACCAGACGGAATATCAGTTGCACCAGTACCAGCCCGCCAAGCACCAGCTGCGCGACTTGCCAGACCAGAAGGAAGACCAGCATCCACAGCACACGCAAAACAATGGACTCGTACTTCGGGGCATTTTTGGAATCATTCATGTGCTGCTCCTTCGTTTAGTTAAAACCACTCGGGGAGATAAAGTCGACATCGGTCTTGGGTTCAGCACGCATCAGTAATTCGATGACTTGCGCAAGTGTGCGTCCTTCAAAAAGGACGGCGTGCAAGCCGGCAACCAGTGGCATGTACACATTCAATTCCTGAGCCTTCTCCTTGAGTACTTTGAGCGTATTAACACCCTCGGCGACTTCACCCAGACGGGTGACGGCTTCTTCAAGGCTCAAGCCCTGCCCCAAGGCAAAACCCACCTGATAGTTACGACTCTTGGGCGACGAACAGGTCACGATCAAATCACCGACACCGGCCAGTCCCAGGAAGGTCATCGGATTGGCCCCTTGGCTGACCGCAAAGCGGGTCATTTCTGCAAGCGCACGGGTAATCAGCATGCTCTTGGTGTTTTCACCCATCCCCAGCGCCACGGCCATGCCGGCCATAATCGCGTAGACGTTTTTCAATGCCCCGCCCAACTCAACGCCAAAACGGTCAGCACTGGCGTATACGCGAAAAGTACGGCCATGCAGCGCCGCCTGAACATGGGTGCACAGCGCCTCATCGGCACTGGCCACCACGGTTGCTGTCAGGGCATGTTCTGCCACCTCGCGCGCCAGATTAGGCCCGGACAAAACCCCGATTCGGGCTTGCGGGGCTATTTCCTCAAGGATTTCACTCATCAATTTAAAACTGTGTGCTTCAATCCCTTTGGTCAGACTGATCAGCATTTTTCCGCTCAAGCGCTCGGCATGCTCGGCCAGCACATTGCGCAAGGCACTGGAAGGTAACGCCACAAAGCACAGATCACAGTCATCAAGTGTCACTTGCAGATCTGTAACCGGTTCAACCCCGGGATGAATTTTGATGCCTTTAAGGTAGCGTGGGTTTTCTCGATTAAGCCGGATCGCCTCGGCTTGCTCGGGATCGCGCATCCATTGGCGTACGCGATGACCATTTTCTGCCAGCAAGTTGGCCACGGCGGTGCCAAAGCTTCCGCCTCCCAAGACCGCAATAGCGCGCTGTTCAGTCATCTGTCGTCCCGTCATCTATCTAGTCGTTGGCAATGGCCGCATTATACGGAGCACATCCTGCAAGGCGAGAGTTTGAACGTTTCAGATACCGGAAAATGAAGGGTTATGGCTGGAAAAGCGAGTCAGCTCAGTTACCATGCTGCCGGCAACTTAACAAAGTGAGGCAACCCTCGTGCCCACAAAATTGGCTGACTTCATAGTCAAGGATGAGCGAACACATGAGCAATACATCCGGGGCCATACGCAAGACTGACGGAGTGCTGCGTTAATGATCGCTCGCCGCCGTTGGGACATACACACCCGTACACAAATGATGAGCCTCGGGCCAGCACTTCTTTTGACATTGCTATTGATCAGTTTTTTTACCTTTGTACGTATTCAAGACTTGCGTCAGGAGATGAATCACACCGGCCAATTGATAGCCAACCAGTTGGCGCCTGCCACTGAATACGGGGTCATCACCGGTAACGCACAGGTGCTGGATACCTTGGTAAAAGCCTCGCTTAACACACCTCATGTACAGTTTGTGCAGGTACAGGACCGTAACAACAACGTGCTGGTTCATGCAGAGCAAACTACCTCACCTCAAGATCAAGCCGCGCCCACAGAAGTCTTTCAGGCACCTGTTCGTTTGCAACGAAACACCGCCGGTAATGCATTTGTATTGAGCAACCGCCAGGCTTCGGCTCCGGACGAGGATTACCTGGGCAAAGTACGTGTAGGCATGTCCAACCAGGCATTCAGCAAGCGCCAGCAGGAAATTTTGCTAAAAGCCGTGATTCTGGCGCTTTTTGCGCTTGGCTTTACCTATTTACTCGCCCGACGCCTGGCTTCCAACCTGTCCAGACCCATCATGGCCATGAGCAATGCAGTTAATGCCATCCAGCGAGGGGAATACAAAACGCCATTGCCCGTAGTCGATGATGGCGAGTTAGGCAACCTGGCTCAACATATCAACAATTTGGCCGACGGCTTGGCCAAAGCCAGCCGCGAGCAACAATCCGCTATTGCGCAATTGATTCAGGCACGCGAAGAAGCCGAACGCGCCAACAGCGCAAAAACTGACTTTCTGGCAATGATGAGTCACGAATTACGCACGCCAATGAATGGCGTTCTTGGCATGCTTCAATTATTGGAAACCACTGAAATGACCGAGGAGCAAGCCGAATACGCGGCCCTTGCCTCGGAGTCGACCGAACACCTGTTAAAAGTCATCAACGATATCCTCGACTTCTCGAGAATTGAGCGTTCGGCACTTGAACTCGAAAACATTCCGTTTAATCTCGCCGAGCTGGTCAGCAACTGTGCTCAGGCGTTTCAACACACAGCCGGGCAACGAGGGTTGCAGTTGCAGTTAACCATCCCGGAGGGCTTGCACAACCTGCACGTTCTGGGCGATCCCACCCGCATTCGGCAAATTCTGGTCAACCTGATTGGCAATGCCTTGAAGTTTACCGAACAGGGTCAGATCAGCATCGAACCGCACTGGCAGCCGCTGGATCATGAGTTGATCTGGTTTACCTGCACGGTGCGCGACAGCGGCATTGGCATCAGTACCGACAAGCTCGAATCAATGTTCAACGCATTCCAGCAGGCAGACAGTTCCATTTCGCGCCGCTATGGCGGAACGGGGCTGGGGCTGCCCATCGCTCGTACGCTGGCAGAGCGCATGGGTGGCACTCTGCATGCCAAAAGTGAAAAGGCTCAAGGCTCCGTGTTCACGCTGGAAATTCCACTGGAGCTTCACCACTCCATACCTTTAAACAACCGTCCCGACTTGACGGCGCAATCAAGACAAATGGCAGGCCGCACCATCCTGCTGGTCGAAGACAATCAGGTCAATCAAACGGTCATTGAGGCAGTATTGGTCGGGCTGGGCTACGAAGTGAGTGTGGTCACTGATGGCGCACAGGCCATTCACCGCGCCAACACTGAGCGCTACGCCGCTATTTTGATGGATTGCCGGCTACCGATCATAGACGGTTATGAAGCGACTCGGCAGATCCGCCAACTACCGGGCTGCACCACTGTTCCGATCATCGCTCTGACCGCCAACGCTTTACAGGGAGATAGAGAAGCCTGTCTGGAAGCCGGAATGAACGATTACCTCGCCAAGCCGTTCAAACGGGCGGATCTTGAACAGATCCTGCAACGTTGGGTCCAGTGATTTATGGCTAATTACTGGCGTTAAATACAAAAGTGCGGCAGTCTTAGGCACCCTGATGGGCCCCTGAACCGGCCTGATTTAAATTTTCAGTGAACAAGTGTACATTCTTGTCCTTGACGCTGTGACTTTCACTACAACGCAATAGTCTATGTGTAGGCTGGCGAACTGAAACATGAACGTTTCAGTTGGTCGGGAAGAATTGCCCCACCTGCCGCATGGGATTATTGAGGAGCTCGCATGACCAAACAAAACGCCTTTACTCGGGAAGATCTGCTGCGCTGTAGCCGCGGCGAACTTTTTGGCCCGGGTAACGCGCAACTGCCCGCCCCTAACATGCTGATGGTGGACCGCATCACCCTTATCAGTGACGAGGGCGGCAAGTACGGCAAAGGTGAATTGGTCGCCGAGCTGGATATCAATCCAGACCTGTGGTTCTTTGCTTGCCACTTTGAAGGCGATCCAGTCATGCCGGGCTGCCTGGGCCTTGATGCCATGTGGCAGCTGGTTGGCTTTTTCCTCGGCTGGCAAGGTTTGCCGGGCCGCGGTCGCGCACTGGGCTCAGGCGAAGTGAAGTTCTTCGGCCAAGTATTGCCAACCGCTAAAAAGATTACCTACAACATTCATATAAAACGCGTTCTGCGCGGCAAGCTGAACCTGGCCATTGCCGATGGTTCCGTGAGCGTAGATGGTCGCGAAATCTATACCGCCGAAGGCCTTCGAGTCGGCGTTTTTACTTCCACTGAAAACTTCTAAGGGTTATCCGCATGCGTCGCGTCGTTATCACTGGTCTGGGCATCGTTTCGTGCTTGGGCAATGACAAAGAGACCGTCTCCGCTAACCTGCGTGCAAGTCGACCTGGCATCCGATTCAATCCGGAATATGCCGAAATGGGTCTGCGTAGCCAGGTTTCCGGCTCCATTGACCTGCCTCTCGAAGAGCTGATCGATCGCAAGATTTATCGCTTCGTCGGCCACGCAGCGGCTTATGCTTACCTGGCCATGAAAGATGCCATCACGGATTCGGGTCTGACCGAGGAGCAAGTCTCCAACCCGCGTACTGGCCTGATCGCCGGTTCCGGCGGCGCATCGACCTTGAACCAGATGGAAGCGCTGGATATCCTGCGTGAAAAAGGCGTCAAGCGTGTTGGCCCGTACCGTGTAACGCGGACCATGGGCAGCACCGTATCCGCCTGCCTGGCCACGCCGTTCAAGATCAAGGGCGTGAACTACTCGATTTCCTCCGCCTGCGCCACCAGTGCTCACTGCATCGGTACCGCGGTTGAGCAAATCCAGTTAGGCAAACAAGACATCGTTTTTGCCGGCGGTGGCGAAGAAGAACATTGGAGCCAATCGTTCCTGTTCGACGCGATGGGCGCCCTGTCCACTCAATATAACGATACGCCTGAAAAAGCCTCCCGTGCCTACGATAAAAACCGTGACGGTTTTGTTATCGCTGGTGGTGGCGGCATGGTTGTCGTTGAAGAGTTGGAACACGCTCTGGCTCGTGGCGCCAAAATCTACGCTGAGATCGTTGGCTATGGCGCAACGTCCGACGGCTATGACATGGTGGCCCCAAGCGGCGAAGGCGCTATCCGCTGCATGCAGATGGCCATGGCAACGGTTGATGGCCCGATCGACTACCTCAACACCCACGGCACTTCTACTCCGGTAGGCGACGCCAAGGAAATGGAAGGTGTCCGTGCCGTGTTCGGCGACAAAGCCCCTGCAATCAGCTCGACCAAAAGCCTGTCGGGTCACTCCCTGGGCGCCGCAGGCGTTCACGAAGCGATTTACTGCTTGCTGATGATGGAAGGCAACTTCATTGCCGGTTCTGCCAACATCGAGGAACTGGACCCGGTTGTCGCCGACATGCCAATCCTGACCAAGACCCGCGAAGACGTTACATTGAACAATGTGATGAGCAACAGCTTCGGTTTCGGTGGCACTAACGCCACACTGGTACTGAAGCGCTGGACTGGTCAATAAGCCGTCCACTCGCGACAAAAAATGCCCCGAATACTCGGGGCATTTTTTTGTCTGCAAGAGACCGGTTAGCGTTGCTTGGGCAGCACGGACACGAAATTATCCTTGGCTACTTTATGTGCGACGCTTTCAGGCAAGGCATCGAGAAAGGGATCAAAACTCTTTAATTCCTGACCCAGTTTGTCAAAGCGGCCTACCACATCTGACCCCAGCATAAATCGGTCCGGGAAGCGCTCTACAAGCGCGACCCATTCAGGCCGGGCCTTACCGTTTTCATCCAGCAGATACGGCGTAAGCATGCTCCAGGAAAGGTCTATATACAGGTTAGGGTATTTAGCCAATAGACGTGTCAGCTCAGGCAGCAAAAACGGCATTTGCGTCTGGTGCCGATGAATTTCGGCGCTGGTGCCCGCATGTGCCCAAATAAATCGGGTATCAGGATGCAGGGTTAGCGGCTCCTCAATCTCGGCCAGATACAGCGGATTACGCTCTCGCTTGGACGTAATGTTGGAATGCACTAAAACGGGTAAATCATACTTCGCGGCCAATTCGTAGACCTTGCTCAGCGCTTCATTGTTAGCGCGCGGAGTATCACCGGAAATGAGGGCCGTGAGGTCGTCATGGCGCGTGAAGACTTCACCGATGCCTTGCCACAACCCAGGATCCAGATCGAGCATGCGCTGTATGTGAGCCGCCGAGTTTTTGTCATTTGGATTAAACCCTGACAAAAACGGATGAAAATGCTCGCGCTGCTCTGCAGTCAACTGCTTGACAGCCGTGGCAACCCATACATCCGTTGCGCTATACCAATAGGCATCAGCATCATCGCCGGCGTAATAACGTGGCCGCTTGGGCTCGTCCTCGTGCCATTTTTTGGCGACCGGAATACCGGAAATCATCACATGAGTAATGCGATTCTTGGCCATGACCTGAAGTAACGAACTCATGCCCTCGGTTTCCTGGAAGAAATCGACATAGTGAAGGTGGGCATCGCTGTAGGCATAGTCCCTTGCTTGAACCCATGCACTTGCAATCAACAGCGCCAAAGCCAGCGCAGAGTGTTTCATTCGCACCTTAAATCTCCTCTCCCGAAGTCTGTGTAGACCTGCGACGAAGCTGACAGGTTCAGCAAGCGATTAAAGGGAACGCACAACGCGCAACATGCTCTATAAAGATCAAGACCTTTATCTCTGCCACTGTGAGGTTTGCCATGACTGTTACCGTAAATACCGTGTCTCACGACAGCTTTCGCCACAGCATCAAGATCGACGATCAAGAACCCGTGTTCACTGATCTACCCAAAACAATGGGAGGAGAAAGCTCGGCCCCGTCCCCCCATGACTATTTCGATGCCGCTCTAGGCGCGTGCAAAGCCCTCACGGTCAAGCTCTATGCGCAAAAGAAGGGCATTCCGTTGACAGGGGTCACGGTGGAAGTCAAACACGACGCCACTGAGGAGCAGCAGGGCAAATACGCGCTGCATGTCAAACTGACACTTAAAGGCGTTTTGACCGATGCTCAACGCGATGAACTCCACAGAGTGGCTGATAAGTGTCCGGTGCATAAACTGATGACCACCGCCGACATTACCATCGAGACACATTTGTCTGAGGGTGCTTTCAGTCAGTAACCCAAAAACAGGACCATATGGCGTTGAGTTATGCTCAACGCTTTCCCTCTGCTGGTAATACACGATGGACACCTTGACTGTAATTCACCCCCGAGCTGAAGACGTCGAAGGTCAACCAATCCTACGCCCCCTGCCCTCAGCCAAATGCCGTAGCGTTGGGCCTTTCGTATTTTTCGATCATATGCTGCAAACACGCTATGGGCCTGGCCAAGGGATGAACATTCGGCAGCATCCACATATCGGCCTGTCGACGCTGACCTATTTATTTGAAGGGCAACTGCTGCATAAGGACAGCTTGGGCTCGGACCAGCTCGTCAACCCTGGCGAGGTCAGCTGGATGACGGCAGGTGCCGCGATTGCCCATATTGAAAGAACACCCAGCGCGTTAAGGGCTCAAGGCTCAACCTTACATGGTCTGCAAGTGTGGCTGGCCTCTCCCATAAAGGATGAACAAGGTCCAGGGCTGTACAGCCATCACACTGCCGACAGCTTGCCCGTCATTAACAATTCAGGTGTCCAGATTCGTCTGATCGCAGGTACTGGGTTTGGTCTAACTTCCCCTGTACCCGTGCTCTCGCCGACCCTGTATGCCGAAGTGAATATGCAGAAAGCCACCACGTTCCTGATCCCGGCTGATCATCCTGAGCGCGCGGTCTATGTAGTGGAAGGAGATGTTCGACTGAATGGCCAAGCTATCGAGCCCCATAGCCTTGTGCTGCTGCCCGCCGCGCAGGAGGCTACATTGTTCGCAGAGAGTGATTGCCATCTGGTATTGATTGGAGGCGCGGCGCTGGACGGCCCGAGGCGCATGAACTGGAACTTTGTGGCCAGTAATACGGCGCTGATAGATCAGGCCAGAGCACGATGGGCGGCAGGCGATTGGCCGACCGTTCCAGGGGAAAACGGTCGGATTGAACTGCCATGAGCGCTTGCCGCCGCTCGCTCTTTTTACAGAATCATTGCCGCCACCCAGCCAAAGGCCAGTAAGGGCAAGTTGTAGTGCAGAAAAGTCGGTACGACGGTGTCCCAGATATGATGATGCTGCCCGTCAACATTCAGACCGGAGGTCGGCCCCAAGGTGGAGTCTGACGCAGGCGAGCCAGCGTCACCCAAGGCCCCCGCCGTTCCGACGATACAAACTATGGCCATCGGGCTAAACCCCAGCTGCACGCACAAGGGCACAAAAATAGCCGCCAGAATGGGCACAGTCGAAAACGACGAACCAATGCCCATGGTCACCAATAGCCCGACCAGCAACATCAGCAGTGCGCCAATTCCTTTGTTGTGGTTTATCCAACCAGCGGAAGCCTCCACCAGAGATTTAACTTCACCTGTTGCCTTCATCACCTCGGCAAAACCTGAGGCCGCGATCATGATGAAACCGATCATGGCCATCATTTTCATGCCTTCGGTAAACAGGTCGTCAGTTTCACGCCAACGCACAATCCCCGAGGCGGAGAAAATCAGAAACCCCGCCAACGCACCAATAATCATGGACCCCAGCCATAGCTGGATGATAAACGCAGCAGCAATGGCAAGCCCGGCCACGATCAATGTCATGGGGTTGTACTTGACTGCTACTTGCTCGACCTGCTCAATTTTGACCAAGTCATACTCGCGCTTTTTGCGATAGCTGATAAACACGGCCACCAACAAGCCAAACACCATGCCCAGCGCAGGAATGGCCATCGCATGAGTAACATTGACCTGACTGACATCCACACCGCTATTGCGCACATTCGCGAGCAAAATTTGATTGAGGAAGATATTGCCAAAACCAACGGGTAAAAACATATAAGGCGTGATCAAACCAAATGTCATGACACAGGCGATTAAACGCCGGTCAATTTTCAACTTGGTCAGCACATAAAGAAGAGGCGGAACCAACAAAGGAATAAATGCGATATGAATCGGCAGGATGTTTTGCGAGCAGATCGCAACCACCAGCAACAAGCCAATCAAAAGCCATTTGATCCGATTACCACCGGCAGCCTGCTGCTTGTTAACCATGATCAAGGCTTTATCGGCCAAGGCATGGGCCAGACCTGATTTTGCGATAGCGACCGCGAAAGCTCCCAACATGGCGTAAGACAAGGCGACTTGAGCCCCGCCGCCAAGCCCGCTATTGAACGCATTGAGCGTCGCTTCAACGCCTAAGCCGCCCACAAGGCCGCCAACAACAGCCCCCACGATAAGAGCGATCACCACATGCACACGGGACAAGCTGAGCACCAGCATGATGCCGACCGCTGCAATTACTGCATTCATCTTTACAACCTCATAGAGCGCACCACGATAAAACACCGTAAAGCGGGAAATTCCGGACGCAAGACTGCTGTTGCAGTCGCCGGATCTGAAGGAAGGACTTATTTGAGGGCGCACACTTTGCAGCAGCATGAGCGCCTTGTCAAAGTGAAGTCCGAAGACCGCCACTGCACGTGCGCCCAAGAGTGCTACCCCCATCATTTAGAGGCTGAAGGTTTTATCAGTGCTGAATCCAAAGGTTTAAAAAGCAGAGATTGCAGTAAAGAAAAACCGCTGGCGGCCGCTAACAGTCAAAGCCTCTATTTAGGATGTCTCCATGTCGGTCAGACAGCTTTCCATCCAGTGGAAAATCTCCCTCCTCTCCGGACTTTGCCTACTCAGTATCGTAGCCCTGCTGGTTGGACTTTCGCTTTATCGCATGGACTACACAACCCAGCTCGTAGAGGCTTCGAGCACACAGATGCTCAATGAGTCGGCCAAGGCTCGCATTGAAGCCCAAGGCGAAGCTCAGGCGCTGGCAATCAGTCGTCAGTTTATGGATGCCTATCAGTACGGCAATGGTTTCGCACGCCAAGTCCTGTTTTTACGTGAGCAATCGGAAAAGCGCTTTCTGGACGCCTTCGACTTGCGTGAAGACCTGACCCGCCAGGTAAAAGCGGCATTACAAGCCAATCCTGATTTGCTTGGCTTGTCCTTAGTATTTGAAGCCAACGCACTGGATAGCAAGGATGCGTTGTTTGACCATCAAAAAGAGCTGGGCAGCAATGATAAAGGCCGCTTTTCTCTCTATTGGTCGCAGCCTACGCCCGGCACACTGACCTCGATGACATTGCCGGAAGCCGATCTGGTAGACACCAGTACCGGCCCAAGCGGGCAGGCCAATAACTCGTGGTTCACTTGCCCTCGAGAAACACTCAAACCGTGCATTATCGAGCCATATTTTTACGAGATCGATGGTCAGAACGTGTTGATGACCAGCATCGTTTTTCCACTGCTGGTCAATGGCAAGCTGATCGCTTCGCTTTCGGTTGATATCAACCTCAATAGCCTGCAAGCCATAAGCAAACTGGCGAGTCAAAAGCTTTATGACGGGCAAACCAATGTCAGCATTGTAAGTTCGGCAGGCATATTGGCTGGTTTCAGCAAGGATGCGAGCAAGCTGGCACAACGCCTTGATCAAGTAGATGTCGAAGATGGTGCGCAACTCACAAAACTGATGGCCACTGGCGATCAGCCGCAAAGCCTGCATCAGCACGAACGTCTTAAAATACTGACCCCGTTCAAACCTATCCCAGGCAGCAAGCCATGGGGCGTATTGCTGGACGTGCCTGAAAAGGTGCTGGTAGGCCCCGCTCAAGCGTTGCAAGTTGAGCTGGAAACACGAAATCGCGACGGAGCCCTGATTGAACTTGGGTTGGGATCGTTTGCTGCGGTCATCGGCTTGCTACTGATATGGCTAATGGCACGCAGCGTCACACGCCCGATTCTGGGCGTGGCCAATATGCTGGAAGACATTGCCAGTGGCGAAGGCGATCTGACACGACGTCTGGCCTATGACAAAAAGGACGAGTTAGGCCAATTGGCCGGCTGGTTCAACCGCTTCCTCGACAAATTACAACCCATTATTGCTGAGGTTAAACGCTCAGTGCAGGATGCCCGCAATACGGCTGATCAGTCAGCGGCTATCGCCACCCAGACCAGCGCTGGCATGGAGCAGCAGTACCGTCAGGTTGATCAGGCTGCCACGGCATCCCATGAAATGAGTGCCACTGCACAGGATGTGGCACGTAGCGCGGCCCAAGCCGCTCAAGCTGCCCGGGAGGCAGATGAAGCAACTCGGCAAGGGCTGACCATTATTGATCGCACCACATCCAGCATTGATGTTCTGGCCGCTGACATGAACGTGGCCATGACCCAAGTTGAAGGGCTGGCGGCTAACAGTGAGAAAATCGGCTCGGTGCTGGAAGTCATTCGAGCCATTGCAGAACAAACCAATTTACTGGCATTGAATGCTGCCATTGAAGCGGCGCGTGCAGGTGAGGCCGGTCGAGGTTTTGCGGTAGTGGCTGACGAAGTTCGTAACCTGGCCCGCCGAACACAAGAGTCGGTCGAAGAAACCCGGCAAGTCATCGAACAGTTGCAAGTGGGGACTCAAGAAGTCGTCAGTTCAATGAGCAACAGCCATCGTCAAGCCCAAGGCAGCGTTGAGCAAGTAAGTCAGGCTGTGACGGCTTTGCAACAAATCGGTAATGCCGTTACGGTCATCACGGACATGAACCTGCAGATTGCCAGCGCTGCGGAAGAACAGAGCGCAGTGGCCGAAGAGATTAACAACAATGTCGCCACTATCCGCGATGTGACCGAGTCTTTGTCCGAGCAGGCCAATGAATCTGCACGGGTCAGCCAGTCACTGAATACTCTGGCGAACCAACAGCAAACGTTGATGGATCAATTTCGCGTCTAACTATGCGCTCCGGGTGAACGGTGACTGGCTTTGTAGGACCAGTTACCGTTATCGCAGCCGCACCTGTAACTTGATCAACACTGATAACCCACCCAATGCTCCCGTAGACAGTTGCATCTCTCCTCCCCAAGCTTCTATGACATCCCTAACAATACCCAAGCCCAAACCATGTCCACTGGTTTGTTCATCGAGCCGGGTTCCTCGGCTGAACACTTGATCTCTTTCTGTCTCAGGAATACCTGGGCCATCATCTTGTACTTCGATCTCAAACTCGTTCCCTCTCTGAAGGATTCTTAGCTCAACCTCAGAGTCCGCCCATTTGCAGGCGTTATCCAACAAATTACCAAGCAGTTCGAGCATGTCCTCACGATCCCAGGGCATGTGAAGACCTGAAGGGACATTACATTTCAGTTCGATATGCTTGCCGTAAATCATGCCAAGGGTGGCCATCAAGCCTGGCAGTTCTGCATCTGCTTCAAAGTGAGCGCCTGGAAGCGCATCACCGGCCAAGCGAGCACGATTAAGTTCGCGGCTCATGCGTTGTTGTATGTATTCGAGTTGCTCGCTCAGAGTGCTCTGGATCTGGGGGTAAGCAGCAAGGCGCGGATCCTTCGCCAAACTGAACAATACTGCCAAAGGCGTTTTTAATGCGTGCCCCAAATTGCCAACGGCATTTCGCGAGCGCTTCAAGTTGTCCTCGGTGTGGATCAACAAGTGGTTTATCTGCGTGACCAATGGCTCCAGTTCCTGAGGAACCTTCTCATCAAGCTGCGAACGCTGCCCCGCCTGTAATTGGATTATCTGTTTTCGGGCAGTTTCCAAAGGCCGTAATGCTGTTCGTACCGTCACCCGTTGAAGCAGCAAGATCACGATCAGAGCTACGACCCAAATACCTAAGCCCACCCGTTGAACTTGCTGGAAGCTTTTTCGAATGGGTGTGTAGTCCTGAGCCACTGTGATGGAGACCGTTTGGCCAAAGCGCTGATAATTGCTGTTTAAAACAAGCAGCATCTGGCCATCAGGCCCAGGTTCCAGAGTTCGATCCAATCCCGGGTGATTGGGCCGAGGTAGCTGAGCATCCCACAACGAGCGTGAACGCCAATGCGTATCACCGAAGGCAATACTGAAATAATGGCCCGAAAAAGGTCGCTGATACGCCGGTGATATTCGGCGCTCATCCAACTGCAACCCTTGGGGCGTTCGGCTCAACGCGATCAACAGATTTTCGCTGTCGTTTTGCAATCCTGATTCCAGATAGCGCTGAAGCCCGTTTTCAAATAACCAGATGCTGACTTGCCCAACCACCAGGCCGGCAATCAACAAACCACTGATTAAACCCAGACTCAAACGCCTCTGAATGGATTTCACTGATCACCAGCACCAAATATATACCCTTGCCCACGGCGTGTTTCTATCACCGCTCGCCCGAGTTTGCGCCGCAAGTGGTTCACATGGACTTCCAGAACATTAGAGTCACGCTCAGTCTCACCATCGTAAAGATGTTCTGCCAGATGACTTTTGGAAAGAATTTGTTGAGGGTGCAGCATAAAATAACGCAGAAGACGAAACTCGGAAGCTGTCAATTGCACTTCTTCGCCAAGATTGATTGCGCATTGACGCGCCTCATCTAGCTGAAGGCCTGCAGACTTCAAAAGTGGTTGGTTCACCTGACCGTGAGATCGACGCAATAACGCCTGCACTCGCAATTGCAGTTCTTCAGGATGAAACGGTTTAGTGACATAGTCATCAGCACCAACCTTTAGACCGTCAATGCGCTCTGACCAAGAACTGCGCGCAGTCAAAATGAGCACCGGTATAGACACACCTTCAGCTCGCCACTGTTTAAGCACCTCAATACCAGACAGTCCAGGCAGCCCCAGATCGAGAATAATTAAATCATACGGCTCACTTTTACCCTGATAAAGAGCATCACGGCCATCGGCCAACCAATCGACCGCATAACCTTGGCGAGAAAGACTCGCCACCAGTTGATCAGCCAAGGGGACATGATCCTCTACCAACAGCAGCCTCATTAATCATCTTCCTCATCTTTGAGCAAACGGCCATCACTGGCATCAAGCTTTATTTCGCGCACAATTCCAGCCGGCGTTAACAGCTCGACTTCATAAACATATACATCGTGCTTCTCCTCCAGCTCAGCTTCCAGAAGCTTGGCCCCCGGGTGACGCAGCAGAACCTGTTGCAGGAGTTGCTCCAATGGCAAAATTGCGCCTCGCTGACGTAAACGCAAGGCCTCGTCCTGCCCTAAATCACGCGCCGAGGCCGATGAGCAGAATACACAAAGTATCAGCGCAGCAGCCTTGCCAACTTGCATATTCACTGTCATCACCTGTCTCGCTGGCCTCCGCCTGATCACCTGCTTGCAGTATCGCAAACATTTGATCATAGAGATGCAGGCTTAACTGAAACTGAATTTGCCAACTTGATGACAGCGTGACCCTAAGGGCGAATTCCGCACATAAGGGGTTAGCTGCTAAACTGCAGGCCTGCATTCGTCGCTTAGGCGATAGCCACCTTTTCAAGAGCAATCAACACTGTGGAAATTTTCAAAGAATTCACCTTCGAATCAGCGCATAAATTGCCTTACGTACCAGAAGGCCATAAATGCGGTCGTTTACACGGTCATTCGTTCAAGATTGCGATCCATTTAAGCGGTGACATTGATCCTGCTACGGGCTGGATACGTGACTTCTCGGAAATTAAAGCCATTTTCAAACCGCTTTACGAGCGACTTGATCATAACTACCTGAACGACATTCCTGGGTTGGAAAATCCAACCAGCGAAGTGCTGGCAAAATGGATTTGGCAACAACTCAAACCGCTGCTTCCAGAATTGTCTGCAATTCGCATCCATGAAACGTGCACAAGTGGCTGTATTTATTACGGTGATTAAGAACCGTCGTCAAAAAAAAACCACCTATTGAGGTGGTTTTTTTATATACCTGACAAAAGTAAGCGTATAGCCAACACACATTCATATGACTGACGATGTGTAGTTCAGTCCTTCAATTGCATCCAGTATTTGCCGTACCCGATCTGTAACGGACATGTCGCCCTCAAGCTTTAAGACAGTACAGGTAAGCGCAGTCAGCCATTTCTGATGTCTGGCCAAGCTACGCCCAGGGACGTCCCCCTCATCATACTGAGCTGCCCAAGCCAGAAACTCGGGCTTTGCTTGACCGAAGCGTTTAACCTCTCGACGTTTTAGTCTCTCTAATCTGAGCTCAGCAGGAAGATAAAGGAACACCACAAGATCAAATTCGCTCTCAAGCGGTTGCCCCCAGTCCATTACTGATCCGGCAACCACTGCACGGCCATGCGAGCGCATTTCTTGTAGCAAGCGCTCCCCTCGTTGCATTTTGTCTGCCAGATGCAGATATGGCGGGTTACTGGGCAGCCACAAAAAATCATCTGCTTCCAGGTGAGTTGTGCTCAGTTCCTTTGCTAAAGCATTCGCTAAGGTCGTGGTGCCGGTACCTGCCGCGCCTGTGATCAAGATGTAACGAGCCGTCTCTTTCGTCATTTCGCTTTCAGCACTCTAAAACTTTGCCATCTCCGATATATCAATAGTGCCCCACTGATGTGGCAGCCGAGTGAGAACGTCCTTCAGGTACGCATACGGATCATGTCCATTTTTACGCGCAGACTGGATCAAGCTCATGATTGCTGCCGCCCGTATGCCGCTGCGTAACGATCCGGCGAACAACCAGCTCGAGCAGCCAAGTGCACATGGCGCTTGGGCTATTCGCGCGGTTCGGCCGACGCAACCGGCGGACTCAGTGCGTTCAGCTCGGCGTCTATGGTTGCGAAGTCGGTGTCGATGCTAATCATAGCGTGAGTCCACGGACAAAGCGGGCGCAGCCGTCAGGATCGGAGGTTGACCATTTCACTGTGATCGATTGTTCGCCAAGCAACAGCTCGATGATCGCCACTGCTTCCGCCTGCCATTTGGGCGTGGCCCCCAACGGAACGAAAGCTGGCAACGTCGCTGGTGAGTAAGCTCGGTAAAGTGGTAGCTACTTTCGGAAGGTGACTATGCCAGTCGCTTACTGACAAAGGATAAGACTAATATCCCAAGGTTTTTTTCGCCCACAAAAACAAACCCCCTGTCTGCGTGAGCAGACAGGGGGTTTGGAATTTAATCTTGACGATGACCTACTCTCA
>NZ_WIWC01000051.1 GCF_009600315.1 Pseudomonas helleri | reverse complement strand
GATCGCGGCTGGCTCGGCGTCCTGCCTCGCCACCCCCATAACAGCACCTGCGTTCAGCCTCCTGTGAGGGGCCTCAGCGTTGGCTGCACTGATTCGGTGGCGGCAGTGGCATTGTTTTAGAAGCAACAAGCAACAAGCAACAAGCCAACACGCTATCCACACGATCCATACAAACCGGTTGCCTTATCGCCTTAATTTCCCTCTGTCTCCATCCGTTCCGTAGGGATAGCCGAGCCAATGCTCGATAGCCAATACCTACGGAAGCCCCCAGATGAATGCTGAGAAGTCCCTCAAACTTGCCCGCCGGTTCATCGAGTTGCCGTTGGAAAAACGTCAGTTATTCCTCGACGGTCTGCGTGCCGAAGGGATCGACTTTTCGCAGTTCCCCATTCCCGCCGATGTGCCCCAGGCCGACCGCAATGCCTTGTCCTACGCCCAACGGCGCATGTGGTTTTTATGGCAGCTCGATCCACTCAGCGGCGCTTATAACCTGCCGGGGGCGGTACGCCTCAAGGGCGCGCTGAATATTGCTGCGCTGGAGCAGGCCTTCGCCCATGTGGTACAGCGTCACGAAACCCTGCGCACGGTGTTTCGCCAGAACCCGGACGACAGCCTCGAACAAGCGCCGCTCAGTGCCCCGCTGGTGGTCGAACAGGTGGATCTGAGCCTGCTGCCGACGATTGAGCGCGAACAGGCCGTGGCCGCTCAGGCTCAGCAGCAATCGTTGCAACCCTTCGATTTGGCCAGCGGCCCGTTACTGCGCATCAAGCTGATCAAGCTGGACGCCTGCGAACACGTCCTGCTGCTGACCTTGCACCATATCGTCTCCGACGGTTGGTCGATGAATGTGCTGATCGACGAATTTATCCGTGGCTATGACGCTTTCGAGCGCGGCCACACCCCGCAACTGACTGACGTGCCGATCCAGTACAGCGATTACGCCCTGTGGCAACGCCGCTGGCTGGAGGCGGGCGAACAGGCGCGGCAACTGACGTATTGGCAAGCCCAATTGGGTGATGAGCATCCAGTCATGGCCTTGCCCGCCGATTACCCGCGCCCGGCGATGCCGAGTTACCGCGGCACCCGTCATGAGTTCGCCGTAGCCCCGGAGCTGGTCGAGCAACTGCGCGCTCTGGCGCAGCAGCATCAAGTGACCCTGTTTATGCTGCTGTTGGGGGCGTTCAATATTCTGCTGCACCGCTACAGCGGTCAGAACGACCTGCGGGTCGGTGTGCCGATTGCCAACCGCAATCGCCGCGAGGTCGAAGGGCTGATCGGGTTTTTCGTCAACACCCAAGTCCTGCGCACCCAGCTCACGGCCCAGACCTCAGTGGCCGAGCTGTTAAGCGCGGTCAAGGAAACCGCACTCGGCGCTCAGGCGCATCAGGAGTTGCCGTTCGAGCAACTGGTCGAAGCGCTCAAACTTGAGCGCAACCTGAGCCATAACCCGCTGTTTCAGGTGATGTACAACCACCAGCCGAACGTGGCGGATATAGAAGCCGTGAGCACGGCGTCAGGTCTGGAGCTGGGCCTGATTGAATGGGAAGGGCGCACCACTCAGTTCGACCTGAGCCTGGACACCTACGAAAAAGGCGGCCGCCTGCACGCGGCGCTGACCTATGCCAATGACCTGTTCGACGCCAGCACCATCACCCGCATGGCACGTCACTGGAGCAATCTGCTGCGCGCACTGGTGGACGACAGCGACCGCCGGGTTGGCGAGTTGCCGATGCTCGATGCCGGTGAAGTTCAGACTCAGGTTCACGATTGGAACACCACTCAGGTCGATTACCCGACCCACACCTGCCTGCAACAGCTGATCGAAGCGCAGGTCGCCCGCACGCCCGAGGCGACCGCTCTGCTGTTTGGCGCACAGGCCATGACTTATGCGCAGCTCAACGCCCGCGCCAACTCACTGGCCCACGCGTTGCGCGAGCAGGGTGTCGGCCCGGATGTGCTGGTGGGCATTGCTGTCGAGCGTTCGCTGGAGATGGTCATTGGCCTGCTGGCCATCCTCAAGGCGGGCGGAGCCTACGTGCCGCTCGACCCGGATTACCCGCAAGAGCGGCTGGCCTACATGATTGAAGACAGCGGCATTGGCCTGCTGCTGACCCAGACCGCGCTGCTGACGAAACTGCCGGTGAGCGGGCTCAAGGTCATCTGTCTGGATCAGAACAGCGACTGGCTTGACGCTTTCAGCGTCAGCAACCCGGTCGTCGCTCAGGACTCGCAGCACCTTGCCTATGTCATTTACACCTCCGGCTCCACGGGCCGTCCCAAGGGCGCGGGCAACACCCACGCGGCGCTGGTCAACCGCCTGAGCTGGATGCAGCAGGCCTACACGCTGACCGCCGAAGACGCGGTGCTGCAAAAGACTCCGTTCAGTTTTGACGTCTCGGTGTGGGAGTTCTTCTGGCCGTTGCTCACCGGCGCACGGCTGGTGCTGGCACAACCGGGGGAGCACCGTGAGCCGCTGCGCCTGATCGACACCATTCGCGCGCAGCGCATCACCACGCTGCACTTTGTACCCTCGATGTTGCAGGCGTTTATTCACGAAACCGGCGTCGAGCAGTGCCACAGCCTGCGGCGCATCGTGTGCAGCGGTGAAGCGCTGCCGGTTGATGCGCAGCAACAGGTGTTCGCCAAGCTGCCCAAGGCTGAGCTGTACAACCTGTATGGCCCCACCGAAGCCGCCATCGACGTGACCCATTGGACCTGCGTCGACGAAGGCAGCGCCAGCGTGCCGATTGGCTTGCCGATCGCCAACCTGCGCACGCTGGTGCTCGACGCCGACCTGTCGCCGGTGGCCGTGGGCGTGGCGGGTGAGTTGTACTTGGGCGGTGCCGGGTTGGCGCGCAATTACCACCGTCGCGCGGCCCTGACCGCCGAGCGCTTTGTGCCATGCCCGTTCAATGCGGGGCAGCGTCTTTACCGCACCGGCGATTTGGTGCGCCAGCGGGTCGACGGGGTGATTGAATACCTGGGCCGTCTCGACCATCAGGTCAAATTGCGCGGCTTGCGCATCGAACTGGGGGAAATCGAAGCGCGGCTGGTGGAACAACCGAGCGTGCGCGAGGCCGTGGTGCTGGTGCTCGACGGTAAACAACTGGTGGCCTACGTGGTGCTAGAAGACCCGGCCAGCGCCGATGATTGGCAAGCGGCGCTGGTCGCTCACCTGCAAGCCGGGCTGCCGGAATACATGGTGCCCAGCCACTGGGTGAGCCTTGAGCGCTTGCCGCTGTCAGCCAACGGCAAGCTGGAGCGCAAGGCATTGCCACGCCCTGATCTGAGTGCCGTGCAGCAAGGCTACGCCGCGCCGGGCAACGAGCTGGAGCAACGTCTGGCCGACATCTGGCAAACCGTGCTGGGGGTGGCGCAGATCGGCGTTGATGACAACTTCTTCGCCCTCGGCGGCGACTCGATCATTTCCATTCAAGTGGTCAGCCGTGCGCGTCAGGTCGGGATAGCCTTTAGCCCGCGTGATCTGTTCCAGCACCAGACCATCCGCAGCCTGGCCCGTGTCGCGCAATTGAGCAGCCACCGTCAGATCGATCAGGGCGTTGCCAGCGGTGCGGTGGCATTGGCCCCGGTGCAACAGTGGTTTTTCCAGCAGCCGATGCCTGCCCGTCAGCACTGGAACCAGTCGCTGTTGCTGCACCCGCGTCAGCCTATTGAGGCGGCGCAGTTGGAACAGGCCCTGCACACCCTGTTAACCCATCACGACGCCTTGCGCCTGCGCTTTGAGCAGCACGACGGCCACTGGCAGCAAGCCTATGCCGAACCGCCGGTCGATAGCCTGTTGTGGCATAAGCAGGCGGCTTGCGGTGATGAACTGCACAGCCTGTGCGAGCAGGCCCAGCGCAGCCTTGACCTGCAAAATGGCCCGTTGCTGCGCGCCTTGTTGGTCGAACTGCCCGATCACAGCCAGCGCCTGCTGCTGGTGGTGCATCACTTGGCGGTTGATGGCGTGTCATGGCGCGTATTGCTTGAAGACCTGCAACAGTTTTACAGCACGCCCGCTCAACCGCCGCAGGCCAAAACCAGCGCGTATCAAGCCTGGACAGCGCGTTTGTCAGACGCCGCACAGGCCCGTGTCGATCAGCTTGGGCTGTGGCAGCAGCAATTGGCCGATGCCTCCAGCGACTTGCCGCAAGACCGGGCCGACGCCGGGCTGCACAGCCGTGACGGACGCACCCTCGAACTCAAACTCAATCAGACGCTGACCCGCCAACTGCTGCAAGTGGCCCCGTCGACCTATCGCACTCAGGTCAACGACCTGTTGCTGAGCGCATTGGCACGGGTGATCTGCCGCTGGAGCGGGCAGGTCAGCACCTTGATCCAGCTGGAAGGGCACGGCCGCGAAGAACTGTTTGCCGACCTTGACCTGTCCCGCACTGTGGGCTGGTTTACTAGCCTGTTCCCGGTGCAACTGACCCCGACAGCAGACCTCGGCGCCTCGCTCAAATCGATCAAGGAACAACTGCGCAGCGTCCCGGAAAAGGGCGTGGGTTATGGCCTGCTGCGCTATCTGGCGGGCGACGAAGTCGGCGCGCAACTGGCGGCGTTGCCCACACCGCGCATTACCTTCAACTACCTGGGCCAGTTTGACCGTCAATTTGACCCGCAGGCGCTGTTCACCCCGGCGGCCGAAA
Source organism: Pseudomonas helleri (assembly GCF_009600315.1). Lineage (GTDB taxonomy): Bacteria > Pseudomonadota > Gammaproteobacteria > Pseudomonadales > Pseudomonadaceae > Aquipseudomonas > Aquipseudomonas helleri_A. The sequence goes on along the minus strand of NZ_WIWC01000051.1, from coordinate 27,509 downwards.
GTGGCGGGCGGGCACAGGATGAACAGGCGCCGCTGGCCAACTGGCTGAGCATCGAAGGGCAGGTGTTTGGCGGCGAATTGAGCCTGCAATGGACCTACAGCGAGCAGATGTACGACGCGGCGACGATTCAGGCGCTGGTCGATGACTACCGGCGTGAACTGAGCGCCGTGATCGAACACTGCGTGGGCCATGAACAGGGCGGCATGACCCCTTCCGACTTCCCGCTGGCGCAACTGACCCAAGCCCAGCTGGACGCGCTCAAGGTGCCGCCCCGCGACATTGAAGACATCTACCCGCTGTCGCCGATGCAGCAAGGTCTGCTGGTGCACACCTTGCTGGAACCGGGCTCCGGCATCTACTTCATGCAAGACCGCTACATCATCGACAGCGACATCGACCTGCCGCGCTTTACGGCGGCCTGGCACGCCGTGGCCCAGCGTCACGATGCCTTGCGGGCTTCTTTCAGCCTCGACGAAGACGGCCGCATGCTGCAAATCATCCACCGCGATGCCGCGCCCAAGGTGCAGGTGCATGACTGGAGCGAACGCCCCGAAGCGGAACACGAAGCTGCGCTGCAAGCCTTGCTGGCGCAAGACCGGGCACAGGGTTTCGACCTGCTCAACACGCCGCCTTTCAGCCTGCGCCTGATCCGTCGCAGCGCCGGGCATTACTGGTTCATTCTCAGCAACCACCACATCCTGATTGATGCCTGGTGCCGCTCGCTGTTGCTGCAGGATTTCTTCGCCTTGTACAGCGGCGAGCGCAGCCTGCCCCCGGCGGCGCGCTACCGCGACTTTATTCAATGGCTGCAAGAGCAGGGCGAGCGCGAAGCACTGGACGCCTGGGCCATCGAGCTGGCCGGTTTTGAACAGCCGACGCCGTTGCCGTTTGACCGTGCGCTGCGCCGTCAGGTCGGTTTTTCCGAGATCGGCGATGTGTATGCCGACCTTGAAGTGGCGCAAGGCCGCGGCCTGCGTGAATTGGCCCAGCGTTACCAACTGACCGTCAACACCCTGACCCAAGCGGCGTGGGCGCTGGTGTTGCAGCGTTACAGCGGTCTGGATGAAGTGCTGTTCGGTGTCACCGTGGCCGGTCGCCCGATCAACCGCCCGGAAATGCAGGACACCGTGGGGCTGTTTATCAACAGCATCCCGTTGCGCATGCGCTTGCCCCGTGCCGGTCAGAACGTCAGCGTGCGCCAATGGCTGCAAGGCCTGTTCGAGCACAATCTGGCGCTGCGCGAGCACGAACATTTGCCGTTGCTCAACATTCAAGCCTGCAGTGCGCTGGAGAAAGGCCAGAATATTTTCGACAGCCTGTTCGTCTATGAAAATGCCCCGGTGGAAAGCGCCGTGGCCAGCGGCGCGGCGCAAATCAACGCCAAGTCCGACAGCGCCCGCACTCACACCAACTACCCGATGACCGTGGTGGTGTACCCCGGTGATGCGCTCGGTTTGCACCTGTCTTATGACAAACGTTTCTTCGACGACGCCACCGCCGAGCGCTTGCTGGCCGACTTCAAGCGCCTGCTGTTGGCCATTGGTGAACAGGCCGAGGGCCAGTTTGCTGACCTGCCGGTGGTGGCGTGTGCCGAGCGCGACGCCTTGTTGCAGACGGGCAATCAGACCGCCCGTGACTACCCGCTGGAGCAAGGCTATGTGCGCTTGTTTGAAGCGCAGGTGGCGGCCCATCCCGAGCAGGTGGTTGCCACCTGCCTTGGGCAGCAGTGGACCTACAACCAACTCGATACTTGCGCCAACCGTCTGGGGTGGGCCTTGATCGACGCCGGGATTGGCGCAGATCAGCCCGTGGCCTTGCTGGCAGAACGCAGCCTGGCCCTGCTCGGCATGATGCTCGGCAGTTTCAAGGCGGGCGCGGCGTACTTGCCGCTGGACCCGCAACTGCCCACCCAGCGTTTGCTGGACCTGCTGCAACTGGGCAAGGTGCCGGCGCTGGTGGCCAGCAGTGCCTGCCGCGAGCAGGCGCTGGCCATGCTGGCGTTGCTGGCTCCGGCACAACGTCCGCAGCTGTTGATCTGGGACGAGGTACAAAACAGTGTCTGTTCGGTAGAGCAGCCGGGTATCTACACCGCACCCAATACCCTGGCTTATGTGATTTACACCTCCGGTTCCACCGGCACGCCCAAGGGTGTGATGGTGGAACAGGCGGGTATGCTCAATAACCAACTGAGCAAAAAACCGTATTTTGACCTGAGCGGCACTGACGTGATTGCCCAGACCGCCTCGCAGAGCTTTGATATTTCGGTGTGGCAGTTCCTCGCGGCGCCGTTGTTTGGCGCTCAGGTGGACATCGTGCCCAACGCCATCGCCCATGATCCGGCGGCCTTGCTGGCCCATGTCGACGCACGCGGCATCAGCGTACTGGAAAGCGTTCCGTCGCTGATCCACAGCCTGCTTGACGAGGCGCAGGGCGCGCTGCACAGCCTGCGCTGGATGCTGCCGACCGGCGAAGCCATGCCACCGGAACTGGCGCGGCGCTGGTTGCAACGCTACCCGCAGATCGGTCTGGTCAACGCCTATGGCCCGGCGGAATGCTCGGACGACGTGGCCCTGTTTCGCGTGGATGCTGAGTCGGCGGCCGGGGCTTACCTGCCGATTGGGCTGGCCACCGATAACAACCGTTTGTACGTGCTGGACGGCGGCTTGTCGCCGGTGCCTGCGGGCGTCGTCGGTGAGCTGTATGTCGCCGGTACGGGGGTCGGTCGCGGTTACTTTAATGATCCGTCGCGCAGTGCCGCGGTGTTCCTGCCCAACCCGTTTGCGCAACAGCCGGGCGAGCGCTTGTACCGCACTGGCGATTTGGCGCGGCGCCGCGTCGACGGCCAACTGGAATACGTGGGCCGTATCGACCAGCAAGTCAAAGTGCGCGGTTTCCGCATCGAACTGGGGGAAATCGAATCGCGTCTGCGTGACCTCGATGGCGTGCGCGAAGCCGCCGTTGGGGTGCAGGACGGCCCGACCGGCAAAGCGCTGGTGGCCTTTATCGTGACTGACGATGACGCCCGCGACTGGAGCGCATTGCGCGAACACCTCAAGGCCGGGCTAAAAGCCCAATTGCCCGAGTACATGGTGCCGCTGCAATGGCTGGCCTTGCCCGGCTTGCCGCGCAATGCCAACGGTAAAGTGGATCGCAAGGCACTGCCAAAAGCGCAGGCGGCGGACTGGCAGCGCGAGGTGATTGCCCCGCAACCGGGGATCGAAACTGTCATGGCGGCGATTTGGCAGGAAGTCCTCAAACTCGATGCCGTGAGCCGCGACGATAACTTCTTCGAGCTGGGCGGCCACTCCTTGCTGGTGGCGCAAGTGGTGTCCCGCGTGCGTCAGCAACTGGGCATTGAATTGCCCCTGAGCAGCCTGTTTGAAACCAGCGTATTCAGCGAGTTTGCTGCCCGCTGCGCGGCGCAGCCCCGGGTTGTCAGCCAACTGCCGATACAGCGCCTGGCGGCGGATCATCCCGGCGTGCTGTCGTATGCCCAGCAACGCCAGTGGATCCTCTGGCAACTGGACCCGGACAGCGCCGCGTACAACATCCCGGCGGCATTGCGCCTCACCGGCACGCTGCATCGCGACGCCTTGCTGCGCAGCTTCAATGACCTGCAAGCGCGTCACGAGACGTTGCGCACCACCTTTATTCAGGACGGCGAACAGGCCCGTGGCGTGCGCCATGATCACCTGCCGCTGGCCCTGCGTGAGTTGACCCTCAACAACGCCGACGCCACGCAGATCGAGGCGCAAGTGGCCGAAGAGATGCGTCAGCCCTTTGACCTGCGCAACGGCCCGCTGCTGCGGGTGCTGTTGCTCAAGATCGCGGCCGAGGAGCACGTGCTGGTATTGACCGTGCATCACATCGCCGCCGATGGCTGGTCGATGCAAGTGATGGTCGATGAATTCAGTGCGCTGTATCAGGCCCATGTTCAGGGGCAGGCGGCCCGGCTGCCCGCCTTGGCCGTGAGCTATGCCGACTACGCCGCGTGGCAGCGCGACTGGTTGCAAGCGGGCGAGGGCGAGCGTCAGCTCAGCGCCTGGCGCGAGCAACTGGGCACTCAGCACACGCCGCTGCAACTGCCCAGCGAACTGACGCGGCCAGCGATTCGCAGCGAGCGCGGCGCGCGTCTGGAACTGGCGCTGGAACCGGCACTGGCAGCGGGGCTGCGGCAGGTGGCGCAGCAGCACAATGTGACCTTGTTTATGCTGCTGCTCGCCAGCTACCAGACGCTGTTGCACCGCTACAGCGGCCAGTCGACCGTCAATGTCGGCGTGCCCAATGCGGGACGCGGGCGTCTTGAAACCGAAGGCCTGATCGGCTTCTTTATCAACACTCAGGTGCTTCGCGCCGAGATCGACGGCCAGCAAACCTTCGCCAGCCTGTTGCAACAGGTCAAGCGCTCGGCACTCTGGGCGCAGGCCCATCAAGACCTGCCGTTCGAGCAACTGGTAGACGCCTTGCAGCCAGAGCGAAACATGAGCCACAGCCCGCTGTTCCAGGTGCTGTTCAACCATCAGCGGGCCATCGGCGACAGCGTTGAACGGGTGCTCGAAGGGCTCACCGTGGAGCGTATGGACTGGCAGCAACACACCGCCCAGTTCGATCTGGCGCTGGACACCGAAGAGCAGGGCGAGCACCTGCGCGCCAGCCTGACCTACGCCCGTGACGTGTATGACGCGGCCACCATCGAGCGTCTGGCCGGGCATTGGCTCAACCTGCTGCGCGCGGTGGTCAGTGAACCGCAGCAACGAATCGCCGAACTGGCGCTGCTCGACAGCGCTGAACAGCAGCGCTTGATCGAACATTGGAACCCCTCGGTCGAACCTCAGGTGCAAGGTCCCAACCTGCATCAGCTGTTTGAAGCCCAGGCGGCGCTACAACCGCAGGCCGTGGCCTTGCGCTGCGCGGACGCGTCCCTGAGCTATGGCGAGTTGAATGCGCAAGCCAACCGGCTGGCGCGCAAACTGCGCGAACTGGGGGTCGGCCCGGACGTGCGGGTCGGCATCGCCACTGAACGGGCGATACCACTGGTGGTCGGCCTGCTGGCCATTCTCAAGGCGGGCGGCGCCTATGTGCCACTCGACCCGCAGTACCCGGCGGAACGCTTGAGCTACATGATCGAAGACAGCGGCCTTCATCTGTTGCTGACTCAGGAACACCTGTTGCACAACCTGCCGCCACGGGTGGGCGTGCAGACCCTGTGCCTGGAGCATCTGGCGCTGGACGCATTCAGCGAGCAGAACCTTGGCAACCTGAGCGATGCCGACAATCTGGCCTATGTGATTTACACCTCCGGCTCCACGGGGCGGCCAAAAGGCGCACTGTTGAGTCACGCCAACGTCACCCGCCTGCTCAGCGCGACACAGGGCCAATTCAATTTCGGCCCGAGCGATGTGTGGACGCTGTTCCATTCCTACGCTTTCGACTTCTCGGTATGGGAGTTGTTTGGCGCGCTGTGCACCGGCGGGCGTCTGGTGATCGTGCCGTATTTCATCAGCCGTGAACCGCAGGCGTTTCACCAGTTGCTGTGCGACGAACAGGTGACGGTGCTCAACCAGACCCCGACCGCCTTCCGCCAACTGCTGCCGATTGCCTGCAACAGCCCGCAAGCGCTGGCCTTGCGCTGGGTGATCTTCGGCGGCGAAGCATTGGAGGTGTCCAGCCTGCGCCCGTGGTATGAGCGCTTTGGTAGCTCGCAGACCACGCTGGTGAACATGTACGGCATAACCGAAACCACGGTGCATGTGACCTTCCGCGCACTGAGCCCCAGCGACCTTGATGCCAAGGTGCAAAGCCCGATTGGCCGCCCCCTTGCCGACCTCAGCTGGTACTTGCTCGACAGTCAGTTACAGCCTGTGCCAGCAGGCTGCGCAGGCGAGCTGTATATCGCCGGGGCCGGTCTGGCCCGGGGTTATCACGGGCGTGCCGGGCTGACCGCCGAACGCTTTGTCGCCAGCCCCTTTGTGCCCGGTGAGCGCCTGTACCGCAGCGGCGATCTGGCCCGTCAGCGGGCAGACGGCAACATCGACTACCTGGGCCGTATCGACCAGCAAGTGAAAATTCGCGGGTTCCGCATCGAGCTGGGTGAGATCGAAGCCTGCCTCAAGCAGCAAATCGGCGTGGCCGAAGCGGTGTTAAGCGTCCATCAAGGCCAGCTGTGCGCCTACGTGGTGGCGGATCAAACCCCTGTTGACCCGCTGCTGTGGCGCGAGCAACTGCGAGCGGCGCTCAAGGTCGACCTGCCGGATTACATGGTGCCCAGCCATTGGCTGCTGCTCGACGCACTGCCCCTGACCGGTAACGGCAAGCTCGACCGCAACGCCTTGCCCTTGCCCGACACCGAGGTGTCGCAGCGACCTTACCGGGCGCCGGTGGGCGAGCTGGAAACGCAACTGGCGGCGATTTGGGCCAGCGTGCTGGGGGTCGAGCGCGTCGGACGTGACGACAACTTCTTTGAATTGGGCGGGCACTCGCTGCTCGCGGCTCAGGCCAGTGCCCGGGTCGAACTTGAACTGGGCATCGAACTGGCGCTGCGCGCGCTGTTCGAGGCCGCTGATTTGCACACCTATGCCGCTTTGGCACAGGCCCAAACGCCTGCGGATAACGCTGTTCGTCTGAGCGCGCTTGAATCGCTGCTCGACGAGATGGAGATCAACTGATGGAAAACGCAACCGCCTGGCGCATTGCCAACCGTTTCGCCAGCCTTGCGCCGCACCAGCGCCGCGAATTTTTGCAAAAAATGCAGGAGCAGGGCGTCAGCTTCGGCCAGCTGCCGATCCCGGCCACGGCACCCGCCGATGCGCCGTGCGAACTGTCGTATGCGCAGCAGCGCCAGTGGTTTTTGTGGCAGCTGGATCCCGAGGGCGCGGCCTACCATATTCCTGCCGCCTTGCGGTTGCGCGGCACGCTGAACGTGGCGGCCTTGCAGCAGAGTTTTGACGCGCTGCTGGAGCGCCATCACAGCTTGCGCACTGGCTTTACCGAAGACGACGGGCAGGTGCGTCAACAGCTGCACGCCCCGGCCTTGCGCTTGACGCAACATGATTTACGCGAGCAACCCGCGCCAGAGCGCATGGCTTGTGCATTGCGTTTAGTCGAGCAGGACATCGCCCAACCCTTCGACCTGCAACACGGCCCGTTGCTGCGCGTTAGCCTGATGCAACTGGACCACGACGACCACGTGCTGGTTTTGACCTTGCACCATATCGTCGCCGATGGCTGGTCGATGGGTGTGCTGATCGAAGAGTTCTCGCAGCTCTACGCCGCCCACGCCCAAGGCCGCCGCGCCGAGCTGCCGGTGTTGCCGATTCAATACGCCGACTACGCGCTGTGGCAACGGCGCTGGATGGAAGCGGGCGAGCTGGAGCGCCAACTGGACTGGTGGCGCGCACAGCTGGGCACTGAACAGCCAGTGCTTGAACTGCCCGGCGACCGTTCGCGCCCCGCGCAACCGACCCAGCACGGCGCGCGGCTGGACTTTGCGCTAGAGTCAACCTTGGCCAAGGGCTTGATGACGCTGGCGCGGCAACGCGGCGTGACCCCGTTCATGCTGCTGCTGGCCAGTTTTCAGGCCTTGCTGCATCGCTACAGCGGCCAGACCGACCTGCGCATTGGCGTGCCGGTGGCTAACCGCAGCCGTGCCGAAACTCACGGGCTGATCGGCTTTTTCGTCAACACTCAGGTACTGCGTGCCGAGCTGGACGGGCGCCTGCCGTTTGCCCGCTTGCTCGAACAAACCCGCGACCGTTCACTGGATGCCCAAGGCTATCAGGACGTGCCGTTCGAGCGTCTGGTCAATGCCCTGCAAGGCGAGCGCAGCCTGAGTCACAGCCCGCTGTTTCAAGTGATGTTCAACCATCAGCAAAGCCGCCCCGGCGCGTTGGGCGGGATGCTCGCCGGGCTGCAAGTCGAAAGCCTGGAGTGGCAAGGCCGCACCGCGCAATTTGACCTGCAACTGGACACCCACGAAGAAGGCGAGCGGCTGCTGGCCAGCCTGACCTACGCCACTGACCTGTTTGACGCCGAACGCATCGACACACTGGCCCGGCACTGGCGCAACCTGCTGGGCGCGATTGTGGCCAACCCCGAATGCGCCATTGGCGAGTTGCCGATGCTCTCGGCGGGTGAAAGCGAGGCCACGCTCTATGGCCTCAATGCCACGCAACAGCACTATCCTGGCCCCGAATGCGTGCACCTGCACATCGAGGCGCAAGCGGCGGCCACCCCGAATGCCTGTGCGCTGGTATTTGCCGGGCAACCCCTGACTTATGCCGAGTTGAACCAGCAGGCCAACCGTCTGGCGCATCAACTGCGCGAGCAGGGCGTCGGCCCGGAAGTGCGGGTCGGCATTGCCTGCGAGCGCTCGCTGGAGCTGGTGATCGGTCTGTTGGCGATTCTCAAGGCGGGCGGCGCCTATGTGCCGCTGGACCCGGAATACCCGGCCGAACGTCTGGCCTATATGTTCGAAGACAGCGGCATCAGCCTGCTATTGACTCAGGCGCACCTGCTCGGCGCACTGCCTGTACCGGCCGGGCTGGCCCATCTGTGCCTTGAAAAAGTGTCAAACGGGTCAGACGATTACAGTGCTGACAACCTGAGCAACACCGCGTGCGCCGACAATCTGGCCTATGTGATTTACACCTCGGGTTCCACCGGCAAGCCCAAAGGCGCGGGCAACAGTCACGGCGCGCTGTACAACCGTCTGGCGTGGATGCAAGACGCCTACGACCTGACCCCTGCAGACCGGGTGTTGCAGAAAACTCCGTTCAGTTTTGATGTGTCGGTGTGGGAGTTTTTCTGGCCGCTGATGCACGGTGCCACGTTGGTGGTCGCCGAACCCGGCGCCCACCGCGACCCGCAACAACTGGCCGCCCTGATCGTCGAACAGGCCATCACCACCCTGCATTTTGTGCCGTCCATGCTGCAAGCCTTTATCAGCGCCGACGAAGCCGCCGGTTGTACCTCCTTGCAACGCATCGTGTGCAGCGGCGAAGCCTTGCCGATGGCCTTGCAACGCCAGACTTTCAACTGCCTGCCCCACGCCCGCCTTTACAACCTGTATGGCCCGACCGAAGCGGCCATCGACGTGACCCACTGGACCTGCGTGGAAGAGGGCCGCGACAGCGTGCCGATTGGCCGCCCCATCGCCAACCTGCGCACCTACATCCTCAGCCCTGAATTGTTGCCCTTGCCCAGCGGCGCTATTGGCGAGCTGTACCTGGCGGGTGACGGGCTGGCGCGGGGTTATCACGCGCGCCCGGCGCTGACTGCTGAGCGCTTTGTGGTTGACCCGTTTGGCAGCGGCGAGCGGGTGTACCGCACTGGCGATCTGGCCCGCTATCGTGCCGACGGCGCCATCGAGTACTGCTGGCGCATTGACCACCAAGTGAAGATCCGTGGCCTGCGCATCGAGCTGGGCGAAATCGAAGCGCGCCTGCAATCGCATCCACAGGTACAGGAAACCGTGGTGGTGGCGCTGGACAACCAACTGGTTGCCTATCTGGTGCCGGTCGAAGCCGTTCACGACCTGCTGGCATGGCGCGAAGCGCTCAAGGCGCACCTGCTGCAAGCCTTGCCCGACTACATGGTGCCCACGCACCTGCTGTTGATCGAGCGCATGCCGCTCAGCCCCAATGGCAAGCTCGACCGCAAGCAATTGCCGACCCCTGAAATCAGTGTCAGCCAGCGTGCTTTTGAAGCGCCACGCAGCGACAACGAGCGGCAACTGGCAGCCATTTGGCAAGACGTGCTGGGTGTTGAACAGGTCGGCCGTCAGGACAACTTCTTCGAACTGGGCGGCGACTCGATCATCTCCATTCAAGTGGTCAGCCGGGCCCGCCGCGCCGGTCTGCGCTTGCAGCCCCGTGACCTGTTCCAGCAGCCGACACTGCATGCGCTGGCCGCCGTGGTCAGCCAACAGGCGGCGCCGCAGATTGCCCAAGGCCCGGTGTTGGGTACGCAAACTCTGACCCCGGTGCAACAGTGGTTTTTTGCCAACCAGACCGTGCAGCCCCAGCACTGGAACCAGTCGGTGTTACTGGACGTGCGTGAGCCGCTGGACTTGCTGCGCCTGCAAACCGCGCTGCAACAGGTGTTGGCCCAGCATGATGCCCTGCGCTTGCAGTTCCGCCAGCAGGACGGGCAGTGGACGGCTCGCTATGTGCCGCTGGACAGCGCCGCCGCCACGGATGTGCTGTGGACGGCGCAGGTGCAAAGCGATGACACCTTGCAAGGCCTGTGCGATGAAGCCCAGCGCAGCCTGTCGCTGCATGACGGCCCGTTGCTGCGCGCCGTGCTCATCGACCACGAAAATGGCGGCCAGCGCTTATTGTTGGTGATCCACCATTTGGTGGTGGACGGCGTGTCGTGGCGGGTGCTGCTTGAAGACCTGCAGGCGGCTTATGCCGGTCAGGCGTTGCCGGAAAAAACCAGCGCCCTGCAAGACTGGGCGACGCAACTGAGCGCCTATGCCCGCCATGAACAACTGGCGACAGAGCTTGCATGGTGGCAGCAGCAGTTGAACGGTGTCAGCGACGCCTTGCCCGATGCCCGTGTAAACGGCAGTCAGGCGCTGCGTCATCGGCAGGTGGTCAGCCTCGGTCTGGACCGTGAGCAGACCCGCCACTTGTTGCAACAGGCACCGGCGGCGTACCGCACGCAAGTCAACGACCTGCTGCTGACGGCGTTGGCCCGTGCCCTGTGCGACTGGAGCGGTGAGGCGTCAGCGCTGATTCAACTGGAAGGTCACGGCCGTGAAGACCTGTTTGAGGCCATCGACCTGACCCGCACCGTGGGCTGGTTTACCAGCCTGTTCCCGGTCAAATTGACCCCGGCGGCGGACATGGCGACCTCGATCAAGTCGATCAAACAGCAATTGCGCGACATCCCCGGCAAAGGCCTGGGCTTTGGCGTGTTGCGCTATCAGGGCGATGCCCAGGTGCAAGCCCGTCTGGCCGCCTTGCCCGCGCCGCGTGTGACCTTCAACTACCTCGGGCAATTCGATCAGAGCTTTGCCGACGATGCGCTGTTTGTTCCGGCACAGCAGGCCAGCGGCGCGGCACAAAGTCTGGACTCACCGCTGGCCAACTGGCTGTCGGTGGACGGTCAGGTGTTTGGCGGCGAACTCAAACTGGACTTGAGCTTCAGTCAGGAGTGCTTCGACAAACCCGTGATTGAAGCGCTGGCGGCGGCATTTCAAGGGCACTTGCAAGCGCTGGTGGCGCACTGCATTGATCCGCAACATAGCGGCGTGACCCCGGCCGACTTCCCGCTGGCGCGCCTGACTCAGGCCCAGCTCGATCAACTGCCGGTCACGCCTCGTCAAATCGAAGATGTCTACCCGCTGTCACCGATGCAAAGCGGCCTGCTGTTTCACAGCCTGTATGAACCGCAGGCGGGGGCTTACGTCAATCAACTCAGCGTTGAGGCCACCGGGCTGGACACGGCCCGACTGGCCCGCGCCTGGCAGGCCACGCTGGATGCCCACGCGATCTTGCGCAGCGGCTTCCACTGGCCGCAAGGAGCGAGTGAACCGCTGCAACTGGTGCAGCGCTCATTGCAGTTGCCATTGACCGTGCTCGACTGGCGCGGGCGTGCCGATCAAGCCGCCGAACTGGAACTGCTGGCCCGCAGCGAGCGCCTGCAATTTGACCCGGCGCAGCCGCCGTTGCTGCGTCTGGCGCTGGTGCGCCTCGACGAGCAGCGTCAGCAATTGATCTACACCCACCACCATTTATTGCTCGATGGCTGGAGCAACGCCTTGCTGCTGGGCGAAGTGTTGCAGCGCTATGCCGGTGTCGAGGTGGCTACCCATCAAGGCCGTTTCGCCGATTATATCGGTTGGCTGCAAGGGCAGGATGCTCAAGCGGACGAAGCCTTCTGGCGCGCTCAGTTGGCGACGCTGGAGAACCCGACCCTGCTGGCGCAAAGTCTTCCCCATGCGGTTTCGGACATCAACGCGTACGCCGATCATCGACAAGTGTTCGATGCCGCCAGCAGCGAGGCGTTTAACCGCTTTGCCCGCCAGCACAGCATCACCCTCAACACCTTGGTGCAAGGTGCCTGGGCGCTGTTGTTGCAGCGTTACAGCGGCCAGCAGACGGTGGCGTTCGGCGCCACGGTTTCCGGGCGGCCGGTCGACTTGCCGGGGGCTGAAAACCAGCTGGGCCTGTTTATCAATACCTTGGCGGTGATCACTCAGCCCCACGCCGCAGAAAGCGTGGCGAACTGGCTGGGCCGCTTGCAGGCGCACAACCTTGAACTGCGCGAGCACGAATTTACCGCCCTCAGCGATGTACAGCGCTGGGCCGGTCGTGCCGGTGAGCCGCTGTTCGACAGCCTGCTGGTGTTCGAAAACTTCCCGATCAGCGAGGCCTTGCAGCAGGGCGCACCGCATGGTTTGAGTTTCTCGCTGCCGGACAATCATGAGCGCACCAACTACCCGCTGACGTTGGCCGCCGTCAGCGAAGGTCAACTGAGCCTGACCTGGAGCTTCTTGCTCAGCCATTTCGAGCCCACCGCCATTGCCCGCATGAGCGAGCACTTGGCCTGCCTGCTGCACGCCATGATTGCCGCGCCGCAGGTCAGCCTCGGCCAATTGCCGCTGTTGAGCGCTGCCGAGCAGACCCGTCAATTGCGCGACTGGAACCCCGCGCCGGGGGTCGTCACCGAGCAGTGCGTGCATCAACTGATCGAGGCACAAGCCGCGATCCGTCCCGAGGCGCTGGCGTTGATATTCGATCAGGCGCAGTTCAGCTACGCCGACCTTAACCAGCGCGCCAACCGTCTGGCCCATCGCCTGCGGGAGCTGGGGGTTGGCCCTGAAGTGCGGGTCGGTCTGGCCGTCGAACGTTCGCCGCAGATGATTATTGGCCTGCTGGCGATTCTCAAGGCCGGTGGCGCCTATGTGCCCCTCGACCCGGCGTATCCGGCCGAGCGCCTGCACTATTTGATGCAGGACAGCGGCATTGCGCTGTTGCTCAGCCAGTCGTGGTTGCGCCATACACTGCCGCAGATCGACGGCTTGCCGATGCTGGAACTGGACCGCGAAGCGGTGGGCCATTTGCCCGCCAGCAACCCGGTGAACCTGACCGATGCACGTAATCTGGCGTATCTGATTTACACCTCCGGCTCCACCGGCAGGCCCAAAGGCGTCAGCGTCGCCCACGGCCCGCTGGCCATGCATTGCCTGTCGATTGGCGCGCTGTACGGCATGACCCCGGACGACCGCGAGCTGCAATTCGCCTCCATCAGCTTTGACGGTGCCCACGAGCGCTGGCTGACCCCGCTGGTCTTCGGCTCGGCGCTGATGCCCCGTGACGATGAAGTCTGGAGCGCGCAACGCACCTGCGAAGAAATTCAACGCCACGGCATCACCATTGCCTGCTTTACCCCCAGCTACCTGCTGCAAATGGCCGATTACATCGGCGAAGCGGGGCGCAGCTTGCCGATTCGCTCCTACACCGTGGGCGGTGAAGGCATGCCCAAACACGCCTTTGATGAAGTGCAGCGGGTGTTGCAACCGCCGCGCATCATCAACGGCTACGGCCCGACCGAAACCGTGATCACGCCGCTGATCTGGTGCGCGTACCCCGACACCCAATTTGACTCGGCGTTTCTGCCCATCGGCCGTCCGGTCGGCGAGCGCAGCGCCTATGTCCTCGACGCCCACCTGCAACTGTTGCCGGTGGGGGTGGCGGGTGAGTTGTACCTGGGCGGCGAAGGCATCGCTCGGGGCTATCACCAGCGCCCGGAACTGACCGCCGAACGTTTTGTACCTGACCCGTTTGTCGCGGGTGCGCGCTTGTATCGCAGTGGCGATCTGGCGCGGCTGCGTGAAGACGGGGTGGTGGAGTATCTGGGGCGCATCGACCAGCAAGTGAAGATTCGCGGTTTCCGCATCGAACTGGGCGAGATCGAAGCCTGCCTGCTGGAGCATGAGGGCGTGCGCGAAGCCTTTGTGGTGGACCGTGAAGGCCCGGTCAGCCGTCAATTGGCGGGCTATATCGTGGCCCGCGATCCGCTGGCAGACGAGGCGCAGTTGCGCGAAGACTTGAGCGCCCACCTGCGCAGCCGTTTGCCCGCGCACATGCTGCCGGCGCATCTGATGTGCCTGGCGGCATTGCCGCTGACCCCCAACGGCAAGCTTGACCGTCAGGCGCTGCCTGCGCCCGAAGCCAATCGTCAGGTGGCGGATCGGGTGCCAGCGGCGACACCGGCCGAGGTGTTGCTGGTGGGCATCTGGCAAGAACTGCTGGGGCTGGACGCGATTGGTGTCACCGAAAACTTCTTCGAACTGGGCGGCGATTCGATCATCTCGTTGCAAGCGGTGAGCCGTGCCGGAGCGTGCGGGTTGGCGTTTACCCCCAAGCAATTGTTCGAGGCGCAGACCATCCGTGGGCTGGCCGCCGTGGCGGTGAATGCCGAGGCGCACCCACAGGTCAGCGTAGCCACTCTGCCCTTTGCGCAGGTGCCGGTGACGGTGCAGGTGGACCGCAGCGCGCTGGATGACCTGTACCCGCTGTCGCCGATGCAGCAGGGCATGTTGTTCCACTGCATCGAGTCGCCGGAACTGAACCTCTATGTCAATCAGCTCAGCGTGGCGGTGGAGGGCTTGCAGGTCGAGCGTTTCCGCGCCGCCTGGAGCACGTTGTTGGCACGTCACGAAGTGCTGCGCGCCGCCTTTATGTGGCGTGACGGTTTGGCGGATCCGCTGCAAGCGGTCTATCAACACGCCGAGTTGCCGATTGTTGAGCTGGACTGGCGTGAACAGGCTGAGCCCGAAGCCGCGTTGCGGGCGTTGGCGGCAGAGGATCAGGCCCGTGGCTTTGATCTGAGCTGCCCGCCGTTGATGCGCTTTACCCTGGTGCGCTTGGGCGACCGCCAGTACCAGATGATCTGGACTTACCATCACCTGTTGCTGGACGGCTGGAGTGCCTCGCGCCTGCTGGGCGAAATGTTGCGCCTGTACGCCAAACAGACCCTGCCGGCTTTGACCGGGCGCTATGGCGACTACATCGACTGGTTGCAGCGGCAAGACGCCACGAGCGCCGAAGGCTTCTGGCGTGAACGCCTGAACGGGCTGCAAACCCCGACGATTCTGGCCGATGCGGCCAATACCGACGGCAGCGGGCATGGCGTGCTCTACAGCTACCTCGACAGCGACGCGACCCGCCGTTTGCAGCGCTTTGCCAGCGCCCAGCGGGTGACGCTGAACACGCTGATCCAGGGCGCATGGCTGTTGCTGTTGCAGCGTCACACCGGTCAGCGCAGCGTGGCCTTCGGCGCGACCGTGGCCGGGCGACCGACCCAACTGGCCGGGGCGCAGGACATGCTCGGGCTGTTCATCAACACCTTGCCGGTCATCCAGACCCTCGATCCGCAACAAGCGCTGGGCGACTGGCTGCGTCAGTTGCAGGACTACAACCTGGCGATTCGCGACTTTGAACACACACCGCTGGCGGACATTCAGCGCTGGGCCGGGCAGGGCGGCCAAGGCCTGTTCGACAGCATTATCGTGTTCGAAAACCATCCGGTTGACCGCGCCTTGCGCGGGGAGCAGGACGGCGAATTGAAGTTTGCCGAAGTCGGCAGCGGCGGCGTGACCAACTTCCCGATGGACTTGATGGTCAGTGCCACCGAACAAGGGCTGGAGGTGGAATACCTGTACCTGCGTGAACGCTTCACGGCCGATCAAGTGGAGCGCATTCGTGCCCAGCTGGAAGGCCTGCTGGCGCAGTTGCCGCTGGACGCTGCGTGCCTGATCGGTGACATCGGCCTGCCGGGGGCACAGGTTCAGGTGCCGCAGGACGCAACCCCTGTGGCGGATCTGCTGCACCGCTTTGCGGCGCAAGTGGCGCAGCAACCCCACGCCACGGCGCTGCTCTGTGACGGTCGCGAACTGAGCTATGCCGCGCTGAATACTCAAGCCGATGCGCTGGCGGTGCAATTGCAGGCACAGGGTATTGGCCCTGAGCAATTGGTGGCGGTGGCCTTGCCGCGCTCCGAACAGACCCTCGTGGCCTTTTTGGCGGTGCTCAAGGCTGGTGCGGCGTACCTGCCGCTGGACCTCGATTACCCGGCCGAGCGCCTGACTTTCATGCTCGGCGACTCGGGCGCGAGTCTGCTGCTGTGCCACAGCGATGTGGATCAGCGTGTCCGTTTCAGCGCTGCTACGCCGCGTCTGTTGCTGGATCAATTGCAGCCGCTGGCCGCAACGCCGCAGCCGGTGCCTGCATTGGCCGGGCATCTGGCGTACCTGATTTACACCTCCGGTTCCACCGGCCAGCCCAAAGGCGTGGCCGTGGCCCGCGAGCCGATTGCGCGGCATTGTCAGGGGATTATTGAGCTGTATGAACTGACCCCGGCCAGCCGCGAGCTGCACTTTATGTCGTTCGCTTTCGACGGCGCCCAGGAGCGCTGGCTCAGTGTGTTGCTGGCAGGCGGCAGTCTGGTGATTCGCGACGACACGCTGTGGACGCCGGAGCAGACCTTGCAGGTGCTGCATGAACAACGGGTGACGGTAGCGTGCTTCCCGCCGGCCTACCTGCAACAGCTGGCCGAAGTGGCGCTGACCCAAGGCACGCCACCTGCCGTTCACACCTATTGCTTTGGCGGTGATGCGGTGCCGGACGCCAGCTTTGAGCTGGTCAAGCGCGCGCTGCTACCGAAGCGTCTGGTCAATGGCTACGGCCCGACTGAAACCGTGGTCACGCCGTTGCTGTGGCGTGCCGAGGTGACTGAAAACTGTGACGCGGCCTATGCCCCGATTGGCCGCAGTGTTGCCGGACGTGGCGTGTATGTGCTGGACGCCGACATGAACCCGTTGCCTGTGGGGGGCAGCGGCGAGTTGTATCTGGGCGGTGAATGCCTGGCACGCGGCTACCATCGCCAACCCGGCCTGAGTGCCGAACGCTTTGTGCCCGATCCATTCAATGCCGGGGGCGGGCGCATGTACCGCACCGGTGATCGGGTGCGCCTGCGCGAGTGCGGGCTGGTGGATTACCTGGGGCGTCTGGATCAGCAGGTGAAAATTCGAGGCTTTCGCATCGAACTGGGTGAAATCGAAGCGCGTCTGCGTCAATGCGAGGGCGTGCAGGATGCCGCGGTCAAGGTGCTGGAAAGTGCCACCGGCAAACAGTTGGTGGGGTATGTGGTGGCGGCCCCGAATGCCGGGCTGGAACGGGCGTTGAAAGAACACCTGCAAGCGCAATTGCCGGATTACATGGTGCCGACGCACATCGTTGCGCTGGCGCGCTTCCCGTTGTCGGCCAATGGCAAGCTCGACCGTCGCGCCTTGCCCGAGCCGCAACTTGCGCAGGGTCAGTACCGGGCACCGCGCAACGCGCTGGAACAGGCCTTGGCTGTTATCTGGCAAGAGGTGTTGGGGCTGGAGCAGGTGGGCATCGACGACAACTTCTTCGAACTGGGCGGTGACTCGTTGCAGGTGCTCAAAGTGATTTCACGGGTGCGCAATCAGCCGCAACTGGGTATCAGCCTGAAACTGCGCGACCTGATGCAAAAGCCCTGCATTGCTGAACTTAGCGGTTTTGAACCGCCGGTCAGTGCGCGGTCGCCGGATCCCTTGCTGGCCCTCAATAGCCGGGTCAACCACGTGCCACCGCTGTTCTGCCTGCATGCGGGCTTTGGCACGGTGTTCGACTACGAACCGCTGGCGCGTAAATTGGACGGCCGCCGCAGCGTCTATGGTGTGCAATGTCGCATGTTGCTCGACCCGCAGTGGCAGGACGAATCGTTGCAGGGCATGGCGCAGGCATACGCCGAACGTATTCGCCAACAACAGGCCAGCGGGCCGTATTACCTGCTGGGCTGGTCGTTGGGCGGGGCGTTGACCTTACTCGTGGCGCAAGCGCTGGAGGCGCAGGGTCAGCAGGTGGCGTTCGCCGGTTTGGTGGACAGCTACGTGGCGGGCACCGCGCAAGCCAGCGATGAGCGCGAAGACGTGCAGGACTTTTTGCGTTTTGTGCTGGGGTTGTCTGAAGCCGAAGCGCAGACCGTGGTGGGAGACGCGGGGGCCGAGGCGGCCATTGCCGCAGCGATGGCCAAACCGCGCAGCCCACTGGGCGAACACGGCCTGCTGGACGCGGCCGAACTGAGCCAGATCTTTGCCGTGGGCACACGCCTTAAACAACTGGCGTTGGGGCACTGCGCCTTGCCGCAAACGCGCGTGGCGGCGCACCACTGGTGGGTGGCCGGGCGCGAGGATGAGCGCCGGGTGCATGCGGCGCAAATCGGCGCGGGTGCCAGTCATGGCGTGTTGAGCGGCGGGCATTACGACCTGCTGCGTAACGCGACCTTACTGGCCGAACTGGATGAATTATTGGGCGGGCAAGCGGTGGAGCGCCAATCCTCGTAAACCCTATGAGCACGGAGCGGCAGGCTTTACGACGGCTGCGCCGCCGATCGCAGCCTCGCAGAGCTCGTCAGCTGCTACGCAAAGCTCTGGCGTCGTAGCAGTTGACGAGTAGAACGAGGCTACGTTCGACGATGAAATCGTCGCAAACGCTAAGAACACGGTGCAGCAGGCCGCACCGGATTGAACGGTTTTACGACGGCCACGAGCTGCATTGAATACAAGGAAATCAAAATGTCGGTATTACCCGAACTGGAAGCGTTTTTGGAGCTGGCTGAATTCAGCCGCATGACCGGCAAAAGCCAGCCGATGCATGAAATGACCCCGGCACAGGCCCGCAGCGAATTTGAACTCAGCTCGGCGGTGTTTGACGTGCCCGTGCCCGAGATCGACAGCTACGACCTGCGCATCCCGGCGCGGGACAACTTCAGCCTGGCGGCGCGGCTGTATCGGCGCCCCGATCTGGAGATTAACTCGCTGCCGGTGGTGGTGTACTTCCACGGCGGTGGCTATGTGATCGGCAGTCTCGACAGTCACGACGCCCTGTGTCGCCGCTTAACCGCGGCGGGGCAGTTTGCCGTGCTGGCGGTGGAATACCGGCTGGCCCCGGAGTGGGTCTTTCCGACGGCGGTGAACGACGCCTGCGATGCGGTGAACTGGCTGCTGCGTGATGGCGCCAAACACGGGCTGGATCCCTCACGGGTGGCCTTTGCGGGCGACAGCGCAGGCGGCACCTTGAGCACCGTGCTGTCGATTCTGGCAGTGCGCGACCCGCAGGAAGTGGCCATCGTGCCGCGTGCACAGGTGCTGCTGTACCCGGTCACGGATGGCAGCCGCAAGCGCGCGTCCCATACCAGGTTTGCCGAAGGTTACTTGCTGGAAACCGCGAGCATGGACTGGTTCTACCGGCATTACACTCGCACTGAAGCTGACCTGCACGACTGGCGCCTCTCGCCGCTGCTGGCGCCAGACCAGAGCGGGTTGGCCCCGGCGCTGGTCTATCTGGCCGGGTATGACCCGTTGTATGACGAAGGGTTGGCCTATGCCGACAAACTCACGGCGGCGGGCAATGAGGTGTTGTTGCTGCAAGAACCCGGCATGACCCACGACTTTATGCGCATGAGCGGGCTGTTGGAGGAAGTGGCAGGCATTCATGCACGGGTGGCGGGGTGGTTGGATGAGCAGTTGTTGAAGCCGTAATCACAGGTAGGTCGACAGTGCGTGAGCGCTGTCGCTGCCAATCAACAGCCACAACAGTATTCGGGCCTTGCGCGGACACAAGCCCCCACTCATGTGCAGGCCCTTGTTGATCAGGTCGATTTCGCCACCCTTAAAGCCATAGGTGGCAACTGCGGTCGACCCGGCACCGCAGCGGGTGCTGACGATAACGGGCATTTGAGCGGCAATCGCTTCAAGCGCTGTGCTCCATGGCTCGCTGACATGCCCGGCGCCGAATCCTGCAATGACCAAGCCTTCATAACCCAGTGGTACAAGTTGCTCCACAAGTGTGGTGTCGGCGGCGAGTACGGCTTCGAGCAAGGCGACTTTTTGGCGGGTGCGTACGGGCCAGGGCACTGTTTTGCGGGCACTGGCTGGTCTCGCGAAGTGTACGCGATGTTCCATGATCATGCCCGCAGGGCCGAGGTTGGGTGAGGCAAACGCCTGCATGGCCAGGCTGTGGGTTTTACGCACAGCCAGTGCTTGATGAATTTCTGCATTCATCACCACCAATACGCCCCGTTTAGTGCTGTCTTCACTCAGGGCGACGCGGCAGGCATCCAGCACGTTCGCCGGGCCGTCTGCACCGGGTTGGTCGGCCCCGCGCATGGCACCGGTCAGCACCAAGGGCTGGTCGAGATCCCACAGGTACTCAAAAAAAGTGGCTGTCTCTTCCAGCGTATCGGTGCCTTGGGTGATCACCACGCCTTGGGCACCCTGTGCGACCTGACGTTTGGCCCAGCTTAAAACGCTCAGCAAAAACTCAAAGTCCATTGATGCGCTGGGTAGCAGGCCAAGACTTTCCACCTGCAGTTCTGCCAGATCGTTCAGTTCCGGGATTGAGGCCAGCAAGGCTTCGCCACCCAGAGCGGGGGTGATGCCTGCGCCCGGCGTGGTGCGTTGCATGCTGAGGGTGCCGCCCAAGGTGGCAATGGAGATTTTGGCTCGCAACATGTTTGTTCTCATAGGTCAGCGGCGTGGCAGGCGCAACCTGCCACGCAGGGTAATCAGCGCTTATTCAATCAAAGCGCCGATCAAGGGAATGATCAACAAGGTGCTGATCGCCATCGACAGAACATTGCCAATATAAGGGTGCAGGTACGGCGGCAACCGCTGAGCTATGGCGCACGCCAGTGGTGGGGCTATCAAAGCGCCCAGAACCGCACTGGAGAACAGGACACCGGCGCTGCCACCATAGTTCAACACGGCAGCGGGTACCACTGAGACCAGTGGCACGTAAGTGGGATACCAGCCGCGTTTTCGCCATTGATCACGCCACACAACCACCCCGATCAATGAGGTCAAGGCTTGAGCGGCGACCATGTGCAGCAGCAAGCCGGAGCCATAGGCAGGGCTGAGCGGGTTCAATGCGTAAGCCATCAATACCCCTGCCAGCATGCCCAGGCTGGCCCACTCATTGCCAAAGAACGGGGCTTCGGAGAAGTCCGCCAGAACGCGGCGTATCGTCCAGATCACCCCGTAGTCAGGCGCATTTTCAGAAACAGCAGGCGTATCTGCTGTCTCTTGCGGCCGGGTGCTGACCAGCGCCGGAACGGCACGGCACAGCGCAAAGGCCACCACGCTACCCACCGCCATGCCCAGTACATTCCCGACCACCACGGGCAAGCCAAGCGGCAAGCACACAACGTTGACGATGAGCAGGCACGCCGGTGTGACCAGCAAGGCACCGAGGATTGCCCCGTTGATCGTGACTTTCCAGCCACCCCCAAAGAACAGCACCATGGCGGCGGGCAGCGACACAAAAGCGGCAAAGGTGGGTTGCCACGTGTCTGCGGTCAGGGTCCAGCCCCACAGCGCATTGCTCAGCAATAACCCAGCAGTGAGCTACTGACCAGCCAAGGCCATAGGCCCGTACCGTAGCAAATACTGAATCCTTGCCACGGTCCTGCGTAGCGACTGGCCCAGTAACCCAACGCCCCGCCGAGCAACAGTCCCAGCGAGGCGAGTTCGTGCTTGTAAAAGGCCACTTCACTGATGTCGCCGAGCTCCCAGCGTAACCAAGCTACGGGTGAAGGCAGGCTCGCCATCATGTCGTTGTAGCCGGGCCAATAGTCGGTGCCTGAAGTTGAGTGGCTGAACGCGACCCATGCGGTCGCCAGTACCACCATCAACACCGTGACCGTCCACAGGATCAGGAAGCGAGCGGGCGAGCCAGAGGGGGCTTTCTCGGATAAGGATTGCATGATTGCACCCCCATCAACGCGGCAAACAAGGATGGTGGCGATAACCGAGCATCGGCTCATACACATCGACACGCCGATCGCGGCACAAATCGTTCAAATTGTTCCAGATTGGCGCGCTGCGGGCGGTCGACAGGTCTACGTCGGCGTAGAGAATCGCTTGTTCATCGGCGGGTGCGACTTCGCCGATCGGCCAGCCGTTGGTGCCGGCAATCAGCGAGCACCCCAGGTAACGCTCGCCGTGTTCCTCGCCGATACGATTGGCGGCGGCGATAAACACGTTATTAACGTGGGCTGCGGTCATCGTCAGGTAGGACGCCATGCATTTTCCGGCCTCATCGAACAGCGGCGGGGGTGTCCAGACCCAGTTGTTGAGGCTGCAAATAATGTCGGCGCCTTGCAGGCTCAGCAGGCGCGGTACTTCGGGAAACCAGACATCCCAACAGATCATCAGGCCGATGCGCCCGATGGGGGTTTCGAACACTGGAAAACCGAGATCGCCGGGGGTGAACCAGAGTTTTTCCTTGTTCCATAAATGGGCTTTGCGGTACTTGCCGATAAAACCGTGCGGGCCGAGCAGAACAGCGGTATCGAACAACTGCATACCGTCCTGCTCGGCCAGTCCTGCGACCAGATACACCTGATGTTGTTGCGCAAAGTCGAGCCAGGCGCACACGCTTGGGCCATCAGGCACCCCTTCGGCATGTTTGAAGGCATCCTGACGGTTGGCAAACAGATACCCGGTGTTGGCCAGCTCCGGGAGCACGATCAAATTCGCCCCGTTTTTGGCGGCTTGCAGGGCCAATTGCAGGCTGGTTTGCAGATTGGTTTGACCGTGTTGTGTGCCGACTTGCGGGTCGAATTGCACGACGGCAATACGCACGGGACTGATGGCTGGGTTCATCGCTGACACCTCTTGTTGTTTTTATGGCCCCAGGTTGCAGGGCACATCAGTAAGAGGAATTGTCAGGTCAGAGGTCTATCAGTGATTTCCGTTCTTGGTGTAGTACGTTACTTGGTTAAATGCGGGCTGTATCTGAATGGACTACAGCCTAGTGGCGCTATTGGGTGGAGAGGCTTTAGTTGAACCCTATCTGCGCAATCAACCACACATTCGCCGCACTGATCACGGCAAACAGAAACCACGCCAACATCCGTGTTGGCAGGCGGTTGGCAAACGGGCCCATCAGTTTTTTATCGCTGGTCATGCGGATCAACGGGTACAGCGCAAAGGGCAACTGCAAACTGAGGACGACCTGACTGAGGATCAGCAGTTTGCCCACGGCATTGTCGCCCATCAGCCATACCCCCAGAAAGGCTGGTATCAACGCCAGCCCGCGAGTAATCAGCCGTCGCTGCCAGCAGGGTATGCGCAGGTTCAGATAGCCTTCCATGATCACTTGCCCGGCGATGGTGCCGGTGAAGGTCGAGCTTTGTCCGGAGGCCAGCAGCGCCACTCCGAACAAGATGCTGGCCATGGCCCCTCCCACCAGCGGGTCGAGCATGCGGTACGCGTCCTGAATTTCAACGACGTCGGTGTGGCCCGTGTGGTGAAAGGCGGCCGCCGCCAGTATCAGGATCGAAGCGTTGACCAGCAGTGCCAGTGCCAGCGAGCCAATGGTGTCGATTCGCGACAGGCGCACGGCGTCCAGTTTGCTGGCGTAGTCCTTGCCCGTCAGGCGGGTTTGCACGATGGAGCTGTGCAGGTAAAGGTTGTGCGGCATGACGGTGGCGCCAATGATGCCGATGGCGATGTACAGCGGCGCCGCGTCGTTGATGGCTGACAGCGAGGGTTTGAACCCTTCGAACACGTCTGGCCAGTACGGTTTGATCAGCACCAGTTCGACAAAAAAGCACCCAACGATGGTCAGCACCAGCGCCAGCATGATGGCTTCGAGGCGGCGGAAGCCTTTGCCTTGCAAGGCCAATATAAGCAGGGTGTCGAAGGCCGTCAGGGCGATGCCGAAGGTCATCGAACAGCCAAGTAGCAAGTGAAAGGCCAGCGCACAGCCGAGGACTTCGGCCAGGTCAGTGGCGATGATCGATATTTCTGCCAGCAGCCATTGCACCCGCGCCGAGCGCTTGCTGTAGCGCTCGCGGCTCAATTGCGCGAGGTCGCGCCCGGTGGCAATGCCCAGGCGCGAACACAGGCATTGCACGGCCATGCCGGCGAGGCTGGCGAGCAGTACGACGAACAGCAGGTTGTAGCCGTAGCGCGATCCCGCTTCGATCGCCGTCGCCCAGTTGCCGGGGTCCATGTAGCCGATGCTGATCAGCAGGCCGGGCCCGGCAAAGCGCAGGGCACGTTTCCAGAACGGCGCGCTTGGGTCGACAGGGATGCTGCCGCTGACTTCGGGAGGGCAGAAGGGTGCGGTAGCGATTTTCGGCAGGCTGAATTTCAAGCGCGTGCTCCGTTACTGAGGGGCGGGTAGGCGCACGGGTGTGAGCAGCGGTTGGCCGCTGAAGAACGCTTGCAGGTTCAAGACCACGAGTTGCACGGTGTCCTGGGCCGCTTGCGGCGACTGTCCGGCGATGTGCGGGGTCAATACCACATTGCTCAGCCGTTTGAGCGCGTCGGGTACGCGCGGTTCTTCATCGAACACATCCAGTCCGGCACCGGCGATGCGGCCTTCAGTCAGGGCTGCAACCAGTGCCGCGGTGTCGACCACGCTGGCACGCCCGATGTTGATCAGGTAGCCCTGTGGCCCCAGCGCTTCAAGCACTCGGTGGTCAACCAGATGATGCGTCGCGTCGCCACCGGGCGCGGCCACTATCAGAAAGTCCACCGCTGCCGCCAGTTCGCGCGCACTGGCCCGGTAGGTGTAGGGCACATCGGGCCGGGGTTGGCGGTTGTGGTAGCTGACGCTCATGTCAAAGCCGTTGGCGGCACGACGGGCAATGGCCAGCCCCACGGCGCCAAGGCCGACAATGCCCAGCCGTTTACCTTCAAGGGTCGGGCACATGGGCTTGAGCCATTCGCCACGCCGAACACTGGCGTCCGCCTGGGGGATGCTGCGCGCCAGTGCCAGCAGCAGCGCCATTGCATGGTCAGCCACCGTCGGGGCATTGGCACCGGCACCATTGGTCACGCTGATTGAGCGATTGCTGGCCGCCTGCAAGTCGACGTGTTCGTAACCGGCGCCAATCACGCAGATGATTTTCAAGCGGGGCAGGGCGGCGATTTCAGCGGCGTACAACCCCAGCGGCCCGCGGGTCAATACTGCGTCGATACGCTCGCCATGGGCGGCAATGGCTTCGGCGCGACTGGCCGGGGTCGGCGCGCGAATCAGTTCAAAACCGGCCTGCTCCAGCAGGGGCAAGTAATCGTTTACCGCTTCAACCAGCACCAGCACAACGCGGGACATACCTGTCTCCAGCCAAGAAAAGTCGAGAATGGCCCGAGGTTAACACTGCTGACTGCAGCTTTTCCCGGTATCAAGTTGATACACGTAGGCTATTTCTACTTTTTTCAACCGTGTGGCAGTTGGGTCAAGTCCGGCGCTGGAGCCAAGCCGGGTCGGCCTGTTACCATTCGCCCTTTGTTTTATCTCCAGTTCGAGACCGCCCATGACCACCGTTCGCACGCGCATCGCGCCATCGCCTACCGGCGACCCTCACGTCGGCACCGCTTACATCGCTTTGTTCAACTACTGCTTTGCCAAGCAGCATGGCGGCGAATTTATTCTGCGTATTGAAGACACCGATCAGTTGCGTTCGACCCGCGAGTCCGAGCAGCAGATCTACGACGCTTTGCGCTGGCTGGGCATTACCTGGAGCGAAGGCCCGGATGTTGGCGGCCCGCACGGCCCGTACCGTCAAAGCGAGCGCAGCGACATCTACAAAAAGTACACCCAGCAGCTGGTTGACATGGGTCACGCTTTCCCGTGCTTCTGCACGGCCGAAGAGCTTGACCAGATGCGCGCCGAGCAAATGGCCAAGGGCGAAACCCCGCGTTACGACGGTCGCGCCCTGTTGCTGTCCAAAGAAGAAGTGGCCCAGCGTCTGGCTGCCGGTGAACCCCACGTGATCCGCATGAAAGTGCCGACCGAGGGCGTGTGCGTGGTGCCTGACCTGCTGCGCGGCGACGTTGAGATCCCGTGGGATCGCATGGACATGCAAGTGCTGATGAAGACTGACGGCTTGCCGACGTACTTCCTGGCCAACGTGGTCGATGACCATTTGATGGGCATCACGCACGTGTTGCGTGGCGAAGAATGGCTGCCATCGGCACCCAAGTTGATCCTGCTGTACGAATACTTCGGCTGGGAACAGCCGCAGCTGTGCTATATGCCGCTGCTGCGTAACCCGGACAAGAGCAAGTTGTCCAAGCGCAAGAACCCGACCTCGGTCACGTTCTACGAGCGCATGGGCTTTATGCCCGAAGCGATGCTCAACTATCTGGGCCGCATGGGCTGGTCGATGCCGGACGAGCGCGAGAAGTTTTCGTTGCAGGAAATGGTCGATAACTTTGACCTGAGCCGTGTGTCGCTGGGCGGGCCGATCTTTGACGTCGAGAAGCTGTCTTGGCTCAACGGTCAGTGGCTGCGTGATTTGCCGCTGGACGAGTTCGCCAGCCGTGTTCAGCAATGGGCGCTGAACCCTGAGTACATGATGAAGATCGCACCGCTGGTGCAGGGCCGTGTCGAGACGTTCAGCCAGATTGCGCCGTTGGCCGGGTTCTTCTTCGCGGGTGGCTTGCAGCTGGATGCCAAGCTGTTCGAGCACAAGAAGCTGTCCAACGAGCAAGTGCGTCAGTTGATGCAATTGATCCTGTGGAAGCTGGAAAGCCTGCGTCAGTGGGAAAAAGACGCCATCACCGGCTGTATTCAGGCGGTGGTTGAGTCCCTTGAGCTGAAGCTGCGTGATGCGATGCCGTTGATGTTCGCCTCGATCACGGGGCAGGCCAGCTCGGTGTCAGTGCTGGACGCGATGGAGATTCTGGGGCCGGACCTGACCCGTTTCCGTCTGCGTCAGGCGCTGGACCTGCTGGGCGGCGTGTCGAAGAAAGAGAACAAAGAGTGGGAAAAGCTGTTTAACGCAATCGGTTAAAACGTGTTGAACCATCCGTAGCAGCTGCCGAAGGCTGCGTCCGGCGGCGCAGCCGACGTAAGTTCTAATTGCGCGGTTTCACTTAAAGACCGCGAGTCCAGGATTTACGATCGCTGCGCAATCGGACGCAGCCTACGGCAGCTGCTACGGGTGAGCAGGCCTGCCAAAGGCCGTGTTTTCGGGGGTGTGAGGGTAAGTGGTTGTTCTCTCGATGATTTTTTTCAAAAAACTTTGAAAATAAGTTTGACAGCCTACCGATCCGGTCTTAATATGCGCCCCGTCCACACAGCAACACGCAACACTGACTGTTTGGGGCTATAGCTCAGCTGGGAGAGCGCTTGCATGGCATGCAAGAGGTCAACGGTTCGATCCCGTTTAGCTCCACCAAATTTACAGTTCAATGCCTGGCCACACCGGCATTGAATCGATCAGCACTCAGCGCTGATCAGTTAGAAGGTTTATGTCCCCTTCGTCTAGTGGCCTAGGACACCGCCCTTTCACGGCGGTAACAGGGGTTCGAGTCCCCTAGGGGACGCCAGTTTTACAGAAGCAGCACTTCGGTGTTGCTCCGCCGCCAGGCGATAAATCGGGGCTATAGCTCAGCTGGGAGAGCGCTTGCATGGCATGCAAGAGGTCAACGGTTCGATCCCGTTTAGCTCCACCAA
>NZ_WIWC01000050.1 GCF_009600315.1 Pseudomonas helleri | reverse complement strand
CGGGCCATCCATGGCCCAACACGGCTCTCCCGGCATCCATGCCGGTCGACCCACTCCGCGAAACCTACACTCGGCCTTCCGACGGGGCGGCAGATCAAGATCAAAAGCCAGATCAAAAGCTGGATCAACAGCAATCGCTAGCCCGCTTGCCGTTGCCCTTCTTCACCGTCGTGCTCGTGATCAAATACAGCCTGAGCAAGGTCCTCAGTCACACGCATTTCAACCCCCACCGCCGACATCTGCGCCGCAGCAGTAAAGGGCGCGGCCGTCACCGGCTCCGAACGCTGGCCTCGACGCCAGATAAACAACACCACCAACCCCACATTAAGCCCCGCCAACGCCCAAAACAGCCCGCCCTCACCCACTCGGGTCATTAACGGTGAAATCACCAGAGGGCTGATGGCACAGCCTAATGAGTTGATCAGCAACAAGCCTTGAATCATCCGCACGATGGCTCCGGACGACGCGTGGTCAGCCGCGTGACTCACCGCCACCGGGTAGATCGCAAAAATACCGCCCCCCAGCAGGAAAAACGCCACGATCAGCAACGGGGAACCGGGCGGTAAAAACAGGATGATCAACGACAAGACTGCACAGGCCGCGGCCAGTACGATCAAAACCAATTGCCTGTCCTGATGATCCGACCAGCGCCCAACCGGGTATTGCAACAACATCGCACCGAGAATCACGTAAGCCATCATGTGTCCGACCTCAGTCACATCAAGGCCAATGCGCTGCAAGTACAGCGGTAGCAAGGCGTAGACCGCAGCAATGGCCAGGCCCGAGCCAAAACATCCAATCACCCCGGTCGGCGTTGCACGCAATAACTGCCACGGCATAAGCGGCTCCGCTCGCTCAACGACGGGCGTCACCCGCGGGATCATCACAATCGGCAGCATGGACAACGAGGCCAGAATGGCCGCGATCATGAAGGGGATGGTGTCACCGGTGTGCGCAATAGCACCCAGGTTGACCTGCCCCAACAAGCCTGCGCCATAGAGAGCGATCATATAAAGGGCCAGCAGGCGCCCGCGGATCTTCGGGTCGGCGGCAATCAACAACCAGCTTTCTACCACCAGAAACACGCCCACACTGGCCCAGCCATTGATCAGGCGTAAGGCGAACCAGGTCCAGGGATCAGACGACAGTCCCTGAAACAGGATCGTCGTGGCTATCAAGGCCGCAAAGCAGCTGTAGGCGCGGATATGGCCAATGCGCACGATCAGTCGGTCATTGAAGATCGAGCCTAATGTCAGACCGATAAAGTACGCAGACGAGACAATGCCAACCATCGTGGCCGACTCGCCCAACGAATCGAGACGAAGTGTCGTTAACGACGACAACATGCCGTTGCCGATACTGATGATAAACAGCCCAAGTAACGGTGCCAGCGCCATCGCTAACAGTTGGACAGACATAATGAACTCAAGACCTCGACGAACAATTAAGCCCACGAACGGGCAACAGCACAGCCACCCCTCTCGGCAAAGCCGGGGGGCGTAATCTGTAAACAGGTGTGATTGAGCGTGGCTCGAGGCCACAGTCGAGGCGTTCGAGTTGTACGGGCAAGGGTCAAGGCGGGCTGGACGCGCACCTGGGCACTGACCGGGCAGACAAAATCAGGGCGCGCATGGTAGCCGCAGTCAGGCATAAGAAGAAGAGTCCAGGTGGCTTTTTTCGACGAGTATCACTGCCATGATCAACACGCTATGCAAGTTCGCCAAAACAAAATGATTGCGCTGCAAGATTCCCGCTGATTTCTTTGCCGGGAGAACACAACACGTGGCAGGCATCACCCGGAAAAAGGGTGCTGTCCGGAACTGGCACTGTTCGAGCGGCGTAATCAGCGCCTGTTCCTGACGGCTGACGGGCGCACCTTCCTGGGTGAAGCCCGTGGCCTGCTCAAGCATGCCGAACGTCTGGAATCGCTGGGCAAACGCCTGGGGCGCGGCGAAGAGGGTGGCCTGTGCATCGGCTACGTCAACCACGCCATCCATGCTGGCGTGTTGCCTTTTTCCGCGAACGTGTAATGACCCTGGCAGATCAGACCCGCTAGGTCTGAACTCAGTCAGATCGCGTCTTTTACTGTCTGAATGCGCCCTACTAGCATGGCCCCATCGATACAACCTACCTAGAGGAACTCATCCATGAATATCGATCTAAGCGCACGCACCGCCATTATCAGTGGCTCCACCGGTGGCATTGGCCTGGCCATCGCCTGTGGTCTGGCCCGCGCCCAAGGCGGGCGTGGTCAGGTACACGGCGTCGTCGCCGACCTGGGCACCGCCGCTGGCGCCGAAACCCTGTTCGCCGCCCACCCCAAGGCCGATAGTTAGCTATAAGGGATTTGAGATTCATCTAATGTTTCGTGACTAGGGGAGTCGCTCATAAACTCCGATGGCGGCAATCCTATGCCTCCCCTCGCCAGACCGTCCAAGTCATAATTCGACAGACTTCGGACCTTTAACGCATGACCCTTTAAATGATTGGGCGAAGCTTTACTTCACCGATCTGTGCTCCAGAGTTGGTAAAGCCTGCCGCGATTTTGCTGCCTTTGCGGAGTCCTCGAAGAACTTCTTGAACCTGGCGCTGATCGAGTCGTTGGAGGTGGGTGAACCAACTATGATTATCGCTCTTTTCAAGCTGATGACACACTTGGCGAAAATGTATTAAACATCAAGGCTGAGCATTCCAATGAGGCCGCACATGACGAAGCAAAACAATCGCATAGGAATCTGGGCACTTGCCGCAGCCGCTGCTTGTAGCACAGCTATTCAAGCACAGGAGACGGACACAACCGTTGTGCGCATCGCTGAACTGGTGATTGATCCTGAACAGCTCGTTGCCTACACAACGGCCGTCAGGGAAGAGATGGAAGACTCGATACGGCTGGAGCCGGGAGTGCTGGCTATTTATTCAGTTGCTGAAAAAGACAAACCCAACAGCCTGCGCTTCTTCGAAATCTACGCCAGTGATGAGGCTTACCAGGCACATATTGCCTCGCCTCACTTCAAGAAATATGTCGCGATCACGCAACCAATGATTCTGTCACGCAAATTGATCGAAACCGTCCCTGTCCAGCTCAGTGCCAAAGCGCGGTAGTCGCCCATGATTGAAGGGGCAGCTCCTAGTCGTGCAAAACTCGACCGGCCACTTTCGCTCAACACAAGGACTCATTTACCCACGTTGAATGCGTGGTCGTAGAAGGAATCTGGCACAACGAAAAAAAGACGCCTAGGCGTCTTTTTTTGATGATTTACAGACTTGCGTGCAACTCTGTAAATCTTTGTTTGGAGCGGGAAACGAGACTCGAACTCGCGACCCCGACCTTGGCAAGGTCGTGCTCTACCAACTGAGCTATTCCCGCGTCTTGGTGGTGGGCATTGTATAGAACTGAAAGTTTGCGTCAACCCTTTGATTCAAAAAGTTTTTATTTATTTTGTAGAGGTAGTCTTCAAGTGTGGCCATGCTGCCCGCAAATACTGGAGCATCGACCACAAGGTCAGCCCCGCAGCCACGAGCAATAATGCATACCCCACTAACACCCAAAAGCTGAAGTCAGACGGATTGGCCAGCAAAATCACCAGCGCGAGCATTTGCGCGGCGGTTTTCCACTTGCCCATGCTGGAAACCGCAACCTGAGCACGAGCCCCCAGCTCAGCCATCCATTCGCGCAAGGCTGAAATGACAATCTCACGACCTATGATCACGGCTGCAGGCAGGGTAAGCCACACATTGTGATGCTCTTGCACCAGCAAAACCAACGCTACAGCCACCATCAATTTGTCAGCGACCGGGTCCAGAAAAGCACCGAACGGGGTGCTTTGCTCAAGGCGTCGCGCCAGATAACCATCAAGCCAGTCAGTTGCCGCTGCAAAGGCGAAAACTGAACTGGAGGCCACATAACTCCAGCTGTACGGGAGATAAAACAGCAATATGAAAAAAGGAATCAGTAGAACGCGTAGTACGGTGATCAAATTAGGGATATTCATCGGCACAACTGGCTACTAGGTGAGAGGGGCATTCTACTCGCTGTGCAGATTTGCATAAATCAACTCTGCGAGCTTTTTACTGATCCCCGGTGCTTTGGCGATCTCTTCGATGCTTGCACGAGTCAGCTCCTGTAATCCACCAAAATGTTTCAAAAGATCACGTCGACGTGTAGGGCCTACGCCCGCAATGCCTTCCAGGGTTGAGGTTCGCCGGGTTTTACCGCGTCGCGCCCGGTGCCCGGTAATTGCGAAACGGTGCGCCTCATCGCGAATTTGCTGAATCAGGTGCAACGCCGGGGAGTCGCCTTTCAAGGTGAACTCATGGGCAGCGTCATTCAGGTAAAGGGTTTCAAAACCCGCCTTGCGCGTCGCACCCTTGGCCACGCCCAGCAAAATGAGGTCTGGAATAGCCAGTTCATTGAGTACATCCCGCGCCATCGAGAGCTGACCTTTGCCGCCATCGACCAGCAAGATGTCAGGCAACTTGCCCTCCCCCTCTTTGAGCCGGGCAAAACGCCGCATCAAGGCCTGGTGCATGGCCGCGTAATCATCGCCGGGGGTTACGCCTTCGATGTTGAACCGCCTGTAATCAGACTTGATCGGCCCTTCGGGGCCAAATACCACACACGAAGCGACTGTGGCTTCACCGCTGGAATGACTGATGTCATAACACTCAAGGCGTTGCGGAATCTCGTCGAGCTTAAGTACTTGAGCCAATGCCTCAAAGCGCGCAGCGACATGCAAGCGATTAGCCAGACGCGCAGCCAGTGCCTGTTCGGCATTGGTGACGGCCAATTGCTGCCAGCGAGCCCGCGTGCCCCGTACACGGTAACTGATGGCCATTTCTCGGCCGCGCAGGGCTTCAAGCGCATCGATGATGGCGTCAAAACTTTCGTGCTCAACGTTGACGATTAATTCACTCGGCAGATCGCGCTCGGGGCTGCTGATGTAGTACTGCCCAAGGAAGGCCGCCATGACTTCGCCCACTTCCTCCTCGATCCCGACCTGCGGAAAGAAATTCTTGCTGCCCAAAACCCGCCCGCCTCGCACATTGATTAAATGCACACAGGCGCCGCCCGGGTTTACAAAGGCCGCGATGACGTCGACATCGCCGGTTCCACCTTCCATGCTTTGCTGATCCTGAACCCGGCGAAGCAACGAAATCTGATCACGTATCTCAGCGGCACGCTCAAAATCAAGGGTGCTGGCCGCTTGTTCCATTGCGCTGTTCAATTCGTCGGTCAGCGCACTGCTGCGCCCTTCCAGAAACATCACCGAGTGACGCACATCTTCGGCATAGACCTGAGGGTCAACCAATCCGACACAAGGCGCTTTGCAACGTTTGATCTGGTATTGCAAACAGGGGCGCGTGCGATTCTTGAAGTAGCTGTCTTCGCACTGACGCACCATAAACGTCTTTTGCAAGATACTCAGGCTTTCACGAATAGCCCCCGCACTCGGATAAGGCCCGAAATACCTGCCTTTGGCTTTTTTGGCGCCACGGTGAATGCTTAAGCGCGGATATGCCCCGTCCGAAAGAAACACGTAGGGATAGGATTTATCGTCGCGCAGAAGAATATTGTAGGGCGGGCGCCACTCTTTGATCAGCGTCTGCTCAAGCAGCAGCGCTTCGGTCTCATTGGCCGTGATAGTGGTTTCGATGTTAGCGATACGCCCGACCAGCGCCGCCGTTTTCGGGGCCAGACCGGTTTTACGAAAGTAACTGGCCAAGCGTTTTTTGAGGTTCTTGGCCTTGCCTACGTAAAGCAGGCGCGCATCGCTGTCAAACATGCGATACACACCGGGGCGCCCACTACAGGTCGAAAGAAATGCGCTTGCATCGAACACGTCAGTCATTTTCAACCAGCGTCTACCATGCCGTGACGTACCGCCAGCAAAGCCAGCTCAACATCACTTTTGACCGAGAGCTTCTCGAATATGCGATAGCGATAGGTGTTGACCGTTTTGGGGGACAGACACAACTTGTCGGAAATCACCTGAACCTTCTGACAGCCCACAATCATCAGTGCAATCTGGATTTCTCGCTCCGACAGTGCATCAAAAGGTGAGTCACTGGCAGGTTGGAATGACTTGAGGGCCAATTGCTGTGCGACTTGCGGGCTGATATAGCGCTGCCCGGAAAAGACCAGACGAATGGCCTGAACCATTTCGGCCAGACCCGCGCCCTTGGTCATATAGCCAGCAGCACCCGCCTGCAACAACCGTGTCGGAAAAGGATCCTCTTCACACACGGTCACTGCAACCACCTTGATGTCAGGGTGGCTGCGCATCATTTTTCGTGTGGCTTCCAGCCCGCCAATGCCGGGCATTTTGACATCCATCAAGACCACATCAGGTTTCAGCTCGCGGGCCTTGATAAGGGATTCCTCACCGGATTCAGCCTGCCCAACCACTTGCAGGCCATCTATATCAGCCAGCATTCGTGTGATGCCTGTACGCACAAGATCGTGATCATCGACCACCAGAACCCGAATCAAGCCGGCACCTCACCAATTGGACTAAGTAGATTGACGACACCTTAGCAAAAAACACGCACGCCAACCTACCCATGATCAATCGACGATCCATAGCAAAACGTTAAAAATGCAGGCCGATGCCTGAACAAGACTTAAGCATCGTTCTAATCCTGACGCCCTTTAGCCTGAACAGGCGTATACAACTCTGCCAAAGTGACCGTAAGCCTACGAATGGCTTCCTGGTCTTCTTTATGCAAAATGCGGTAACTCACCAGCACCTTTTCCTCAACCTGACTAAGATTATCGAGCAGTGTTGGGGTTGGAGTGCCCGTCAAAATATAAAGTACATCTGCACCACGCTCTGCCACTCGCGACAAGTAATCCGCTTTGGGCGCACGCTCTCCACTTTCATATTTACCTTGAGCATTGGCCTCGACACCGCCGATTTCACCAAAAGCTTTCTGCGACAGGCCAAGCCGCTCTCTCTCTTGCCTTAAGCGCGCACCGATTCCACTCATTTGGATGTAAGATCCCATTTTTAACACCCGCGAGGATGGTATAATCAAAAAATATTAAACAACATTGAACGGTTTTGAACTATGACCGGAATACGTACCGCTGCACAAGCCAAGGCTTGGCTGGAACATCAAGGAAAATCAGTGCAAAAGTTCGCTCGCGAGCACGGTGTTGACCCGGCGACTACTTATCAGGTGCTCGCCGGGCGCAAGAAAGGGAAACGTGGGGAAGCCCATAAAGTGGCGGTACTTCTGGGCATGAAAGACGGCATCATTCCATCGCGTGACGCGGGGCTTGAGGCCGAGCAAAGAGATGTCTTTAACTGAGTATGCGCTTAATCAAGCGCTACTCCAGATATAGATTACTCACCGCCTGACAGCCCCTAAACAGCTGGCCGTTTAAGCCTGTGTTGTCTGCAGGATCAATCAGCCCTTGGCACCTGATTGATCCGTGTATTCACGACACGGCAATTTTTGATTGAACCGGTTTGCCTGCCTCGGGTAAGCTTCAACGCATTCATTGGAGACCGCACATGTTGCATCGCCCCCACACAGACGCTTTTCAGCTCCCATGCGAATCTCGCACGGTCGGCTCTGTGTGTGCGAACAACGCGCAATCCGTAGCACGATTTTATTTTGGGTATTGGTTTAGCCACTGGCGCGCCTGATACCCAAACGGCGCCCACTACTTAGGGGTCGCCTACCAGAGAATTTCTCACCCCCGGTCGGCCTCCCGACCGGGGGTTTTGTTTTTTCAGCCCCTGAAAACTTACTTATTTAAGGAATCACACCATGAACTACGCCACTTATTACCGCTTCGACCTTTGCACTGCATGGCGATTTACCAACCGTCGTTCGGGACAGCCTGCCGCCTCCGAACGAAATCACATCGGTGGCACCCATGCACTCACAGCCAGTCAGGCTAATTGTCGAACACCCCAATAGGGCTGCGCGCGGGAAGACCCGCCGCTTGCCCAGGACACACACCATGAACGCATCGATTTCTGCTCTGCCTGCCACCCACACCGCCCCTTCTGTCAGCATCCAGCGCCTGCCCACAGCAGCGCAACTCAAGCAACACCTGCCGCTCAGCGACTCACTTCGCCAGCTGGTCAGTCGTCAGCGTCAGGCCATACGCGCCATTTTGAACGGTGAAGACTCCCGTTTACTGATCGTAGTCGGCCCCTGCTCTATCCATGACCCGGTTGCAGCCCTTGAATACGCCAGCCACCTCGCAGCCCTTTCGCACGAGCTGCGTGATGACATGCTGCTGGTGATGCGTGCCTACATCGAAAAACCGCGTACTACGGTTGGATGGAAAGGCCTGGCCTATGACCCGCATCTGGATGGCAGCGATGACATGGCCCACGGCCTGACACTCTCGCGCGAGCTGATGCTGGAAATGCTGGGCATGGGCCTGCCCATCGCTACCGAGTTGCTGCAACCAATGGCCGCCGGTTACTTCGATGACCTGCTGGGCTGGGTCGCCATTGGCGCTCGCACCACCGAATCGCAAATTCACCGCGAGATGGCCAGCGGCCTGGGCATGCCGGTCGGCTTCAAAAACGGTACAGACGGCGGTGTGGCCATCGCCTGCGATGCCATGCGTTCTGCAGCCCACAGCCATCGCCACTTCGGGGTCGACGCTGAAGGCCACCCGGCAATCATCCAGACGCCGGGCAACCCGGACACGCATTTGGTGCTGCGCGGCGGCCACAGCGGCCCCAACTTCGATCGCAACAGCGTTGCCAATGCACGCGCCGGACTTGAAAAAAACGCCATCCCGGCCCGTTTAATGGTGGATTGCAGCCACGCCAACAGCGGCAAAGACCCGTTACGCCAGCCTGATGTGTTCAACGACGTGCTGGCTCAGCGCCTGCAGGGCGATCACTCATTGATCGGCATGATGCTCGAAAGCCATTTATTCGAGGGCTGCCAACCCTTGAGCAGCACCTTGCGCTACGGTGTTTCCATCACCGATGGCTGCCTGGGCTGGGATGCCACCGAGCAATTGTTGCGAGCAGCGGCAGCCCAACTGCACGCACAACGACAGGCTGTTCAGGCGATCGCGTAATCGCCATGGGAACTTTTGCCGGGAAAAAACTGACTGAATCCGGTAGGCTCACCACTTTATTGAAAGGAGTACTCTCTCATGGCTAAAGCCACTGCCCGCCACATCCTCGTTGCCACAGAAGACAAGTGCAACGAACTGAAAGCCCAAATTGAAGGCGGCGCTGATTTCGCCGAAGTCGCAAAAGCCAACTCCTCGTGCCCATCCAGCCGTCAAGGCGGTGATCTGGGTTCGTTCGGTCCAGGCCAAATGGTTAAAGAATTCGACACGGTCGTCTTCAGCGCACCGATCAACGTGGTTCAAGGCCCGGTGAAAACCCAGTTCGGCTACCACCTGCTGGAAGTCACCAGCCGTCAGGACTAATCCTCCCGGTTTGCGTGAAAACGGCCCGCCTTTTGGTGGGCCGTTTCGTATCCGTAAACATAAACCTCGTGCTACGTTTCTCATTCACGCCCCCACGTGTCACTTGAGGAATAAGTCATGAGCCTTACAGGTAAAACCGCTCTGGTTACCGGATCAACCAGTGGTATTGGACTGGGTATTGCGCAAAGTCTGGCTAAAGCAGGTGCCGACCTGATACTCAACGGTTTTGGCGATGCCGGCAAAGTCATTGCTGACCTGGAACAGTTCGGTGGCAGGGTCGGTCATCACCCGGCAGATGTCAGCGACCCCGCACAAATAGCTGACATGATCGACTACGCCGAGCGGGAATTTGGCGGCATCGACATCCTGGTCAACAATGCGGGCATTCAGCATGTCTCAACCGTCGAAGACTTTCCGGTGGAACGCTGGGACGCCATCATCGCAATCAACCTCTCCTCGGTCTTCCACAGCACGCGCCTGACCCTGCCCGGCATGCGCAAACGCGGCTGGGGTCGCATCGTCAATATCGCCTCGGTGCATGGCCAGGTGGGTTCGGTCGGCAAAGCGGCCTATGTCGCCGCCAAACATGGTGTGATTGGCTTGACCAAAGTGGTCGGCCTTGAGACCGCAACCAGCAACATCACCTGCAACGCCATCTGCCCTGGCTGGGTGCTGACTCCGCTGGTACAAAATCAGATCGATCAGCGCATCAGTCAGGGGATTGACCCTTATCAAGCGCAGCATGATCTGCTCGCCGAAAAACAACCCTCACTGGAATTTGTAACCCCGCCTCAACTCGGTGAATTGGTGCTCTTCATGTGCAGCGATGCTGCCAGCCAGGTTCGCGGAGCAGCCTGGAATGTCGACGGCGGCTGGTTGGCGCAGTAAAGATCCGTGCTCACCCTTCAGGCAAAAATGCACACCAGCCCTGCACGTATCAGGGTTGTACAAGGCAATTTTGCACTGTTAGCATCGGCCATCGTTCGCCCGCGAACACCCCTTAAAAATAATATAAAGCAGGGAGTTAGCGATGACTGCTCAGGCTTCATCCTCACCGATACTCGATGGCAACATCGCGCCCGACACCGTACTCGCGCAGGTACGCAATCGAATCGGCCATTTGACCCTTAACCGCCCGAGCGGCCTCAACGCCCTCAATCTTGAAATGGTACGCAGCCTCCAGCAGCACCTCGATGCCTGGGCCAAAGACCCCCACGTGGCCGCGGTGGTCGTGCGCGGCGCTGGCGAAAAAGCCTTCTGTGCCGGGGGAGATATTCGTTCGTTGTATGACAGCTACAAAAACAACGACACCCTGCACACTGCTTTTTTCGAGGAGGAATACGCCCTCGACCTGACCTTGCATCACTACGCCAAACCCGTGCTTGCCGTGATGGACGGCTACGTACTTGGCGGCGGCATGGGGTTGGCGCAAGGGGCTGATTTTCGACTGGTCACCGAACGCAGCCGGTTAGCCATGCCAGAGGTCGCCATCGGCTATTTCCCGGACGTGGGTGCCAGCCATTTCCTCAGCAAAATACCCGGCCAAGTGGGGACTTATCTGGGCGTGAGCGGTGTGCAAATCGACGCCCGTGATGCCCTGTATTGCGGGCTGGCAGACTGGTATACCGACAGCACCCGGTTGAGCGAACTGGATAAGCAGCTCGACGCGCTGACATGGCAACAATCCCCGCGGCAAGAACTTGAGGCACTGTTGGCGTCAATCGCCGTAAACAGCTTGCCCGACGCCCCCATCGCCACACTTCGCCCGTTGATTGACGACATCTTTTCCCATGACAGCGTGACGACCATTGTTACCCGGTTGCAGGAAGTGGCAACCAGCGAGCATCGGCAATGGGCCACTGACACCGCCAACCTGCTGCAAACCCGGTCGCCGCTGGGCATGGCCGTTACCCTTGAAATGCTGCGCCGCAGCCGTGCCCTCAACCTGAACCTTGAGCAGTGCTTTGCGCTGGAGCTGCACCTTGACCGCCAGTGGTTTGACCGGGGTGACTTGATCGAAGGGGTACGCGCGTTGATTATCGACAAGGACAAAAATCCGCATTGGAATCCGCCCACGCTCAATGAACTGGACCCGGCCCAGGTGGCCAGCTTCTTCACCCACTTCACGCCGAGCGGAGTCTGAATCATGCAAGACATCGAACTGACTGAAGAACAAGTGATGATTCGCGACATGGCCCGCGACTTTGCGCGAGGTGAAATTGCACCTAATGCCCAGGCGTGGGAAAAGGCTGGCTGGATTGACGACGGGCTGGTCGCCAAGATGGGCGAACTCGGCCTGCTCGGCATGGTGGTGACTGAAGAATGGGGCGGTTCTTACCTCGATTACGTCGCCTATGCCCTGGCGGTTGAGGAGATCTCGGCCGGCGATGGTGCGACGGGAGCGCTGATGAGCGTTCACAACTCCGTGGGCTGCGGCCCGATCCTCAACTATGGCAGCCAGGCGCAAAAAGAAGAGTGGCTGGCGGGTCTTGCCAGCGGCACCACCATCGGCTGTTTTTGCCTGACCGAACCTCAAGCGGGGTCTGAAGCGCACAACCTGCGCACGCGGGCCGAGTTACAGGACGGGCAGTGGGTAATCAACGGCGCCAAACAGTTTGTCACCAATGGCAAGCGCGCCGGGCTGGCCATTGTGTTTGCCGTGACCGATCCGCAGCTGGGTAAAAAAGGCCTTTCGGCGTTTCTGGTGCCCACTGACACACCGGGATTCATTGTCGACCGCACTGAGCACAAAATGGGCATCCGCGCCTCGGACACCTGCGCAGTGACCCTAAACAACTGCACCGTGCCGCACGCCAATCTATTGGGTGAACAGGGCAAGGGGCTGACGATCGCCCTGTCCAACCTTGAAGGTGGTCGTATCGGCATTGCTGCGCAGGCGCTGGGGATTGCCCGTGCCGCATTTGAAGCGGCGCTGGCCTATGCGCGTGAACGGGTACAGTTTGACAAAGCCATTATTGAGCATCAAAGCGTGGCTAACATGCTGGCTGACATGCAAACCCGTCTCAACGCCGCGCGCCTGTTGATTCTGCACGCGGCCCGCCTGCGTGGTGCGGGCAAACCCTGTTTATCAGAAGCTTCGCAAGCCAAGCTGTTCGCTTCGGAAATGGCTGAGTATGTGTGTTCCAAAGCCATTCAGATTCACGGCGGCTATGGCTACCTTGAAGACTACCCGGTAGAGCGTTATTACCGGGATGCGCGGATCACTCAGATTTATGAAGGGTCGAGTGAGATTCAACGGATGGTGATTGCGCGAGAGCTGAAGAATTATCTGATTTAGCGGTACATGCAAAACCCTCACCCTAACCCTCTCCCAGAGGGAGAGGGGACTAAAGTCAAAAGCTGATTAGCGCAACACCACCGATTAGCTCCCTCTCCCTCCGGGAGAGGGTTGGGGTGAGGGGCTGTTGATCCAGCCTTAAAACCCGACACTCGCCTGCACAAAAAAGGTTCGCGGCTCGCCTAAATAAAGGCCTGAGTTGTTGTCGCTGGAACGGGTGTAGTACTCCTGATTGAACAGGTTCTTGATCCCCGCCCCCACCTTCAAGTTTGATGCCTGCGGCCCAAAGTCATACCCCACTCGCGTACTCCATGTCGCATACCCCGGAATATCACCGTACTGGCCATCCGGCGTCGGATCAGTGATATACACACCGCCAGTTCCCGGCGCACGTTGCTGCGATTGGGCAAACATATCCAGGTTGTAAGTCCAGCGATTCACGGCATACCGCGCACCCAGGTTAAGCACCTGACGCGAATACAGCGGCAAGTCCCGCCCTTTGAAGTTGACAATATCCCCCTCTGACGTTGCCTTGGTGTAGGTAAACGCAGCGTTCACCGACAAACCATCAAGCCGCGCATTGAGAGTCGATAAATCGTAGTGAACCGAAGTCTCGATCCCCTGATGCTTGGTCGCCCCCAAATTGGTCCAGCCCACATCGTTGCTGACGTATTGCAGTTCATCGGCAAAGTCGATGTAGAACAACGTCACTTCACCGCCCCACACGCCATTGTCATAGCGCGTGCCGAGTTCATAGGTCTTGGCTTTTTCAGGCCTCAGGCCCGCAGCCGTTTGATCGCCAATGCCGCCCTGCCCCAGTTGAAAGTACTGCAAGCTGCCGAATGAGGTCTCATAGTTGGCAAACAGCTTCCACGCGTCCGAGAGGTGATACATGACGCTCAGGGCCGGCAGCGCTTCATTGCTGTCAATGCTGCGTTTTTTCTCGGTCACCGGCACTCCGTTATTGCCCAGCACCGGGCGGTCGTGCCAGTTGGTGCTGATACGCTCGAAACGAATACCCGGCGTGACCGTCCAGTTACCGACATCAATCTTGTCATCGATATAGAACGCGTTGGCTTCAGTCCCACCCGTGCGGTCCTGATACACGTGCCCGTCGGCACCCGGCATGGGCATCGGCACGTTATTGACCAGCTGTAACTGGCTGGCCTCTTCGTGCATCCCCTCCTTGAGGTAGCGATAACCCACACCGACTTCCTGTGTCACAGGGCCAAGAGTGAGCACATGGGACACCCGCGGTTCGACACCAAAGGTGTAATAAGAACGCGGATAAATCCCCAGTGTCTGCAAGTTGCGTGAAGCAATATTGCTGCCCCGGAAGCTGTCGGTGTAATAGGTCAGCACTTCAAACTGAG
This sequence comes from Pseudomonas helleri, assembly GCF_009600315.1. GTDB lineage: Bacteria > Pseudomonadota > Gammaproteobacteria > Pseudomonadales > Pseudomonadaceae > Aquipseudomonas > Aquipseudomonas helleri_A. The sequence continues at coordinate 22,211 of NZ_WIWC01000050.1, read as the reverse complement.
TCTGATCGTCAATCTGGCGCAGGTATTTGAAGGACACATCCTTGCGCCTGCCGGTGAAGTTGTCCCAGTCACGCACGGACTGATACGGATTGGCATCGAACTGTTTCTGCGTCAGTCCGCCGGGCATGTCTGCGGTGGCGTCGTAATAATGAAAGTTAAGGCTGAAATCGTCCTGATCGGTCGGCGCCCAATGGGTCTTGAGCAACACATCATTGATGTCGTTGTTATTGTTGCTGGTGCGATAGCCATTGCCCTTGACCCCGGAATACAGCAGCGCAGCACCGATACCGTTGTCCGCCGTGCCGCCGAGAAAGGCCGACTCCATGTGCTTCCAGCCGCCGTGCTCGGAGGTTTCCAGCGTGGTGCCGACGTCGCCCTGAAAGGTTTCGGGAATCGCTCGCGTCACAAAATTGATCACTCCGCCGACGTTTTGCGGCCCATAACGCACCGAACCCGCACCGCGTACCACGTCGATGCTGTCCAGATTGCCTGCCGAAATGGGTGCCATCGACAGTTGCGGCTGGCCATAGGGGGCGAACGCTGCCGGAATGCCGTCAATCAATACGGTCGAACGCGGTGACAGGCGCGAGGTCAAGCCACGCACGCCCACGTTCAGGGAAATATCGCTGCCGTCGGTGCCATTGGACTCTTGCACCTGAACCCCGGGAATACGCTTGAGCACGTCGCTGACGTTCATCGCACCCTGCTCCACCATCGCTTCGCGACGAACCACGGTGCGCGCACCGGGATGGTTCTGCACCACCGCCTCATTGGCATCGCCCAACCAGTCGCCGACCACTTTGACATCCACCGGCCCCAGCTCCAATGGCCCGGAAGCCGTCGCAGCGCTGACCACCGGGGCGGCAAGTAGCGTCACCGCGTCACCGTTCAATTCATAACTCAGGCCGCTGCCTTGCAGTAATTGGCGCAATGCCTGCTCCGGCGACAAGCTGCCATCAACGGCGGGCGCCTGTTTACCGGCCACCAGTTGAGGACTGAAAAACACTTGCAGTGAGGTTTGCTGGGCCAACTGGCTCAAGGCCGCAGCCAAAGGCTGGGCCTGAATATGGATAGCGCCCGCTGCCAGCTCATCAGCCACTGCGCCCGGCATCGCCGCACTCACCGCCAGCGCTAATGCCAAAGGCAGCCAGCACGTACGCGGTGCAAAAAAAAGCGTGCTCGAAGGCGGGTTAAGCACTGAAACCGGCCCACAAGAATTATTGTTTTTCACGTCGAGTCTTGCCCTATTGATCACACTTGAGTGCGGCTGTTAATGCAAACCAGTTGCAGTTGATCAAGAAGACGAAGAACTCGAAAAAAACCTGAATTTACCGTGAAATGATTTCCTGACTGCCATCGGCGCGGGTTTTTACCAAGACCGGCAAAATGCGTGGCAAAGCGTTGATCAACGCATCGGTGTCATCGGTTTTGAACACACTGGACAGGCGCAGTTGCGCCAACGCAGTCGTGCTGACATGCAGCGGCCGGTCACGGTAGCGCGACACTTCGGCGGCCACCTCGCCCAGGCTGGCGTCATTGAAGATCAACTGTCCCTTGCGCCAGGCCGTCAACGCTTGAGTGTTCACCGGTTGTGGCGCAGCCACGATGCCCTGACCATCAACCCGCGTGCCCAATCCGGCGGTCAGGCTGACCGCTTGCTCAGGATTGCGCCCCTGTACCTGCACATGACCCGATTCGACCACCACCCGTGCCTGCTCACCATCGCGACGGACATCGAAGCGCGTCCCCGTGACCGTGACCTGACCCAGCCCGGCCTGCACCACAAAGGGACGGTCCGTGTCATGGGCGACACTGAACATCACCTCGCCCTCCTGTAAATCAACCCTGCGCCGGGAATCGGCAAAGTCAACACGGACACGGCTGCGGCTGTCCAGTTCAAGGGTGGAACCATCGGGCAAATTAACCGTACGGCGTTCACCCGCCTGGGTCGCGAATTGCGCGTGATAACCGGCCCCGGCTTTTAACTGCGTCCAGACCCCGGCGCCTACGGCGACCGCCAGCACACTCGCCGCCAGCGCCCTGCCCAGCATCGAGCGACGCTTGATGCTCGGCGCAGGCGCCTCGCATAACGCGTGCAGGCGAGCCGTGGGCAATAGCTCGACGGCGCTGCACAGCGTAGCCAGCCATTGGTACTCCGCTTCATGACTGGGGTGAGCGTTGTACCAGGCGTCAAAATCGGCCTGCTCCTCAGCACTCAAGCCCCGGTCTTGCACACGCGCAAACCAGGTTGCAGCCGCATCGCGCACGTTCTCGGGGGCACGCGTGCAATCAGGCATCTCCATCGGGGCATCCTTAACTGATCTCATCACGACGCGTCCACGCGCTCGCGCAGATGCCGCAACGTGCGGATCATGTACTTTTCCACCATGTTTTTGGACAACCCCAGGCGCTCGGCAATCTCGGCCTGGGTCAGCCCCTCTATTTTTTGCCAGACGAACACCTTGCGGCAGTTCAACGCTGTCCGAGCCGGATTCGAGCACGCGTACAAAGGTGTCATGGGCCAGGTCCTGCGCCTGCTGACGATTGCGCAGGCGCCGGGTCCAAGTGCCAACCAACTCATCGTAGTAGTCTAAAAAGCCCGTTCTGCGGGGCACTTTATGAGTCATCGCACTGGACTGAGAAAGAGAGGGCGCGAATAGTAATCCTTCCTATTCTCGCGGGCAATCCTTCCTATACCTCGACATTGGCCAGCAGTCGTCTCTGCACCTCGCGCCCCCGCTCAAAGCCAAACCCACGCGCCGTCAGCACTCCGACTATGCCCATTAAGGCGCAAAACACCACGCACACCCACGGGCTCCACGGCATCAAGGCAATCAGCAACAGCGGCGTGGTACTCGCCCACAACGCATAGGCGATGTTGTAGGTGAACGAAATCCCCGAGACGCGAATCGGGGCCGGAAACAAACCCACCATCACCGACGGCACCACACCGACAATGCCGCAGCTCAGGCCGGCGAACGCGTACGCCAGCCCCGGCAAGCCCCACTGCCCGACCAGACTGGCATACAACAGGCCAATGCCCAGCGGCAATAAAAGGCTGTAGAGCACAATGCTGCGCCACACGCCAATACGGTCAACGATCAAGCCGGCCAGCACGCAGCCAATATTCAAAAACACAATGCCGACACTGCTTAACGCAAAGGTATGGCTGGCGGTCATGCCAAAGTGTTGTTGCATCACCGTTGGGGTGATAACCACAAACACCACCACGGCACTGGTCAACACACAGGTCAGCAGCGCAGCGGGCAACAACGAGCGCCGGTGATCACGCAATACCGTGCGCAGCGGGAATTCGGCGCGACCCTCGCGGCGCTCGCGCAAGGCTAGAAATACTGGAGTTTCACTCAGCCAGCGGCGTAACCACACACCGATCACGCCGAACACCCCGCCCAGCAGGAACGGGTAACGCCAAGCGTAATCGAGGATTTCAGCAGGGGTAAATAGCTGCGCCAGCAACGTCGCGGTCATGGCGCCGATCAGATAGCCGAACGTCAGCCCGGCCTGTAGAAAGCCCAATGCATAGCCACGGCGTCCGGCGGGGGCGTGCTCGGCGACAAACACCCAGGCGCTGGGCACTTCGCCGCCCACTGCGGCCCCTTGCAGAATGCGTAGCGCCAGCAGGATCAACGGGGCGAAATAACCAATGTCGGCGTAAGTGGGCATGATCCCGATCAGCAGACAGGGCAGCGCCATCATCAGGATGCTCAGGCTGAAAACCCGTTTGCGGCCCAGATGGTCAGCAAAATGCGCCATCAGAATCCCGCCCAAGGGACGCGCCAGATACCCCGTCACAAAGATCCCGAAACTTTGCAGCAGGCGCAGCCATTCAGGCATGTCGGGAGGGAAAAACAGCTGACTGAGGGTCAGGGCAAAGAACACGAAAATGATGAAATCGTAGATTTCCAGCGCCCCGCCCAGCGCCGCCAGACCAAGGGTCCGGTAATCGGAGCGGGAAAAGCGCACGGCAGTGGCTTGAATATCAGCAGGCATAAATAAGCTCAATAGGAACAGGGCACGCCTATGCTGGCGCTTGAAGTCGAAGCGCCGAGCATATCAAGCACGTACCCTGAATCGCACCCTTTAATCCGTAACCGCTGGCGACGGCTGCATCCGGCGCCAACGGCTACGAGGATGCATAACACTAGCCCTGCCACCCGCCTCCCAGCGCGCCATACACCTGCACCAGTGATAACGACACCTGCGCCGTGCTCTCGACCAGCGCCGCCTGATTGCTGAGCAAGGTATTTTGCACCGTCAGCACGTTCAAAAAGTCCACCGTGCCTTGTGCATATTGTTGATGAACACTGTCAAGCGCATGCTGGCTGTGCATCACCGCCTGCTGCAAGCTGTCGCGGCGACGCTGGTTGGCCTGATACGCCACCAGTGCATCGTCCACCTCATGCCAGGCGCTGAGCACGGTCTTTTGGTAAGCAATTCCCGCTTCTTGCTGACGACCTTCTTGCAGTTGCAAAGCACCTTGCAAGCGTCCACCCTCGAACAGCGGCACGCTCAGGCCGGGGCCAAAGGCAAAACTGCGCGAGCCCCAACTGCCCAGATCCGACAATTGCAGAGCCTGAAAACCGAGGCTGCCCGACAAGGTAATGCGTGGGTAAAAATCCGCTTGAGCCATGCCCACGGACGCCGTTGCCGCATGTAATTGTGCGTCGGCGCGGCGAATATCCGGGCGCCGTTGCGCCAGCTCGCTGGGCAAGCCGATCGGCACATCGGCGCGGTAGGCGGGCACATCGGCCGGCACGCTCAACTGTTGCTGCAAGGCCCGAGGCTCACGCGCCAACAACAGACTCAAGGCATTGATCAATTGGGCAATACGCTGCTGCAAGGGCGCCGTGCGGGCCTCGATCTCGGACACCTGGGCGGCGGCCTCCGACACTTCCAAATCAGTGGCGACGCCCTCTTTGACCTGCAATCGGGTCAATTCAAGACTGCGCCGGGCGATCTGCAAGTTTTGCTGCACCACCGCCAGCGCTTGCTGGGTGCCGCGTAACTGAATGTAATCCTGCGCGGTCTGCACGATGACCAGCAATTGCACGCCGTGACGGTCCTCTTGCGCCATTTGCACGGAAGCATCAGCGGCCTCGACCGAGCGCTTGACCCGGCCCCACAGGTCGGCTTCCCAGCTGATCGCCAGGCCGCCATGCCACAGGTTGAACGCCTGTTTACCGCTGTTGCCCGAGGGATCTGTCAGGCCGCGCTGACTGTTACGACTACGGCTGTAGCCGGCATCGCCCTCAACCGTTGGTACCGTATCGGCCGCAATTTGACGGCGCAGCGCCCGGCTTTGCTCAAGCCAGCTGGCCGCCAGTTGCAGGTCAAAACTGCTGTCCAACGCCTCCTGTACCAAGGCCGACAATTGCGGATCGGCAAAACGGTCCCACCAGCGCGGGTCGACCGCTGACTCAACCGTAGCGCTATGCCCCGCTTCACTGGCCACCGGTCCCCAGCGCTCAGGGAGCTTGGGCACGGGTGAGGTGAAATCCGGGCCCAGCACACAACCGCTCAGACTCAACGCACTGCAACAGACCACAGCACCGGCTAAAAGAGATCGTTTCATCGTGTGCTGACCTGCTCGCCATTCGCCGATTCGGTATCAATGGAGGCGTCCACCGACATGCCCAAGCGCAATTGACCGGCCAAAGGCTGACCTTGATCCAGAGTGATTTTGACCGGAATACGCTGCACGATTTTGGTGAAGTTGCCCGTCGCGTTATCCGGCGCAATCGACGCAAAGGTCACGCCGGTGGCCGGTGCAATGCTGTCCACCGTGCCTTGCAAGGTCTCGCCGGGAAAGGTGTCGACCTTGATCGAAACCCGTTGCCCGGCTCGCATATGGGTCAATTGATGTTCCAGAAAGTTGGCCACAACAAAGGCCTTGGCCAGCGGCACCACCGCCAGCACCGAATCGCCCGGTTTGACATAAGCGCCCTGGCGCACACTGCGCCGCCCTACCACCCCATCAAAAGGTGCGACCAGTTGCGTGTATGACAAGTCCAGTTCTGCACGCGCCTGCAACGCCTGAGCATATTGCACCGAGGCTTGAGCCGCATTGGTCTGTGCCGCCAGCACTCTGGTTTGCTGACGCGCGGCCTCAAGCGCTGCCTTGTGTTGAACCAGCTCGGCGCGGGCAATCTGCGAACGGTTTTTCGCCTGCTGTGAGTTTTGCAAGGTGCCAGCGCCCTGCCCGGCCAAATGCTGATAACGCGTCAACTCGTGCTCGGCGAATTCGACCTGCGCCAAGTCGGCGTCCACCGTGGCCTGAGCCTGAGCGATCACCGAACGCTGGCGTTCCAGCATCGCCTGCGCATTGGCCAACTGCGCCTGCGCGGTGGCCACGCTGGCCTGAGCCGCCTGCACATTGGTTTTAAAGTCCTGCGGATCAATGCGCGCCAACACTTGTCCGGCCTTGACCGGCTGATTGTCTTGCACCAGCACCTCATCGATAAAACCCGCCACTTTAGGCGCAATCAAGGTGAAATCGGCGCTGACAAAGGCATCATTGGTGCTTTGCACCGCACTGGCGGCGAACACCAGTCGCCACAGGCCGTACACCACAATGACCACCAACACACCGCCAGCCAGCTTGATAAAGGGCATGCGCCCGCTTGTTGTACTCATTTCACTGCTCCAACCACGGAACCCGGCGGATAGATCCGCGTCGGGCCAAAAGGAATTAACACCACCAAAAAAAGCGCCAAGCCGGCCATGTACAGATAGAGATCAGAAGACGCCAACACCATCGCCTGCTCGTGAATGCGGCGCGCCAGATTGGGCGTTGTGGCTATCCACGACGTATTACCCACACGATCCACCAGCATCATTGAGTGAAAATGCTCGCGATTGACCGTCAGCACCTGCAAAACGCTGCCCGCGGCCACCGCCGAAAAACCTTTGACGGTATTGAACCAGGCCGAGGCAAACGGCCCGTCCGCCGGGTTCAAGCTGCCCGTGGCGAGCATCAACAAAGGAATGACCGCCATCGGCTGGGCGATGATCTGAATGGCTTGCAAGCCGTAAAAATTCTCCCGGCTCCACACCGACGTCACCTGCGAACCGATGCCGCACGCCAGCGCCAGCAAGCCCAGGCCGATGGCCAGCACCCAGCGGCAATCGACCCACCGCAGGTTGCACAACGCAACCACCAGCGGCAGCGCGAGCAACTGCGGCAACGCCACCAACAGCATCAACGGTGCGGTTTCCTGGGGGCGATAGCCCTGAATCTGAGCCAGATAGGCGGACGGAATCTTGATCACCGCCATCAACACAAACAGCACGCCGCCCAATGTCAGCAAGGCGTGCGCCAAGTTGCGGATTTTCAATAACTGGAGTTTGAAAAACGGCAGCGGGTGCGACCATTCATTGATAAAAAACAGCACCAGTAACCCCAGCCCGCCGACGATAAAAACGCGAATCATCGGCGACGCAAACCAGTTCTGCCATTGACCGAGTTCCAGCCCCAGCACCAACAGAATCAAGCCGGGCAACCCCAACAGCAGCCCACGCCAATCGAATTGTTTGAAGCGTTCAAGGCGCAACGGATCTTGCGGCAAGCCCCACGCCACACAGGCCATCGCCAGCAGGCTGAACGGAATAATCTGCCAGAACGCCCATTGCCAACCGGCGTAGTCCACCCACCAGGCGGCCAGCGGCGTGCCAAAACTGGGCCCAAAGGTCGCGGTTAACGCGTAACTGCCCAACCCGTACAACCGAATACCGGGCGGCAAAAAACGTAACGCCACCGACATCAACATGGGCGGCAACGCACCGGCGGCAAAGCCTTGAAGGGTACGCAGCAGCATCAGCACCTTGGGGTTTGGGGCCAACGGACACAGGATGCCCAGCAGCATAAAGGCTGCGATGGCGCATAACGTAAAACGCCGAATAGAGAACGTCGCGGCGCACCAGGGTGAAAAGGCCATTGCGCTAATTGAGGTGGCGGAATAGACCGCCAGCAGCCAGGTGCCCTGATCAACACTGAGGCCCATTGCTCCTCGAATATCGGGCATGGCCACCTTGGTCACGTTCTCGTTGAACCCTGAAACCAGTACGGCCAGCAACACCCCCACCAGTCCGGTAAAAATCCGCAGGCCGAAGGCCGTACTGATTGGCGGCGCGGGCACTGAAACGCCCGCACGCTTAAACAGCCAATACATGGCCAACTCCGTCGTCACTGTTGATGACAAAAAGTTTAACCAGTCGGTATTGTTATAAAAATTGATAAATAGCTAACTGTGGATTGCGTCAAACGCAATCCACTTATGTAGTCGCTGCCGAAGGCTGCGATGGGCTGCGCAGCTGCCCCATTTAAAAAGCCAAGGCCCTGCGGCCTTTATCGCAGCCTTCGGCAGCGGCTACAGAATAGGGAGCGGCAGTGTTACAGAGCGGCGGTATCGCAGAACGTTTTGAGGGTGCGGCGCAACCAGCGATGAGCCGGGTCGTTGTCCATTCGCGGATGCCAGGCCTGAATAATGTTCACCGCCTGCAACGCTATCGGTAACTCAAACGCGCGCAGTTTCAGGCCCATTGGCTCCAGGGTTTTGAGCAGCAATTGAGGCATCAGCGGCAAAATCATATCGGCATCGGCCAAGGCAAAAATCGCCGAGTAAAACGTCGGGGTGGTGAATGACACTCGACGCTCAAGGCCCAATTCAGCCAGCTTGGTATCAATCGGCCCACGGGCATGGCCACGGCGTGACACGCTGATATGGTCATAGCCGACAAAGCGTTGCGCCGTGATCGACTGATCGAAAATCGGGTGGTCTTCACGGGCCAGCCCTACAAAAGGACAGGTAAACAACTGCTGGACCTTGATGTCCGAACTGAAGGTGTTGTTGGCACTGATCGCCAGATCAATGCGACCTTCGCTCAAGGCTTCGTCATCGGTAAAGCCCTCAGGCACCACCCGCAAGGTGGCTTTGGGCATTTCCTTCGCCATCTGTTCGCGCAGTGCGCTGCCGTAAACGCCAAAGAACACGTCATTGGCGCGAATGCTGAACGTGCGCTCCAGCTGGCTCAGGTCACTGTGCTGACTTTGGGTGAAAACGCCATGAGCCAGTTCAACCACGCCGCGCACTTGCTCTTGCAGCTCCAATGCTCGCGGTGTGGGCACAAGCCCGCGCCCGGAGCGCACCAATATGGGATCGTTCAAGGCCTCACGAATGCGCGTCAAGGTGCGGCTCATGGCCGGTGCGCTGAGGTTCATGCGCCGGGCAGCGCCCACGACTGACCCCTCTTCCAGCAGGACATTCAAGGCAACCAGCAGATTCAAGTCAGGTATTTGCATGGCCCGCAGGGTAGCGTTTAACGCTATAAGAGGCCAGACACAGGGCATGCACCATTATTGCGCACCGTGTAAAACTGTATCGCCGCTGCTTAGGTAGCTAGCTAAGTTAAAGATTGATACATTGCCGCCCGTCAGGTTGATGCCTGACGCTCTCTTTGGTTGAGATTTTTAGCCATTACCGGATCCCCATGAAGGTAATGGCTTTTTTTTAACCCCGCTTGTCCTCTCCTTTAATCCACCAGCCCGCCTGCATTTGGCCCCATGATCAAGCGCCCGTTTTGTCCATCCCGGCCCATGGCCTCGTGGTAGATCACCCCACCCTGAACTAGGCTCCCTGCCCAAACCATTCATGCGTTTGAGGTCGGTATGCACCTGGGGAAAAAGATTTCAAAGCCTGAGCGCCTGTTTTGCCAGTATTACCGCTGGATTCATGCCACCCGCATCAGCCTGGCATTTGTGGTCACCTTTCTGGCCATTCGTTATTTCAAGCTCGATGGCGCGTCCTACGCATTGATCACCATGCTCATCGTCATGGGACCGCAACCCTATTGGGGCAATGTGTTTTCCAGGGCACTGCAACGCACCGGCGGCACGGTACTGGGTGCGTTGTCCGGTCTGGTGGCGCTCTATCTGGAAATCCACTCCTACCCGCTGATGCTGTTGTGGTGCGGGGTCATGATGTTTATCGCCGGCTACCTGACACTCGGCAAGCACCCGTATATGGCCCTGTTGATCGGCGCCACCCTGGCGGTGGTCAGTTGCGCACCGCCCAACGACATGGAATCGGCGATCACCCGCAGTGTGTATGTACTGGCAGGCTCAGTGCTGGCCATGCTCTATACCAGCATTTATCCGCAACGGGCCTATACAGATTTGCGTATCAAATTCAGCCAAAGCCTCGACAAGATCAACCACCTGTACGAAGGCTATTTCTCACCCCGAGTGCTGGAGCGACCCGCCCTCGACGACCAGCTCAAAGATGAACTGGACGCCGTAATCAAGCTGCGTAATTACATCACCCCGGCCAGCAAGGAAACCAACCTCAAGGCCAGTGTGTTCGAATCCATGCAAACCCTGCACCGCAACTTGATAGCGACCATGGCCCTGATGATTGATGCCTACTGGTCCTCCAATGAAAACCATAAGCTGATTGAAAGTGAGTCATCACTCAATGACCTGCATCGTCTTATTCCGCAGGCTCTGGAATCGCTGCAAAACAAGCTGGTCATGGGGATATCGGACAATCAGATCAGTGGTGAACTGCGTCAAAAAGCACGAGACCTGCACAAACTGGTCCTCGAAAGCATCAAGGACAAGGTCTACGAACCGCCTTTTTATGCCTACATCTGGCTGACGCTGGAAATGCTTCGGCAATTGACCGAGTTGAACGATCAACTGCATGCCGCGCTTTACGATAAAGGTCATCGCCATTTGTTCAAAAACAACCAAGCCCCTCCTGAAAAATAGGAACTTTCTTACGTATTTAGATGACATATCGCACTAAAAAATTAACTTATTCAGCATAGAACAGCCGCTAAATCGTGTTGATCAAGCGCAATAAAAACCAATAACTAGTTGTTTATTAAAGGTTTTATAAGCAACTAGTGGCTGCTGATGCATGTCAACCCTCCATCCCCTTATGGCTGTTCCGTCACTGGCCTGCTGAAATTTATGGTCTAGGCTCTGATCGCGCCCGTCTTAATGGATTTATACGGTTGAGCATCATGACCTTGAAACCCGTAAAACACTCCACACACCCTGATCCAAACCCTGTGCATGTGATCGATATGCGCAGGCTTTTGCATGCGCGCAGTCCGGCCAAATCCGGCGCTTCAGTTCTTTAATGTTTACCGCACTGTAGATAGGAGGGCTTATGCAGCTCACCCCGAGAGAAATCGACAAACTGATGATTTACACCCTGTCGGACGTGGCGTTCAAACGAAAGGCTCGCGGCTTGAAGTTGAATTACCCGGAGGCTGTTTCGATTATCACCGTGACCGCTCTGGAAGGCGCACGCGATGGCAAATCGGTTGAAGACGTGATGAATGAAGCCAGCAAAGTGCTGACAAAAAATGACGTGATGGACGGCGTCTGGGATCTGGTGCCCAACGTTCAGGTCGAAGCGATCTTCACCGATGGCAGCCGCCTGGTCACGGTCCATGACCCGATCAAATAACGCCTGCTTTGAAGCCGATTAACGCAAACAGCACCGTTTTGAGGAATCAGTCATGAGCACCAAAAAACCCGCTGCACCCGAAAAAAACGCCAGCCCGCATCAGGACACTCACCCCGCCCACCACATCCCTCACGCCAAGAATCCAGGCGGCGTGCACACCGGCGATGAAGCCAATGTCCCGCTGGGCGGCACCATTTATGCCAGCACGCCGATCACCTTCAACGAAGACCGCCCTTCGATCAAAGTCAAAGTGCGCAACACCGGTGACCGCCCGATTCAAGTCGGCTCGCACTTCCACTTCTTCGAGGCCAACCGCGCCCTCGCCTTCGACCGCGAAGCGGCCTATGGCAAGCGCCTGAACATCACCGCCACCACCGCCATCCGTTTTGAACCGGGTGATGAGATTGAAGTGTCGCTGGTGCCGTATGGCGGCAAGCAAACCCTCTATGGCTTCAACAATCTGGTGGACGGCTGGGCGCCGCAAAGCAGCGTCAGCGGCAAAGAACGCCCGGAGAAACTGCAAGCCATCCAGCGCGCAGTCGAGCGCGGCTTCAAGTTCAACACGCCGCCAGCCAAGTAACCCATTCGCAGACTGTGCACACGCGCCGTTGATTGATTGACGCCCGCGCGGCATTAGAAAAAGAGCCACCGATGCCAACTATTTCACGCAAAGAATACGCAGGACTATTTGGTCCGACCGTAGGCGATAAAGTTCGCCTGGGCGACACCAACCTGTTTGTCGAAATTGAAAAGGACCTGCGCGTATATGGCGAAGAGTCTGTCTATGGCGGCGGCAAATCGCTGCGTGACGGCATGGGCGCCAACAACCACCTGACCCGTGATAACGGTGTGCTCGACCTGGTGATCACCAACGTCACCATCATCGACCCGATTCAGGGTGTGATCAAAGCCGACGTCGGCATTCGTGACGGCAAAATTGCCGGTATCGGCAAAAGCGGCAACCCCGGCACCATGAACGGTGTGACCACGGGCATGGTGGTCGGCGTGAGCACCGACGCCATCTCCGGTGAACACCTGATCCTCACCGCAGCCGGGATCGACAGCCATATTCACCTGATCTCGCCGCAGCAGGCTTACCACGCGCTGTCCAACGGTGTGACCACCTTCTTCGGCGGCGGTATTGGCCCGACTGACGGCACCAACGGCACCACCGTGACCCCCGGCCCGTGGAACATCGATAAAATGCTGCGCGCCGTTGAAGGCTTGCCGATCAACGTCGGCATTCTGGGCAAGGGCAACTCGTTCAGCCGCAACCCGTTGGCCGAACAAATCATCGCCGGTGTAGCCGGTCTCAAGGTTCACGAAGACTGGGGCGCAACCTCAAACGCCTTGCGTCACTCGCTGCGTACCGCTGACGAGTTTGATATTCAAGTGTCCGTACACACCGACAGCTTGAATGAATGTGGCTATGTCGAAGACACCATCGACGCCTTTGAAGGTCGCACCATCCACACCTTCCACACCGAAGGTGCCGGTGGCGGTCACGCCCCGGACATCATCAAGGTGGCCAGCCAGCCCAACGTACTGCCCAGTTCCACCAACCCGACCCTGCCCTACGGCGTTAACAGCCAGGCCGAGTTGTTCGACATGATCATGGTCTGTCACAACCTCAACCCGAACGTGCCAGCCGACGTTTCATTTGCCGAAAGCCGCGTGCGCCCGGAAACCATCGCCGCCGAAAACGTACTGCAAGACATGGGCGTGATTTCCATGTTCTCCAGTGACTCGCAAGCGATGGGCCGGGTCGGTGAAAACTGGCTGCGGGTGATTCAAACCGCTCACGCGATGAAAGTGTCACGGGGCAAGTTGCCGGAAGACAGCGGCGACAACGACAACTTCCGCGTACTGCGCTACGTTGCCAAGATCACCCTCAACCCGGCCATCGCCCAAGGGATCAGCCATGTGCTGGGCTCGGTCGAAGTCGGCAAAATGGCCGATCTGGTGCTGTGGGACCCGCGCTTCTTCGGGGCCAAGCCGAAGATGGTGATCAAGGGCGGCATGATCAACTGGGCCGCCATGGGTGACCCGAACGCTTCCCTGCCGACCCCGCAACCGGTTTATTACCGTCCGATGTTCGGCGCGTTCGGCAAAACCCTGCAAGACACCTGCGTGACCTTTGTGTCCCAGGCCGCGCTGGATGATGGGGTCAAGGAAAAATCCGGATTGGACCGTCAGGTGATGGCCGTGCGCAACTGCCGCACCATCTCCAAAAAGGACCTGGTGCGTAACGACCAGATGCCGAAAATCGAAGTCAACCCGGAGACCTTCGAAGTGAAAGTCGATGGCGTGCACGCCACGTGCAAGCCCATCGACATCGCCACGATGAACCAGCGTTATTTCTTTGGCTAACGCCTGAACGGGAGCCCGCCTGCGGGCGGGCCATCCTGGCAAATGATCAAGGAAGGAGTCAGCAACGTGATTTTGATTGAACACATTCTGGGCAACGTCAAGAAAGACCCGGCCTGGCAACACAAGCTCGAAGGCGCCACGGTCGACGTGCTGGTGCTGGACCAGCGCGAAGCGCAAAAAAGCCGTTGCCGACGCACCAGTCAGGCTGGCCGTGACCTCGGCATCTCGCTGGAACGCAATGTGGTACTGGCCGACGGCGACGTGCTGCTCTGGGACGAAGCCACCCGCACCGCCGTGGTTGTGCAACTGAACCTGCGCGACGTGATGGTGATTGACCTCAAGGAGCTCAAACAACAGCCGCAGGACGTGCTGATCAAGACGTGCTTCGAGCTGGGCCATGCGCTGGGCAATCAGCACTGGAAAGCCGTCACTAAAAACAACGAGGTGTACATCCCGCTGACCGTCGAAACCAAAATGATGGACTCGGTGATGCGCACCCACGGCTTCGAGCATTTGCCTTACGCCTTTGTCGGCGGCGCGCAGATTCTGCCCAACCTCACCACCTCCGAAGCGCGCCTGCTGTTTGGCGGCGCCGAAGAAACCGACACCCACGTTCACGTGGCCAGCCCGCAGGACAAACTCGACGCGGCGGCCTTGAAGATCGAAGGCCTGCACAGTCATGGCGACGGCATCAGCCACAGTCACAGCCACGACCACGGCCACACGCACCACGACCATAAGCACTGACCCCGGCATAAGGCGCGACCATGAAGGCAGCAGATCTCATCCGCATCATGCAGTTCGGCGATTCGGTATTGCCGGTGGGAGCATTCTCGTTTTCCAACGGTGTTGAATCCGCGGTGCAGACCGGCATCGTGCACGACGTGCCGATACTCAAAGGCTTTGTATTAACCGCCCTCAAACAGGCTGCCAGTTGCGACGGCATGGCGGTTGTGGCCGCCCACCGGGCCGCCGTTGCCGATGACCGCGAGGGTATTTTGCGGGCCGACTGGGCCGTGAATAACCGCAAACTCAACGAAGAAAGCCGCCTGATGGCCACGCGCATGGGCAAAAAACTGGCGGAAATGTCGATCCATGTGGTCGAGACCCCGTTGGTGCGCTGGTGGCTGGAACAAATCAAGGCAGGCAATGCCGCAGGCACCTACCCCGTCACTCAGGCGGTGGTCATGGCAACCCAAGGCATTGGCGCCCGCGAAGTAGTGGTCATGCACCAGTACGGTGTGGCCATGACCATCCTCAGCGCCGCCATGCGCCTGATGCGGGTCACTCACCTGGACACCCAGCACATCCTCTTTGAGCTCAACCACGACATCGAAGCCTTCTGCGACATTGCCGAAAACGGCGACATCGAGCAGATGTCTTCCTACGTGCCGATTGTCGATGTACTGGCCGCCGTCCACGTCAAAGCCCACGTACGACTGTTTATGAACTGACACCCGATGCCTCGCGTTGACCCATGTCGACGCGCAATCAGCTTCCATTTTTGTTAAGGAACGTCCTGTGAAAAAGATTACCCGTATTGGTATTGGTGGCCCGGTTGGTTCAGGCAAAACCGCGATCATCGAAGTGATCACACCGATCCTCATCAACCGTGGCTACAAGCCGCTGATCATCACCAACGACATCGTCACCACCGAAGACGCCAAACAGGTCAAGCGCACCCTCAAGGGCATCCTCGACGAAGACAAGATCCTCGGCGTAGAGACCGGCGCCTGCCCGCACACCGCCGTGCGTGAAGACCCGAGCATGAACATCGCGGCGGTCGAGGAAATGGAAGAGAAATTCCCCGACAACGACCTGATCATGATTGAAAGCGGTGGCGACAACCTGACGCTGACCTTCAGCCCGGCGCTGGCCGACTTTTACATCTACGTGATCGACGTGGCCGAAGGCGAAAAAATCCCGCGCAAAAACGGCCCGGGACTGGTGCAGGCCGACATTCTGGTGATCAACAAAATCGACCTCGCGCCCTACGTGGGGGCCAGCCTGGACGTGATGGAAAGCGACACCAAAGTGGTGCGCGGCAACCGTCCTTACATCCTCACCAACTGCAAAACCGGTCAAGGCATCGAAGAACTGGTGGACATGATTGAGCACATGTTCCTGTTCGCGCAAAAACCGGCGGCCAAAAGCGAGGTCACTGCATGAATGCGCAGAGCCAGAACATCGTGAACACGCCTTCACGGATTCGCGCTCACGCCTTGGGAACGGACGCGCCGGAGCTGGCTGACTATCAGAACGAGCCGCCGCAAATGGAAAGTGGCGCGGTCGGTAAAAGCGGCTACCTGCGTCTGGGCTTTGAGAAGCGCGGCCATCGCAGCGAACTGACCGACATGGAGCGACGCGTTCCGTCCCTGGTGCAGCGGGCCTTGTACTGGGATGAGGAAATGCCCGAACTGCCCTGCGTGACCATGATTTCCACATCGGGCTGCATCCTGCAAGGCGACCGTCTGGCCACCGACGTCAACGTGGGGCCCGGCGCCTGCGGACATGTCACCACCCAGTCAGCGACCAAAGTGCATTCGATGAATGCCAACTATGCCTCCCAGATCCAGCACTTTCGGGTTGAGGAAGATGGCTATCTGGAATTTATGCCAGACCCGCTGATCCCACACCGTGATGCACGGTTTATCACCGACACACAGATCAAGATCCACCCTACGGCAACGGCGATTTACTGCGAAGTGTTGATGTCAGGGCGCAAGTATCACCACGTCGATGAACGTTTTGGTTTTGACGTGTATTCCTCGCGAGTCTCGGCCGAAAACCTTGAGGGCAAGGAATTGTTTGTCGAGAAATACGTGTTGGAGCCAAAAAAGGAAAGCCTGGACGCCATCGGCGTCATGCAAACCTTCGATGTGTTCGGCAACGTGGTGTTGCTCACCCCGAAAGAACATCACGACCGCATCGTCGAGAGGGTTCCGGCATTGTTTGACATGAAAGCCGGGCTGGCAAGCGGCGTCACCCGTTTGCCGAATAACTGCGGACTGATTTTCAAAGTGCTGGGCAATGACAGTGGCGAAGTCAAAGCGCAAATCCGCGAGTTCTGGAAAATCGCCCGGGAAGAAATTTTGGGGCGCACCTTGCAGCCACAATTTTTGTGGCGCTAAGCCCCACCAAAAAACCCGTAGCAGCGGACGAGCGCAGCGAGGCCGCGTCCGGCTGCGCAGCAGTCGTTAATGATGCGAGGGCTGTGCCCTCGGACGCGGCCTCGCTGCGCTCGTCCGCTGCTACAAATACTCAAACGCCCGCACGGCTATGCCAATCGAGAGGACATCACCATGGATGCTACCGCCCCCACCTCAAAGTGGTCACAACTGGCCAGCCAAAACGCCGTCATTGAGTTTATCGATGTCACCTTGCGCGGCTGTGCTCAGGTCATGTTCCAGAACAACCCGCTGACCGGCCTGTTTTTCTTTGCCGCGATCTTTGTCGGCGGCTTCGGCGAAGGCAACCCGGCGATGGCCTTCGGCTGTTTATTGGGCACCGTCGTCGCCACTTTATTCGGCATGCACCTCAAGGACCGCGCGTCCTGGAAGGCCGGGCTTTACGGCTACAACGGCTGCCTGGTGGGCGCTGCGCTGCCGACCTTTCTGGCCAACACACCGACACTGTGGCTGTGCATCATTCTGGGCAGCATTGTTTCGGTCATCGTCATGATCTGCATTGCCGACATCCTTAAAACCTGGAAAGTCGCCGCCCTCACCGCCCCCTTTGTGCTGGTGACCTGGGCCATGCTGCTGGCCAGCTATGCCTTCACCGGGCTGGATGGCAGCGCACTGCCTACACCGGCACTGGCTCATCCGCTGGTACAGGACAGCGACCTGGCGTATTCAGCCTCGCAGTTTGTGCACAGCACGCTCTATGGCATTTCTGAAGTCTTTCTGATCAGCAGCGTGATCGCCGGCCTGCTGTTTCTGATCGGTCTGGCCGTGGAGTCATTATGGGCCGCTGTTTTCGCTATCTGCGGCACAGTTCTGGCGGTACTCACGGCCATGTTTTTGGGCGCTGACCAGGCCAGTGTCAACAACGGCATGTACGCCTTCAGTGCCGTGCTGACTGCCATTGCGCTGGGTTCGACCTTCAACACGCCGAGTTGGCGCGTGCTGATTTATACAATCGTCGGCGTCATTTTCACTGTCTTTGTGCAGGGTGCCATGAATACAGTGTTGACCCCAGCTGGCATACCGACCCTGACCATGCCCTTTGTGCTCGCTTCCTGGCTGTTCCTGGTGCCGAACAAAGACGTGATGCCAGCTCACCGCCAATAATATTTGCGACATTCGCAGGAATCACGTCATGACAGCCATCGCTCAGTTATCCGCCACCGCCGAGCCCACCAGCACCACACGCCGGGCGATCTACTTGTTGATCGGGCTGGTCGCCGCCAACGTGCTCGCCTGGGCCTGGGCCTTTATCGAGTTCGGCAGCAACCCGGTACTGATGGGCACCGCCCTGCTGGCCTACAGCTTTGGCTTGCGCCATGCGGTGGATGCCGACCATATCGCGGCCATCGACAACGTGACCCGCAAGCTCATGCAACAGGGTAAAAAACCGATTGCCGTAGGCACCTGGTTCTCGCTGGGGCACTCCACCATCGTGGTGCTGGCCTCCTTTGCGATTGCTGCCACGGCCATGGCCTTCAAGGATGACATGGAGTGGTTTCACGAAACCGGCGGCCTGATCGGCACGCTGGTGTCGTCCGTTTTCCTGCTGCTGTTTGGCCTGCTCAATCTGGTGATCCTGATCTCGGTGTACAAGAAGTTCAAACAGGTCAAGGCGGGACAGACACTGGCCCCTGAAGAACTGGACATGCTGACCGCCAACAAAGGTGGCTTGATGGCGCGCATCTTTGGCCGCCTGTTCAACTTGGTGAATAAAAGCTGGCACATGTACCCGGTAGGTTTTCTGTTCGGTCTGGGTTTTGACACCGCCACCGAAATCGGTCTGTTGGGCATCAGCGCCACCAGCGCCTCACACGGCATCAGCCTGTGGTCGATCATGGTGTTCCCGGTGCTGTTTGCCGTAGGCATGGCGCTGATCGACTCACTGGACAACTTCGTCATGATCGGCGCTTACGGCTGGGCATTCTCAAAACCCATCCGCAAGCTCTACTACAACATCACCATCACCGCCGCCTCGGTGGTCGTCGCGTTGTTTATTGGCGGCATCGAAGCATTGGGCCTGATCGCAGACAAACTGCAACTGACGGGCGGCGTCTGGACACCCATCAATGCCATCACCGAAAACTTCGGTGAAATCGGTTACTGGATCATCGCCCTGTTTGTGCTCTGCTGGCTGGTGTCAGCGGCCAATTACTATGTGCGCGGCTATGACCGGTTACCCGCCAATGCCGTCTGATCCGACCTGCGTGTGGCAGGCCGAAGAAGCTGACCTACACTCCCCTCACCCCTTAACAGACGCGTCGTAGGAACTATGACTTTAATACAGGACGTAAAAACGCGATTTTCGTTTGCCTACGGGGTCGCCTTTCTGGTGGCGCTCAACGGCTTCTTACTCTTCTTGCCCGTGTTGCAACGTGGTGTGGCGCACGCCAACGCCGCCGGGGGCAATTTCAGCACTTGGAGAGAAGCGCTCAGCTTTTTGGCCTTGCTGGAAATCCCCGGTTTCGTGGTGGGGTTTGTGCTGCTGCTGATGTCGCTGGGGCTATTAATCAAGTCGCGAATCAGCTGGTTCTTCGCCTTGCTGCTGTTGATTGCCACAGTGTGCGTGGATTTTTTCATCCTGAAAAAACCCGACGGCGTGACCTTCTTCTCACTGTTCACCATCGCCGTACTGGGCTTTTACTGGCGGCGGTTTGACCACTACAGCCTGGCCACCGGCAGCTTTTTTGCGGTGGTCAGCATCGCCTCGTTGATCGTCTACAGCACCCTCGGCACCTTGTACCTGGGCGACCAGTTTTCGCCTGAAGTGACCGACCTGCCGGCAGCGTTCTACTTCGCCATTGTGGTCATGTCCACCGTCGGTTTCGGCGACATCGTGCCGCACACCACCGACGCCCGCTTCTTCACCCTTACGGTGATCATTCTGGGCATCACCATCTTCGCGATCTCGGTGGCGTCCATTGCCGGCCCGCTGATCAGCAACAACATCCAACGAATCGTTAAAGGCAGGATTACCCACATGGCCCGTAAAAATCACTACATCCTCGTCGGCGTTGGTTCACTGGCTCAAAACGTCTATAAAGGCCTGACTGACCGCGGCGAACACGTCACCGTGGTAGCAGCCCCCGGCAGCCATCATGACCTGCCGGAACACGCCGACATCATCGAGGGCGATCCGTCGGCGGCCTCCACCCTCAAACTGGCCGGTGCGGCGGATGCCAAGTACATCGTGACGTTGGGTGACAGCGATGCCGAAAACGTCTTTACCATCCTGGCGGCCAAAGAAGTGGCCGGCGACGATACTCAAGTGATTGCCTTGGTCAACGAAACCCGCAACATGCCCAAGGTCAAACGCGTTAACCCGACCATGGTGCTGTCGTTGCCACTGCTGGGCAGTGAGCTGCTGGTGCGCACCCTGCAAGGCGATCAAATCAACAACGACCTGATCACAGAGATGTTCTTTGGCAAGCGCACCTCGCTGGCATAACACCGTATTTGCGGCATAAAAAAGCCCTCGACTGTCGAGGGCTTTTTCGTGGTGGGTGATTTAGTGCGAAGCGTCTGCGTCAGGCAACGGGCTGACCTTGGCGCCAGCCAGCAGGCCCAGCTCAACGGCGGCAAATCCGATCAGCAGGCTGAGCACCAGATAGCAAATGGAGACAAACACACTGGCGGGGTCTTTCATCATTTCCACGGCGCCGAAAACAAAGCTTGAGAACGTCGACAGCCCGCCCATGATCCCGGTGCCGACCATTACGTGCACGTATTGATTGATGCGATTGCTCTTGAACAGTGACGTGGCGACGCCCAGCAAAAAGGCCGCGACGATATTGGCGACAAAAATGTCCATGGGAAAGCCATCGGCCAGACGTGGCACCGACAGCATCACAAACTCTCGGCACATAGCGCCAAACGCGCCGCCGACAAAGATCAGAATGATCAGATTCAACATAACGAGAACTCCAGAGTCAGCGCGCCAGCCAGGCGCCGAAAGCGGCGGCGGCCAGACCGACCAGTACCGAGATAATCAAATAACCGGCGGCCCATGCGCGGTCACGTGCCTTGGCCAGCTTGGCGGCATCCAGTTGCATGCTGCTGAAGGTGGTGTACCCGCCGAGGATGCCGGTGAGCACGGCGGCGTTCAGGAAGTCGCCGTAGCGGTCGCGCCAATCGACTGTGAACAGAATGCTCAAATAGCCGATGACGAAAGCACCGCTGACGTTGATCAAAAACGTCCCCAGTGGAAAGGGGCCTTTGTAAAACTGGCCGACGCGCAGGCCGATCCACCAGCGCAACAGCGAGCCGAGGCCGCCCCCCAAGCCGACCCAGAAAACGTCCAGTGCAGTCATGAAATTCCCTCTCGTGTCTGTGGATGAGTGGAGGGAACTCTAGTTGATAAACAGCGCCTGCGAGGGCTCTCTCACCGTAGCCGTTGCGGCAGGCAGTTTCCGAGTACGCAGCGCTCGTTTACGCGGGGCGCAAACGCCACCCCAGTACATCCAGCAAGTCGCAGCCATCACGCAGCAGGATCATCGCCACGGTGGCGATGTGTTTGAGGTCGATCGCATCGGCCAGCTCAACATCACGGTGGGCCAGGGTTTCCATCAACTGGGTCGCAGCCAGCACACGGGCTGCTGCATTGGCATGGAGGACATCGACCGGGGCGTTGCGGTCAATCAATAAGGCGGGGATCAGGCAGTCGATGGCAGTCATCGGGATAAGTGGAGTGTTCGTCATGAGTCAATTCCTAAATGTTTGATGAGAGCCACCTGCATTTGTCGCCAAACAAATACAGGTGGCCACTGTGCGCGGGTTGGCGAGCCGGAAACATTTAGGAACCCCGGCAGATCCGAAGATCTCCCACGCACAGCAGCCATAAAGCATCGCGGTGCAAAATACACGCTCAGCTAGATATAACAACTGATAACTAAATGTTTTCAAGGTCGCCAAACCCGGTCGCCCTAAAGCGAGCGCTGACTATAGGCGTCGCCCAGATGGCCCCGCAATTGGCAAACACGTACGAAACATCCCGAATTCAAGTGAGGAAACACGAGCTCTTAGCTTTTAGCTTTTAGCTTTTAAAACAATTTCACTGCTGCCACCGAAATAGTGGGGACGACACAGAGGCCCCTCACAGGAGGCTGAACGCAGGTGCTGTTATGGGGGTGGCGAGGCAGGACGCCGAGCCAGCCGCGATCGG
>NZ_WIWC01000004.1 GCF_009600315.1 Pseudomonas helleri | reverse complement strand
ACGCTGAGTTCGGAATAAGACATAGGGCAGCACCGTACCGGAAAGGTCAGGTGTTGCACTCAGTTTTTGCCGCCGCCATGGTATTACTCGTGGCATGGATCAGAAGCATGGTAGTTAACGACTGATTTATAAGGATATTTATTTATTGCTGATAATAGAGTGGGAGTTAGCCTGAAGTTGGTATATGCGAACTTAGTCGTTTTCTGATGTATATAGGGCCCGCGAATTGCGGGCCTTATTTTTGCAAGTCTGTAGTGAGGCGAGTATTCCCATTGTTGTGAGCTGTGCCCAGCGTTGGCTTGATTTTGGTTAGCCTAAACCGGTGTGAGTACCTGGTTGCTAAATTCATGAGCGCTTATCTGCGGAGTTTGATCGCAGTGTAGTCATATATGCCTCGTAAGTTGGCGCTGTTTTCTAACTCCATCTTAAAGGCACTCGTCATGCGATAAGATGTCATGGTTTATCGCGGGTTATTCGCGGGTGACAAGGTCAATGACTTCAACACCAAGAAGGTTTTTAATGGCAGTCGGGAAGCAGGAAATTTAGACTCCAATACTAGTAGTGCGCGGACATCCTTTATCTGCGAATGCGCAAGTAGTACTGCCTCCATCACAGTCCGGTATTTTACGCACTGGAACAGGCCTCTAGTGATATCGGGGACCGAAGAGATTGAGAGGGGGTTGTGTGCTACGAAATCCTTTAATTTCTTATGGTGCTCGCTTTCACCTCCTCCGGCGATTTGACAAGCCAACTCAAGAGCGTGCGAGAAATCGGTTTCGGTCAGTTCAAGGTCTAAAGTTTTTAGGACCTTGTCCCATTGTGGAAACGTAAAAACGTGATTGAGTTCGGCTTTGACAATTACCTGCTTCTGATGGCGGGGCAGAGTAGCGAACTCTTCTTCCTTAACTAAAAACCACCCGACCCCTTCACCAGGTAGGCCGGTGTTTTTATTGACTACCAGCGCTTGGATATCCGAGCAAAAGCCATTGCACTATCTCAGCTCTTTGGCCAGATCTAACCAAGCCATTGCAGCCGGAGGCAAATGCGCACCGGCACGCCAAGCGAGTGCAATATTCCAATCCGTGTGTGGCTCTTCAAGAGGTACTAGAGCGATGCCCGCATGTTTATGTTTTTGCGCAAGCATTCGCGGTAAAAATGCCACCCCTAAACCTGCAGCTACCAGGTCGGCGATGAAATCAATCTGCCCGCTGCGGGCCGTCACCCGGGGCACAATCCCTCTTCGATCACAAGCGGCCATAATTAATGCGTTAAGCGCAAACCCCTCATCAAAGAGGATGAATGGCGAATCCGCCAGATCACTGAAGTTCATTCGCTTGCGTCGCGAAAGCGAATGGGCGCTAGGCAGCACAACCACTAAAGGCTCGTTGCGCACTTCCTGATAAGCGAAAGTTTCATCGATCGGAATCAGTAGTGCTGCCAAGTCCACCTCTCCGGCCTCCAGGCACTCACACAGTTTCTTACTACCGTGCTCTATCAGTTCTATATTCACCATCGGATAGCGGCTGCGATAAGTAGCAAACATCTCAGCGAACAATACCCCGGAGCCTACAGGCGGCAAGCCGATCCGCAGCGTACCGCCCTTCAGGTCGCGCAGTTCATTGATCTCTGCGATCAGATCGTTCCGCTCTGCGAGTAATACCAGTGCGCGCCGATAGGCAATCTCACCTGCGGCCGTCAACTCGCTTTTATGGCCGATACGGTTCAGCAGTGGCGTACCTAGCTCATCCTCGAGCGTCCTGACTGCCTTGCTGACTGAGGACTGAGTCAAAGACACAACCTCCGCAGCTTGGGAGAAACCTCCCTGGCGCACCACTTCTACAAACACCCGCAGCGTTCTGAGATTCATGTGTATTCCAATAGCGACTCAATTCGAGTAGAAAAAGTTGTTTTTATCATACTCAACACTCCCTTATCGTGAAATTCACTCAGCAACGTCCTACGTCGCTGAAATTTTCTAGAGACCTAGGAGTTGTAGATAATGATTATTTCATCGGCATCCGACTATCGCGAAGCCGCGAGACGCAAATTGCCGCGATTTCTGTTCGACTACATCGACGGCGGCGCCTATGCCGAACACACAATGCGTGCCAATAGCGCTGACCTCGCCAGCATCAGCTTGCGTCAACGCATCTTGAGAAATGTTGACAGTTTGAGTCTCAAGACGACGCTCTTTGGAAAGGAACAGAGTCTGCCGATCATCCTCAGCCCCGTCGGACTGACCGGTATGTATGCCCGTCGTGGTGAAGTACAAGCGGCCAAGGCTGCGGCCACGAAAGGCATTCCCTTTTGCCTGTCCACAGTATCGGTCTGCTCGATTGAAGAGGTTAGTTCCCAGAGTTCGCAATCGATCTGGTTTCAACTCTATGTGCTCAAGGATCGCGGATTTATGCGTAATGCCCTAGAGCGTGCTCAAGCAGCCGGCGTTACCACGCTGGTGTTCACCGTAGACATGCCGACGCCAGGCGCTCGTTACCGTGATGCCCACTCGGGCATGTCTGGGCCACTCGCAGCTTCACGGCGCATCCTGCAAGCCACCACTAGGCCGGATTGGGCGTTTAATGTCGGTATCCTCGGTCGTCCGCATGATTTGGGCAACATCTCCAAGTACCTGGGCAAAGCCACCACCCTGGAAGATTATGTTGGCTGGTTAGGCAATAACTTCGACCCCTCTATCAGCTGGAAGGACCTGGAATGGATCCGCGAGTTTTGGAAGGGCCCGATGATTATCAAGGGCATCCTTGATCCACAGGACGCCAAGGACGCAGTAAGTTTCGGCGCTGATGGCATCGTGGTCTCCAACCACGGCGGTCGCCAATTGGACGGTGTGCTGTCCACCGCTAGGGCTTTGCCTCCCATCGCCGAAGTAGTGGGTGATGACCTGACGGTGCTGGTGGACTCTGGCATTCGTTCCGGGCTGGATGTTGTGCGCATGCTCGCCTTAGGCGCCAAGGCATGCCTGCTGGGGCGCTCGACGGTTTACGCTCTGGCCGCCGACGGACAGCACGGGGTAGAGAATATGCTGGATATCTTCTCGCAAGAAATGCGCGTGGCAATGACGCTCACTGGTGTTACCTCGATTGACAAGATCGATCGAACCGCATTGGTTCCAGTTGAGTAATGAAGGTTCGATCATGTCGCAATCACTGACCGTTAAGATGTTGGAAGCGGTACGCAATGTACCGATTGGCTACGTAGTGTGTGGTGGTGTTGTCTGTACTGTGCCGGCGCTCCTCGCGGCTCGCTTACACAACCCCTTGTTCTGTTGGTCAGCGATTGCCGCATTCTGGAGCTATCTGTCGATTCCGAGCGATAAGTCCCCAAAGGGTTGTATCTTCGGCCTGGTTTTCGGCATCACCGGCGCCGTGGCGTCAGGGCTAGGTGCTTGGACGATGGTATGGCCGCAACTGGCTATAGCACTGTCGGCCCTCTTTGCGTTTGCTGGCGCTTACGCCCAGGTTTGCGGCGCGCGCATTAGCATTCCCGCTTTGCTGACAGCGACGGCATTTGCGGTATCCACTGCATTCCCGGCAAAGGACTTTGCCCAGGGATTTGCTTATGCACGTTACTTTCTATATGGCAGCCTATGGGCTACAGGCTCCGCATTGCTGTTCCAATGGTGTCAGTACGACCAGCCTGATGCTGCAAAGCGGCCAGTTTTATGGTCGGCACTCAGAACAAATTTCACACCGAAATCTAACTTCTTTCTGCATGGGCTTCGCGTTGCGCTGTCGGGAGCACTGTCAGTTTGGTTGGTTCAATTGTGGTCGTTGCATTACGGATACTGGATGACCCTTACGGTGTTTCTGATCATGCAGCCCTACATGCATTCAACGTTGAGGATGTCTCTGGAGCGAGTCGGCGGCACCTTCTTAGGGGGAGCCATTGCTGCCGTTCTTGGTTACGCAATCCATGATCCGTTTTTGTTGGCTGCACTGATACTGCCTGTTTCTATTGGCACCCTGGCAGGGCGCTCTGTGAGCCACATCAGCTATTTGATGTTCCTCACTCCACATTTCATACTGGTCGCGCAGGTTGGCCAGTCAGGAGGATCGGAGCTGGATTTGGTATTTCTACGAATGCTCTACAGCACCGGTGGTGCACTTTTAGCGATCATCGCTTCGCTTGTGATTTTTCCTCGCTGGCAAACGGCTGAGCCGTAGAGGACTAGGGGAGTGTTTCCTAGACCGCCGGTTTGAAAGCCCCTTCCCGTGCAGCCAACCAGTAACACCGCGCAAAAACTCAGTAATAGGCTCCGCGTGAACATGGCGTTCTTCCTCATGGTTTGACTCGGATGTTTGTAGGCCCTGATCGTGCCGTAGTCACGTGCGCCCTATCAAAGAGCGCTATACCCCCTCTACAGGTGCTTGTCATGCGATGAGAGGCGGGAGGGCTGAGCATCTAGAGCGTCGTTCGGGAATGGTTCTTTTCATGGTATGCCTTTTGTTTTGTTTGATAGTTATCTGCTTTTAAAGGTTTTATTGCGCTTGTTGATAATAGAGTGGGAATAAGTCATACCGGGTCACCGGTTTGAACTGAAAAAGGCGGTCAACATTAAGTGTTGGCCGCCTTTTTTATGCGTGGTTCAGGGGGGGTAGCTCAAAATCATCCAGTCGCGAGCAAGATCTGTAGCCGTTAACGAGCTCCGCGAGGCCACGTCCGACTGCGCAACAGTCGTTAATGCTGCCTGCCGTATCTCTGTGGCAAACACAAAAAGCCGCAGCTTTCAGCGCCTCGCCACATCCGAAAAGTAGAACTTGTCCAGTGTATGCCGCGACTCGGTGTACTCGAACTGGCGCCCATCCTGCAAGAACGTCTGGTTGCTCACCACGATCACATGGCTCTGACCCTCCAGGTCCAGATGCTGCTGATCATTCTTGCTGCGCGGCACCGCTTCGATGGTGCGCTGGGCATAGCTGATCTGCAGGTTTAGCGTCTGCTCGATATAGGCATAGATCGAGTGCTGGGCTATCTCCTGATCCAGTCCCGGAATCAGATCACTGACAAAGTGGTTGATGTCCAGAATCACCCGTTTTCCATCAATATGGCGCACTCGCTTAATGCGGGTTATCAGGCTGCCCGCTTCAACATCGAACTTCTCGCACAGCGCACCTTCGAGGGGGAATTGGGTGAACTCCACCACCTCAGTGCTGACGTTATCCCCCAGGCGCGGGTAGGTTTCCTGGAAGCTGACGATGCCGCCCAACTGAAACTCGATTGGGCTGGATGACAGTACGAAAGTGCCTTTGCCGTGGATCTTTTGCGCGAAACCGCGTTCTTGCAGTTGCTCGATGGCCTTGCGCACGGTGCCACGGCTGGCCTCGTAAGTGGCCATCAATTGCGTTTCGGACGGCAAGCGCGCGCCGCGAGCCAGGCGTTCAGTGGTGATGCTGGCAAGCAGATCGGTGTAGATCTGATTGTATTTGCTCATGGTGATGGCTCTATGCCGTGTGGGCTACGGGCCCGGAACCTTAAGGGCAGGGGATGGGCAGTGCAAGCCTTGTAGTAAAGCCTATTGGCAAAAATTATCTAACTCGTCTGTACCAGTTATTGCTTTAACTCGTACAGACGAGTATTTTTCGTTTCTGCGTGCTGCCAAAACGACGCTCCATAATAAAAATTCAAGCGGAAGACAACGCATGAGCCACGACTATTCCAAGATCGCCAGCGAGTTGCTGCACAGCCTCGGTGGTGCCGATAACGTTCAACAGGCCGCGCATTGCGTCACGCGTTTGCGTCTGGCGCTCAAGGACCCGAGCCTGGTTGACAGCGCGACCCTTAACCAGATCGATTTGGTAAAAGGCTCCTTCTTTACCGGCGGCCTGTATCAAGTGGTGATCGGCCCCGGCGAAGTCGAAAAGGTCTATGCGGCTCTGCGCGAGCAGACCGGGTTGGCGGCTTCCACCATCGCCGACGTCAAGCAAAAGGGCGCCGACAAGGCCAATGCCATGCAGCGTTTGGTGCGGGTCTTCTCGGATGTGTTTATGCCCATCCTCCCCGCCCTGATCATTGCTGGTCTGCTGATGGGGGTGAACAACCTGCTCGGCGCCAAGGGCATGTTTATTGAAGGCAAAACCCTGCTCGATGCCTATCCGCAACTGGATGGGGTGTGGAGCCTGATCAACCTGATGGCCAATACCTCTTTTGTGTTTCTGCCTGCGCTGGTGGGCTGGTCGGCGGCCAAGCGTTTTGGCGGCAGCGAAATCCTCGGCATCGTGCTCGGCCTGATGCTGGTTCACCCTGATCTGCTCAATGCCTGGAACTACGGCAAGGCCGTGGCCGGGTTGGATGGCCAGAGCCTGCCGTACTTCAATATCCTGGGACTGTTTCAGATCGAAAAAGTTGGCTATCAGGGGCAAATCCTGCCGATCCTGATGGCCGCGTATGTCATGAGCGTGATTGAGAAATGGCTGCGGGCACGGGTGCCCAATGCCATTCAACTGCTGGTGGTGCCCATCACTACCATCGTTATCACCGGGGTGCTGGCGCTGGCGATCATTGGCCCCGTGACCCGTCATCTGGGGATTCTGATCACCGAAGGCGTGGTCATGCTGTTTGATCTGGCCCCTGTGCTCGGCGGGATGATCTTCGGCCTGCTGTATGCGCCGCTGGTGATCACCGGCATGCACCATATGTTCCTCGCCGTCGACCTGCAATTGATCGCCACCCAAGGTGGCACCTTTATCTGGCCGATGATTGTCATGTCCAACCTGGCCCAGGGCAGCGCCGCGCTGGGTGTTTTCTACATGAGCCGCAATGTGCGGGAGCGCAGCATGGCCTCGACCTCTGCCGTATCTGCCTATTTCGGCATCACGGAACCGGCCATGTTCGGGATCAACCTGCGCTACAAGTTCCCGTTTTATGCGGCGCTGATCGGCTCGGCGCTGGGCAGTATTTTTCTGTCGCTGAACAAGGTTCAGGCCTCGGCTATCGGTGTGGGCGGCCTGCCTGGGTTTATCTCGATCATTCCGCAGTACATCCCGATGTTTGTGATCGGCATGCTGGTGGCCATCGTTGTTCCGTTTGTCCTGACCTGTGCCTTGAGCCTGAAAATTGTGCGTCCCGGTTATCGCGTCGCTTAAACCCGTTTCCCGTAAATGCAAGGACCCCTACATGCAAGACTGGCAGCGTTCGGTGATCTATCAGATCTACCCAAAAAGCTTTTACAGCCACGCGGGCAACCCGACCGGTGACTTGCTGGGGGTAGTCGACAAGCTCGATTACCTGCAATGGCTGGGTGTGGACTACCTGTGGCTGACGCCGTTTCTACGTTCTCCTCAGCGCGACAACGGCTATGACATCAGCGATTACTACGCCATCGACCCGAGCTACGGCAGCATGGCCGACTGTGAGTTGCTGATCCGTGAAGCCAAGGCCCGCGGGATCAAGCTGATGCTTGATATCGTGGTCAATCACACCTCTATTGAACACCAGTGGTTCCAACAGGCGCGCAGCAGCCTCGACAACCCGTATCGCGACTTCTATATCTGGCGCGACCAGCCGAACAACTGGGAGTCCAAGTTCGGCGGTTCGGCTTGGGAATACGAGGCGCAAACTGGCCAGTACTTCCTGCATTTGTTTGACCACACCCAGGCAGACCTCAATTGGGATAACCCCAAGGTACGCGCCGAGGTCTACAAGCTGATGTGTTTCTGGCGGGACAAGGGTGTGGGCGGTTTCCGCCTGGATGTGATCAACCTGATCTCCAAGCCAGCGCACTTCCCCCAGGACGACAGCGACGGGCGTCGCTTTTACACCGACGGCCCCCATGTGCATGAGTACCTGCAAGAGATGCACCGGGAAGTGTTCGCCGGCCACGATTTGGTCAGCGTGGGTGAGATGTCGTCCACCAGCCTTGAACACTGCATCCGTTATTCGCGCCCTGACAGCAACGAGCTGTCAATGACCTTCAACTTTCATCACCTGAAAGTTGATTACCCGAACATGCAGAAGTGGGTGCGGGCAGATTTCGACTTTCTTGAACTTAAACGCATCCTCTCGGACTGGCAGGTCGGCATGCAGGCAGGCGGTGGCTGGAACGCCCTGTTCTGGTGTAACCACGATCAGCCTCGGGTGGTCTCGCGCTTCGGCGATGACGGCGAGCACCGTGTGGTCTCCGCCAAGATGCTGGGCACCGCGCTGCACTTTTTGAAGGGCACACCCTATGTCTATCAGGGCGAAGAGATCGGCATGACCAACCCTGGGTTCGAAAGCATCGAGCAGTACCGCGATGTCGAGACCTTGAATATTTATCGCCTCAAGCGTGAAGCCGGTGTGCCTCACGATGAGTGCATGGCCGCGATCAAGCAAAAGTCACGGGACAACAGCCGCACGCCGATGCAATGGGACCCTCAGGCCAATGCCGGTTTCAGTACGGCCGTACCGTGGATCGGTATCCCTGAAAATGCCGCCTTTATCAATGTTGCAGACCAGCGCAATGACCCGGCTTCAGTGCTGCATCACTACCGTCAGTTGATTGCCTTGCGGCGCGCAGAACCGCTGCTGCAACACGGCGAATATCGTCAGTTGCTGCCCGAGCATGTGCAGGTGTGGGCGTACCTGCGTCAAGGCGAGGGCGAGAGCCTGCTGGTGATCAACAATTTTTACGGCACACCTTGCCACATCGAATTGCCCGAGTCGGTGATCGATGAAGGCATGTCGCAACGGTTGTTGATCAGCAACTACGACGACTGTCCTGTGCGCAGTAACAGCCTCTCGCTGCGCCCTTATGAATCTTTTGTCCTGCACCTGAAACCTGAACGTTGATCCCTCAGAAACATGCGTGTCATCACTATAAAAATAAAAAAAGGTCGCTCCATGAAATCATCACTCAACTACAGCATCTGTATCGCCAGCGTGTGCCTGCTGGCACCGCTTTCAGCCAACGCCCTTGAGTTCGCCGGTTACTTGCGTAGCGGCGTGGGCAACTCGCTCAATGGCGGCAAGCAATCCTGTTTCAAGCTGCCCGGCGCCGAGGCCAAATACCGGTTGGGTAACGAATGCGAACAATACGCCGAGCTGGAGCTGCGCCAGGACGTGTACAGCTTCGCCGATGGCTCGGTGCTGAGCGTCGACGGCATGGCTTCGCTGTACAACCAGTACAACCGCCAACTGACCTTTCAGGGCGACAACGGCACGGCCCGCCTGCCGCAACTGTATGCACAGTGGTCCAACCTGCCGAGCCTCAATGGTGGCTCACTGTGGGCCGGACGCCGTTACTACAAGCGTAATGACATCCATATTTCCGACTTCTACTACTGGAACCAGAGCGCCACCGGGGCCGGTATTGAAGACGTGCTGATCGGCGGCCTGAAATACAGCTACGCCCTGTCGCGCAAAGACAACCTCTACCAGGAAAATTACGTGACCCGTCATGACTTCAACGTGGCGGGCATCAACACCAACCCCGGTGGCCAGCTGGAGTTTGGCCTGAGTTACCTCGACAAGCCTGAGCGCACCGATGCCCACAGTGGCTGGGCCATCACCGCGCAGCATGTGCAGAGCGAATTTTTGGGCGGCAAGAACAAGTTCGCCGTGCAGTATGGCGAGGGTTCGGGCACCGGCTTGGGCTACACCGGCGACTTCCGTCTGGACAACAGCAGCAAGCGCTATCGCATCGTCGAGTTCTTTGACTGGCAAATAACCCCGCGATTCGGCGGGCAGGTCGAGGCGGTGTACCAAAAGGATTTTCGCCCTGATGGCGGCAATCAGGAATGGCTGTCCCTTGGTGTACGCCCGACCTACGCGATCAGTGAGCAGTTCAAACTGGTCACCGAGCTGGGACACGATCAGGTCAAGGCCGCAGACGGAACGCGCAAGTTGAGCAAGTTCACTTTCGCGCCGACCTGGTCGCCCAAAGGCCCTGGTTTCTGGGCGCGCCCTGAGGTGCGTTTGTATTACACCTATGCCAGTTGGAACGCCGCGGCACAGCGCGCGGCCAATGAGTTTGACGCCGGGTCCGCGTTGTCCGACAGCGGTGCATTCGGCTCGGCCCGGCATGGTTCCAACGCCGGTGTGCAAGTCGAGTACTGGTGGAAGTAAGCGAGCTGTCGGGGCTCGCGCTCCATCGGCATTTAACCGAATCAATTGCAGGTGAAGTCATGGTCACATCCCAACAACTCCAATTGCTGGCCCCGCTGTCCGGTGTGCTGATGGCGCTGGAAAACATGCCGGACCCGGTGTTCTCCAGTCGCCTGATTGGCGACGGCCTGTGCATCGACCCGACCTCTCAGGTGCTGTGCGCGCCGCTGGCCGGGGTGATCAGCAACCTGCAGCACACCGGCCACGCCATCAGCATCACGGCTGCCAGCGGTGCGCAGGTGTTGCTGCATATAGGTCTGGATACGGTGAACCTGGGCGGCAAGGGCTTTACGCCGCTGGTTGAGGAAGGCCAGCAGGTAGCCGCAGGGCAGGCGTTGATCGAGTTTGACGCTGATTTTGTCGCGCTCAATGCCCGCAGCTTGTTGACCCTGATGCTGGTGGTCAGCGGCGAAAGCTTTGTGCCGCTGGTGCAGGAGGGGGATCTGGTAGAAAGCGGCCAGCCGTTGCTGGCCTTGCACGTGGAGGTTGAGACTCAGGTGATGGCAGAGCAGCAAACCGGCGCAGCGCAGTGTTCAGCGCCGCAGATTTTGCCCAACCCCAACGGTTTGCACGCCCGCCCGGCGGCAGTGCTCGCCCAGGCGGCGAAAGGCTTTGCGGCCACCATTCTTCTGCACAAGCAGGACGCCAGCGCCAATGCCAAATCACTGGTGGCGATCATGGCCTTGCAGACGGTCTACGGCGACCGTGTTTATCTCAGCGCAGTGGGTGCCGATGCCGGGCCAGCGCTCAAGGTGTTGTCCGAATTGCTGGCGTCCGGATGCGGTGAAACGGTTGCTGACGAGGAGGTCCAGGCGCCGCCGGTGTTGCCTGAACAGGCAGCCGCGGATGTATTGCGCGGTGTGTGTGCATCACCGGGTTCGGCCTTCGGGCAGGTATTTCAACTGAGCGAAAATGCGCTGCAGATTGACGAGCTCGCCACAGACTCATCTCAGGAGAACCTGCGTTTAAAGCAGGGGCTGACCGAGGCCACCACGGCGCTGCAGGTGCTTTGCGACAATGCTGCAAGCAAGGCCCAAGCCGATATTTTCAAGGCTCATCAAGAGTTGCTGGAAGACCCGGGCCTGCTGGAGCAAGCCTTTGCGCTGATTGAACAGGGCAAGAGCGCCGCGTTCGCCTGGCAAAGCGCTACTCAGGAGACGGCGACCCTGTTCAAGGGGCTGGACAACCGCTTGCTGGCCGAGCGCGCCCTGGACTTGCAAGACGTTGGCCAGCGGGTACTCAAACTGATGCTCGGCGTGCAGGACAGCCCGCTGGAGTTGCCCGAGAACGCGATCCTGATTGCCGAACAACTGACCCCGTCCCAGACCGCCGCATTGGATACCTGCAAGGTGGCGGGCTTTGCCACTGCCGGCGGTGGTGCGACCAGCCATGTGGCGATTCTGGCCCGGGCACTGGGTTTGCCGGCGATTTGCGCAATGGGCCCCCAAGTGCTGGCGCTGGCCAACAGCACGCAGGTTTTGCTCGATGCCGATTCGGGGGTGTTGCATCTGCAGCCCGACCCGGAGCGCATCAAGCAACTCGACACGCAGCGTGAGCAGCAGCGCCAACGCCAGCAACAGGATTTGCAGCATGCAGCACTGGCAGCCTGCACCCGTGATGGTCAGCAGATCGAAGTCAGCGCCAATATCGCGTCACTGGCCGAAGCTGAACAAGCGGTGAGTCTCGGGGCCCAAGGGGTAGGGTTATTGCGTTCGGAGTTTTTGTATCTGGAGCGCAACAACGCCCCCAGCCACGATGAGCAGGTTGCTACCTACAGCGCCATCGCCCGCACCGTGGGCACCGGGCACAATCTGGTGGTGCGCACTCTGGACGTTGGCGGCGACAAACCGCTGGCCTATGTGCCGATGGATCACGAGACCAACCCTTTTTTGGGCATGCGCGGGATTCGCCTGTGCCTGGAGCGTCCGCAGTTGTTGCGCGAGCAATTGAGCGCGATTCTGGCCAGTGCGGACCTGACCCGTCTGCACATCATGTTGCCGATGGTCACACAGCTGTCGGAACTGCGCATGGCCCGTCAGTTGCTCGAAGAACAAGCGCAGGCATTGGGAATCAAGACCCTGCCCAAGCTGGGGATCATGATTGAAGTCCCGGCTGCCGCTTTGATGGCGGATTTATTTGCGCCTGAAGTGGACTTTTTCTCCATTGGCACCAATGACCTGACCCAATATACCCTGGCCATGGACCGAGACCACCCGCGGCTGGCGGGTCAGGCTGACAGTTTTCACCCGGCGGTGCTGCGCCTGATTGCCAGCACAGTCAAGGCCGCCCATGCCCATGGCAAGTGGGTTGGGGTGTGTGGTGCTCTGGCCTCCGAGACGCTGGCGGTGCCGGTATTGCTGGGGCTGGGTGTGGATGAGTTGTCAGTGAGTGTGCCGTTGATTCCGGCGATCAAGGCGCGGGTGCGTGAGCTTGATTTCGCTGCTTGCCAGACGCTGGCGCAGCAAATGCTGGGGCTGGAAAGTGCCGAACAGGTGCGCACTGCCTTGAAACCTCTGCAGCAGCCCTTGACCGTGTTGGAGTACTGATGATGTTCGATAACGTGCGCAAGGCCTTCTGGAAAGCCCTGACCCCGGACCTGGTGGTGGATGAACCCGGCAAGCTTGACTCGCAACTGCAACCGGCAGTCTTGGCCGCTCTGGGTGGGGCCGGCAATGTGAAGTCCGAACAGCGGGTGGCGTTGACCCGTATCCGTGTCGAACTTGCCGATATTACCCGCCTGGACCCGCAAGCCCTGCGAGCAGCGGGTGTGCCGGGGATATCGAATCTACCGGGCGGGTTGGTGCATCTGGTGGTGGGGCTTTGACTGAAAGCCCCTCTTGCGCCATGAGAGGGCGCTTTCACTTACTGTTTCGCATTCGCAGGTGTATCGTATTCGCCTTTTGCGGGCCCAGCGCCCGCGCCGGATGCGCGAGGTAGTTAAATCCATGTCCTTTACCCGTCGACAAATACTCGGTGGTTTGGCTGGCCTGGTAGTGGTGGGTGTTGGCGCAGGAGGCGCTTCGCGTTACTGGTTAGGCAAGATGGCCGACTCCGAGGCCGGCCACGATTACGAACTGATCGCCGCCCCGCTGGACGTCGAACTGGTGCCCGGTCATCAGACCGAAGCCTGGGCCTTCGGTCCTTCGGCGCCCGGCACCGAGCTGCGGGTACGTCAGGGCGAATGGCTGCGCGTGCGCTTCATCAACCACTTGCCCGTTGCAACCACCATTCATTGGCATGGCATTCGCTTGCCGCTGGAAATGGACGGCGTACCCTATGTGTCGCAATTGCCGGTTCTGCCCGGTGAGTACTTCGATTACAAATTCCGTGTGCCCGATGCTGGCAGCTATTGGTATCACCCGCACGTCAACAGCAGCGAGGAGCTGGGCCGGGGTCTGGTGGGGCCGCTGATTGTCGAAGAGCGTGAGCCCACCGGCTTCAAGCACGAACGCACGCTGAGCATCAAAAACTGGCACGTCGATGAAGAGGGCGGCTTTCTGCCGTTCAGCATCACTCGCGAAGCGGCTCGCGGTGGCACGGCCGGACGACTGTCGACGATTAACGGCGCACATGTTCCGACGATTGATTTACCCGCTGGGCAGATCACCCGCGTGCGTATCCTTAATCTGGACAACACGCTGACGTATCGCCTGAATATTCCCGGCGTCGAAGCCAGGATTTACGCGCTGGACGGAAACCCTATCGAGCCCCGCCCGTTGGGCAAAGATTACTGGTTGGGGCCGGGTATGCGTATTTGCCTGGCGATCAAAGCGCCGCCAGCCGGTGAAGAGCTGTCGCTACGTGATGGCCCGGTGCGTTTGGGCACCTTGCGTTCGGTCGCCGCTACCGATGCACCCGGCGCATGGCCGCCGGCGCTGCCCGCCAACCCGATTGCCGAGCCAGATGTGGCGAATGCCGAGAAGATCAACTTCAACTTTGAGTGGGTCGGCTCGGTGTCCGAAAATCCAGGCGGCGATCAGCCACCCAGTC
The DNA here is from genome assembly GCF_009600315.1 of Pseudomonas helleri. GTDB lineage: Bacteria > Pseudomonadota > Gammaproteobacteria > Pseudomonadales > Pseudomonadaceae > Aquipseudomonas > Aquipseudomonas helleri_A. The sequence continues at coordinate 187,948 of NZ_WIWC01000004.1, read as the reverse complement.
TGTGGCAAATCAACGGGATTGCCTGGGACATCAAGGACAAGACCTGTGCAGATCGCCCAATTGCCAAGCTCAAGCTGGGGCAGAGCTACATTTTTGAATTGAAGAACATGACGCAGTATCAGCACCCGATTCATTTGCACGGGATGAGTTTCAAAGTACTGGCGTCCAATCGTAAAAAGATCACACCGTATTTCACCGATACTTACCTGTTGGGTAAAAACGAGCGTGCCCGCGTGGCGCTGGTGGCGGATAATCCCGGCGTGTGGATGTTCCACTGCCATGTGATTGACCACATGGAAACCGGCCTGATGGCCGCCATTGAGGTTTCCTGATGCGACAAGGGCGTCAACCCCGGATCATCGATCGCAGCCGCGATCAAGAATACATGCGTGAAGCGCTGGCGTTGGCCGCGCAAGGTGCCGCGTTAGGCGAAGTGCCGGTGGGTGCGGTGCTGGTGCAGGACGGTGAGATTATCGGGCGAGGGTTCAATTGCCCGATCAGTGGCAGCGATCCCAGCGCCCATGCCGAAATGGTAGCCATTCGGGCTGCCGCTGCTGCTGCCAGTAACTACAGGTTGCCCGGCAGTACGCTGTACGTGACGTTGGAGCCGTGCAGCATGTGCGCGGGCCTTATCGTGCATTCACGGATAGCGCGGGTGGTGTACGGCGCGTTGGAGCCCAAAGCGGGAATTGTAGAAAGCCAGGGGCAGTTTTTCACGCAAGGCTTTCTTAACCACCGCGTGCTGTTTGAAGGTGGGGTCTTGGCCGAAGAATGCGGGGCAATCCTCAGCGAATTTTTCAAGGCCAGAAGGGCACGATAACGCTTGCCCTGATCCCGTAGCAGCTGACGAGTAATGCGAGGCTGCGATCGGCGGCGAAGCCGTCGTAAAGTCAGGATGCGCGGTTTTTCAGGTACGGCATATATTCAGGTTTTACGATTGCGTCGCAATCGGACGCAGCCTCGCACGACTCGTCAGCTGCTACGAAATGTGTTGCTACTTCTTGGCCACAATCACCGCACGCATCGGCGCTGGCAGACCTTCGATGGTTTTACTGTGGTCATTGGGATCAAGGTAATCGCTGAGCGACTGAAATTTCATCCACTCTGTAGCGCGCTGCTCCTCGACGGTCGTTGTACTGACGTCTACACAGCGCACATCGGTGAAACCCGCGCGCCGCAGCCAGCGTTCCAGTGCCGGGATTGATGGCAGGAACCAGACGTTGCGCATCTGCGCGTAGCGGTCTTCGGGCACCAATACCTGATTGACATCACCTTCAATCACCAGCGTTTCCAGCACCAGTTCGCCGCCTTTGACCAAGCAGTCCTTCAGCGCCAGCAGGTGTTCAATGGGCGAGCGCCGATGGTAGAACACGCCCATGGAAAACACGGTATCGAAGCCTTCAAGGTTCGCGGGCAGATCTTCGAACGGGAAGGGCAGGTGCCACGCTGCTTCTTGCTGCAAGTAGCGTTGTACGGCCTGGAACTGGCAAAAGAACAGCCAGTTCGGGTCCACACCGATCACGCTGTGCGCGCCGGCGCCAAGCATGCGCCACATGTAGTACCCATTGCCGCAGCCGACATCAAGGATACGCTTGCCCTGCAAGTCGATATGGGGCGAGACCCGTGACCACTTCCAGTCAGAGTGCCATTCGGTGTCGACATGTACGCCGAACAAATCGAAGGGCCCCTTGCGCCACGGTGACAAGCCCATCAGTGCCTGGCGCATTTGGACGCGGGTTTCGTCATCGCAATCGGTGTCCAGCGTCAGGCCGTTCAGCAGGTCGACTTCGGTCGGTACGACGTTGGGTAATGCATCCAGCGCGCTTTGCCAGCGCTCAAGGTCGCCATGACCTTTCTCCATTTTTGCGTCGAGTCGGGCTTGCAGCGTGGTCGCCCATTCAGCCAGGGGCGTGCCGGCCAAACGCCGGGCGAGGGGGGATAGATCAATCATGGCAGGGCAATCAACGAGGCAAAGTTAAGACACTGGAACCACGGCACGACTTTCGAGAACCCGGCTGCCAACAGGCGTTCGCGGTGTTCTTCGAGGCTGTCGGGCTTCATGACGTTTTCGATGGCGCTGCGCTTTTGCGCTATTTCGAGGTCGCTGTAACCGTTGGCACGTTTGAAGGCGATGTGCAGGTCTGTCAACAGCTCATGTTCTTCGCAATCATTGAAGCGCAGCTTCTCCGACAAAATCAGCGCGCCACCTGGCAGCAGTGATTGGCGGATGCGGCTGAGCAATGCCAGACGTTCTTGCGGAGCAATGAATTGCAGGGTGAAATTCAATGCCACCACCGACGCTGGCTGGAACTCCAGCGCAAGAATATCGCCCTCGATGACCTCAACCGGCAATAACTCCTGGAACATCGAGTTTTGCCCGTTGAGGTATTCGCGGCAGCGTTCCACCATGGCCGCCGAGTTGTCCACGGCAATGACGCTACAGCCTTCAGTGCGCACGTGCCGACGCAAGGCTTGAGTGACGGCGCCCAGCGAACTGCCCAGGTCGTATAGAACGCTGTTGGGCTGGGCGAATTGTGCGGCGAGAACACCGAGATTTTCGACAATGGTGGGATAACCGGGCACCGAGCGCTTGATCATGTCCGGGAACACCCGCACCACGTCCTCGTTAAAAGCGAAGTCCGGCACTTGGGCCAGGGGCTGGGCGAAAATACGGTCAGGGTCTTGGATCACGACGGTTCCGGCAGGTGAATTTCAAAAGGGGCCGTATTTTAGCCAAGTTGACGCCGGGATGCGCGTTCTGTCTGATAAACCGCTCTGGCCCGCGGGGTAAAAGGCTCGCTCCCGGTTGAGGTGAGGCTCAGTTCACGGTGATAGAACAGTCAAAGGTTTGTGCCGGTTCGGCTTCGGGCTCCCATGGCTGTTGATAGGTCAGTCGCAAGCGTCCGTTACCTGCGGCAAAGGCTTGGAAACGCCAGGTAGATTGCCCGCCACTGCCCAATACTTGCCCATTGTCGGCACTGCTGTAGACCTCGGGGCTCAGGCTGCGTAAAACGCCACCGGCTGAGTCCTGAATGGCCCAGCGATAACCTGTTGTCGGATTGCTGGGTAATGACACTGTGACATTTTGGCCAGTATGTAACTGCAGTGGGCAGTCGCTTTGTGCTTCAACGATAACGTTGTTTGCAGGGGTGTGTACGCAGGCGGTCAGCAAACTGAGGCTTAGTGCAGGGATAAGGCGTGCAAGGGGCATCGAAGGCTCCGGTCTGACAAATACAATGGCGCAGCATACCCCATCAGGTGGGTTGCGCCATTTTCGTCGGCCAGAGGCTGGAATGCTCTATCAGTATTTGAATGATGCATGGGGCGGGCTGACAGTGAAGTCGCCACACATTTCAAGCGTCTCGCCGTTATGGTCCAGACATTCGAGGGTGAACAGTCGAGCGCTGTAGCAACTCTCAATCACACTCAGGTGTAAGGTGCCAACCACCGCCTCGTTCAAGTGATAGACCTCTTTGCCATTCACTTCAACGCACTCCAGGTAGGTCATCCCCCAAACAGGGCCCCCTTCACCTTTTTTGAACAGGTAAATGCCGGACTGGATATTGACGTCCAGAGTAAGAGTTATGGCTCGATAGGATTTTGAGCCGAAGTCATCGAACTCCGCGGTAATCACAATTTTTTTATGGCTACTGGCAAAGGTCAATTCCTGAGCAGTGAACGGTCGCCGATCCAGTACCTCAGCCTTGAGTTCACCACGGGTTTTGGGATTAAACACAGCCTGACCAAACAGGGCGGGCCAGAAAGCATCTGGATTTTGATGGGCTGGATGATGAAGAGGCATGGCAGGTTCCCGACGTAATACCTGTGGGCTATTGGCCACTTTTTACGTTGAGACCGCAGGGGCTGTCTACTGTCAGAAATACCAGTAAGCACGCTGAATTATGCGCTTATTGCAGGTGAGGCCAGTAAGTGGGCCAAGCGCAGGATGGCTTGGCCCTCTTCCACAATCCGTCAATCAGCGTTGAAACAGTACTTTGGCTACGTCGCTGAAGTGTTTGGCAAAGTGCACGGTAATGCCCTCTTTCAAGTAGTCAGGCAACTCTTCGAAATGCCCTCTATTGGGTTCCGGCAGAATCAGCTCGTGAATTTTTTGCCGGCGTGCAGCGATGACTTTTTCGCGTACGCCACCGATAGGCAATACGTGCCCGGTGAGCGTCAGTTCGCCGGTCATGGCGATGCCTTTTTTCGGCGGCTGATTACGGGCCAGGGACAGCAGCGCGCTGGCCATGGTCACACCCGCGCTAGGGCCATCTTTGGGCGTCGCCCCTTCAGGGACGTGCAAGTGCACAAAAGCCTCGTCGAAAAACCGCGGGTCGCCACCAAACTGTTGCAGGTTAGCGCTGACGTAGCTGTAGGCGATTTCTGCAGACTCTTTCATCACATCGCCTAATTGGCCGGTTAGTTTGAAGCCGCGATTCAGGGTGTGGATGCGCGTTGCCTCAATCGGCAGGGTTGCGCCGCCCATGCTGGTCCAGGCAAGACCGGTGATGACACCAATGCCGCTGATAACCTGCTCGTTGCGAAACACAGGAGTGCCCAATGACGGTTCGAGGTCTTTGGGCCCGATCTTGATCACCGCCTTGGGGTCTTCCAGCAACTTGATCACGGCCTTGCGTACCAGTTTGCCCAATTGTTTTTCGAGCTGACGCACACCGGCTTCGCGGGCATAACCGTCGATGACATGACGCAAAGCGCTGTCGCTGATGGTTAGGCTGTTTTTCGAAACCCCGGCTTTCTCCAACTGTTTAGGCCACAGGTGACGCTTGGCGATCGCGATTTTCTCTTCAGTGATGTACCCGGACAGGCGAATCACTTCCATGCGGTCGAGCAGCGGGCCCGGAATGGAGTCCAAGGTGTTGGCCGTACATACAAACAGCACTTTGGACAGATCCAGTCGCAAGTCCAGGTAATGGTCAAGGAATTCGACGTTTTGCTCAGGGTCCAGAGTCTCCAGTAATGCCGAAGCCGGATCGCCCTGGAAGCTTTGACCCATTTTGTCGATTTCATCGAGCATGATGACCGGGTTCATCACTTCGACTTCTTTGAGCGCCTGCACCAGCTTGCCGGGTTGGGCGCCAATGTAAGTGCGTCGATGGCCCTTGATTTCGGCTTCATCGCGCATGCCGCCCAGGCTGAAGCGGTAGAACGGGCGACCCAGTGATTCGGCGATTGATTTGCCGACACTGGTTTTACCTACACCCGGTGGCCCCACCAGCAATACGATTGAGCCGCTGATTGAGCCCTTATAAGCGCCCACGGCGAGAAATTCGATGATGCGGCTTTTAATGTCATCGAGCCCGGCGTGGTGGGCATCGAGTACTTTGCGAGCGTGTTTGAGGTCGAGCTTGTCTTGCCCGTAAACGCCCCAGGGCAGCGCAGTGGCCCAGTCCAGATAATTGCGGGTGACTGCGTATTCGGGGGATCCGGTTTCCAGAATCGACAGTTTGTTGAGTTCTTCGTCGATGCGCTTTTGCGCCTGTGCAGGCAGGGTTTTGCCTTCAAGACGCTGCTTGAATTGTTCGATGTCCGCACTGCGATCATCTTTGGTCAGGCCCAGCTCTTGCTGGATCACCTTGAGTTGTTCCTTGAGGAAAAACTCACGCTGATGCTCGCCGATCTTGAGATTGACCTCTGCCGAAATTTCTTTTTGCAGACGCACCACTTCGACTTCTTTGCGCAGCATGGGCAGGACTTTTTCCATGCGCTTGAGAATCGGCACGCAGTCGAGCACTTCTTGCAGCTCATTGCCTGTGGCCGACGTCAGTGCGGCGGCAAAGTCGGTGAGAGGCGAGGGGTCGTTGGGACTGAACCGATTGAGGTAGTTTTTCAGCTCTTCGCTGTACAGCGGATTGAGCGGCAGCAGCTCTTTGATCGCATTGATCAGCGCCATGCCGTACGCCTTCACCTCGTCGGTCGGTGCCTTGTCTTCTTGCGGGTATTCAACCTCCACCAAATACGGCGGACGATGATGCTTGAGCCACATGCTGATACGCACACGGGTCAGGCCTTGGGCCACGAATTGCAATTTGCCATTTTCGCGGCTGGCGTGATGCACCTTCACCAGTGTTCCGTATTCCGGAAGGCTGTTGGTGTCGAAATGGCGAGTGTCATCGGGCGGTGTATCGACAAAAAACAGCGCCAGCGAATGATGGGGTGACTTGCTGACCAATTCGAGGGTTTCGGCCCACGGTTCTTCATTGACGATGACCGGCAACACTTGGGCCGGGAAGAACGGGCGATTATGAATCGGGATGATGTAAACCTTGTCTGGCAGATTCTGTCCTGGCAATGCCAATTCAGTGCCTCCCGTGTGTACGGTGTGTTCGGAGTCGGTGTGTTCTACATCTACGTCTACCGTGTCATTTGTAAATTTTTGCTGGTCGCTCATGGGGCACCTGCGCAATTGGGTATGGGTCTTAGATGGGGCGCGGTGGCAGTCGTTTCAATGGTGAAGCGATTTTCATGTCGTTTCACACGCAGCTCTCGGCGCAGGTCGCTTGGACCTCAACGACTGTAGACGCTGCAACAGGGCTGTGAGCAATAGAAAGGCGATACTTTCAAACAGGATGGGTGAATGTCGCCAGTATATTGGCGGTGGACAGTCAGCATTTATTGGGTGATCTTCTGGGTTGCGGCCATGCTGCTGCGAAAATAATAAATACATTGCTGAAAGTCATTAATTTGACTTTTCCTGCCTGCAGGGAGCGCGCTTATGCCTTGGACGGTCGTAATAAATTACCGGGTCTGCGATGCAGCGGAGGCCGGTCATGAAGCTGCGCAATAGCTTTCAAGCGCATATCAGCGTGGTGTTGGCGCTTCTTTTGCTGGTGGTTATCGCGTCTGTGTACCTCGCCGTGAAAGCCGCAACGATTACGGCGGCCAGTGACCAGTCCGAAGAGCAACTGAAAACCGGTACTCGGGTCATCGAAAGCTTTTTCGAGCTGCGCGGGCGCCGCATTCAGTACGGGCTTAATTGGCTGACCAATGACTCGGATTTTCGCGCTGCAACGATGGATGGCAGTCCTCAGAAAATTTTGCATGCATTGCAAGAGTTCGAGCCAAATATTCGGGGCAGTGAGCTCTTCGTGCTCGACCTGCAAGGCAAAATCATTACAAGCACGCTGAAGAACCTGCCTGCCGGCGAGGTCTTCCCCTATGCCCATGCGCTCAAGCTGGCCCGGCGCAACTCGCAGACGATGACGATCGGCGTGCTCGACGGCTTGCCCTACATGTTGGTGCAGGGGGTCGTTCAAGCGCCCTTGCCGGTGGTGAGGGTGGTTTCGGGGATGGCCATGGACAGTGCGTTCGCCGAAGAGTTGAGCGCACTAAGCAATCTCGAAGTGTCATTTATAGCCCTGAAAAACGGTCAGTTCGGGCCGCTGTCCAGCTCTCAGCCGCAGGCGATGAGCGCTGACATTGAGCACTATTTACGCACCCACACCCAAGGGGGTGCCGCGCATTTCACTGAGTATGAACAGCAGCGCTTTTTGGGGCAGATGATTCAAATGGCCAATTCGGGAGATCCTGAAAACGGGCAGGTACTGGCCTTTTTGCAAAGTCCTCTGGACAGGGCGATGCAAGCGTTCAGCTCTCTGGATCGCAAATTTCTGTGGATTTCGATTGCTGCTTTACTGGCTTCTTTGCTGGGAGCCCTGTGCCTTGCCCGTGAAGTGTCACGTCCAGTCAGCCTCTTGGCAGAGGCGGCGCAGCGCATAGGCCGCGGCGATTACCAAACGCCTGTGGCGCTCAAACGCCGTGATGAACTAGGTTTTCTGGCCAAGGCGATCAATACCATGCAAAGCGGCATTGCCGAGCGAGAACAGCAACTGGCGCATAACGCTTTGCATGACACGTTGACCGGTTTGCCTAACCGCGCACTGGTGATGGAGAGACTGGGCAGCAGCATCAGTTCTCGACGTCGTGTGGTCATCATTTATCTGGGCATCGAAAACTACCGGCTGATTAACGAACACTTCGGCCCGGCCGGGGTGGACCTGATCATGTGTGAAACCAGCCAGGTGCTGCGTGACTCGCTGCATCAAGGCAGCACTGCCGCGCGTATCACCGGCAACGAGTTTTTACTGTTGCTTGAAAATACTGATATCGATGCCGGGGTAGCGATGGCGGATCGGCTGTACGCACGCTTGAGTCGTCCGCTGAGTATTGACGGGCATGATGCCGAACTTGAAGTTTGCATGGGGCTGACGGTGTATCCGGGTAATGGTCATAGCCCCGAAGAGTTGATCCGCCGAGCGGGGATTGCTCGACGTGATGCCGCGATGTTGCCGGGTTACTTACAGGTCTATCAGCAAGACCGCGACCTGGCTCATCAACGCCAAATCCAGTTGATCCGGGACTTGCGTCGGGCGGCGGATAACGGCGAATTGTTTCTGCATTACCAGCCCAAACTCGACCTCAGCACTGAACTTGTACAGCAGGCTGAAGCCTTGCTGCGCTGGCAGCACCCAGCGTTTGGACAGGTCTCCCCAGCGGAATTTATCCCGCTGGCAGAGCGTACCGGCAGCATGAACGGACTGACGGACTGGGTTATTGAAGAAAGCATCCGTCAGGTACGTGAGTGGAATCAGCGCGGCCTTCATCTGCAATTGTCGATCAACATTTCGGCCGATGATCTGCTTGCAGAAGATTTGTCCGTGAAAGTCGGGTCGCTGCTCAAGCGCTACAACGTCGCGGCACAGCAATTTATCTTCGAGATCACCGAGAGTGCCGTGATGCGTGACCCTGAACATTCACTCAAGGTGCTACAGGGGTTGCGCGATATGGGGGTCAGCCTGTCGGTGGATGACTTTGGCACTGGCTATTCCTCGCTGGCTCACCTTAAGCGGCTGCCGGTTCAGGAGTTGAAAATCGACCAGTCATTTATACGAAATCTGGACGAAGCCAGTGAGGACGCTGTGATTGTCCGTTCCACCATCGAAATGAGTCACAGCCTTGGGCTTAAGGTCGTGGCCGAAGGTGTTGAGTACCAACACAGTCTTGATCTGCTCAAGCGTTGGGGTTGTGACACTGCGCAAGGCTATCTGATTGGCCGGCCAATGGATGCCGTGGCGTTTGAAGCCTGGATGTCGAACGTGAAAGCGATTGCTTAGCGACAGGTGTGTGCAGGTGGGGTTTCTTTACCCCTTTGATCGTCGCGAGCCAACTCGCCCGCTACAGAAATGAGCGACAAAAAAAGGCGGCTACCGAAAGGTAGCCGCCTTTTTCACAACCAGCTGTAGTGCTTATTCAGCCAGTTTGAACGCCAGTACGTAGTCACCGGCTTTAGTACCCAGACCGCCGTGACCGCCCGCCATGACCAGCACATATTGTGTGCCGTCCTTGCCGGTGTAAGTCATCGGAGTGGTCTGGCCGCCAGCAGGCAGACGACCTTCCCACAGCAGCTTACCGTTGCTTACATCGTAAGCACGCAGGTATTGGTCAAGTGTACCGCTCAGGAAGGCAACACCACCTGCAGTGGTCACTGTACCGCCCAAGCTTGGAACACCCATTGCCAGTGGGATTGGAACCGGCGAGCTGTCACGCACGGTGCCGTTTTTGTGTTTCCAGATCACTTCGTTGTTGGTCAGGTCGACCGCAGCAACGTAGCCCCATGCCGGTGCCTGGCAAGGCAGACCAAGTGGCGACAGCAGAGGTTCCAGAATCACGCCGTATGGAGCGCCTTTGTTCGGTTGAACGCCCGAAGTTTCGCCTTTGCGTGGACCCATTGCAGCCACATCCGCCTGAGGAACCAGTTTGGAGGTGAAAGCCATGTAGCTTGGGTTCAGGAACGCAATTTGACGAACCGGGTCAACCGAAATGCCGCCCCAGTCGAATACGCCGAAGTTGCCTGGATACACAATCGAACCTTGCAACGAAGGCGGGGTGTACATGCCATCGTAACGCAGGGATTTGAAGTTGATCCGGCACAGCATTTGGTCAAATGGCGTCACACCCCACATGTCGCGCTCGGTCAGAACCGGCGGAATCATGTTCAGCTCTGAACGAGGCTGAGTTGGAGCAGTGTGGTCGCCCTCTACAGCGCCGCCTGGAGCCGGTACTTCGTGGATTGGAACAATGTCCTCACCGGTACGACGGTCCAGCACGTAAATGCTGCCTTGTTTGGTCGACGCCAGCAGAGCCGGTTTTTCACCCTCAGCTGTTTTCAAGTTCATCAGCGTTGGTTGACCACCTACGTCCATGTCCCACAGGTCATGGTGAGTAAGCGGACGGTACCAGCGGACTTTACCGGTGTTGATATCCAAAGCAGTGATGCCTGCGGCATAACGCTCGGAGTCTTCGGTACGGTCGCCGCCGTATTGGTCAGGGGTCTGGTTGCCCATTGGCAGGTACAGCATGCCAAGGTCTTCATCGACCGCGAACATCGACCACATGTTAGGCGAGTTACGGGTGTAGGTTTCGCCTTCAGCAATCGGTGCGGTGGCTTCAGGGTTACCGCTGTCCCAGTTCCAGACCAGTTTACCGGTACGCACGTCGTACGCACGGATCACGCCGGATGGCTCGTCAGTGGAAATGTTATCGGTCACGTGACCGCCCACTACAACCAGGTCTTTGGTCACGGCAGGTGGCGAAGTGGAGTAGTAGCCACCCGGTGCAAAGCCACCGACGTTATGACGCAAGTCAATCGCGCCGTTGTCACCGAAGTCTTCACACACTTTACCGGTGTCGGCGTTCAGTGCGATCAGGCGGGTGTCAGCTGTTGGCAGGAACAGGCGACGTGGGCACGAGTTGCTCGAAGTGGCAGCAGGCTCGGCAGCGTTTTCGTCAGTGCTCGCTTTGGCGTAGGCGTTTTCGTCGTGATAGCTCACGCCGCGGCAGGTCATGTGTGCCCAACCTTTGAAGTTTTCAGCATTTTGCGTGCTGATCTTCGGGTCGTAGCGCCAGATTTCCTTGCCGGTATCCGGGTCAAGAGCCAGTACCTGGCTGTGTGGAGTACACACATAGAGCATGCCGTTGACTTTCAGCGGGGTGTTCTCGGCGGTTGTTTCTCCCGGATCACCTTCGCCTGGCATGTCACCGGTACGGATTGTCCAGGCTGGAACCAGCTTGTGGGCATTTTCCGGAGTGATTTGTTTCAGAGGCGAGTAACGATCACCGAAAGCCGTGCGACCGTAGGACTGCCAGTCGCCTTCAGGCATTTCTGGCGCAGCGTTGGTTACACCCGGTACAGCATCACGGTCCAGTTGACCTTTGATTTCGCCAGGGCTGGTGAACTGGCTAGCCAGTGCAGCTGCGCCTGCCAATACAACGGCAACGCTCAGTGCGCCAGTGGCCATCGGGGCCGATTGGCCACGCAGCACTGGACGACGGAACCAAGGCAGCAGCAGGACGATACCGATGGCGAACCACAGTGCCAGACGCGGCACCAGCTGCCACCAGTCCAGACCCACTTCCATCAGGGCCCAAACGGTGCTGGCGAACAGCACCAGAGCATACAGACCCAGCGCCGCACGGCGCCCTGCGATCAGCAATGCGCCTGATAAACCAAAACCGATACCGGCCAGCAGGTAGTACCAAGACCCGCCAAGCGTTACCAGCTTGATACCCCCGACCAACATGGCCAGGCCCATTAGCAGCAGCAAGATACCGAGTAGGCTCGGTAGCAGGCGGCTTCGACTGAAAGCACTATCAGTGCTCATAGTGTGGTTCTCCGTTACGTTATAGATACCCCCGTCTGATCGTGTTTCAAGCACGGGCCGACGCGGGAGTGAATCAACTAAATAGGTTCTTGGTGGCAACCTTCAAGGTTGCCGTTGCCGTCCGTTTGTCAGGTCGGACGTTGGTTTTTCCGGCTTGCGTTCGTTACGTCATCCAGCAGGCAGATGCGGCCCGCAGGAGGGCAGACGGATCGCTGTGTCGAAGGCGTTGAGGGCGTGTGCCACGTGGCTTGACTCAGTAATTGAGTAAAAATGCAGGGCTCTGAAATGACTGTAGTTGTTAGCTGAGTGATATTCGCGCCGCGTGCATTTATTTTTAGCCGTCCGCATTCCTTCCATGTGCTCAACAACGCGGTGGCCGTTGCTCGCATTTAAGGGGTGCGAATTCAGAAATGTGGACATTGTTAAAAGCGAGTCTTTAAAGTTTTTTGCATGGTAGCGCTGTCTCGGGAGGCTGCGCTAACGATGTGATTCTGTGGGCAGAATGAATCGTTTCAGCCCTTTATGCGGAAATGATAAAGCCCTAAAACGTTTAGAAACAGCACTTTTAAATGACATGGATCATTTCTGATTCAGTAACAGTGTGCTGCGACGGTTCGTCTCAGGGCTTTTTTGTCGCGCCCCCCCTTGATTGGAGGCCGCGAATTATGGGGCTTTCAGCTTAGAAGGTAGTGCGCAGCCCAACCTCAATACCCCGTCCTGGGGCCGGTGCAATATTTCGCAAAATAGAACTCGCGTAACGCACCGTTTGGTTGGTCAAGTTGTCGCCTTTGACGAAAGCCAGCCATTGACTGCTGCCGACATCGAAGTGATAACCCGCGCTGGCACCCAGCGTGGTGTAGCCGTTTGTACCGGACTCATTGTCGGGTACCCGACCCTGATTGCTGGCGTGTTCGACGTCCAGACGAGCTTGCCAGCGTTCCATTTCCCACAGCAGGCCGCTGTTCAAGCGCAGGGGTGCGATGCGTGGCAACGGCTCACCCGTGTCGAGGTTTGTGGCACGGGTGTAGTCGCCTGACAGCTCCAGCGCAAACTTGCCGTAGGCGCCTTCCCCCAAGCTCCAGTGATCCTTGGCTTCAAACCCGGCGAAACGTGCCCTAACCCCGGAGTAGGTGTATTCCGGAATGCCCTCTGCGTCAGGCTCGCCTTCATCATCAAGGGTGCGCCCCGTGCCCAGCAAGCCGATGTAATTGGAGAAGTGGCTGTAGAACACCCCCACGCTGCCTTTGTGGGTGCCATTGTCAAAGCGCAGGGCCAAGTCGCTGGACAGCGCTTTTTCTTTGGACAGATTGGCGTCTCCCACTTCATAGGTGCCGGTGGCGACGTGGGCGCCGTTGGCATACAGCTCGTAGAAGGTCGGCGCGCGCTCGGTGTAGCCCAGCGTGGCGGCCAACGACCAGATTGGCGTCAGGGTGAACACGGCACCTGAGGACAGGCTGCCCGCTGTGAAGCTTTTGGAACGGTCGGCGGCGGCAAAGCGCTCATTGCCCTTGGCGTCCGGGTCAACCACAGTGTGTTCAAGGCGTGCGCCCAGGCTGAGTTTGAGTCGATCAGTGGCCTGCAATTCTTCAAGAATAAATAACGCGCCGCTGTTGGTATCGGTCTGCGGCACGAAGGCTTCTTCGCCCAAAGCTGAAAATTCATTGCGATTAACCTGCGCTCCGATCACGCCATTGAGTGGGCCAAGCGGCACATGACGCGCCTCGACGCGGGCTTCGTAGCCCTTGTTTTTGAACGTGGTGCCGACTTCGCCGCCTTCTATTTCCCGGTGCTCGTAGTCGGTGTAGCCGGCATCCAGTTTCAACGAGCTGAAGGGGCCTTGCAGGTTGCGAATTTCCGACGCAAAGGCGTAGTGATCCTGCTTCATGCGGATGCGAACATCTTGCTCGGCCGGTGAACCATAATTGGCGTCGTAGTTGCTATAGGACACGCCGGCATAACCGTCATCCCAGGTGTACGAGCCGCCCACCGAACCGCCGTCCTGACGGCCATTACTGTTGCCTAAACGCCCTTTTTTTGGGTCCTCGTCTTCACTGGCAGGCGCGTGACGGTCGCGGGCGTATCCGGGGATTTTCAGGTCGTTGAATGTACGGGCGTTGGCATCCAGATGCAGGGCGAAGGTGCCGTCCCCGGCTTCCAGTTTTCCTGCACTGCTGCGGGTTGTATCCGCGCCGCCATAACGCAGTTCGCCCGCACCATGAATCCCTTCAATGGCTTCGGTGGGGATGCGGTTATCAAACGTGTTGACCACCCCGCCAATGGCATTGCCACCATACAACAGTGCTGCCGGGCCGCGCACGATTTCAATACGTTCGACGTTGACCGGGTCCAGCGGCACCGCGTGATCGTAAGAGAGCGATGAAGCGTCCAGCGCGCCGACGCCATTGCGCAGGATACGAATACGGTCGCCATCGAGTCCGCGAATGATGGGTCTGCTGGCACCGGGGCCGAAGTAGGACGAAGACACGCCGGGCTGGTTTTTCAGGGTTTCGCCCAAACTGCCTTGTTGCTGCAGGGTTAAATCGTCGCCTTCCAGAACAGTCGTTGGCGAGGCCAGCTGGCTGCTGCCCAGCGGGTTGCCGGTGATGACCTGAGGTTGCAGTTCGAGCGCGTAGGTCGGGGAGGCAATTAGAAAAAAAGTGGCGAGCGGGGTCAGGCGCAGATATCGCAAAGGGAAAGCGGGGGCTGGCATTACAGGTTCCTTGGTCAACGGAGAAAAGGCATATAACGAATAGTTACAATATAACATTCCTTTTCTGAGCTCCAAGCGGAACTTTCATGCACGCGCAGGTCACGACTAGACTCATCGCGTACGAATGCACTTCCCCCTGAGCAGGTGCTCGGCTAAGGTGCGCGGCTTTCCTCTTATTGCTTAAAAGGCTCGGCATGACTGAACCCAACAACAACCCATTGCACGGCGTGACGCTGGAACAAATTCTCACGGCGCTGGTTGCGCATTACGAGTGGGAAGGGCTGGCCGAGCGCATTGACATCCGTTGTTTCAAAAGCGACCCGAGCATCAAATCGAGCCTGACGTTCTTGCGTAAAACACCGTGGGCGCGGGAGAAGGTCGAGCGTCTTTACGTGAAATACGCCCGCAGCAAGCGTGAGCTTTGAGCCGCGTATGAAGACCGTGCTAAAGCACAGGCTATGCCTATTGATGGCATTACTGGGCTGGGGCGGGCTGGCGATTCAGCTGTATGTGATCCTGCTGATGCGCTGGACATCAGGTGCCAGTGTGATCGGCGGGCTGTTGAGTTATTTCAGCTTTTTCACCGTGTTCACCAACACGCTTGTTGCCACGGTGTTGAGTTATGCCGTGATCTCTCGACCTTCGAAAGCTCGGACGTTTTTCCTGCAGCCGTGGGTAAGCAGCGGTATTACGGTGAGCATTATCGTGGTGGGAGTCGCGTACAGCCTGTTGCTGCGTCAGCTCTGGCAACCTCACGGTCTGGCATGGCTGGCCAACGAGTTGCTGCACGACGTGATGCCGGTGCTATTCACGTTGTACTGGTGGTATTGCGTGCCCAAAGGCTGGCTGCGCGTGAGTCATATCGGTGTATGGGCTCTTTATCCGGCCTTGTATTTCAGCTACATCTTGTTACGTGGGCACTTGCTGGGTGTTTACCCGTATCCCTTTATTGATGTGAACAAGTTGGGGTATGCGCAGGTGTTTCTCAACGCGGGTGAGATTTTGGCAGGATTTGTTGCGGTGGCGCTGATGCTGGTGGCGCTTGATCGGTGGCGCGCAACCGATCGTCCGCTCTAACCCTGTGACATGGGTTAGAGCGAAGCACATTAGTCTTCGGTGCTGCCTTCCAACCGCCAGTAGCCAGCGGCTTTCACGAATTCGTCGTTTAAACCATGGGTGTCCAGCAGCACTCTGCGAACTTTGCGTGACAGCGTGCTTTCAGTCGCGACCCACGCGTACAGCGTGCCCGGCGGCATCGTCAGCCCTTCAACGGTTTTGAGTAGATCGTGCTCAGGATCATCTCGATGCACCCAAATCACTTCGACGGCTGCCGCACTGTCCAGTGTTTGCTCTTCAAGCGCGTTTTCGACCTCTACGACCACCAGAGCACGCCGATTACCGGGTAGTTCTTCCAAGCGACGGGCGATGGCCGGCAATGCAGTCTCATCGCCAATCAGCAGATAGCTGTCGAAAATATCCGGCACCACCATCGAGCCTCGCGGGCCGCCGATGTGCAGGAACTGCCCGGGTTTGGCCTGTGCCGCCCAGGTGGCAGCGGGGCCGTCACCGTGCAGAACGAAGTCGATGTCCAGCTCCAGGGTGTCAAGGTCATAACGGCGGGGGGTGTAGTCGCGCATCGGGGGCATGGTGTCGGATTTTTTCCCGGCGCCTAACTCCAGGGTTTCCAGTGCCGACAGTTCCTGTTGGTTCTGCGGGAAAAAAAGCTTTACGTGGTCGTCACTGCCCAAGCTGATAAACCCGGCCAGTTCAGGCCCGCCGACGGTAATTCGGCGCATGCGCGGCGTCAGGTCGACCACCCGCAGCACCTCCAATTTGCGGCGTTTGATTTCATGCATGACCCGGTGAATGGTCTGGGCATTGGTGTCATTCATTGAGCATTCTCCTGCGCGGGCTGGGCAGTAACAGGGCCATCGACGATGGCTTTTGCGGTGTCATTGAGCAAGTCACGAACCCGCTGAATTTCTGCTGGATTCCAGCGGCCGTGGTGCATTTGCAAGGCGTGGCGCAGGTTGTGGATCGCTTCATGGATTTCGGCCGGGCGATCATGACCTCGCAAGGAGCGCTTGCTCACATCAATACGCATTCTTACGCCATCCAGTGCGACCGTTTGCTCGCTCAGGGACTGACGGCCCAAGTCAGTGACGGTGTAGCGTTTTTTCCCGCCGTCGGCATCGCCCTGGATCATTTCACTTTCTTCCAGGAAGGTCAGCGTCGGGTAGATCACGCCAGGACTCGGGCTGTATGCGCCATCAAACAGACCTTCGATCTGTCGGATCAGGTCATAGCCGTGGCACGGCTGTTCAGCAATCAGCGCCAGCAGCAGTAATTTCAAATCGCCGGGGGCAAACACACGGGGACCGCGTCCACCGCGTTCACGGCCGGGGCGTTTTTCAAAACCATCTTGCCCGGCAGTGTGTTCGCGGCCGGAACGTTTCTCGGAACCTTCGTGGCCTGCGCCATGTCCGCGGTGATGGGGATGATGCTCTCTCATTTTCTCTTCGCTCTTTCATTAAGTTAGACACAACTTAAGATATATCTTAGATAATGTAAAAACGAGGCGACAAACGGTAATGGTTCGTAACAACTGCGGGGTTATCAGCTTTTACAACGTGCTCACGTTTTGTGGCGCGTGACACAGGGTAAGGGTTCCGGGTTGCAGATAGGGCGTGAGGATCGGTGCCATGCCTTTGAGCACTTGCACCGGTAGGGCGGAGGTGAATGTGAAGGCTTCTGCTGAACGGCCGGGCACGAAGGCAGTCAAGGTGCCAAAGTGATGCTCGCCGATATAGAACACAAAGGTTGCCGTGCGATTGATGGACTTGGAGCTGATGATTCGGCCCCCTGCGCCCATGCTTTCAATGCGGTTGTCGCCCGTGCCGGTTTTGCCGCCCATGGCCAACGGGGTGCCGTTGTCGAGTGTGAAACTGCCTGATACTCGCCGCGCGGTGCCCGCGTCAACCACTTGCGACAAGGCTTCGCGCAGGGCGTTCGCGACTTCGCTGGGCATCACTCTCACGCCTTTGTTGGGGTCATTCACCAGCCGTGTTTCATACGGTGTATTGGCCGCGAAATGCAGCGTATCAATGCGCAAGACCGGCAAACGCACTCCATCGTTAAGGATGATGCCCATCAGTTCGGACAGCGCCGCCGGGCGATCCCCCGAGCTGCCCAGCGCTGTAGCAAGGGAAGGCACCAGATGGTCAAACGGGTAGCCCACTTGCTGCCAGCGCTGGTGAATATCGAGGAAAGCTTCGATCTCCAGCATGGTGCGAATCCGGCTGTCGCGGGCGCTCTTGTGCCGGCTTTTGAACAGCCAGCTGTACACTTCCTGACGCTCGAATACGCTGGCGGCGACCGCTTGCTTGAAGGTGGCCTCCGGGTTTTTCAGCAAATACCCCGCCATCCATAAATCCAGTGGATGAACCTTGGCGATATACCCTTGATCGGGCAGATCGTAAGCACCCGGGCCGTAACTTTGATAAAGCTTGGCTAAACGCTCATCGGTGATCTTGTCGCTCTTGAGGTGGGCTCGCACAAAACTGTCAAAGGTGGCCTGGCTGGCGTTCGGAAATAGGTAGCGGTGTACCGCCGCCATGCGGATGGGTGTCGGGCGCATGCTGTCGAGAAAGGTTTCCAGGCGTTCCTTGGAGTCCTTGCCTTTGTATTTCTTCCAGAACTTGAGCATGTAGGTGGTGCCTTCGCGGTCGGCGAAGCGGCTTAGGTACTCCTGGCGGCGCGGGTTCAAGTCATCCTTGAGCAATTCAGCATTATTGCTGGGAGCTTGATACGAGGTGTATCGCACCACGTCCCGCATCAGGCGCACAAAGGGCAAGTTGATCGACTCACGTATCGCGTCACGCAGCGTGGGGTTGCGGTGGTTGTCCTGATTACGAAAGTTGTGGAAGTAGTGCATGCCGCCGCCCGTGAAAAAACCTTCACCGGGATTGGCTGAATACGTTCGGTTCAGCGCCGCGTCGAGCATCCTGGCGAGGCTCGACCCCGGGTTTTGAATCATGTAACTCAAGGCCCAGCGGGTCAGCGGGTCCTGATCAGTCACCTGTATTTTCTTGAGCTGGCTACTGGACTGGCTGGCGTAGCGATCATGCAGCTCACTGATGATCTGCAAGTAAGTGGTCAGCACCCGTATCTTGGCCGTTGAGCCCAATTCCAGCTTGCTGCCTTCATTGATATCGAAGGGTTGGTCAGTGCTGTCAGTCTGCACCCGCGCCCGTGCGCCGTCGGGCGTCAGTTCAAACAACGTAAAGCTGTAGCGCACTTGCGCAGTGCTGGAAGGCGTCAGCAAACTTTTTCCCAGCAGACCCATCTTGCCGGCAAATGCAGGGTCTGCCAGTTGCCGCAGATAGTCGCTGGCTTGGCGCTGCAAATCGCTCTGCAAGGTGCTGGTGGCAGACAGATCAAGGCGGTCGAGGTCATACAGCGGACGCTTGAGCATGGCCGACAAGCGCGTGCGGGCCAGGCTGATGCCCTTATTGGTTTCAATAGCCTGCAGGGTGGGCGATACCTGCCAGTCGCGATAGGTTACGCGGCTGGTCAGGGCGGCTTGGGTCAGTGCAGGATCAATGACATTGTTTTGCGCCAATAGCCGGATGTGGCTGTCAGTCAGTTGCGCAAGCTCAGCGCGGCCCTTGGTCAAATAATACGAGGGACGACGCTGGGCAATCATCAAGGACAGTACTTCCCGCAAAGCCAGCCCCTTGTTTGCCAGGCTTTGTGGGTCGGTGGCAGTGCTGGCGAGGTACTGGTTGACCTGATTGAAATCGGTGCCGTACCACACGCGCATGCCTTCCGCCATGCCGTGTACCTCGCCATGACCAGGGACGGCCGACAGCGGCACGCTATTGAGGTAGTCACGGACTATTTTTTGACGGGCTACCAAGGTTTGTGGGCCATCCTGATAAGCCCGCACGCTGGCTGAAATCATCTGGCGCAGCTTTTCGGTGCCCGATACCGTCAAACCATCGGGAGAGTGGCGGTATTTTTCAAGCTGGGTCGCCAAGGTGCTGCCCCCAGCCGATTGCCCCGGCAGGTGAAATAGTTTGGCGACTTGCGAATAAGCGGCCATGGCAAACCGGGGCCAGTCGACAGCAGGGTTGTTTAACGGTTGTTGAGGGTCCAACAGATCGCGGTTCTCGATAAACAGCAAACTGTGAACCACCAAGGGCGGAATACTGGCAAAGGTCGGATAGAGCTGTTGTGGGTAGTTGTACTGGTACAGCGATCCACCTGAGCAATCGGTTATGGAAAGCCCTGCTTGAATCTTCTCGGCGTAGGGGACGAAAAACCCCTTTTGGCTATAGCTGAGCATCTCAGGGGAAAAACGCGCTTGCTCGGCAATCACGTAGTCACGCTTTAACAAGCGCGGCAAAAAATCCCCCAGTGCGCTGTAACCCAGGCGTTTGTCGAAGGGCCCCAAACCTGGGTAATAAATTGAATCACTGGGGCCTGCCTGCACGGAGTAGCTCAGGTTCGCAGCAAAGCGACTGAATTCGCGTGCCTGAATGTGTGAAGTGCGCACCTCTTTGGCGATGGCAAAGCCCAAGACGACAAGACCAATCAGGCCCATCAAAAA
This sequence comes from Pseudomonas helleri, assembly GCF_009600315.1. Lineage (GTDB taxonomy): Bacteria > Pseudomonadota > Gammaproteobacteria > Pseudomonadales > Pseudomonadaceae > Aquipseudomonas > Aquipseudomonas helleri_A. The sequence continues at coordinate 167,949 of NZ_WIWC01000004.1, read as the reverse complement.
CAGGACCCAAAATACCCGCCAGCCATAACGTTTGCGCGGGGGCTTTTGCGCAGGCGGATCAGAGTCAGCCATTGGCGCTAATGGTTGCGACGCTTTGCTGGAGTTGGAGTGCCACAGTGCGCCCATAGTTAATTGATCCATGTACGCATCTTTGCTGCGTTTGAGTGAAGCGTAGACGCTGTGGGCTGGTGTTGATGAATTAATCTGTGGGCCTGTTGACTGTTCGTTGTGAGAATTATGAACAAGGAAATAGAGCCTTCCAGAGGGGTAAATACGTCCTAGGTAGGGGCATGACTGTGCACCAACCCTGTGCAATACTCGCCGCCGATCTCTGTAGGGCATTTCCCTTTTGATCCAATGACCTACCCGGTTATGGCCGATCAACAGCGAAAGCAGGTGACCAACCGGGCCCTATAGCTGCATATCCAATAACAATACGAGGTTGTACATTTATGCCAGTCGGCAACCACCAGCCCCACGGTGAAACCGTGCAGGGCGGTCCTCTTAAACGCGAACTGGGCGAGCGCCACATTCGTTTGATGGCGCTGGGCGCCTGTATCGGTGTCGGCCTGTTTCTGGGCTCGGCCAAAGCTATTGAAATGGCCGGGCCGGCCATCATGCTGTCCTACATCATCGGTGGCCTGGCCATTTTGGTGATCATGCGTGCCCTCGGTGAAATGGCCGTACACAACCCGGTAGCAGGCTCTTTCAGCCGCTACGCCCAGGATTATCTGGGGCCGTTGGCTGGCTTTTTGACCGGTTGGAATTATTGGTTTCTATGGCTGGTGACCTGTGTCGCGGAGATTACCGCCGTGGCGGTGTACATGGGGGTCTGGTTTCCGGATGTTCCGCGCTGGATATGGGCGCTCGCCGCACTGATCAGCATGGGCTCAATCAACCTGATTGCCGTCAAGGCCTTTGGTGAATTCGAGTTCTGGTTTGCCCTGATCAAAATCGTCACCATCATTGCGATGGTATTGGGCGGTATCGGCATTATTGCCTTCGGTTTTGGCAATGACGGTGTCGCGCTGGGTATTTCCAACCTCTGGGCCCATGGCGGCTTTTTGCCTAATGGCATGCAGGGTGTACTGATGTCCTTGCAAATGGTCATGTTCGCCTACCTGGGCGTTGAAATGATCGGCCTGACAGCAGGTGAAGCGAAGAACCCGCAAAAGACAATCCCGAGTGCAATTGGCTCGGTGTTCTGGCGCATTTTGCTGTTCTACGTGGGCGCACTGTTTGTGATTCTTTCGATCTACCCGTGGAATGAAATCGGCACTCAGGGCAGCCCGTTTGTGATGACGTTTGAGCGTCTGGGCATCAAAACGGCTGCGGGTATTATCAACTTTGTGGTTATCACCGCTGCGTTGTCATCCTGTAATGGCGGTATTTTCAGCACCGGCCGCATGCTTTACAGCCTGGCGCAAAACGGACAGGCACCGGCCAACTTCGGTACAACGTCGAAAAATGGTGTACCGCGTCAGGCGCTCTTGCTGTCGATCGCGGTACTGCTCTTAGGGGTAGTGCTTAACTACATGGCGCCCGAGAAGGTCTTCGTCTGGGTGACAGCCATTGCCACCTTCGGTGCGATTTGGACGTGGTTGATGATTTTGCTGGCGCAACTGCAGTTCCGTAAAAGCCTGAGCCCGCAACAGGCAGCCGATCTCAAATATCGCATGTGGCTTTATCCGTACAGTTCATTTGCAGCATTGGGTTTCCTGCTGATGGTGGTAGGCCTGATGGCTTACTTCGAAGAGACGCGGATTGCTCTGTTCGTAGGCCCGGGCTTTTTGATTCTACTGACTGTGCTGTATTACATGTTCAGACTGCACCCTACTACGCTGAAAATGTCGAATTCAAAACGCTGAATTAATCGGCACATTATGGCTTCTCATCCCCCCGCTCGTGAATGACTCGCGAGCGGGGTTTTTTTTGGGGGGACTGTCAATGTTTTAATTAATACAAGGCTATTCCTTTGTACGCAGCGAAAGCACTAAAAGTATTTTTTCATTGCTGTGGCCATCGTTTGAAACGTTGAGACATATTTTTCTTGTTATCCGGTTTGTTGTTAGGGGGTGGTGATAATCTTGAACATGAGGGTGACATAGAAGCTTACAGAGGCTGTTAGATATAAGAGTACGTGTTCGACTAACACTGCCGTAGTTTGAAGTTACGCCTTGGAGCGTAAATTTTCATACTGCGGCTGGAACAGTATTCAGGCGTAACAGGTGAATACCCTTAAGTGTTAATGGGTCGGACTATGAGTGACTTCGATATATTAGTAGGGTTGTCTCAAGCGGGAGTCAGTAATTTAGTTGCGCAATATCATGCCAGCCCGCCGGAGAATGATAACCCTTTTAAAGGCCGCATGGAGCTCGAAATATTGGGACAGCCGGCCGTGATTGAATGGGGTGTAATTTCGTCACCCGAGATCATTCTTGCAAGGCCTGATTGCGATGTTTGGCTCGCCGCACAAGGCTGGGATGGCCTGACGAATGAAGAAGCAAACAGGCATTGTCCAAAGTTACCGATGTTACAACTCAAGTTTCCGCAGCTGGATCTTTTATGGGGGCTGTTAGGGGCTGATTTGTCCTCAGGTACATCGAAGGATGTGATTGCACACGCCATTCTTAACCTAAAAGGGTCTACGGTTGGTGTTGAGTTAGTTGCAGTGACTGTCGATCAAAGTGAGTTTGGTGAAATAGATAAGCAGATATTTAATCTTCTGGTGCTTCCTACGATTTTTAAAAAAGCTGAAGAAATACTTACGGTCATTCATTTGCCTGAGCTGGACCTTGGCGAATTGTCGTTCAATCCTCTGCAGATCAGTCAGGTAGATCGCTGCCTTGTGGGAGCCGCGACGCTGAAGAGTAATTTTTCCCCTCTTGATATCACCGGCCTGACAGTGCCTTCAGATTCGGTATTTATCCTGTTGAGCGATAATCTGGTAAATGCTGCGTTGTCTATTGCCTTTACGGCAAACGGTCCATTCATTAAAGAAGACAGTGGCCAGCATCACGGCCTTGCCAACTGGAAATATAAAGCCGAAGGATTACCCAGTGCAAGGTTGGGGTCTGTAGAACCGCTGACTATACACGCAGAGGCCAATATGAATTTGGAGGCCTCGATGTCTCTCACCGCCGCAGGCATTGCTCTATTAGTGGTGAGTCCATTGGGTTGTGTCATCAGCTTGTTTGTGTAGGCAGACATTTAAACAGAGTGATGGCTTAAGTTATTTCGACGGAGTTGATAATGAATTTGCATTACGATGTGGCGTTTGACAATACCCCACTTGCTCTTCCTGTAGAAATTAAAGTTGAAGGCGACCGTGTGATGGTTGCTATTGGGGAAGTACCTGATGTGGGGCTGAGCCTTTCACCGGCAGGCGGCGGACTGGAAGCCATCATGGCGACCATACTGGATCCTCTCGCAGAAAAGCTTGTAGGTGATAACGTGGGCAGCCATGGACGACATGTTGGGCGATAAAGCCTATGAACTCACGAAGCTCAATAGTTTTGAGTTCGGCAATATGGTGATGAGCGCTAAATCACTGTCGACTGGGGGGCATTCTGTAGATGGCAAGCCAGTATTAAAGATAATACCTGTGCTCTCAATTGCACCGATACATGCGTCTGCACATGCAGTGCAAATCAATAAGGTTGATCATCATGGTTATTGAGAATTTTCTTTCGCGGGTTATTTTCGGTCATGGCCAGGCTGAATTGGAATTGGCATTGCCATCGGAATTTAAGGTAGTGACATTAGGCCCTTATCCTCTGTGCCAATATTTCAAATTGCCAGAGAGTGATCTGGGTGGTGAGTTGCAACTGGCCTTCGAAGATATTTCGTTTGCGCCAGTTACAGTTGCAGCCATAGAGCCCGGTACTGACAAGCGCCAGTTCAAAGTCACGCTTAATGCTTCGGTACTTAAGGGTCAATACAAACTGTTCTGCCTCCAACGTCCGGAAGTGACCATGGACACGGGCGGGTTGATGGGCCGTCTGCCTGCATTAAGCGCAGAAGAACCGGCGATGACCGAAGAGCAATACTTCCGTTTTGTGCAGCTGGAACAGCAGCGTAATCATCTAAATCAAACGGCCAATGGACGCTTGCTGGTAGAGGAATATAACCGGCACAACGACGCTTATCACCATGTGTATTCAACTAATGAATTTTTGCGCTTGTATTGGGAGGAGAACGGTACCAGTGAAGACATGGGTGAATACACCTCTGAAGCGCTCAAGCGTGGTGATGTAGTTAACCCTAAAGATCGTGGGTTTGGCAGTCAGGGTGTCGCCTACAACAGCAATGCTTTTCAACAGCAAATTATGCTGGCGGTTGCGTGTCAGAGTGCCGGGTATATAGAAGCAGGTAAAGCAGCCCTGAGTTTCTCTGATGTGGTCAAAGAGACGGGCAACACTTCACAGCTGTCTGTGGAGTTGACCGGTCAAGAGATTTACAACGCGGTTGAGAGTTCCTCGCTCACTTTGAAGAGCCTGCAGACCTCACCTCGAACTGAGGTACTTCTGGCTGCGCTCAAAAATATCGCGACCAGCAAGATCGCTTCCAACTCCGATATCAAATCCTGCCAGCAGTTGGGCTACACCCTGGACGCTAAAATGTGCCAGCGGTTGCGGGCGGTGTATCAAGGTTCTTTGAGTCAGGATTCTGCTCAACCACAATTGGCTACACACAGCGACACTATTGAAATCGCTCTGGAGCGTAGCGAATTTGACTATGTGCTGACAGAGCAGCCCGACGGTGCACTGACCCTCAAACTCAAATCCAGTACGCTGAGCATTCCCGAAATGGGACTGTTATCTGGCACGGTTTATGAGCACGTTAAAGCAGACACCCGTTTTATACGCGGTTTATTGGTTGACCGAATGGCTTCGCAGTTAACCCGTACTCTGCGTGCGCTAGTCAGGCAGCAAGAATGATGCAGAACCCTGACTGCATGGCCGATAAGTTAGTCCCTGCGCCCGATGGCGAGTCCCCGTTCACACTTATATGCGAGGGGTTGCTTGCTGATGATTTACCGCAATTTCGTCATGAAATTGAGCTTGCCCTGCACGCTCAGGCCGACTATCTGACGGATATTGAGTACCAGATGTTCAAGGGCGGAAAAAAAATTCGCCCCATCGTTATGTTATTGGCTGCGCGGATGATTGCAGGCGGCGCACCTTTAAATCCCAAAGTCTATAAAGGCTCAGCGTCCTTGGAGATGCTGCATGTTGCGACCTTGATTCATGACGATATTGTCGACGAGGCACAACTGCGTCGTGGCGTGCCATCGGTATCGGCTGCGCGGGGGATTAAAACCGCATTGCTGGTGGGAGATCTGCAGTTTGTGCAGGCCTTGCGTGGGTTTGCCCAGAACGTCGAGACAGAGAGGGATATGGGGCTGGTGCGGCTTGTCCTCGATACTGCTTTCGACATTTGTCGGGGCGAGCTGGACGAACTGGATCGCACCTTGCCAGCCGATATAGATTCGGCGCTGGCCCGCTACTATCAAACCATCGACCGAAAAACGTCTGAGCTGTTTCGGCTTGCATAGCATGCGGGTGTGGAACTGGCCGGGGGACGATTGCGGGATGCGCGACGTGCCGGCTTTTTCGGACGGTCATTAGGGCGAGCATTTCAAATCATGGACGACGTACTGGACCTTGTGGAATACGAGGGTTCGGCGGGTAAAGAGAACGGTGTAGACCTGACCCAAGGGCGGCTGGCATTACCCGTATTATTTGCCCTGCAGAGTCTGGGTCAGGAGCATGCCATTGCTCAGGCCCTTCGAGGTGAGATCACACTTTGCGGTGAGGCGCTGGAACAGGCTATTGATGACTTGCGCGATAGCGGAGCCATTGACAGGGCGTATGTCCATGCTCGGCGCGAAGCCTACCAGGCGATTTTTTATCTCAAGGGTTTTGCCCCCTCGCCCTATCGATCGGCATTGGAAGACTTGGTGCGATATGTAGTCGACCGTCCTTTAAACCCTGCCATCATTTACAAAGTGGAAGTTTATCCATGAGCACTTTGATGAGTTTCATGCTGGATACATTACAGCCCCGTTTGAATGATCCCGAAAATGCCAAACTCTGGTTACCTCGTCTATTGGGTCAGATGGAGGATGACGAGGGTATTCCAGTACTGCCGATTGAGTCCGCAGAACAGGATTTGGGTTTATTGCAAGGCGAGCATGGCGATTTTGTGGCCGACACGTTCGCCAAGTCCTGGAGCGTGTTTAACATGAAGCCCGCGGAACCAGACCCACAGCGGCCTCATCCTGCTCTCAAATTGTTCGATGTAAAAGTGGGCGGCTTGCAAAACATGAGGGTGCAGAAGGTCAGTTCCCAAGTTACGGCTAATGGGTACGCCGTCAGCGTAGAACTGCTGCCCAATCATTATCCGGACCCGAGTCAGGGGCTGGAAATGCCGCCGTTTAGCCTGTCCGGGCGTTACCTGATCAATCAGTCGCTGTGGGCTGATGAGAGTTATATAGAGCAGATTGAAGGAGAGGGTGAGTTCACCGCGCTGTTTCAAGACTGTGTAGTAAATGCTTTATTAACACTTGAAACGACAGGTGAAGCAGAGCAACGCTCTACGGTTGTCACGCTAAAGGGCTTAGTGCTTAGCGGGAACGCAGAGGAGATGCCAGTCCTGCAATTCGATGACTTGACCCTTGAAGGTGATCTGGAGTTAGCCGAAGCCCTGATCATGTATATCAAAATGGCCCTCAACGGCGAAGATGGCCAGGCCAGCATGCTCGATACAGTTGCCAGCCTGCTTAACCACACCGATAACCTTGCCTCGATAAGCATCTCACTTTCCGACTATTTGGGCTCCGGCCTGGATCACTTCTTCGGCGCTGTGCCTGAGCATGGCTTGCCTGACGATGCTGATAACCAGCAAGGCAATACTCCACTGGATGTGTATTTATTTGATCGCTTGCGTATCGCCTTCAATCAGTCAGGCAGTAACTGGTACTTGCCGCAGCTATTGACTGAAAGCAACGATCCAACAATAGAACCCTACACCCATGACCACATTTCAATTCCTGATCAAAATATTCAAGGACTTAATTACACGGAAATAGAACTTACTCATTTGACCCTAGCGGGACTTTCAAATGCGTACGTGCCTTTATCCACCTGGGTGTTGACCTCACCCGCTATGCGCATGGACGTCGAGTTGGGTGTGTTGCCTGAAGGTCATGCAGGCGTGCCACCTGCCCCACCCGTGAAACTCAATACTGATATTTCGCTTGTTCAGAACGGCTGGGTGGAGCCAGTGCACATTAAAGGGCATGTCAGTGCACATTTGATGGACAGCCATATGCTGCTCAACGTGTTGATGTCAGGTACCGACAGCAATGATCTTTATTTGACCGTCACAGCGTTAGAACCTTTATCGGGGGCCGCCCCTGTCGAATTTTCAGTGGCGCTGGTTCCGCGTAATAGTTTGTTGGAAGGCTTAATAGCTGGCATGTTGAAAAAACCAGAGGTGCAGGCACCTATCATGGCTGAATTGGCTGAAGCCATTGGAAATCAGCGGCCTGAACTGTCGGATAATTTCACGTTGTTGGTTAGAGCTGCACTGAATAATCAACTGAGCTAAGAGTACGGCCATGTCAGATAATCAACTGGTTCAAATTCTTCAAAATATACTTTTTACTCCGGCTTCGGATTTTTATATTGCTAAGTTGCTGCACAGTCCGGAACAGAAGTCTCTGGATCCGTGCAATTTCACAGAAATCGATTTGGGTAGTTTTGACGTCGTCGGTGTTCCCTTTGAAATTGTCATCAAGAATTTGTACGTCAGAGGGTTGAGTAATACTCAAATCAGATTCGATCAACAAGGCAAACCCGAAGTGGTGGTAGAGGGCAACACCGTTTCTTTTGCAGCCAAACAACCCAACACGCAGGTGGGGTACGAGCGACCTTCAGATGTGCCTGCTCAAGTAGAAGCCTTAGGCGAATTGCATATCACTATTGCGGGCAGTCCAATGCCTGCGGGCTCCTTGAACATCACAATCAAATCAACCGACGCAATCAGGGGTGTGTTTACGGCCCAAGAAGAAATCGAAGGTGAATTGGACAGTGCCGAGATCACATTCTTGGTGCTCTCACTTCACCCGCTTGTTAGCGGAGACACCCTTGAAGTCGTTGCTGAGCTGGAAACAGCCTTTCTGAAGGTGATTAACGAGATTCTTAACCGTGAAAGTTCCAAACTGGCCCTCCTGGATGAAATGAATACCTTTTTGGCAAGTGCTCAGACCTTGGCCAGTCTTTCGCAGAAGGCGACGGAACAAGCCCGGTTGGCATTGGCTGATTTTAAGTATCGCTAGATACCTATTTATAAATTTTGGGTGAGGTTTGACTTTAAAGTTCGCCGCTGGATATTACTCTCAGTAGTATTCGGTTGAAAATAGCTCCACGTTGCATTTCGTTGAGTTTACACCCAGCGTTAAAGCCGCTTTATAAAAGCCGGTGTTATTCAAACGGCGCACTGCGCCGTTTTGGTCTGAATAAACATTAATTAATTAGTTGTCTTTAAATAACGTGTATTCAATTGTCTATTCCAATCCAGCCAAGCGGCCAACACTGCCATCATGCCCACGCCCATCAAGGCACTGAACAGTTTGATGACCGTTGTATCTCCTGCCAATGCATTGAGCATGTCCGCAAGGGGAGCGAGGACCACGCCTAAGCAAAAAACCTCCAGCGAATACCGACCCATTCGACAGATTTGGCGAGGTAGCCATTGGTTAAGCCAATCCCCTTGCGTTACACATTTGGCGGCCACATAAACCAGTGCCAGAAAATGCAGCAAGCGCACAGGCGAGAGGTTGGTTTTGCTGATCGGATAGAGATGCTCCCCCAGCCATACCGGCATGACGGCATCGTGAAGTGCTGGCCATTTCCATGAAAGTGCCAGTGCGCCAGTGATCAGCAAGTACGTGACACAGGTTAGAAAGAGAGGCTGGCGCATCAGGGGGCGGACTTGGGAAATTGAAGCCCGCTTGGCGGTCATTGCCGCAGCGCCACCCAGAATAAACAGGAACTGCCAGGCCATCGGGTTGAAGAACCATACGCCGCCTTCTTGCGCTGAGAGGTTCCATACGGGGGCAAGCAGGTACACCAGAAAAGATACGCAGACGACATAAACGGCCTTTCGCAACAGCATCGGCAACACCAGTGGCAAACCCAGTAACAGCACAATATATAAGGGCAATGGGTCCATCAGGTTAGGTTTGAAACGAAGCAGCAACTCATCGGTCAGTGCCTGTTGCGGGTTGCTTAAAAAGTACTGCAGGCCCATCTCTTGCACCAGGTCACGTGTTTCAACATGACTGTTGGCAAAAAATACGATGCCCATCAGCACCGCCAACAAGAAAATATGGACGACATACAGTACCCACGCACGGCGCAGTATTTTGACCGTAGCGATCAGAAAGCCGTCGCGTAGAGCTATTTTTCCGTAAGCCAGAGCGGCTGCGTATCCGGCCAAAAACACAAAAATCTCGGCCGCATCACTGAAACCAAAGTTGCGCACAGTCAACTCGGCCAGCGGGTTATGCGGGATGTGATCCCAAAAGATAAAAATCAGTGCCAACCCGCGAAAGAAATCGATGCGGTGGTCGCGTCCGTTCTGCATCACGGCGAGTGCTCATTCAATTGTTTGATTTAAGACCTGCGAGTGCAGTAAAGATTGCACGCCGCGTTTATGGGCGGCGCGCAGGGTGAGGGTATTGGCGATTAATTGCAAAGGTTGGGTCGCTGAAGCTTCAGATTTTTTACCGCCCGTGAGCGGCCCATGAAGGGCCGCTGCAACGGCTCTGGTCTCAGGCGGCGTTTATGACATTGGCGTCAAAACTGTCGGCCCGGGCCATTTGCCACATGCGCGAGTAGAACTCACCGTTCACTTCGCCTGTCAGTAATTCCCCTGGCTTGAGAAACACATGCAGCTGCGAAAACAGTTTTATCTCGGTGGCAGACACACGGCGTACCAAATGTTTTGCTTGCAGTTGTGAGGGATGCTCAAGACCCGCAGCGGCGAGCATTTCAGCCAGCCCTTTAAGGGTGTTGCGATGGAAGTGGAACACCCGTTGTGCTTTATCCGGCACCACCAGCGCACGCTGGCGCAAGGCATCCTGAGTCGCGACGCCGGTAGGGCATTTGTTGGTGTGGCATGACTGCGACTGGATGCAGCCGATAGCAAACATAAAACCGCGCGCAGAGTTGGCCCAATCAGCGCCGATGGCCAGCACGCTGGCGATGTCGAAGGCACTGACAATCTTGCCGCTGGCACCCAGCTTGATCTTGCTTCGCAAGTTCAGACCCACCAGGGTGTTATGAACAAACAACAAACCTTCGCGCATCGGTGCGCCTATATGGTCGGTGAACTCCACGGGGGCTGCGCCGGTACCACCTTCCTTGCCGTCAATCACGATAAAGTCCGGCAGGATGCCGGTTTCGAGCATGGCCTTGGCAATCCCCATAAACTCCCAAGGGTGGCCCAGACAGAATTTGAAGCCCACGGGTTTGCCGCCCGACAGTTCACGCAATTGAGCGATGAAGTGCATTAATTCCAGCGGGGTCGAGAAGGCACTGTGACGCGACGGCGAAATGCAGTCTTCGCCCATCATGATGCCGCGGGTTTCCGCGATCTCCTGAGTGACTTTGTCTTTGGGCAAAATGCCGCCGTGGCCGGGCTTGGCGCCTTGGCTGAGCTTGATTTCAATCATGCGCACTTGTGGGTTTTGCGCTTGCAGGGCAAAGCGCTCGGGGTCGAAGCGACCATCGGCCGTGCGGCATCCAAAATAACCACTGCCCAGCTCCCACGTCAGGTCGCCACCGTTCTCACGGTGATAGGCACTGATGCTGCCTTCGCCCGTGTCATGGGCAAAATTACCGAGTTTGGCGCCCTGGTTGAGTGCGCGGATCGCGTTGGCGCTCAGCGAACCAAAACTCATGGCTGAAATATTGAACACGGAGGCAGAGTAGGGGTGGGTGCATTGTGGACCGCCCACAATGACCCGAAAACTGGCGGGGTCGCTTAATGGCGCAGGGCGCATGGAGTGGCCAATAAATTCAAATCCGGCCTGGTACACATCCAGCAAGGTGCCAAACGGCTTGTCGGCACTCTCATTCTTGGCGCGAGAGTAGACCAGCGAGCGTTGGGCGCGTGAGAAGGGCAGCGCATCGCTGTCCGACTCCAGCAGGTATTGGCGAATTTCGGGGCGAATAGCCTCCACCAGATAACGAATATTGCCCAGGATCGGGTAATTGCGACGCACTGCATGGGGGCTTTGCAACAGGTCAAAAATGCCGAGCAAGCTCAAGGCCAGCGTCAGTGCGGTAAAAGGCCAAAGCCACTCGTGGTGCATAAAGGGCAGGCTGGCGAGGGTGAAAATCACGCAAAAAGCAAAAAACGCATAACGACTTAACAATGACAGGCTCATACGGTTTCCTGTTTCAGGCTTTTCTGTTCGGTCGGTCGAATGAACAGCAAGATCGGAGCGGTTGACCCCGGTAATACAGCGGGCCTCTCTGGAGTGGAGGTTTGTTGCTGCGAGGTGTTTAACCTGTGTCAGGCCACCTTTGTAAAAACATACTAGCCATTGAACGAGATTTTGTGGGCAAGAACATCCCGACCAAGGTCGTGGGCAGTTTAGACGCCTGACGTAAAGGTGGATGAATCTTCATGCGGCTGTTGCGGCTATCCCTTACATCTGTGTCTTTTCAGCTGCGCGAAGGCATGTGATCCTTTGTGCCCCTACTTCACTGCTGGCTGATTTTAGCGATGCCCTGCGAATTCTCGACAACACCCATGACCATCCGTATTGCCGCTGCTGTGTTGATGGACCCGAAAGGCCGAACCTTGCTGGTACGTAAGCGAGGCACCCAGGCTTTCATGCAGCCGGGCGGCAAGATTGAGGCCCACGAGCAGCCGATCAACGCTCTTGTACGTGAACTCGAAGAAGAGCTGGCACTGAAAATAGATCCGAGCTGCGCCATCTATCTGGGGCACTTTAGTGCCCCGGCAGCCAATGAACCGGGCTTTGAAGTGCTGGCCGAACTGTTTCTGATACAGACCGAGCAGACCGTCACGCCTGCTGCCGAGATTGAAGAAGTGCAGTGGATTGATCCAGCCAACGATGGTGGATTGATGCTGGCCCCTTTGACCCGTGACGTGATCTTGCCCTTTTACCGCAATAGTGTGAAGGCACCTGCTTGATGCTGCTGGAACACCGTAAAACCGTATAACCTGGATATTTAATGGCTATAGAACTGCTTGAACCTTCCCACGCCAAGGCTTATCGGCAATTGATGCTTGAGGCGTACGCGCTGCATCCTGAAGCTTTTGTGTCCAACCTCTCAGACCGAGAGAAGTTGCCGTTGAGCTGGTGGCAAGGGCAGCTGGACGATGAATTAAGCGCCATGTTGGGCGCTTTTGTGGGTGACCGGCTGGCTGGCATTGTCGGTCTGGCGTTTGAACCCTGGGAGGACGCGCAGCATAAGGCCACCTTGTTTGGCCTGTATGTGTCCGAGGGTTTTCGCGGGAAAGGGCTGGGCGAAGGGTTGGTACAGGCCGTGCTGTCACTGGCCGAAGAAGAGCCGCAACTCAAAGTGATAGATCTGACGGTGAGTGCTAACAGCTTCGCCGCCCTGAAGCTGTACAAGCGCTGTGGTTTTCAGCAGTCTGGCCTTGAAGACTGTGCCATTCGGGTGGGGCAGGCGTACTACGACCGTGTCCATATGCGCCGCTTGGTCAACCAAAGTTCGCCTTGACCCTCACCCGTGCCAAACGGGGTGAGGGCGTTGGATTCAGGGTCTACTTAACCGCGCTGACGCCATCCAGAGTCGAGAAAGACGTGTCTTTGGCCGTGAGCAAAAAGTCGCGCATGTAGGGCGCATCCAGCATGTCGGTACGTACTGCCGCATAAAGCGTGGCAAACAACCCTTTTTCACCCAGGCGCTTGGCTTTTACATAGCCCCGCGAGCTGTATTCATGCAGTGCCCAATGCGGCATTCCGCATACCCCACGACCGCTGGCCACCAACTGCATCATCATCACCGTCAGCTCAGACGTACGCACTTGTGCCGGCTCAATATCGGCAGGTTCCAGAAAGCGGGTAAAGATGTCGAGGCGGTCGCGCTCCACCGGATACGTAATCAGGATTTCCGTGCTCAAATCCTCGGGCACGATGAAAGGCTTGTGGGCCAACGCATGTTGATTGGCGACGGCGAGCATGGCCTCGTAGGTAAACAGCGGAACGTACGTCAGCCCCGCGATCTCTTGCGGATCAGAGGTTACGACCAGATCCAGATCACCGCGTGCGAGGGCAGGCAAGGGGGCAAATGCAAAGCCCGAGGCCAGATCCAGCTCGACCTCCGGCCACGCATCGCGAAATTGGTCAATGGTGGGCATCAGCCACTGAAAGCAGCTGTGGCATTCAATCGCCATATGCAGCCGGCCTGCGGTCCCACCGACCAACCGTGCGATGTCACGTTCGGCACCACGCAGCAAAGGCAGCATGGCGTCAGCCAGTTGCAGCAGACGCAAGCCGCCGCTGGTAAAGCGTACGGGCTTGGTTTTACGCACAAACAGGGGCATGCCCATGCGTTCTTCCAGCTCTTTGAACTGGTGGGATAACGCAGACTGGGTCAGGTGTAAACGTTCAGCGGCTTCGACCAGGCTGTCGGACTCGCGCAAAGCGTGCAGGGTTTTGAGGTGACGAATTTCCAGCACGAGGACTCCATGAGTAAATTTTATGATCAACACGAAAGCGTTGAGTTTGTCTCATGTTGTGCCGGGTGTCGATAATTGTGGCTTTAAGGCTACTTAATTCCTGGGAGCTGAAGTTCGCATAGGATCTTACGCCAACGCAATGCCGGGGTAGCTCAATGCAATCGCACCCACACGCTCACCAGCACGGTTGCGGCCATCAACCAGGCCACCGCCGCGAGCGCCAGCGACGCTTCAAGGCGCATGCGGTCGACCAGCACATACAGCGCTGCGAGGTAGACAAAGTAGGGAATGATCGACCACATACCGAAGACGATGGTGGTCTTCAGGTCATCTACCGAACGGCCTTTGCCTACGATGTAGTGGGCAATGAGTGCGAACGTCGGAAACAGCGGCACCAAGCCAGCGATGTAGTAATTTTTGGTTTTTGCCAGCATCGCCAGAATAATCACCACGGCGGCGCCCAAAGCAGCTTTTAAAATCAGATCCACAACATTCTCGCTTAATGAGCCAAGCCGTATTTTTTGACTTTGTCGAACAAGGTAGTCTTGGCCATTCCCAACTCCAGGCTGGCTTGGGTCAGGTTGCCGCCGCTGCGTTGCAGTGCATCACTCAGCAGGTTACGTTCGAATGCCTCGACAGCTTCGGAAAAGCCCAAGCCTTGTGAGGTAATACTGCCGGTTTTTTTGAACGCCGGAAGGCCCAAGGCAAAGCGCTCGGCCACGTTGCGCAACTCGCGCACGTTGCCCGGCCAGTCATGGCTCATCAGGCTGGAAAGCGTCTGATTATCCAGTTCCGGTACGGCGCGATCAAAGCGCAAGGATGATTGCTGCAAGAAGTGTTCGAACAACTGCAGGATGTCTTCGCGGCGCTCGCGCAGCGGTGGCAGTTCCAGCGTTACGACGTTCAAGCGGTAGTACAGGTCGCTACGAAACTGGCTGACTTTGCTCAGTTGATCAAGGTCGGACTTGGTGGCTGCAATGACCCGACAATCCACATCAATGCTCTGGTTGGAGCCCAGGCGTTCCAATGTTCGTTCCTGCAACACCCGAAGCAATTTTATTTGCAGGTTGAGCGGCATGCTTTCGACTTCATCGAGAAACAGCGTGCCGCCATCAGCATGTTCAATCTTGCCGACCCTGCGTTTTCCGGCACCCGTGAATGCGTTGGCTTCGTGGCCGAAAATCTCGCTTTCAAACAGGTTTTCGGGCAAACCTCCGCAGTTCAGCGCTACAAACTGGCGGGGTTGACGACGGCTGAAATCGTGCAGGCAGCGTGCAACCAGTTCTTTGCCTGTGCCGGTTTCGCCTTCTATCAGCACGTTAGCTGACGTATCGGCGACGTTGGCAATCAATTCCCGTAATTGCTGCATCGCTTGCGAGCGGCCGATTATCCGACCTTCTAGTGAGTCGCGCTCAGCCAATTGGCGACGCAACGACCACACTTCACGGGCCAGACTACGTTGTTCCAGCGCCCGGCGTGCAGCATCAACCAGACGCTCAGGAGAAAATGGCTTTTCCATAAAGTCGTAGGCACCGTCGCGCATGGCGCCTACCGCCATGGAAATATCGCCATGCCCTGTAATCAGGACTACGGGTAGGCTGGCATCTCGGGCCTTGAGCCGTTTAAGCAGTTCCAGGCCATCAATCCCCGGCAAGCGGATATCACTAATGACAATGCCGGGGAAATTATCCCCGACCATAGCCAATGCCTGTTCTGCAGTGCTTACGCCTTCGCTGCGGATGTCTTCAAGCGCCAGCGCCTGTTGGCATCCGAGCAAGACATGAGGGTCGTCTTCAACAATCAGAACGGTCAGCTCGTGGTTCATATTGGCTCGGCCTTAACAGGTTGCACCAGCGGTAAAAGTAGGACAAACGCAACACCACCGGCATCGGGAAACTCAACATTGAGGCTACCGCCAGCGGCTGCCGCCAGGCTGGCAGACAGTGTCAGGCCAAGGCCCAGACCCTGTTCGCCCGGTTTAGTGGTGAAGAAGGGTTCAAACAGATGCTTACGACTTTGCGGGTCAATGCCGGGGCCGTTATCGCGCACACTCAACTGATATTTGCCATCGCGCAGCTCGCCCTCAAGCCACAATTGCGGTGAGGCGGTCTCGACGTGCATGGCATCCAGCGCATTGCCTATCAGGTTGACGAGTATTTGTTCCAAACGGGTCTGATCGATGGTCAGTTGGGCATCGCTGAAATCGCGATGCACCTCAACACAGGACGCTTCAAGGCGAGCGGCGAGGAGTTGCAGGGTTGCCTCGACCGCTTTACTCAGGCTGGCCTGACCCTGATCGTCACCGCGACGAGCAAACGATCGCAGATTGGCGGTGATACGGCCCATGCGATCAACCAGGTCGTTAATGGTGGTCAAATTGTCCGCAGCGACTTTCAGGTCTCCTCGTTGAAGAAATCTGACGGCATTTCCGGACAGCGTGCGCAAGGCGGCCAATGGCTGGTTCAGCTCATGGGCAATGCTGGTGGACATTTGCCCGATAGCGGCCAGCTTTCCGGCTTGCACCAATTCGTCCTGTGCGCGGCGAAGGGTGTCTTCTGCATGGCGACGTTCGCGAATTTGGGCTTTTAGCCGTTCGTTGCTGGCGCGCAGGTGAGTGGTGCGGTCAGTGATTTTTCGTTCCAGTTGGTTATTGGCTTCTTGCAGGGCTTCGCGGGCCGCCAGTCGGGTGGCAATCACTTTGCGTCGTTCATTCCAGGCAATCAGCAGAAAGGCCAGTAAAGCGAAAACCACGGCCACCAACATGCCTTGATTGGCTGCCTCTCGCCGCAAGTCTTGCAGAGGAGTCAGTAAAGTGATGTCCCAGGGCGTGTCATTCAGGTTGCGGGTCTGGGCCAGATAGCTGATTTTTTTGTCATCGCTGGGGACGTCGCTGTGGGTGGCAAACGTGACGGTTTCGACGCCCTCGGCGAGCTGTTCGCGCTCAAGAGGTTGAAGCTCATTGAGCGGCCACCAGTAATACTGAAGGCTGCGCGCCAAGCGCTCCTTTGTTTGAGCGGTCAGCGGGCGTACGGATTTGAGGCGTAAGTTTGGGTCACTGGACAGAATGATGATGCCGTTTTCGTCACTCACATAAGCTTCGAGGCGAGCACGTTGCCAGCGCTCCTCAAGGGCTTCGAGCCTGACTTTAATCACCGCGACGCCGATGATTTTGCCTTGCTGTTCTAGGCCGTGGGCCAGGTAGTAGCCAGGCTCACCTGAGGTGCTGCCTATTCCGTAGAAACGGCCCTGGTGTCCGCGCACGGCATCCTGAAAGTAGGCCCGGAAAGACAAATCCTCACCCAAATAACTGTCAGCATCGCGCCAGTTACTGGTGGCCACGACGCGCCCGGTGGTGTCGAGTACATAGATGGCACGGCTGCGGCTGCGTCGGTTAAGGCCTTCGAGGTATTGGTTGACGCTGTCGCGGTTTTGCGCGGTCGGGTCCGCCAACAAGCTTGAAACACTGGACTCCAACTCAAGCAGGCTGGGCAGGTAGGTGTATTTGCCGAGCTCGCTTTCGACGGTGCGGGCGTGGAGCTCAAGCTGGCGCTCGCCGTTTTCGCTGAGGCTGCGGATACCAAAGTGTTCGCTGATGCGATAGCCCGTATAGCCCAGCCCGATGGTCAGCAGGAGGATGAGCGGCGGCAACAGTAAATGTCGGAGCAGGCGAGGTTTCACAGCAAGTGAAGGCGGGGCACCGCGATAAAGTGTGGGGTCGCATTTCATCACAGATGCCTTGGGTCGACCACTGCGCGGTAGAGGCTTTGCAAAACCTGTTACCGCTGGCGTAAAAGGCGCCCGCGGTAACAGGATTCAGGCGCTTAGTGTTGCAGGATTTTGGACAGGAAGTTTTGTGCACGTTCGGAGCGGGCGGACACGTCACCGAAGAACTCTTCTTTCTCGCAGTCTTCGACAATCTTGCCTTGATCCATAAATATCACCCGGTTAGCCACTTTGCGGGCAAACCCCATTTCGTGGGTAACGCACATCATGGTCATGCCTTCGTGGGCCAATTGCACCATCACGTCGAGCACTTCATTGACCATTTCCGGGTCGAGTGCCGAGGTTGGTTCGTCAAAGAGCATCACGATCGGGTCCATGGCCAATGCGCGGGCAATGGCCACACGCTGTTGCTGACCGCCCGACAGTTGGCCCGGGTGCTTATGGGCGTGTGCGGACAGGCCAACGCGCTCAAGCAGCTCCAGGCCTTTTTTGGTGGCTTCGGCCTTGCTTCGCCCCAACACCTTTACCTGCGCAATGGTCAGGTTTTCGGTGATGGTCATGTGCGGGAACAGCTCGAAATGCTGGAACACCATGCCCACGCGCGAGCGCAATTTTGGCAGGTTGGTTTTAGGGTCGGCAATCGAGGTGCCATCAACAATGATGTCGCCCTTCTGGAAGGGTTCAAGGGCATTTACGCACTTGATCAGTGTCGACTTGCCGGAGCCGGAGGGGCCGCAGACGACCACCACTTCGCCTTTTTTGACTTCAGTACTGCAATCGGTCAGTACCTGAAAGTCCCCGTACCACTTGTTGATGTTCTTGATCGAGATCATACGGCAAACCTTTTTTGCAGACGCTTGACCAGCAGCGAGGCGGAAAAGCTGATGATGAAATACACCAGACCGGCGAAGATCAGGAACTCATTGGAGCGGCCGATGATGTCGCCACTGGAGCGTGACGCATTGAGGAAATCGACCAGGCCTACGGTGTAAACCAATGACGTGTCCTGGAACAAAATGATGCTTTGTTGCAGCAGTAACGGCGTCATTTTGCGGAAGGCCTGAGGCAGGATGATCAGACGCATGGCCTGGCCGTAACTCATGCCCAGTGCTTTGGCAGCACCCATTTGCCCTTTGGGAATGGCCTGCACGCCGGCTCGTACGATTTCACAGAAGTAGGCAGCTTCGAACATGACGAAGGCGACCATGCACGACTCAAATGCGCCGATCGGCGTGTCTTTACCGGTAATCCAGCGCAGCACAAAGGGCACGGCCAGGTAGAACCAGGTAATGACCAGCAGCAAGGGGATCGAGCGGAAGTAGTTCACATAGGCGCCGGCCAGATTGGCCAGCCATTTGCTGGAAGACAAGCGCATCAAGGCCAGCACGGTGCCCAGTGCAACGCCACCGATCACGCCCAGGACCATGAGTTTCAAAGTCATGATCATGCCGTTCCACAGGCCCGGCAGTGCGGGTACTATCCCGCTGAAATCGAAGAAGTCCATTATTTACCCCCCAATGACATCAGGCCGGGCACTGCTACTTTCTTCTCGATCAGGCGCATCAGCAGCATCAGGCTCATGTTCAGCGTGAAGTAGATAAGTGTGGCAAGCGTGAACGCTTCAAACAGGTTGGCGGAAAACTCTGCGGTCTGTTTGGTTTGCGCCAGCAGCTCCATCAAACCGATCAACGAGGCCACCGACGAGTTTTTGAACACGTTGAGGAATTCTGAAGTGAGCGGTGGAATGATGATGCGGTACGCCTGCGGCAGCAGTACGTTCCAGTAGATCTGAGTCATGCTGAAACCCATGGCGCGGGCTGCTGACTCCTGGCCGCGAGGCAGCGCCTCAATGCCGGTTCGTACTTGTTCGCACACTCGGGCAGCGGTAAACAGACCCAAACACACCACCACACTCAGGTAAGCCGAAGTGGTCGGATTGAGGTCTTGCTTGTACCACTCTTGCAAACCGGGCGGCAGTAGATCGGGCACCAGGAAGTACCAGATGAACAGCTGTACCAGCAGCGGAACGTTACGGAAAATTTCCACGTAAACTGTGGCGATGCCGGCCAGGAAACGGTTCGGCAGCGTACGCATCACGCCCAGCAGCGAACCCAGGATCAGGGCAACAATCCAGGCGACAACAGCAATCGCGATAGTCCAGCCAAGCCCCGAAATAAACCAGTCGAGATACGTCTCGCTGCCTACGCCGGTGGACTTGAAGAATACGCTCCAGTCCCAGTTGTAATTCATGCAGGGTCTCCCCTCAGATGGGTCTATTAACAAGCATTTGCTTCAGGGAGTCCGTTCTCTCCCGACAGTCTCGTCGGGTACACGCTTGCCGCTCGATATCCAGCGGTTCGAGTGTTCTCTCAGCAATTAAAGAAGCTTGTACGGCCTGTGAACAACGTTCCCGAGCGCGATCAGTCGCGCTCGGGCGTCAGTAGTGAATAATCAGATTTTCACTTCAGGCGCTGGTTTGTCGTTTGGATTAGCGATCAGCTCTTTGACTTTGTCGCTCATCGGGAACATGAGGTTCAGGCCTTTTGGTGGAATTGGCTGAGTGAACCACTTGCTATAGATGTTATTGATCTCGCCGGATTTGTAGATGCCGACGATGGCGTCATCAACCGCTTTTTTGAAATCAGGGTCGCCTTTGCGCACCATGCAGGCGTACACCTCATAAGATTGTGGCGTGCCGGTTACTGCCCAGTCGGTTGGTTTTTTGGCTTTGGCCATTTCGCCAGCCAGCAAGGCGTCATCCATCATGAACGCAACTGCTCGGCCCGACTCCAGCATCTGGAAGGATTCGCCGTGGTCTTTTGCAGAGATCACGTTCATGCCCATTTGTTTGTCGGCATTCATCGACTTGAGGATACGTTCGGATGTGGTGCCAGCCGTGGTCACAACGTTTTTGCCTTTCAGGTCGGCAAAATCCTTGTAAGGCGAGTCCTTTTTGGACAGAAGGCGAGTACCGATTTCGAAGATGCCGACCGAGAAGTCGACTTGCTGGGCGCGTTCTGCGTTGTTGGTGGTGGAACCACACTCAACGTCAACGGTGCCATTTTGTACGAGTGGAATACGGGTCTGGGAGGTGACCAGGTTGTACTTGACCTTGAGGTCTGGCATGTCGAGTTGCTTTTTCAGCCCTTCAACAATGGCCAACTGGATGTCGTGTGAGTAGCCAACTGGCTTGCCGGAAGCGTCCGCGATGTAAGAGAAAGGAATGGAGGAGTCGCGATGCCCAAGGGTAACGGTGCCGGATTCTTTGATTTTCTTCAGTGTGCCGGTCAATTCGGCTGCAAAAACTGGAGTGCTCATCAGGGCGACAGCAATAGCGGCGCCTAAAAGTTGCGGAACGATGCGCATCGGTATTTCCTCGACATTGTTTTTTTTATTGAGCCCGTTGATAGGCCCTTATAGGACTGCGTACAGCTCAACCGCTTGAATGCGCTGTTTTGCATTCGGCCTTGAGTGTAGAGCATGACTCATGCCAAACACGGTTTTTATATTTAAGTTATTGATTTGTATGGATATTTTGGTATTTGATTAAGGGCTGGGCGAAAAGGGTTACCCGGAAAGCCGAATCAATAGGGTGCGAGGTGTTCGGAAAACCGAACCAGGAAGCCCTGTCGGGGCGCTCAATCGACGCCCCGACAGGTGAGGTAGCAGGTGGGAAGTTAAGCTGCTTTTACTTTGCGATGTTTGAGGTTCAGGCTGTCCAAATAAAGCGCCAGATGCTCTTGTTCCTGAGCGGTAGTGAACAGGCCCAACTTGGTACGGCGCCACAGGATGTCCTGAGCATCCAGCGCCCATTCCTGGCTGCACAGGTAGTCGACTTCTCGGCTATAAAGGCCGCTGCCGATGTGTTCTCCCATATCACTCAATGCATTGACACCTTCCAGCAACCGCCATGAGCGGTTGCCGTAAGTGATTGCCCAGCGTTTGGCGATGGCTGCATCCAGCCAGCCATGTTTTTGCGTCAGCGCGGCGCTCAACGCAGCAGGTGTGGTCATGTCTTCACCGCCCGGCAGCGTTGCGCTGGCAGTCCAGCTCGGTTTGATCTGGGTGAAGAACGGTGTCAACTGCGCCATGGCCGATTCAGCCAGCTTGCGGTAGGTGGTCAGTTTGCCACCAAATACAGACAGCAGTGGGGCTTCGCCCTGTGCGCCGGACAACGCCAAGGTGTAGTCACGGGTAACGGCTGAAGGGTTGTCCGACTCGTCATTACACAGCGGGCGAACGCCGGAATAGGTGCGCAGAATATCGGCCCGGCTGACGTGTTGTTTAAAGTGAGCGTTGACCACGTTCAACAGGTAGTCGGTTTCTTCTTCGGTGATCATGACCTTGGCCGGATCGCCGGTGTATTCACGATCGGTTGTGCCGATGATGGTGAACTGATCCATGTACGGGATGGTGAACACAATTCGCTGGTCTTCATTCTGCAAAATGAAGGCGTTAGGTGCGTCATACAGCTTGGGTACGATCAGATGGCTGCCTTGGATCAGGCGGATACCGTAAGGCGAGTCCAGCTTAAGGTCGTCCTTGATGAATTTGGCAACCCATGGACCTGCGGCGTTGACCAGCGCTTTGCTTCGAATCGAGAACAGACTGCCGTCGGCGCGTTCAAGATTCAATTCCCACAGGCCTTTGTTACGACGAGCTCCTACGCAGCGGGTCTGGGTGTGGATATGCGCGCCATTTTCACGCGCAGCCATGGCATTGAGTACCACCAGACGTGCGTCATCTACCCAGCAGTCCGAGTATTCAAAGCCTTTATTGATTTCTGCCTTCAGCGGGCTATCGGCACCAAATTTGATGCTTTTGGAGCCGGCGAGTTTTTCTCGCTTGCCCAAGTGGTCATATAGAAATAACCCCGCCCGAATCATCCATGCAGGGCGCAGGTGAGGACGATGAGGCAATACAAATCGCATGGGTTTGACGATGTGCGGGGCTTTAGCCAGCAGCACTTCGCGCTCAGCCAAAGCTTCGCGCACCAAGCGAAACTCATAATGCTCAAGGTAGCGCAGGCCACCATGGATGAGCTTGCTGCTGGCTGACGAGGTATGGCTGGCCAAATCGTCTTTTTCGCAAAGGAACACAGACAAGCCGCGACCGGCTGCATCTGCCGCGATACCGACGCCATTAATTCCGCCGCCGATAACGGCAACGTCGTAAACCTCAGCGAGGGGAGTAGCAGGCAAGGTGGTCAGGGGCATGATTGGGCCTCGCGTTCTTGACGCATATTTTTTGAATGTGAACATTAATGTTCATTTTCGAAAATAGTAGCGGATAAGTACGCGCACAGCCAGACAAGTTCGATTGAAAAAACTCATCGAATAGGCTTAAAAAGAAAAATTACGAACATTTTTAGTGTGGAGGGGGGGCGTGAATTAGACTCCGATCGGCTTAGGGGGCATGCAGTTCGTGCCTGCATTGCGATCAATTCCCCCCCCCTCTCCTGCGATTGTGCGGTTAAACCACTTCCAGACGAATTTTGTTCTGTGCCAGCAATTGAGTGAGCTCTGGTACAGGTGGCTGATCTGTGACAAGGCAGTCAATCAAGGTGATTGGGCCAAGACGAACCATGGCGTTGCGCCCGAACTTGCTGGAGTCGGCTGCCAGAATGACTTGTCGGGCGTTGGCGATAATGGCTTGAGAAACGCGCACTTCCTGGTAGTCGAAGTCCAGCAGGCTGCCGTCGGAATCAATCCCGCTGATACCCACGAGTGCGAAATCGAACTTGAACTGGTTAATGAAGTCGACACTGGCCTGGCCGACAATGCCGCCATCGCGGCGGACTTTACCGCCCGCAATCAATACTTCGAAGTCGTCTTTAGCGCTCAGGATTGACGCGACATGGAGGTTGTTGGTGATGATTTTCAGATGATTGTGGTTGAGCAACGCCCTAGCAATTGATTCGGTGGTCGTACCGATATTAATGAAAATGGAGGCGTGGTCAGGAATCTGTGCAGCGATGGCTTCACCAATACGGCGTTTTTCATCACGCATCTGGTCGGCGCGCATGGCGTAGGCGGTGTTCTCAACGCTTGAGTCATAGGCGGCACCCCCGTGGTAACGACGTAATAAATCGGCTTCGGCCAATTGATTGATGTCTCGACGGATGGTCTGCGGCGTTACGACGAACAACTGCGCCATTTCCTCGATGCTGACGTAGCCGCGTTCGCGAACCAGTTCGAGGATCTGCTGTTGGCGGGGAGGCAGATTCATGGAGTTTCCTTTAGGCGGCGAAGCAAAATTCGCCCATCATGCCGCAGGAAACAGCCGTCTGCTACTCGTAGCTACGCTGAAACGCTTATGCAGCAACGGACACCAAGGGTGTCCGTTGCTGGTTACTGCGTCAGTGCTTAGTGGCTTTCTTCGTGGGGTTCCCAATCACGCGTACGGCTCACGGCCTTCTTCCAGCCAGCGTAGAGCTTCTCTTTGCAGGCTTCTTCCAGAGCAGGCTCGAACTCGCGTTCAATCACGGCCTTGCCGCGCAACTCATCCAAGCTGCCCCAGAAACCGCAGGCCAAACCGGCCAGGTAGGCGGCACCCAGTGCAGTGGTTTCGCGCATTTGCGGGCGCTCAACCATCGTGCCGAGGATGTCAGCCTGAAACTGCATCAGGAAGTTGTTGGCCACAGCACCGCCATCCACGCGCAGCGCTTTCAGACGTTCACCCGAGTCTTGCTGCATAGCATCCAGCACGTCACGAGTCTGGTAGGCAATCGACTCCAGCGCGGCCCGAATAATGTGATCTACACGTACGCCACGGGTCAGGCCGAACAGTGCGCCGCGCGCATAAGGATCCCAATACGGTGCGCCGAGACCCGTGAATGCGGGTACCAGATACACACCGTTGCTGTCTTTGACTTTGCTGGCAAAGTATTCCGTGTCGTGAGCGTCATTGATGATCTTTAGTTCATCTCGCAGCCATTGCACGGTGGAGCCACCGTTGAATACCGCACCTTCGAGTGCGTAGGCCACTTCACCTTTTGGGCCGCAAGCGATAGTGGTCAACATGCCATGGGTCGATTTGACGGCATTGGTGCCGGTGTTCATCAGCAGGAAGCAGCCGGTGCCATAAGTATTTTTGGCTTGGCCCGGCTCAACGCACATTTGGCCGAACAAAGCGGCCTGCTGATCGCCGGCAATACCGCCAATGGCGATGCCGCTTTTGGTACGCCCGTAGATTTCGGACGAGGACTTGACCTCAGGCAGCATCTCACGCGGGATATCCAGCACCTCCAGCATTTTGGAGTCCCATTCCAGGGTGTGGATGTTGAACAGCATGGTTCGCGAGGCGTTGGTGTAGTCGGTAACGTGAGTTTTGCCGCCGGTAAATTTCCAGATCAGCCAGCTGTCGATGGTGCCAAATAGAAGCTCGCCGTTGCGTGCACGTTCGCGACTGCCTTCGACGTTATCGAGGATCCACTTCAGCTTGGTGCCGGAGAAGTACGGGTCGGTAACCAAACCGGTGGTGTCGCTGATGTACTGCTCGTGGCCATCGCGCTTCAGTTGTTCGCAGATTTCGGTGCTGCGACGGCACTGCCAAACGATCGCATTGTAGATCGGACGGCCGCTGATTTTGTCCCACACCACGGTGGTTTCACGCTGGTTGGTGATACCGATAGCGGCCACCTGGTCGTGATGAAGCCCGGCCTGAGCCAAGGCTTCAACCATCACGGCACTTTGGGTGGCGAAAATTTCCATCGGGTCGTGTTCAACCCAGCCTGCTTGTGGGTAGTGCTGTTGGAACTCACGTTGAGCGGTGCAGACCACGTTGGCGTCACGATCGAAGATGATCGCTCGCGAACTGGTGGTGCCTTGGTCCAGCGCAATAATGTAATTCTTATTCTGAGAGTCGGTCATGTGATTGCCTTGCAGAATGAGGTAATGGTTTCAGGGCGCGAGAAAGAAGTGGGCAGAGATCTCGTGCGCCCCGTTTCAAAATTCGATGTCAGGAAGCTTGGGTTTTCACCTCTGTGGTGGTTTGGGCTTCCATTGCCGTAGGCTCGACAGCAGGCAGATGGCGGGCAATCATCCCGCGATATATAGCTGCGCCGAGGCAAGCACCTACGATCGGTGCAAAGATTGGAATCAGGAAATAAGGAATGTCGCGGGCACCAGTGAATGACACTTCGCCCCAGCCGGCAAAGAAAGTCATCAGCTTAGGCCCGAAATCTCGCGCAGGGTTCATTGCAAAACCGGTCAGTGGTCCCATCGAGCTGCCAATCACAGCAATCAGCAAGCCGATCAGCAGTGGCGCCAGTGGGCCGCGAGGCAATCCATTCTTGTCATCGGTCAGGGCCATGATGACGCCCATCAAGATCGCGGTAATCACCATTTCCACCAGGAAAGCCTGAAGTGTCGACAGCGCAGGGTGCGGATAAGTAGAAAAAACCGAGGCCAGTTCCAGGCTCTCTTTACTGCCGCGAATCATGCTGTGCGCTTGTTCGTAATCGAAGAACAGATTGCTATACAGCGTGTACACCAATGCTGCCGCGCAAAAGGCGCCGGCTACTTGGGCCAGGATGTAAAACGGCAGTTTGCGCTTATCAAAATCGGTGAACAGGCAAAGGGCAATGCTCACGGCGGGGTTCAAATGCGCGCCTGAAACACCAGCTGTGAGGTAGATGGCCATACTCACGCCGATGCCCCAGATGATGCTGATTTCCCAAAGGCCAAAGCTGGCGCCCGCGACCTTGAGGGCCGCAACACAGCCGGTACCAAAGAAAATCAACAGGGCGGTGCCTAGAAACTCGGCCATGCACTGGCCGGAAAGGGTGGGGTGCTGCGTTGCAGTCGTCATTTGAAACCTCATTTTTTTTGTTTTTTGACGTTATCAGTCAGGGTGGCAATGAAGCTGCACGGAAGCCGGATGAATAAAATTCCAGCTTTTCATGTGTTCGTAACGGAAAACAGGTAACGGACAGGCATATTCAGAAACGAAAAAATATAGACAAGAAACACGGCTGTCAAAGGTCGAAAGTGAACGGGTATTCATATTCTGACTTTAAGGTAGTGGTTGGGTACTGATTTTTATGTAAGAAAAGAATACTTTTTTGTAGGGGGGAGGCTGTAATTTGTCCTTCAAGTGAGTCTCGATGGCCAACATCAGCGCCTGTTTGCTAATCAAAAGCCAAGAGTTCGCTAACCTGAGGCCTATATTCAACTCAACACAGGAGCTGCCATGACACCCGCGTTGGACCTGCTGAAAAAAGTTCGTGCCGAACATCGGATACACAGCTATGAACATGATCCTAAAGCAGCCTCTTACGGCCTGGAAGCTGCAGAAAAGCTTAATCTTGAACCCGCACGGGTATTCAAGACGCTTTTGGCCAGCAGTGAAAAAGGGGAATTATTGGTCGCTATAGTACCGGTCGTCGGAAGTCTCGATTTAAAGGCGCTGGCCCATGCGGCTGGCGTCAAAAAAGTCGAAATGTCTGACCCGGCCGCTGCTCAGCGTGCAACGGGGTACCTTTTGGGTGGGATCAGTCCACTGGGCCAGAAAAAACGCCTGCGCACCTTTATTGATGAAAGTGCGCAGGGTTTTGAGACGATTTTTGTCAGTGCCGGACGGCGGGGACTTGAAGTGGAACTATCGCCTGCGGTGCTGGCGGAGCACACGCAGGCCAAGTTTGCGGGTATTGGTCGCGTTTAAAATTGCATCACTTAGCTGGCGGTACTGAAGCGTCTTACGCCTGATTCAGTGTGAGCGATCTGTGCTGCCGTACTGCCGCTGGTTTGAAACATGACCAAGTGTTCGGCCGCGACCCGAATGCCCACGTCAGTGCCGGGCAAGTGATCGGCATGGCTCGGAAAAATAGATTCGAGTTGGCTGCCTGTAGGCAATTGCAGCCGGTAGAGAGTTGATGCGCCTAAGAAGGTTTTGCCTACTATCCTAGCTTTCAGCTCGCTGTCAGGGGCATAAACGATATCGTCCGGGCGAAGTAATACATCGACCGCGCCACCCACAGGCCAGTTGTACGCTCGATCACCTCGCAGCACACCCAGTTCTGTTTGCACGGATTCGGGGCTCAACAGTTGCCCGCGAATGAAATAGCCCTGACCGATAAAACTCGCCACAAACGGGGTTTTGGGCTCGTGGTAAAGGTTGTAAGGCGTATCCCATTGCTCAAGACGACCCTCTTTGAAGACGCCGACGTGGTCGCTTACAGCGAAGGCTTCTTCCTGATCGTGTGTCACCAGAATCGCACTGGTGCCACGAGCCTTGAGGATGTCACGCACTTCATGGCTAAGCTTGCGACGCAGTTCGCCATCGAGGTTGGAGAACGGTTCGTCAAGCAAGAGCAGTTGTGGTTCCGGCGCCAAAGCGCGGGCCAGCGCAACACGTTGTTGTTGACCGCCCGACAGCTCATGAGGGAAGCGCTTGCCAAGGTTCTTCAGGTTAACCAGCTCCAGCAGCTCTTGGGTGACACGCTCTTTTTCGGGGTGCTTGCGAATGCCGAATGCGATGTTGTCAGCCACGCTGAGATGCGGAAAGAGTGCGTAGTCCTGGAACACCATACCGATTCGACGCTTCTCGGGCGCCAGCGTGAAACCGGCCCTGGAGATGACTTCTCCGGCGAGCTGAATTTCGCCCTGATGAACCGGCTCAAATCCGGCTATCGCCCGCAGCGTGGTGGTCTTCCCGCATCCGGAAGAGCCCAGCAGGCAGCCAATGTCGCCGGCATTGAGGTGCAGGTTGAGGTTTTGCACCACGCTTTGCCCTTGGTAACCACAGGCTAGATCACGAAGGTTGAGTAATAGCGGCTGGCTCATGCGGGTTTGAACCCTGGCTGAACAAGGAATTCAAGCAGGGCTTTCTGGGCATGCAGCCGGTTTTCGGCTTGGTCCCATGCGACGGAGCGCGTGTCGTCCAACAGATCCAGACTGATTTCTTCGCCGCGATGAGCAGGCAGGCAATGCATGAACAGCACATCTTCAGCGGCAAGATCAAGCAGTGCGCGGTTAACCTGGTAGGGCGCAAACAGCTTCAGGCGTTTGGCGGTTTCTTCTTCCTGCCCCATGGACGTCCACACGTCTGTGCTCACCAGATGGGCGCCTATGACCGCCTCACGCGGGTCACGCATGATAGTCACACGATCGCCGGCTTGGGCAACGAACTCTGGATTCGGCTCATAGCCTTGCGGGCAGGCAATGCGCAGGTTGAAGTCAAACTGGATAGCCGCCTCTATATAGCTGTTGCACATGTTGTTGCCGTCGCCAATCCAGGCAACGGTTTTGCCTTTAATCGAGCCGCGATGCTCCAGAAACGTCTGCATGTCAGCCAGCAGTTGGCACGGATGCAGGTCGTCCGACAGTCCATTGATGACCGGCACGCGAGAATTTTCGGCGAACTCGATGAGGGTGCTGTGAGCAAAGGTGCGAATCATGACGGCGTCGAGCATGCGCGACATAACGATTGCGCAGTCGCCAATGGGCTCGCCGCGGCCCAGTTGCGTATCCCGCGGGGACAGGAAGATGGCCTGACCACCGAGCTGGATCATGCCCGCTTCAAACGACAGCCGTGTACGGGTTGATGACTTTTCGAAAATCATGCCCAGCACGCGATTTTTCAACGGTTCGATGAGCACACCGCGCTCGCGCAGGTCCTTGAGCTCGATACCGCGACGAATCACGCTGAGTAGTTCTTCGGGCGTGCAATCCATCAGGGAGAGAAAGTGCCTTGCGCTCATCATTAACTACCTTTTTTGCAACGACCGCAGATGCTCAGAGCCGGGTTTATCGGAAAAACGGGCGAGACCTGCGGCGAAAGCCGCACGTGGCGACGAAATAGGGGAAGGCGCGATCTTATAAGGAAATGTCGCGTCTTGCCAATAAGGGTCACATTTTGAGGGGGGGCGGGACGTGAGCTGTACGGGCGCATGGCTAGTACCACTGTTGTGTGGTTCGCCTCTCCTCAGCTGCACATTTGTACACTGGCCCCGTAGTGCTTGGCAATTCTTAGGGGCCGGGGGTAGACGATTGTCTGTCGGGGAGACCGAGCGTCAGGCTCGGCTTTCCGTTACAATGCGCCACCGTGCCGACAACTGAGTCGGAAAGTTCAGCCGAGGTGCTCCATGGATATCATCGAAACTATTAAAGAACAGATTGCCAACAACACCATTCTGCTCTACATGAAAGGCTCCCCGAATGCCCCGCAGTGCGGCTTTTCGGCGAAAGCAGCTCAAGCGGTCATGGCCTGTGGTGAGAAGTTCGCCTACGTGGACATCTTGCAGAACCCTGAAATCCGCGCCAACCTGCCTAAGTACGCAAACTGGCCAACCTTCCCACAGCTGTGGGTAGGTGGCGAGCTGGTCGGTGGTAGCGACATCATGGCTGAGATGGCGGCAGATGGTTCTTTGCAGGCGTTGATTAAAGACGCTGTTGAGAAAGCTGCTGCGAACAAGACTGAAGCCTGATTTCAGTCGCGTCGCTACATAAGTTCAAGTAGCTGCGCATAAAAAAGCCCCGCCTCTGATTAAACAGGGCGGGGCTTTTTAGTAGGCTTTTTACTCGCCCGTTTGCGATTGCAAGTAATTCTCAAGACCTACTTTGTCGATCAGGCCTAACTGCGTTTCGAGCCAGTCGATATGTTCTTCTTCAGATTCAAGAATATCTTCCAGAAGTTCACGGCTACCGAAGTCACCTACAACTTCACAGTGTGCGATTGCGGCTTTGAGGTCGGCGTGACCCGTCTTTTCAATGCGCAGGTCGCACTCCAGCATTTCCTTGGTGTGCTCGCCGATGTGCAGCTTGCCGAGGTCTTGTACGTTGGGCAGGCCCTCAAGAAACAAGATGCGCTTGATCAGTTTGTCCGCGTGTTTCATCTCGTCGATGGACTCGTGATACTCGTGTGCCCCCAACTTTTCCAGACCCCAATCCTGATACATGCGCGCATGCAGGAAGTATTGGTTGATCGCAACCAGCTCATTGCCGAGAATTTTATTGAGATGCTGGATGACTGAGATATCGCCTTTCATGGCTGGGGCCTGCCTTAATTAACCGTGTATAAGGCAGAGTTTGAGCCGCACATAGAAGACTGTCAAACCTAAGTATTTGAATAATAAATGAAAATTAATCGGAATAAGAATGTTTGTATTCCGCGTCTTGGGCGTAAGCACTTGAATTCAGGGCATAAAAAAACCGGACACTAAGTCCGGTTCTTCGAAATGAGTAGTTCAGGCTGCTGAAAATTCTGCTGGAAAACCCAACGTCGCCTGACTGGCTTGCAACGAAGTGAGGGTTTCACGGACGACTTGCTTGGCTAAGCACGCACATTTACCGCATTGGCTGGCAACGCCTGTGGCTTCGCGCACTTCTCGGTAGCTGCAGCAACCTTCATAGATTGCGTCGCGGATTTTGCCATCAGTGACGCCAGTGCAGATGCAAACGTACATAAATAAGAACCATCGCTGGTTGGGATTCAATGACGAAGATCTTAATGTTAACGAGAATGATTGTCAAAGTGCATTAGGTCTCGATTGCCTCCGATTTCCTACATGCTGACGAACGGTTTGGCTTGTCATGTATATGGCATTCAAAAAGGCTTAAGACCGGGTGCGACGAGCGGTGTATGATGCCGGGTCATTTTCACCCGGGATCTGATTGCAGATTGTTGTTTTTGCACAATTTTTTGCTCGATTTCGTTTTCACGTTGCACCAGGAGATAACCAATGAGCGTACTCGTAGGCAAGCAAGCGCCTGACTTCACCGTCGCAGCCGTACTCGGCAATGGCGAAATCGTAGACAGCTTTTCGTTGTCCACCGCCATCAAAGGCAAGTATGGCCTGGTGTTTTTTTACCCGCTGGACTTCACGTTTGTATGCCCATCCGAGCTGATTGCTCTGGATCACCGCATTCCTGAGTTTCAAGCGCGTAACGTTGAAGTGGTTGCCGTGTCGATCGACTCCCATTTCACTCACAACGCATGGCGTAACACGCCGGTGAACAATGGCGGTATTGGTCAGGTGAAATACACCATGGCTGCCGACATCAATCACGCTATCTGCAAGGCGTATGACGTTGAAACTGAAGGCGGTGTTGCGCTGCGCGGCGCTTTCCTGATCGATGACAAAGGCGTTGTTCGCTCGCAAATCGTTAACGACCTGCCGTTGGGCCGCAACATGGACGAGTTGCTGCGTCTGGTTGATGCGCTGCAATTCCACGAAGAGCACGGCGAAGTGTGCCCTGCCAACTGGAAAAAAGGCGACAAGGGTATGACCGCTTCCACTGAAGGCGTAGCGGCTTACCTGACAGAGAATGCTGGCAAACTGTAAGCATTCGTAGAAGCATAAAAAAACCGGACATTGAGTCCGGTTTTTTTATGCGTGGATTTTAAACAGAGCAGCCGACTCAGTCGTTAAAATCTTTCCAACCGCCCATTTGTTTCCAGCGGTTAACGATGCCACAGAACAGTTCAGCAGTTTTTTCAGTGTCATAGCGTGCCGAGTGCGCCTCGCGGCCATCGAAGTCGATGTCGGCCGTTTGGCAGGCTTTAGCCAATACCGTTTGGCCATACGCCAGGCCTGCCAGGGTTGCGGTGTCAAAGCTTGAGAAGGGGTGAAACGGATTACGTTTCATGTCCAGACGCGCTACAGCGGCGTTCAGGAAACCCAAATCGAAGCTGCTGTTGTGACCTACCAGAATGGCACGTTTGCAGCCATTGGCTTTCAAGGCTTTACGCACGCCACGGAAGATGTCGGTCAGCGCAGTCTCTTCGCTGACGGCCATACGCAATGGGTGGTCAAGTTTGATGCCGGTGAATTCCAGAGCCGCTGCTTCGATATTGGCGCCTTCAAACGGTTCAACACGGTGAAAATAGGTGTGCTCCGGGAACACAAAGCCTTTTTCGTCCATGCCGATCGTCACGGCAGCGATTTCCAACAGGGCATCGGTGGCGCAATTGAAACCGCCGGTCTCAACGTCGATTACGACAGGCAAGTAGCCGCGAAAGCGCTCGGCCATAGGGTGGCGTGGGCCGCCATGGCCGCCTTCGTGTTCGTCATCATAATGGTCGTCGCTCACAGCGTTTCCTCCAGCAGGCGCCAGCGCAGTTTTTCACCGGCGCGCAGCGGAATTACGGTCAGCTCGCCAAATGGCAGGCTGGCAGGTGCGGTCCACTCCTGGCGAACCAGGGTGATATGTTCGGTACTGGCTGGCAGTCCATAGAAACGAGGGCCGTTGAGGCTGGCAAATGCCTCCAGTTTGTCCAGCGCATTACGCTGCTCAAAGGCTTCGGCATACATTTCGATGGCTGCATAGGCGGTGTAGCAGCCGGCACATCCACACGCTGCTTCTTTGGCGTGTTGGGCGTGAGGCGCGGAGTCGGTGCCCAGGAAGAATTTTTCGCTGCCACTGGTGGCCGCATCCAGCAATGCTTCTTGATGGGTATTGCGCTTAAGAATCGGCAAGCAATAAAAGTGCGGGCGAATTCCGCCCACCAGCATGTGATTGCGATTGTAAAGCAGGTGATGAGCAGTGATGGTGGCGCCGACATTGGCCGAAGCCTCGTTGACGAACTGCACCGCGTCAGCCGTAGTGATGTGCTCGAACACTACTTTCAGGGTAGGGAAGCGTTCAACAACTCGACGCATATGCTCATTGATGAAGATTTTCTCGCGATCAAAGACGTCTACGTCGGTGCGAGTCACTTCGCCGTGAATCAGCAGAGGCATGCCCACTTCGGCCATGACTTCCAGGACAGGAAAGATCGCATCGATACTGGTCACGCCAGAGTCGGAGTTTGTCGTCGCGCCAGCCGGATAAAGCTTGGCTGCGTGGACGAAACCGCTGGCCTTGGCAGTACGAATATCTTCGGGCTGTGTGCGGTCAGTCAGGTAAAGCACCATCAGCGGTTCAAAACGGCTGCCGGCAGGGCGGGCAGCCAGAATGCGCTGGCGATAGGCATCGGCTTCGGCAGCATTACGCACCGGCGGTACCAGGTTGGGCATGATGATGGCGCGGCCAAAAGTGCGCGCGACATCCGCGACAGTGTGAGGCAACACAGCACCATCGCGAAGATGTATATGCCAGTCGTCGGGACGCAGCAGGGTCAGGCGGTCAGACATTGGGGATTCCAGGCGGGTCAAACTGAAGCGAATGCTACCGGAAAAGACTCTTTCAGGCACTCGCTATCAAGTTTTGTGGCTGCTCACCGATATAAATAAGGTCTGCCGTAAACCAATGGCCTGATTTTTTGCTTTTCAAGCCTGTGGAGCTTGCCGTGCGCCAGTGTTATTTATTCCTGCTGACTTTGCTCACCTGCCTGCCAGCCATGGCAATGACTTTCCAGACGCGACTGGAGAATATTGAGTGGAAAGTAGAAGGGGACAAGTTTGAGTGCCGTCTGATCCAGCCAATCACCGATTTTGGCTCTGGAGTCTTTGTACGTCGGGCGGGCGAACAGGCTGTATTTCGGCTTAACAGCGTTAATTCAGTGTTAGGGGAAGGTTCTGCAACCTTGTTGGCAGCAGCGGCGCCGTGGCAGCCGGGTCGTGAGGATATCAACCTTGGCTCAGTGCGTATCGGTCGCGGACACGTGCTGTTCAACAGCTCTCAGGGGCAGGCCGGGGGCTTGTTCCGAGGCTTGCTGGAGGGGCGCAGCCCTGTGGTGAGGCATTACTCCTCGACGTATGGTGTTTCAGAAGTTCGATTGCTCCCCGTCAAGTTTCGTCAAGCCTATGGTGATTACCAAGCGTGCACCACTAAGTTGTTGCCGAGGAATTTCGAGCAGGTTCGGCAAAGTCGAATTGCTTTTCCAGGCACCACCACTGAGCTTGATGCCTCCGCGCTGAACAGCCTGAACGTGATCCTTGAGTATTTAAAGGTAGATCCTACGGTCAATCGAATCATCCTTGACGGCTATTCGGATAACAATGGTAATCGTCTAACCAATCGTGAACTATCACGGCGACGAGCGTTGGCAGTCATGGATTATTTTAAGGCCCATGGATTCGACGAATCACAGATCAGCCTGCGTTTCCACGGCGAGCAGTACCCGTTGGTCCCCAACTCCAGTGCGGCTAACCGTGCCAAAAATCGCCGCGTCACCGTACGATTGGAGCGTGCCGGTACTCCCGATAAAAGCGTGCCTCGAACGGCTGTCAGCACCCCAGCGAGCATTTCTTGACCGATTTCCTCGTCGCCTTGTTGAAACTTACTGTCGCTTTGTCGTCTTAAGGTGTCGCCCCTCTGTAAATTAGCGCACGTGGGCGGTAGACTGTTCGGCTTTTCGAACAACCCGTGGAGTGATGGCATGGCGGACGTAAACAAGGTCGTTCTGGCTTATTCGGGCGGCCTGGACACTTCGGTGATCCTCAAGTGGCTGCAGGATACTTATAACTGTGAAGTCGTAACCTTTACCGCTGATCTGGGTCAGGGTGAAGAGGTTGAACCTGCACGCGCCAAGGCGCTCGCCATGGGCGTCAAGGAAATCTACATCGACGACCTGCGCGAAGAGTTTGTTCGAGACTTCGTGTTCCCGATGTTCCGCGCCAACACCGTTTATGAAGGTGAGTACCTGCTGGGTACCTCCATCGCGCGTCCTCTGATTGCCAAGCGTCTGATCGAAATCGCCAACGAAACAGGGGCTGATGCCATCTCCCATGGCGCGACCGGCAAAGGCAACGATCAAGTCCGTTTCGAGCTGGGCGCGTATGCACTCAAGCCAGGTGTCAAAGTTATTGCTCCTTGGCGCGAGTGGGATTTGCTGTCTCGTGAAAAGCTCATGGATTATGCTGAAAAGCACAACATCCCTATCGAGCGTCACGGCAAGAAAAAGTCCCCGTACTCGATGGACGCCAACCTGCTGCACATCTCCTACGAAGGCGGTGTGCTGGAAGATACCTGGACCGAGCACGAAGAAGATATGTGGCGTTGGACCAAGTCGCCAGAAGACGCGCCGAATACGCCGACCTATCTGGAGCTGACCTATCGCAATGGCGATATTGTCGCGCTGGACGGGATTGAAATGACCCCGGCTACGGTTTTGGCAACATTGAACCGAATCGGCGGCGAGAATGGCATTGGTCGCCTGGACATCGTTGAGAACCGCTATGTGGGTATGAAGTCCCGTGGCTGTTACGAAACGCCTGGTGGCACCATCATGCTGCGTGCTCACCGTGCCATAGAGTCGATAACGCTGGACCGTGAAGTGGCTCACCTGAAAGATGAGTTGATGCCTAAATACGCCAGCCTGATCTACACGGGCTACTGGTGGAGTCCTGAGCGCTTGATGTTGCAACAAATGATTGATGCGTCACAGGCTCATGTTAACGGCGTTGTTCGACTCAAGCTTTACAAAGGTAATGTAATCGTGACTGGTCGCAAGTCTGACGACTCACTGTTCGATGCCAATATTGCCACTTTTGAAGAAGATGGCGGTGCTTACAATCAGGAAGATGCTGCCGGATTTATCAAGTTGAATGCTTTGCGCATGCGTATTGCTGCTAACAAAGGTCGCTCTTTTTTCTGATTTTGCTGGTTGTGAAAAAGCCCTGGTCCATGACCAGGGCTTTTTTTTGCTTAATGGAGGGTTCTCGACAGTTACTCATCATCAGGCTGGGCTCAAAATATTCAATTGTCGGGTTTCTATGTTGTAAGTAACGATCGTTGAGTCTGCGAAGGGTGAAGGCGTTTTGAAACCCATCAGAGAGCGTTTTTGAAGGTGAAGTTGAGG
Organism: Pseudomonas helleri; assembly: GCF_009600315.1. Lineage (GTDB taxonomy): Bacteria > Pseudomonadota > Gammaproteobacteria > Pseudomonadales > Pseudomonadaceae > Aquipseudomonas > Aquipseudomonas helleri_A. The sequence continues at coordinate 131,790 of NZ_WIWC01000004.1, read as the reverse complement.
TTCTGACTGAGGAGTTGTCAGTAAGAGCACCATATCATTTTGATTAATGTGGGTACTGTGTGTTCGCGTTCTCTTCTTGTAGGCATGCAAGATATCGGTGAGGGTATTTTTGTGCGGCAGCTGTAATGCAGGGTGGCTCATGTCAACCACGTGTAAATGGCTTAAGTCAGCTCCCTCTAACAGCAGGTGATGGTCTACTGAGGAAACGTACGAAGTCTTGGGTGATCCAGCTATAGGGCTTGGCTCAGGGTCGTAATCCCTGTGCCCTTGTGGCAAAAAAGTGAATCGGTGAGCGTGAAACGCGCTGGGCTTTTTATCCGGTTTGGACAGTAAGCTCGAAGAGCGCTCCAGATGAAGGGGATATTCCTGTGTTGGAGCCTGATCGGTTTTTTCGGGGCGAACTTCAGAGTCGCGAGCAGCTCGATAGATTTCTTTAGTGTGCTCCTTGGGGGAGTACAGTGATTTATTGTTGAAATTCAGGGTGAGAAAGAAAAGAGTAATCAGGAGGGAAGGAAATATAATCAAAAACCAGACATATATATGCTGGTTGTCACTATCAATGTAAGGCAGAGAGACGGCTGCAGAGGTCTCCGTTAACATTGAAAAAATGGCGATTAACGTGAGAGGGTTATTTATTTTTAAGGGTCTTTTAATCATTTAATAACCTGCGTTGAATAGAGTGTTCAGTGAGTGGTCAGGTGTGTATAAGAAAGAGGGATAATCGTATTTGAATGGTAGCTTTGAAATAGTGAGGGTGAGGCTTGGGTTTCAGTGGAATGTGGATTTTTTAATGAAGGAAATATCTTGTTTCTCAAATGTGTGTTAAATGGTTTTGAAGTGTTTTTTTTTGATGAAGATAAGATTTGTGTCGATGGTAGTCTGTTGCTGATTTTTTAGTAGGAGAGATTTCTTCGGCCAACATTATATTAATGATTTTTATTTGTGGGCGGGTTGGGTGGATAGTTTTTTTTAGAGGTTTGTTATTAGGGTGTTTCTGATTTTTCTGTAGTCCTAATCCTATCGGGTGGCAAGGTAATATTTCTTATCAAATAAGGGTTGGATTTTTTAATTGTCGATGTTAAAGGTGCTGCAGGTCATGTTTTAGTGTTGGATCTTCAGAAGGTTGTTCCGCCCTGCTTGCCCATGGTGTTATGGCACGCTGGATGCGCTGAAGTTCAGTGCGTTAGCGGATTTTCAATAAAGGTTTAGTGTTTTATAGGTCGTGTTTTGAATAAGTTTTTTATGGTGTTTTTTTTGTCATGTTTTAATCAGGAAGCAAGGGGGAAGGTTGAACGGGCGCGTGGGTGAGCTATTGTTTGAATGTGGTATTTGGTTTTAAATGATGCAGGTAAATGCGAAAAAGAATAAAAGCAGTTGGTTTTAAGTCAATGCATTTTCTGATAGTGGTATAAGGAAGAGGCCGCACATCATTAGAATTTTCTTTTTAAATATGAAGATGGATCTGCATATAGGGAGCTCGCACGCTGAGCATTTTGCGAGAGGATCTAGCAAGAGCTTAATATTTATGAGTTATTTTTTTGTAGGGCGAATCTTGATTGTCCGTAGGAAATGTCTTTGGCTGATGGTGCTTAGGGGGGACCACTATGCCCAGGGTGTTGTGACTAGGCTATTGTGCTGGCTCTAAAATTCGAACAGCGAAAAAATTGGAATTACCCATGAATAAAGTGCTGATCGTGGATGATCATCCTGTCATTCGTCTTGCTGTACGCATGCTTATGGAACGACATGGCTACGAAGTTGTTGCAGAGACGGATAATGGAGTAGATGCATTACAACTTGCGCGCGAACATGCGCCTGATATTGTAATTTTGGATATTGGAATTCCGAAACTTGACGGGCTTGAAGTCATTGCGCGTCTGTCAACACCTGTGGTGCCTTTGAAAGTGTTGGTGTTAACGTCTCAGGCCCCGGGTCATTTTTCCATGCGCTGCATGCAAGCAGGTGCCGCTGGCTATGTGTGCAAACAGCAGGATTTAACAGAACTGTTGAGTGCCATTAAGGCTGTGCTATCGGGATATAGTTATTTTCCAAATCAAGCGCTGCACTCGGTTCGCTCAAGTTTGGGCAATGCCAGTGAGGCTGATATGGTCAATCGCCTTTCCGGGCGAGAGATGATGGTTCTGCAACAGTTGGCCAGAGGTAAAAGTAATAAAGAAATAGCAGACGGGATGTTTCTCAGTAACAAAACTGTGAGTACCTACAAAACGCGCCTTTTATTGAAACTGAATGCTCGTTCATTGGTTGACCTCATAGAGCTTGCACAGCGAAACGGGTTGGTATGAGTAGAGTATGGCTTGAGGCTTCAATTTCTCTGGCGCCCTGAACACAAAAAGCCTCCGCTTCAGGAGGCTTTTGATTTTTCTTAAGCTCACAGATCGTACGGGTAGTCTTCCAGCTCTTTCTTGAGGCGCTTTTCGGCTAAAAGCGCATCAATTGTGCGGCGCTTTGCCAGATTGGTTTTAGCGACTTCCGCAGGGGGTTCCACAACCTCATCCTGGTCTACGACAGGAAAATCTTCTTCTACTTCCAGTTCTTCTTTGCCAGTGCTCATTCAGTTCACTCCAGGCCAAGACGTGTAATGGCGCCTCTTATAGCGATATTCGCTGCAAGGGTAAAAAAGATTTTCTCAATCGATCACCGCATAAAATGACTATCACTCAATCGTCAGAGGTTTTTTCCTTGTAATCACACAGGTCCTCGATGCGGCAGCTGCCACAGCGTGGTTTTCGTGCCTGGCAAACGTAGCGGCCATGCAGGATCAGCCAATGATGCGCGTCCATCAGGTAGGGTTTTGGAACAAATTTCATTAATTTCTGTTCGACCTCCACTACGTTTTTACCCGGCGCGATTCCGGTTCGGTTGCACACTCTGAAGATGTGAGTGTCAACGGCCATGGTTAGTTGCCTGAAAGCCGTATTGAGCACGACGTTTGCCGTTTTACGACCTACGCCTGGAAGTGCTTCCAGTTCCTCTCGGGTTTGCGGCACCTGACCGTCATGCCTTTCCATCAATAGGCGGCACGTTTCGATCACGTTCCTGGCCTTGCTGTTGTACAGGCCAATAGTCTTGATGTACTCGGACAGCCCCTCAACACCCAGAGCGTAGATGGCTTCTGGTGTATTCGCGACTGGAAACAATTTAGCCATTGCCTTGTTCACGCTCACATCAGTGGCTTGAGCAGACAAAATTACGGCGATCAATAGTTCGAACGGTGATGTATAGGCCAGTTCTGTTTTGGGTTCGGGATTGTCTTCGTGAAACCGACGGAATATTTCAAGGCGCTTGGCGGCATTCATGGATAAAGCGTTTCCTGGAGAAGCGGTCCGATAAACGAGTGAAGCTCGATAGCTTGCAACCACTATTGGGGTTTGTCTGGATCCAAAGCAGTGAGGGTGGATTCTGCCAGCCTTACCGCTTCCTTCAATAGTCCCAGTTGTGTGCTGGAAACCTCTTGGGTGATTGCCTTTTTGAGCTCGGCACGACGCATGGCAAGCTGTATTTTTGCGCGTTTGAGTTCGGCAGTATTAGTCACAGGGCTGGGTGTGAATATCTCGGTACCAGCTTCAAGTCGAGCCAGTCCACGCTCTGCCAATTCAAATTGCTGCTGGAGCAAAACCAACTGGGCTTGTTGCGAGGCGGTTGGTGGGTGGCCGAATGCCTTTAATGATTTGTTCAGTTGTGCGCGTGCCATTGCAAGTGAGACTTTGGCCTTTTTCAGTGCCGCATCATTTTGATTCGCAGGGGCTTTTGCCTCACCTTCGGTTATTTCAGTGGTTTGAGCAGGTGCAGGTGAGTGCTGGAGGCGTGCCAGCCGTTCTGCCTGCCTTTGCTGTTCCTCGCGCTGAAGGCGCTCTTCACGGCGCTCATGGCGGATGCGCGCATGGGCACGCTTTTGCATGCGTGCTGTCAGGTCTTCTGATTCGTAAGCGAATCCGCTGACAATAGGAGTGGCATCGGCAGCGAATGGCCGCATTTCAATGCAATCCACCGGGCAGGGGGCGACACAGAGATCGCATCCTGTGCATTCGTCGACAATGACAGTGTGCATCAGCTTGGCAGCGCCGAGAATGGCATCGACCGGGCAAGCCTGAATGCATTTGGTGCAGCCAATGCACTCCGCTTCGCGGATATAGGCCACTTGTGCGGGTGCGTTACCGCGTTCAGTGTCCAAAGGGATCACAGGAATACTCAACAAATTCGCCAGGGCAGCGATTGTTTCGGTGCCTCCGGGCGGGCATTTGTTGATTGCTTCGCCTTGAGCAATACCCTTTGCATACGGTTTGCAGCCAGGGTGTCCGCATTTTCCGCATTGGGTTTGCGGTAGCAGGGCATCAATTCGTTGAGTCAGGCTCATGGTGTGATCAGTCCAGCGACAGTGGGCCGCACCCCGGCGGCATTCAGCGTGCGCAGTGATTGATAGGGGCGTCGGTGGGTAAGCATTGATGTCAGGTCTGTCAGGGTCAATACAGCCAAGAGAGCAGAGCTGAGTATGCGGGAAGATCGGAAGAGGGATAAAACGGATATAGCCGCTAACAGCTTGTGAGCTATTAACGGCTATGCGGCAACGTTACTTGATACGTTGACCTGGCTTGGCGCCGCTATCCGGGCTGAGCAGGTAAATCTCTTCACCGCCGGGGCCAGCTGCCATCACCATACCTTCCGAGATGCCGAAACGCATTTTGCGTGGCTTCAGGTTGGCAATCATCATGGTCAAACGACCCTCCAGCTCGGCCGGGTTCGGATAAGCGCTTTTGATCCCGGAGAATACATTGCGTTGTTCATCGCCGATATCCAGCGTCAGGCGCAGCAATTTATCCGCACCTTCTACTGCTTCAGCTTTAACAATCAAGGCAACACGCAAGTCGACAGCGGCAAAAGCATCGAAGTCGATTTCGGCAGCCAACGGTTCTTTTACCAACTCGCCGTTGCCTTGCGGTGCTTGAGCGCCAGTGTCTGTCTGGCTGGCTGCCAGGTCTTCTTTGGAGGCGTCGGTCATAGCTTGTACTTTTACCGGGTCAATACGGGTCATCAATGGTTTGAATGCATTCAACTGATGGTTGGCCAGCAAGACGCGGTGATCATCCCACGTCAGCGGTTCTACGTTCAGGAAGGCTTCGGCATCGGTGGCAAGCACCGGCAAGACCGGCTTGAGGAAGATGATCAGTTGGCGGAACAGGTTGATGCCCAGCGCGCACACGGCTTGAACTTCATCTTGCTTGCCTTCCACCTTGGCCATTGCCCACGGTGCCTTGTCAGCGATCCAGGCGTTGGCGCGATCGGCCAAGCCCATGATTTCACGCATGGCGCGGGCAAAATCACGCGCTTCATAAGCTTCGGCAATGCTGGGTGCCGCTGCAAGGAAGGCTTCTGTCAATTCCGGTGCGGCATTGCCTTCAACCAGTACGCCAGCGTTACCCTTGTGAATGAAGCCCGCGCAACGGCTGGCGATATTGACCACTTTACCGACCAGATCCGAGTTGACCTTCTGTACGAAATCTTCAAGGTTCAGGTCAAGGTCATCGACGCCACGGCCCAGTTTGGAAGCGTAGTAATAACGCAGGTACTCCGGCGACAGGTGATCCAGGTATGTGCGGGCCTTGATAAAGGTGCCGCGCGATTTGGACATTTTCTGGCCGTTGACGGTCAAGTAGCCGTGCACGTTGATGGCGGTTGGCTTGCGATAGCCTGCACCTTCGAGCATGGCGGGCCAGAACAGGGCGTGGAAGTTAACGATGTCCTTGCCGATGAAATGGTAGAGCTCGGCGGTGGAATCCTTTGCCCAATACGCGTCGAAGTCCAGTTCTGGACGGCGTGCGCAGAGGTTCTTGAAGCTGGCCATGTAGCCGATCGGAGCATCGAGCCATACATAGAAGTACTTGCCTGGCGCGTCCGGGATCTCGAAGCCGAAGTACGGCGCATCACGGGAAATATCCCACTGCTGCAAGCCAGCATCCAGCCATTCTGCGATCTTGTTGGCCACTGCATCCTGCAACGCGCCGCTACGGGTCCAGCTTTTCAGCATGGCGTCGAAGTCAGGCAGCTTGAAGAAGAAGTGTTCTGAGTCTTTGAGGACTGGCGTGGCGCCCGAAATCGCTGACTTGGGGTTTTTCAAATCTGTCGGGGCGTAGGTGGCACCGCATTTTTCACAGTTGTCGCCGTACTGATCTTCCGCGCCGCATTTCGGGCAGGTGCCCTTGATGAAGCGATCGGCCAGGAACATTTTCTTTTCCGGGTCGAAATACTGGGTGATCGATCGGGTGGCGATGTGGCCAGCCTCACGCAATTTGATGTAGATCGCACTCGACAGCTCACGGTTTTCTTCGGCGTGGGTCGAATGGAAGTTATCGAAATCGACGAGAAACTCGGCAAAGTCGGCGCTGTGTTCAGCCTGCACGTTGGCGATCAACTGCTCGGGCGTGATGCCTTCTTTCTCGGCACGCAACATGATTGCCGAGCCGTGGGCGTCGTCTGCGCAGACGTAAGTGCATTGATTGCCGCGATGCTTCTGGAAGCGCACCCACATATCGGTCTGGATGTACTCAAGCATATGGCCAAGATGGATTGAACCATTGGCATAGGGCAGGGCGCTGGTGACGAGGATCTTGCGTGGCTCGGACATGGGGCTCGGCTACTTGATGAGACGGTGGTCGGCCACTATAAAGCGCCGGGCAAATTATTTCACCCCGTGGTCGACTATCTGGGCGATTACGGTGTTTTAGATTGTGTTTAGGGTGCTTCTTTACAGGTACGATAGCGGCCTGTTTTTACTCAGTCTTCCGGGAGTTGCCCATGAGCGCAGTGAATCGCGCGGCGGTGGAAGCCGTCCTTCGCCAATACACCGACCCTTATCTGAATCAGGACCCCGTCAGTGCGGGCTGCGTGCGCAACATCGAGGTTCAGGGTCAGCACGTCAGTGTTCAACTTGAGCTGGGCTATGCCGCTGGTCTGTTCAAGAACGGTTGGGCGCAGATACTGCAAATGGCAATCAGAAATCTGGACGGTGTTTCCTCTGCCAAGGTGGAGGTGAGCTGTGTGATTGCGGTGCATAAAGCGCAGGCTCAGATTCCCGGTCTGGCCAATGTGAAGAACATTGTGGCTGTCGCTTCCGGCAAAGGCGGAGTAGGCAAATCGACCACAGCCGCCAATCTGGCGTTGGCATTGGCGCGTGAAGGCGCCCGTGTGGGGATACTGGATGCTGATATTTACGGGCCGAGTCAGGGCGTGATGTTCGGCATCGCAGAAGGCACGCGCCCGCAAATTCGTGATCAAAAGTGGTTTGTGCCCATTGAAGCTCATGGCGTTGAAGTGATGTCCATGGCCTTTCTGACCGACGACAGCACACCGATGGTGTGGCGTGGCCCGATGGTGTCCGGCGCATTGTTGCAATTAGTCACGCAAACGGCCTGGAATGATCTGGATTATCTGGTCATCGACATGCCGCCAGGCACGGGTGATATCCAGCTGACGCTGGCACAGAAAGTCCCGGTCACCGGGTCGGTCATTGTGACCACGCCGCAGGATCTGGCCTTACTGGATGCCCGCAAAGGTGTGGAGATGTTCCGCAAGGTCAACATTCCGGTGTTGGGCGTGGTGGAAAACATGGCTGTGCACATTTGCTCGAATTGCGGTCATGCCGAGCATTTGTTCGGTGAGGGGGGAGGCGAGAAACTGGCGACTCAGTATGGGGTTGAAGTGCTTGCGTCCCTGCCTTTAGCCATGGAGATTCGTGAGCAGGCCGATCATGGCAAGCCCACGGCAATTTCTGATCCGGATAGCCCGATTGCGTTGATCTATCAAGAGCTGGCCCGTCATGTGGGCGCCCGCATTGTTCTGAACGAAGCCACTTCGCAAGCGATGCCAACGATTACCGCCAGCGACGATTGATTGAGTTGTCAGCTCGCTCCTGCTGTTTGTGTAGGGGTGAGCTTGCTAGCGATAGCACCGTCAGCACGGTGTTGCATTTATTACGGGCATAAAAAAACCCCGCTTTTGAGGGCGGGGTTTTTTACTGGATCAGTACAAGTTAGATAACTTGAACTTCCTCAGCTTGCATGCCTTTCTGACCGCGAGTAGCGATGAAAGAAACCTGTTGGCCTTCTTTCAGGCTTTTGAAGCCGTCGGATTGGATTGCTTTGAAGTGAACAAACAGGTCGTCACCGGATTGTGGAGTGATGAAGCCGAAGCCTTTTTCATCGTTGAACCACTTAACGGTACCAGTTTGGCGATTAGACATGGTGTAACTCCTTGAACAAAGATAACTGCGACGCAGGAAAAGCCCTGGCCGAGACTGAGTGCAAAGAGCAGGAAAAATTCTTGGAGATGGTTGGATCGAAATTCAACATATCGTGTAGAGATTCTCAGTGACACAAGCAACACAGTGGCGCCACCTTAACGCTTTTTTCCAAACGTGCAAAGGGTCTTTGCGAAGGTTTCTCTAAAAACGTGACTGGCGGTTGCCCTCACACCCTGTATTCACGGCTTCTTGAGCTATTTTCAATATTTTTCCTTCAGACTTTTGAACCGGGCCTTATGGGGCGGTAAGATGCCGATCAGAATTTTTCTACCTCGCTATTCAGGACACCCGCCATGAGCATCAAACCAGACAAGTGGATTCGCCGCATGGCGCAAGAGCACGGCATGATCGAACCTTTCGTCGAGCGTCAGGTGCGTGAAGAGGGCGAAAACCGTCTTATTTCCTATGGCGTGTCGAGCTATGGCTACGACGTGCGTTGCGCGAATGAATTCAAGGTATTCACCAATATCAATTCAGCGACCGTTGATCCGAAGAACTTCGATGCGGGCAGCTTTGTTGATGTCACCAGCGATGTTTGCATCATTCCGCCCAACTCCTTTGCGCTGGCGCGCACGGTTGAGTACTTCCGCATCCCGCGTAACGTGCTGACGATCTGCCTGGGCAAAAGCACCTATGCACGTTGCGGCATCATCGTTAACGTCACGCCGCTTGAACCCGAGTGGGAAGGTCATGTGACGCTGGAATTTTCCAACACGACAACGTTGCCTGCCAAGATCTACGCCAACGAAGGTGTCGCGCAGATGCTGTTCTTTGAATCCGATGAAGAATGTGAAGTGTCTTACAAGGATCGTGGCGGCAAGTATCAAGGTCAGCGTGGCGTTACCTTGCCGCGTACCTGACAGGCCGTAGGGAATTTCTGAGCGATTCTGCACTCTATTGAGTGTAATTCCGGTGCGCACCCCGCGGGCCGGTTTATCGCTCAGGAGTGCCCTATGAAGATTGATCCGAGTATCCAAGCCCAATTGGCAAGCCTTGAGCCTAATCAGGTTGGGCTATTGGCTTGGTCGCTTCTCGCCCAGCCCCATCTGCAAGCCGGTGGTATTCCCGGCCAGCCTGATCCCGATACCCCGCAGCCTATTGAGCCCGGCGTACCGACCATTCCTGACGAGCCACCACCTGCGCCTGTTGCGTAATCAGGGGTTTCGTATGGCCAGCGGCCACACGGCGCCGTCAGCCACCAGATAGAGGCGTGTGCCGGGCTTTGGGTCGATGTTCACCCCACCCGTGAATGCGCCAAAGGCTGGCAACAAACTGACTCTATCACCCAGGTAAAAACAGGCTGCGCGTACGCTCTGTCGCCCTTTGCCCTGGAGTCGGTAGGTAGGGTGAATGTGCCCGGCCAGTACGTGTAGCGTTGGGTGTGGCGCCGGTTCGTGTTGCAAGGAAAAAGGCGCCATTAACAACGGTTCGGCCACTACATGGATGCCTAATTGTGCAGGTGGGTCTCCCGCCCGAAGGTCATGATTGCCGCGAATCAGCGTCAAGATGACTTCGGAGTGCCGGGCGCGCCACTCTTCCAGTGCGGCCAGTGTGGGGGGCGCGTGGGATTCTTTTGCGTGCAGGAAGTCACCTAAAAACACGATCTGGCGACAGTCATGCTCGGCCAGTAGCTGGTCCAATACTCTCAGATTCGCTTGCGTAGTGCCCGCTGGAACAGGCTGGCCCAGACGCCGATAAGCGGCTGCCTTGCCGAAGTGGGCGTCAGCGATCAGGAGTGCCCTGTGACGCGGCCAATACAGGGCTTTTTCTGCCAGCAAGCAGATGTCTTCGCCCGCCAGATTAACGGTAAGTGAGCGTGTCATCGTTTTTTCGAGCCTTTTGTTACCGCCGCTTCCAGATCCTTGACCATTCGGGCAACGCGGTCGGCGAGTTTTTCGCTGCTTAGACTTTCTCGAAAGCGTTCCACCAGCAGGGGGAAGGCAAAAGGCGTGGCGCGTTTGATGAGTTGCAGATCCAGCGTTCGCGAACGTATGTCCGTCAGCGTCAGTTCCAGACGCGTAATATCCAGCTCCTGACGCAAAACTTCCTCTTCGGCCTGTGTGAGCAGGAGGTTGTCAGGGTCGTAGTTTTTGAACACCTCATAGAATAGTCCACTCGAAGCTTGCACTTGGCGTGTGCTTTTTTGTGCGCCAGGGTAGCCGCCAAACACCAGACCGGAAATGCGGGCAATCTCGCGAAAGCGCCGCAATGCCAACTCACCGGCATTGAGACTGGCCATCACATCGGCCAGCAGATGGTCTGCGGTGAACAATTCAGGTCGCAACAGCGCCGACCAATCCACCTCGCTCGCACACAGCAGCTCGAAACCATAGTCGTTGACTGCGATTGAAAAGCTCAACGGTCGTTGCTGGCTGATGCGCCATGCCAGCAGGCTGGCCAGCCCCAGGTGAACTTGACGCCCGGCAAACGGATAGATAAACACGTGCCAGCCTTCACGAGACTTAAGGGCTTCGGCCAGTACTGTCTGGCTGCCAGGCAGTGCCGACCATTGCTGTTGGACGTCCAGCAATGGCCTGACCGCTTGCATTTCTGGGCCCTCGAAGCGTCCGTGACGCGCCGCGTCCAGTTGCGCCACAACAGCCTCTGCCAGTTCGCTGGAAAGCGGCATGCGGCCACCGTTCCAGCGCGGGACGGCCGCTTTTTTGCCCGTCGTGCGTTTTACATAGGCGGTCATATTTTCAACCCGCACCAGCTCCAGCAATCGCCCGCCAAACAAAAATCCATCGCCGGGTTTGAGGCGGGCGATGAATCCTTCCTCCACACTACCCAGCGCCTTGCCCCCGCCGCCTTTACTCCAGTATTTGAGTTGAATGCTGGCATCGCTGACGATAGTGCCGATGCTCATGCGATGGCGCCGTGCCAGCCGGGCATTAGGCACTTGCCAGCGCCCCTCGGCATCCGGTTCTACCCGCTGATAGTCGGGGTAAGCCGTCAAGGAGTGACCCCCGTGGCGGACAAACGCCAAGGCCCAGCGCCACTGTTCGTCACTTAAGTCCTGATAGGCCCACGTACTGCGGACTTCGCTGAGTAATTCGTCAGGCCTGAAGCCACCGGCCAGCGCCATGCTGACTAAATGCTGCACCAGCACGTCCAACGGGTTACGCGGGGATTCACGCGGTTCGATCATGCGGGCGGCCACGGCTGCTTTGGCGGCCGCCGCTTCGACAAGTTCCAGGCTGTGGGTGGGCACCAGCGTTATCCGCGAGGCCCGCCCGGGTGCATGCCCGGAGCGGCCGGCGCGCTGCATGAGGCGGGCAATGCCCTTGACTGAGCCGATCTGTAACACCCGCTCAACGGTTAGGAAGTCCACACCCAGATCAAGGCTGGAGGTACACACCACCGCTTTGAGTCGCCCGTCCTTGAGGCTTCGTTCCACCCAGTCGCGGACCTCGCGGGCCAATGAACCATGATGCAAGGCAATCAGTCCGGCCCAATCGGGGCGAGCATCCAGCAAGGCTTGATACCACAGCTCTGACTGCGCCCGGGTATTGGTGAAGATCAGGCAACTGGAACTACTCTCAACCTCGGCAACTACAGAAGGCAGCATGCGCAGGCCGATATGCCCGGCCCAAGGGAAGCGTTCAAGGGTGGGTGGCAGCAGGGTGTCGATGTGCAAGTCCTTGATGACCTTGCCCTCTACGCTCACCCCGTCGCCTTGAGGAAGTAACACCTGCTGTGCGTGTGCCTGATTGCCCAGCGTGGCAGAAACCCCCCACACGATCAGTGCCGGGTTCCAGCGCCGCAAACGCGCGAGAGCCAATTGCAATTGCACACCGCGTTTGTTGCCGATCAATTCGTGCCATTCGTCCACGACAACCATGCGCAGATGGCTCATTTGTGTTTCGGCATCGGCTCGGGTGAGCAAGAGTGTCAGGCTCTCGGGCGTGGTCACCAAGGTGCTGGGCAGGCGTCGGCCTTGGCGGGCGCGTTCGCTGCTGCTGGTATCGCCGGTGCGTAAACCTACGTTCCACGGGATGTTCAGCTCTGCCAGCGGCGCCTCAAGGGCCCGGGCCGTGTCTGCCGCCAACGCCCGCATCGGTGTGATCCACACCACTGTGAGGGGCGCGAAGGCAGGTTTTCGCGCGCGAGCGGGCGCGCTTGGAATGGGAGTTGAGGTTGCAAAGTGATCCAGCGCGCCAAACCACACGGCGTAAGTTTTGCCAGCGCCGGTAGACGCATGCAGCAAGCCTGACTGCCCCTGTTTAATGGCGGCCCACACCTCGCGTTGAAAGCTGAAAGGCTTCCATTGGCGGCTGCTGAACCACTGGGCTGCGTAGCGGGATGAACGTGCCATAGCGAGTGCGACACTCTGAGTGGGCTTGTTTCAAAGACCGCACGCGACCGGCATAAGTGCCGCACAAAAGCCATTGCGGGCTATTTCAGGTTGCCACTGAGAAACTGGCGCAAGCGCTCGCTGTTGGGGTGATCGAGTACCGCTTCAGGGGTGCCTTGTTCTTCGACCAGACCTTGGTGCAAAAACATTACGTGGTTGGCCACTTTGCGCGCGAAGTTCATTTCGTGGGTCACCATGATCATGGTGCGGCCTTCTTCGGCCAGCCCTTGAATGACCCGCAACACTTCGCCCACCAGCTCAGGGTCCAGCGCCGAGGTCGGCTCATCGAACAGCATGACTTGAGGTTCCATCGCCAGTGCCCGTGCGATTGCCACGCGTTGCTGCTGGCCACCGGACAGGAACGCCGGGTATTGATCGGCGACGCGGGACGCCAGACCCACCTTATCGAGGTAACGTCGGGCGCGTTCTTCAGCCTCCTTTTTGCTGACGCCCAGCACCCTGCGCGGTGCCAGGGTGATGTTCTCCAGCACGGTCATATGGCTCCACAGGTTGAAGTGCTGAAAGACCATGGCCAGTTGGGTGCGCAAACGCTGTAGCTCCTCCTCGCTGGCAACTCGAATACCGTTTTGATCGGTCACCATGCGAATCAGCTGTCCATCCAGCGTCATCGCGCCTTCGTTGGGTGTTTCAAGGAAATTGATGCAGCGCAAAAAGGTACTTTTGCCTGACCCGCTGGCGCCGATCAGACAAATGACATCCCCGGTTTTGGCCTTGAGCGACACGCCCTTAAGCACTTCATTGTCGCCATAGCGCTTGTGCAGGCCTTCAACGGTCAGTTTGTACATGCATACCTCAAGCAGAAAGAAGGTAGCCGCTTCGATAAGCGTCACGGCTGGCCACATGGGCGATCACCATGCCCGCAGTCGCCATTCGCCTTACCGAACGGGCGAAGAGCAGGCCGGCGCGGGTGGCATGCACCGGCGTCAGGCAGTCACTGACAGGGTCAATGATGTCGGCAATCAACTGGCCAACCTCGATCCAGTCGCCGGGTTTTGCGCTAAAAACCAGTAACCCGCCTACCGGCGTTGCGACAGGTTCCACCCCGGCCAACGGGGTGGCGGGGTAAAGCAGCGGCGGCAAGGGTTTGGCTGCACCGGAAATCGCGCCAAAGTCGATCAAATAATCAATCAGTGCCTGACAATCGTGTTCGGCGTAGGCGTGGCTGACATCGGCCTGACCGCGCAGCTCAACGGTGACGGCGAAACAGCCCTGCGGGATGGCAAAGCAATGTTTGAAACGTTGTTGCAATTGCCACCACAGCAAAGGCAGGCATTCGTCAAATGACTGGCCGCCAGAGTCCGTCGCCAGCAAGCAGGCTTGAGCGCCCAGATAGCGCGCTAGTGGCTCAACGTGGGGCCAAGCCTGTGGCGTGGTGTAGAGGTGGGCCACAGCCTCAAAGTCGCAGTGCAAATCCAAGATCACATCGGCGTCGCACGCCAGCGTTTGCAGGGTCAGGCGTTGTGAGTGCAGTTGCGTCGTCGGTTGTTGCGCCGACATGGCCTGACGCAGGTGATGGCGAATCAGTTGCAGGTTGTGTGCAGGGTCTTGGTTTAACAAGCCTTCAATCTCGTCACCGATTTGCGTGCTGAGGTCCAGGAAGTTGCGATTGAAGTTTTGCCCGCTTTCGAGCTCGTATCGTCCCAGCGGGATGTCCATCAGCACTTGGTCAAGACCCACCGGGTTGGCGACAGGCACCAGCACGATTTCACTGCGTAACAGCCCAGCGCTTTCCAGCTCGCTCAGACGCTGCTTGAGGTGCCAGGCCACCAACATGCCGGGTAGCTCATCGGCATGCAGGGACGCTTGTATGTAGACTTTGCCCTGTGGGACGGCAGGGCCGTAGTGGAAGCTGTGAATATGCCGCTCAGTGCCGGGAACAGGCGCCAGCAAGGGGTGGGACTGATGTCGCTGCATGTGAAAATAAATCCTAGTGAGCAGGCCCAAGGAAGGCTAACCAGCGGCGTTCCGCCAAGCGAAACAAACCGACCAACATAAAGGTGACGCACAGGTAAATGACCGCAGCGATGCCGAATGATTGAAAGGTCAAAAATGTCGCGGAGTTAGCGTCTCGCGCCACCTTCAATACATCGGGGATAGTGGCGGTAAAGGCCACTGTGGTCGAGTGCAGCATCAAGATCACTTCATTGCTGTAAAACGGCAACGAGCGCCTCAAGGCTGAAGGCATGATCACATACGCATAAAGTTTCCAGCCGCTGAGGCCGTAGGCTTTGGCCGCTTCGACTTCTCCGTGAGCCATGTTGCGTATGGCCCCGGCAAAGATTTCCGTGGTGTAGGCACAGGTGTTCAGGGCAAAGGCCAGAATGGTGCAATTCATGGCATCGCGAAAGAACGCATCCAGTTGGGGTTGAGCGCGAACGGCTGCAAGGCTGTAAATCCCGGTGTAGCAAATCAGCAGCTGGATATACAGGGGCGTGCCGCGAAACAGGTAGGTGTAGAACTGCACCGGCCAGCGGACCCATCGATTGGCGCTGACCCGCGCAATCGACAGCGGAATCGACACCACAAAGCCGATCACCAAGGCAGCACTCAATAACCATAACGTCATTGCCAGGCCGGTGAGGTGATACCCGTCGCTGTACAGAAATGGGCGCCAGTATTCCTGCAGTAGCTCAATCATCGCGCCGCCTCCCGAACGCCTGCGCCATAGTGGCGTTCCAGCCGGCGGATGACGAAGTTGGACGCACTGGTGATGGCCAGATAAATCAGCGCGGCAATGACCAGAAAGTAAAACAGTTGATAGGTGCTTTTGCCTGCGTCCTGAGCCGCCTTGACCAAGTCAGCCAGGCCAATGATTGACACCAGTGCGGTGGCTTTGAGCATCACCATCCAGTTATTGCCGATGCCCGGCAGGGCAAAGCGCATCATTTGCGGGAACACTACATACCGAAACCGTTGCCCGCGTTTGAGCCCGTAGGCCGTCGCGGCTTCGACCTGACCGCGGGGGACGGAGAGGATGGCTCCGCGAAAGGTTTCGGTGAAATAAGCGCCGTAGATAAACCCCAAGGTGATGACCCCAGCACTGAACGGGTTGATTTCGATGTATTCCCATTCCATAGCGTCCGTCAGGCTGGTAAGCCAGGTTTGCAGGCTGTAGAAAATCAGCAGCATCAGCACCAGGTCGGGGACACCACGAATCAGTGTGGTGTAGAGCTGAGCAGGGATGCGCAGGCTTTTAAGGCGTGAGAGTTTGGCGCTGGCGCCCAGCAAACCGAGCAGAACGCTGACGGCCAGCGACAGTACCGATAATTTGACGGTCATCCACGTGCCTTCCAGCAACAGCGGGCCAAAGCCCTGCAAACTGAACGCGGATAGCCCAAGGTTATTCAGGAGTGTTTCGACCATGACAATCAAACCTGTGGCGTACATAAAAGCGCCCACCGAGCAGTGGGCGCCGGGGTTTCACTTGCCGCTGTACAGGTTCAGGTCGCCGAAGTGTTTTTTCTGGATTTTGCTGTAAGTACCGTCGTCATGTAACGCTTTGATACCTTTGTTCAACAGGGCCTGTAGCTCTTTGTTACCTTTATTGATACCGATGGCAGTTTTGGAGGGCAGCAGTTCACTGTCGACCGGTTTACTGACTTCATAACCGGCGCCTTGCGGCGATTTCAAAAAGCCCAGCTCAGCTTGCAACATGTCCTGAATCGAGGCGTCGAGGCGGCCTGAGATCAGGTCTGCGTACACTTGGTCCTGATTTGCGTAGGCTTGTGTTTTAACCCCGGCTTTGTCCAGAACCGCTTTGGCGTAGGCTTCTTGAATGGTGCCTTGCTCATAGCCGACCGTTTTGCCTTTGAGCGATTCGGGGGTGGCGTCCAGGCCCGAGCCTTTTTTGAACACTAAAGAGGTTGGTCCTGAGAACAGCTCATTGGAGAAGTCGATAACCTTTTCGCGGGCCGGGGTGACGGTCATGGACGAGATAACGCCATCAAATTTTTTGGCTTTAAGCCCCGGAATCATGCCGTCGAAATCGGATTCGACCCATTTGCACTTCACTTTCAATTCGGCGCAGATGGCATTGCCCAAGTCGATGTCAAACCCCACCAGGCTGCCATCGGCGGCCTTGGACTCAAAAGGGGCGTAGGAAGGGTCTACGCCAAAGCGCAGCTCTTTGTACTCTTTGGCAAACGTGGTGCCCGCAGCCATGCATAAGGTGAGTGCAGAAAGGGCCAGAAAGACTTTTTTCATTATTCATTCCCTAAAACCATTGAGCGCTTGTGGCGCGTGAGTACTGTTACTGCAAAGCCACGACACAAGCGCAGTAGCAATTTCCGATCCACAGTCGGATCGCCAATGGGTAAAAGGAATTAAAAGGGGCAATTCAGCTCATGAGTGTTCATTAATTGAGCACGAACACTGAGTCGCTCCAAAACAGGGCGGACAGTTCAATTCAATAAGGCGCTAAGTGTTTCCAGGCTGTCGGCGTCCTGAATGCCTTTGTCATGTCGCCAGCGCAACATGCGCGGAAAACGCACGGCTATTCCGCTTTTGTGGCGTTTTGACAGGGCGATCCCTTCAAAGCCCAATTCAAATACCATGCTGGGGGTGACGCTGCTGACCGGGCCGAACTTCTCGACCGTGGTTTTACGCACAATCGCATCAACTTTGCGCATTTCTTCATCGGTCAGTCCGGAATACGCCTTGGCGAAAGGGACTAACTGGCGATCAGCTTTTTCGGCGGGACCGTCCCACACGGCGAAGGTGTAATCGCTGTACAGGCTGGCGCGTCGGCCATGGCCGCGTTGAGCGTAAATCAGCACGGCGTCAACGCTGAACGGGTCGACCTTCCACTTCCACCACACGCCCACGTCTTTGGTGCGCCCAACGCCATAGTGAGCATCGCGGGACTTGAGCATCATGCCCTCGACCCCGAGGCTGCGTGATGCCAGGCGTTGTTGCGCCAGATCCGCCCAGTCTTTGCCGTGCAGGACAGGTGACAGGCGCAAGCAGGGATCGCTGCTGGTGTTGATCACGCACTCCAGTTGCGCGCGGCGTTGATGTTGAGTGTGTTGACGCCAGTCAGCGCCTTGCCACTCCAACAGGTCATACGCCAGCAGCACAACGGGAATGTCGTGGAGTATTTTTTTGCTGAGGGTTTTACGGCCGATCCGTTGTTGCAGCAGCGCGAAAGGCTGAACGGCAGGTGCCTGAGCATCGGGCGAGTCTTTCCAGACGACAATTTCACCGTCCAGAACCGTGCCGTCGGGCAAGTTGATGGCCATGCGCTGCAATTCGGGAAAGCGTTCGCTGATCAGCTCTTCGCCTCTTGACCATATCCAGACTTGGCCGTCCCGTTTGACGATTTGGGCGCGAATACCGTCCCACTTCCACTCGACCTGCCAGTCGCCGCACGGCCCTAACTGCGCGTCGAACTGTTCTGTGGGCAGTTGGAGTGGGTGAGCCAGGAAAAAAGGGTACGGCTGCCCTCCACGCAGGGCGTGTTCATCGGCGGACTCAGCGGCGATCAGCTTGAGGTAATCGGCCGCGACAGGTGTGCGTGAGAGTTCGGTGTAGCCCACCAAACGCTGAGCCACGCGTTTGCTGTCGACTCCGGCTAATGCGGCCAAAGCGCGGGTGATCAATAACTTGGATACGCCCACGCGAAAGTTGCCGGTGATCAACTTGATGCACACCATCAGGCTTTGCTGATCCAGCTGCGCCCATAACTCAGGCAAGCGCTGGGCCAGGGTTTCTGCCGTCTGGCCGCGTAAGGGCAGCAGGTGCTGCTCAACCCATTGCGCCAAACCGGCGTCGCTACTGTGACGAGATTCGGGCAGCAATAAGGACAGTGTTTCGGCCAGATCGCCGACGGCCTGATAGCTTTCTTCAAACAGCCACTCGGGCAAATTCGCCAAGTGCATGCCGATCTCGCGCAAGACTCGGCTGGGCACAAGCTGGCGCGGACGGCCTCCGGACAAAAAGTAGACTGCCCACGCGGCGTCAGCCGGTTCTGCCTGAGCAAAGTAGTCTTGCAGCGCTGCCAGTTTGGCATTGCTGGAGGTGGTGGCATCCAGTCTTGCATATAACTGCGCGAAGTCTTTCATGGCGCGGGCTCCACTTCGACGGTCGCTTCTTCCTCATCGCCATATTCGGTGGCAAACCCTTGGGCATCGAGGCCCTTGTCGCAGAGATAACGTACCAGCGTGCCCACCGAGCCGTGCGTCACCATGACCCGTTCGGCGCCGGTTTGCTCAATCGCCCACAACAAGCCCGGCCAATCAGCATGGTCGGAGAGTACAAAGCCCCGGTCTACGCCCCGGCGCCGCCGTGGTCCTCGCAGGCGCATCCAGCCGCTGGCGAACGCGTCACTGTAGTCGCCAAAACGGCGCATCCAGGTGCTGCCTCCCGCAGACGGTGGCGCCAGAATCAGCGCCTGACGCAGCAGCGGGTCGGTTTTTTTGATGTCTCCGGCATACAGCGTCGGCGGGATGAAAATACCAGCGTCGCGATAGACGCGATTAAGCGGTTCGACTGAGCCGTGGGCGACGATGGGACCGAGCGTTGAGTCAATCCCGTGCAAGATGCGCTGCGCTTTGCCGAACGCATAACAGAACAGCACGCTGGCTTTGCCTTGTTGCTGATTCGTACGCCACCAGTGGTTGATCTCGGCAAATATCTCGGCTTGTGGCTGCCAGCGGTAAATCGGCAGGCCAAAGGTCGATTCCGTGATGAAGGTGTGACAGCGCACAGGTTCAAACGGTGCGCAGGTGCCGTCGGGTTCGACTTTGTAATCACCGGACGCGACCCACACCTCACCCTCGTATTCCAGTCGAACCTGAGCGGAACCCAACACATGGCCGGCTGGATGAAAACTGAGGGTGACGCCATGGTGTTTGAGTGTTTCGCCGTACGCCAGGGTTTGCAGGTTAATGTCCTGCCCCAGTCGCGCGCGCAGAATTCCGGCGCCGGGTTCTGCGGCCAGATAGTGCGAATTGCCCGTACGGGCGTGGTCGCCGTGGCCGTGAGTGATGACGGAGCGCTCCACGGCACGCCATGGGTCGATGTAGAAATCACCGGGCGGGCAATACAACCCTTCGGGGCGAGCGATAACAAGGTCCATAAGCATGCCGGGGCAGAGGGCTTGTTAATTGAGAGCGCCGGGGAGGGCGGGAAGTTCGATCCCGGAATGCAAATCACGTAGCCTCGCATTACTCGTCAACTGCTACGGTTTATCCGGGTTGATTCATTTACCCGGCACCAGGGTCAGACGGGTTTTGCCGTACACCCTGTCGAAGTTTTGTGGCTGCATCGGGAAGCTGATGTATCGGCCCTTCAGCCACGGATCAATGCCGTCAAGGTAGTGCGGGCTGGCCGGGTTACTGGATTGGCCGGTGCTGTTTTGCGCCATCATCGGTTCACTCTGACCAAAGTCGACGATCATGCGCATCGCGGGAATGAGGGTGGTTTCGAAGGTGTTAGCGCCCACGTTGTATGCCGCCACATTGAGCGTGGTGTGGTCGCCGCCTGCTGCAATCGGGCCGCGAACCGTTTGACCATCGCTGTTGCGCCACAGGTAATAATGCAGCTTGCCCCACTGCCACGCCTTGTGATCGCTGCCCATCAGGCTATCGCCCGTACTGATTGCGGCGCCAAGGCTGCGGGCCAGTATCGCCGGCTTATCCTCTTTTTGCGGGGTGCGGGTGTCATCCCAGAACGGGCTGTCTTCGCGGCCCAGCAAGTGATCGGACTGAGCAGAGTAGGATTGGCCGCCATTGGCGATAAAGGCTTTCCAGCCCGCGCTGTTTTCAGGGCCCAGCTCATCCTGAAATATCTGTTGGGTGCTGGTTTGCAGGAACAGTTCGTACAGCGCCGCATCGGCTGAGGTGGCGCTGAGTTTACCGTCAAAGGCCATCAGCCGGGTCAGGGCTTCACGGGCTTTGCTTTGATCGTGCGCAGGCAAGGCGGCAATGGCCTGCTTCAACGGCTGGGCCATGCCGGGGGCACTGAACATGGCTTTGAGCTTGGCTGCAAACAGGGTGGTCTGATCGTACTGCATCGCAATCATGCTGCGAGCGTCCTGCTTGCCGTTGCCGGCCAATTGCGCAAGACGTTCGCTGCGTTCCGGCGACAACCATGAGTTTGACAACTGCATGCCGTAGCCAAAAGCCGCCGTACGTTGGTTGGCCGTGCCCAGCCAGCCTTGAATCGGGTCCTGGTCGTAGGGGTGAAGCATCGCGTCGGCGTAACCGTTCCAGTCATAGCGGCTGTCCCAACCCGGCGACGGCAGCAGCCCGATGCCTTCCTGGCGGTTTGGATAAAGCCCGGTGACTTGCCAGCCAATATGGCTGGCATCGGCGTACAGAAGGTTGAGCGCCACGGCGCGTATTTCCCGACTGGCATCAGACGCTTTTTCACTGTTTTGGGCGCGTGACAGGTCGAAGAATGCATCCAGGGTTTTGTCGCCCTTCACGTCCGGCATTTGCAGGGCAAGACCAAGTCCGCTGTTCAGCGCTGTCGGTGTGCCCAATGCACTGTTGAGTAACGGCCCGTGGCGGGTGACATAAATGGTTTCACGCACCGGGCGCTGGCCTTTGATGAAAAAGGTTTCGGTGCGGGCAGTCGCCGGTAGCCATTTGCCGTTGGCCAGGTAATAAAGCGTGTTGCCCTGGCGTTTGAGTTTTTCCAGAAACACATCCTGGTTATCGCCCATGGCCATGCTCATGCCCCAGGCCACCTTGCCGTTGAACCCGGCAAACAAGGTGGGCAGGCCGGCGATCGTGGCGCCTGCCGCCTGATATTTGGGCGCGCGAACTTGCACATAACTCCAGGCTGAGGGTACGCCGATGGGCTGGTGAATGTCGTTGGCCAGCAAGCTTTTGCCGCTACGGCTGCGTTGTGGGCCGATGGCCCAATCACTGGACGCCGTGATGCCGGGCAGGCTCAGCTGTGTGACCTGCTCAAGGGCTTGGGTCACACCGCTCAAACCTTGCAACTGGCGTCCAAGGTCGAGCCCTTTGAGCTTGTCGGCTTCGGCTGCAGGCAAGGCTTCACCGGGATAGGTGGGGGTCAGCCAGGCCAGTTTGTCAGTGCCGACTGTTTGCGCAAGCACCAGCGAATTGAGTTCTTCTTGCAAGTTGGTTGACATGCCGAAGCTCAAGAGGCTGAAAATCAGCGCACTGTCTTGGGGTTTCCAGTACTCGGCTTTATAACCGGCCTGAGCCAGATCGGCCGGCAGCTTGTCGCGGTAGCGGAACAGGTAGGCGTTGACGCCACGGGCGTACACCTCGAAGAACTTTTTCAGGTGCGGGGAGGCGCTTTTATAGAGTTCATCGGCATTGGTTTTCAGATTGACACTGCGCATCAGACGGTCGGCGGGCAGCGCGTCGCTGCCATTGAGTTCGGCCAATCGGCCTTGCGCCAGTAGACGCAGGCGCACCATCTGGCTGATACGGTCGCCGGCGTGTACGTAACCCAGGGTGAACAAGGCGTCATGGAAGTTGCTGCTTTCTATCAGCGGCATGCCCTGGCTGTTGCGTCGTACCGAAACGTTTTGAGCCAGCCCTTTGAGCGGCTGTGTGCCGGAGGTGGGCACCAGACTTTCGCCAGCATTATTTTGGGTCTGACAACCGGCCAGACCCAGCAAAGTGCCCATTGCCGCAGCAACGCCGAACCGGGGTAAAAAACGAAAAAGGGCTGGCGAGGCCATGGCGAAGCTCCTGCGGGGGGTAGTGTCGTCGAAAGGCGCTACGTTAGTGAGGCCGATGACACTGCGCAAGCGCTATCTTGGTGCCAGATTGAGAATGTACAACGGTGTCGACACGCGACTATCGTTCACGCGTGTGGAGCGCTAATCCTCGTAGCAGTTGACGAGTAGTACGAGGCTACGTTCGACGATGCAATCGTCGCAGCTAACCCTGGAACTGTAGGGTTTTACGGCTGCTACGCACCCGGACGTAGCCTCGCGCTGCTCGTCAACTGCTACGGCGTTCAGGTTTATTGCGGTGGGTTGATTTTTTCGACCAGCGCGTAGGCACGTTGAGTGGCCGGGCGCTGCTGGATCCGCTCAAACCACACTTTCAGGTGCGGGAAGTCGTCGAGGTTCTGACCCTGCCAGGTGTGCGGCACAATCCACGGGTAAATCGCCATGTCGGCGATGCTGTACTCGTCGCCCGATACGAACTGACGGCCTTCCAATTGCGTGTTCAGCACACGGTACAGGCGCGCAGTTTCGTCGACGTAACGTTTTATCGCATAGGGGATTTTTTCGGGAGCGAAGCGATTGAAGTGATGGTTTTGCCCGGCCATCGGGCCAAGACCGCCCATTTGCCAAAACAGCCATTGCAAGGCCATTTGCCGTCCACGCAGGTCTTTAGGCAGGAAGCGCCCGGTTTTTTCTGCGAGGTAGAGCAGGATGGCTCCAGATTCAAAGAGGGAGAGAGGACCGCCGCCATCGGCTGGCGCCTGATCGACAATCGCCGGTATGCGGTTATTCGGGGATATTTTCAGAAAGTCCGGGGCGAACTGTTCGTTCTTGCTGATATTGATGGGGTGAATCGTGTAGGGCAGGCCGGCTTCTTCAAGAAATAACGAGACTTTGTGCCCGTTGGGGGTGGTCCAGTAATAAAGATCGATCATGAAGGGCTCCAGAAGGGAAGGTTCACGCAGCCTTTGCAATTCACTGCGGGCTCTCTGTTTTACTCCCTATGGCGCATCGGTTGAAAGTATTTGTGGGATTTTTCATGTTCGCAAAAACACGCACGCCGCACGTGCTCAAAGCAGGTGCGGCGTGCGCCGGGCGCTTTAAAGGATCAGGCGCCGTGGCACTTTTTGAATTTCTTGCTGCTGCCACAAGGGCACGGGTCGTTGCGGCCAACGTCTTTCAGTTCGTTGCGCACAGGCTCTTGAGGCGCATGGCCACAGTGAGGGCCGTGTACGTGTACGTGACCGTGGTCGTGGTCATGGGCGTGATCATGGTGATCATGATCGTGGTTGCAGTCTGGGCCATGAACGTGGGGTTGCTGGGTCATTACTGAATCACTCTGGAATAAAATCGGCGGCGATTATCTCGCCTTTACGCATCACGTGCACGTCGTAACCGAAGAACAGGCCTGTTTCGAGTGTGCCTTCGAGGCGATAGGGGATAGCTTGCTCGGGTGTTTCAAGCAATTTGACCAGTGACCGCACATGGGGCCACAGGTTGGTCCGGATCGGCACCACAAACTGGGCGTGGCTGTTGGGCTTCACGCTGAACCAGTGGCTGTATTCACCTTCACTGAGTTTTATCGGCCCCAGATACACCGCATAACGGATTCCGCGCACGGTTAATGTCGAGTCATTGGGGTTATCGACCCTGAAATGCAGCTTGAAGCGTTGTTCCAACACCTTGGCCTTGACCAGTTCGACACGAACCAGCTGCACCTGCGGGTCTTTGTCACCGGAACCAAACCAGGAGGCGCAACCCGAGAGTGTCAGAACCATCATCAACAGCAAGGTTCGAGTTATCCGAGTTCGAGAATCCATTCGCTACTCCTGATCGGGCTTTCGCCCGGTTACTGGTTGAAAAAACCGGCGCAACATTTTTTGAATTTGAGCCCGCTGTCACACGGGCAAGCATCATTGCGTCCGACTTTCAGTGGCACAGTCGGGTCGATGAAATACCAGCGACCTGCCTGTTGAACAAATGAAGAGCGTTCGCGATGGCTGTGCTCGCCATTGGCGTCGTGCCACCGTGCAGTAAAGGTTACAAACGCGTGTTCTGGTTGACCGCCGAACACTTCGCTGTTTTCAACCTCCAGGCCCAGCCAGGTGCTCTGCGCGCTCCACTGGGACATCGACTGGCGATCAAGCCCTGCTTGCTGCACGGGCAACGTCGTCTCGACAAGGTAGTCAATCAGCCCCAACACGTAGGCACTGTAACGTGAACGCATCAGCAATTCGGCGCTGGGAGGCGGATGCCCGGCGTGATACTGCCCGCAGCAGGCGTCAAGCGAATTACCGCTGCCGCACGGGCAAATAGAGGTATTCATCGGTTTACCACCAGTACTTGCCAAAATTCTCTGGATTGGCCCAAAACCTGGCATTGAGCCAGTCGGGGACTTGCTTGTACTCGCGCAGGTCGTAAGTGAACAGCGTCAATACCTGTTCATCGCGCTGGAAGTGCTCACTGCTTTGTAAGGCCAAGGCGAAAAAGTCGGTTTCTTTCCAGCCACAGGCGTTCAGATCCGCCAGCACGGCAATACGACTGGCATTGAGATTACGAATACCGCCCAACAGTTCAAGTCCTTCGCGTTTGGGCAAATGCTCCAGGCAATCGAGTACCAGCGCCAGATCAAAGCGTTGTGCAGCCAGATGTGGGGGCAGAGCCCCGGGTCTGGCATGGCAGACCACGGCATCCGGGTGTGCGTTCTTGAATGCGGCCAGCGCCGGAAACTCGCTGGCGCCCACCACCAGCAAGCGAGATGGCGCATAGCGATCAAGCAATGCAGCCAGTGCTTGCTGGGGCGTGCGTGTAGAAAAACCAGACGTCATGGAAAGTCCTCAATCAGAACGACCAAGACTAGCCTGCTCACGCCTCGCGGCCTAGGGGCTGTTCCGTTTCATTGCAAACCGTAACGCTGGGTCAAATTTAGCCAGACTGGCGCAGACCCTGAGGCGGGTCTTTACTGTCCGGGCTTCTGGCCGCTTAAAAGGCATACAAAGCGCCAGCGCTGACCAAAAACGCGGCCAAACCACGGTCTAGAGCGCTTGTGCCAACATCCTCAAACGCGGTGGCTGTGGCTCACCATCATCAAACGCGTGGGGAATTTATTTAGCCTGCTCACTGGCGTCAGCCTCCCGTGAGCCGTTAATGTGCGTTCAAAGAAAAACTTATAAAGGGCAAGGGGTATGAAGGTGCTTTGGGGGTTGGGGAAAATACTGGTGGTGTTGTTTTGGGGAGTGGCGCTCTACAACGTCTTCACACCGCTGATTAACCCCTTTGATCTACTGATTAATCTGGCTGGCAGCTTATTGTTGCTGACCCATTTGCTTGAAATACTTTTATTCAATCGTAGCTTGCGGGATCGTCCGCATCCTTGGCGTGACCGCCTGTACATCCTGTTATTCGGCGTTCTTCACGTACAGACTTTTCGTCCTTCAACCGACCGAGACCCCAGCCATGCGTAAGTTATGCCTGCTGGCTGCCCTGTGCAGCCCTTTTGCCCATGCTGAAGTTGTCATGGTTGAAGCCAATACCTTCATGCGTTTGCCTGCCACTACAGGCGTGCTGCAGCTGGAAAAACTCGATGTGGCTGATTACGGCACCCTGCTGATACCGGCGGGCGTGAGTCAGGTCAACATCGACCAACTGCATCTGGGAAAAGAGGCCCGCATCACCATCGTGCCGGCCGACACCGGTATTGAACTGCGCGTGGCTCAGGCCGAACTTGAAGAAGGCAGCCAGATCAACGCCCGTGGCGCGGCTGGCAATTATGAAAAACCTGCGCGCCCGGCCCGTGACCTGAGTGTGCGGATTGAATCGTTGCAAGCACCCAAGCTGATCATTGACGCGCGAGGCGGGACGGGCGCGCCCGGTTATGCCGGGCTGGATGGTGGCAACGGCTCCGAGCCGGGATGCACATGGGGCTCTGCGGGCAAGGGCCATAACGGTGATAACGGCGGTAATGGCCAGGCGGGTGCTTCGGGGGCTCATGTGCGTCTTGAATTGCCACGTGACTACCCGGATGACTTGGTGAACGTCCGGGTTGATGGCGGCGCGGGAGGCAAACCGGGCGAAGCTGGACGGCCTGGCGCGGGGGGCAAATCCAAAGGCTGCGTGGTGTATCGCACCGATGGCGCCAAACCTGGGCGTCCAGGTTTGGCTGGTCAGCCGGGCGAAGTCGGCAGTGCCGGTGCGGTAACGATCAATCGGTTGTAAATGACATTCAAGCTGCAAGCGGCCAGCTTGCAGCTTGAGGCTTCACAGTGGCGTCTCTCAAAACATCGGCCGTGCCGCCGCAATGGCTACGAGCACCACGCCCACAATCAAATTACACCCCACCAAGCGACGAATACTGCCCATCACCGCTGCACCGGCCGCCCATTCCTGAGCCTCAACTGCCCGGCGTAACTCCGGTACCTGTAGTGACTGAACCCGGATAAACAACGCCACCATCACGATGTACAAACCCATCATCACCTGCACATACCGTGGTGCGGTTTCAAATCCGCTGAACCGCATCTGTAACAGACCCACACCGCTTATCGGCAAAATGATCACTGCCACCCACACCCACACAAAAAAACGCTGAAACACTTCTACCCACAGCTTCAACCGTGCGGGCCCCTCAAGGGCTGCTACAGCGGCAGGGCGCAGGATCATCCAGGCGAAGAACATGCCGCCCACCCACAGCATGGCGGCCAGTAAATGAAGGCTGTAGGTGAAGGAAAAGGCGGTCATTGGGGTACTCCGTTCGGCGCAGGATGAATTAGCGGGGTATGATAGCGGCCATTCGAACCACTGAAAATTTATCCAGCGTTTCTTGCGCCCGAAGAACCATGATTAGTACCGAACTCAAATCCCAGATCCAGGGCGCCTACTCGCGTTTTCTCGAAGCCAAGAGCCTCAAGCCGCGCTATGGCCAGCGTTTGATGATCGCTGAAGTGGCCAAAGTGCTGGGCGCTATCGACACCGATGATGAAGGTCACCGCAGTGGTGACCCGGCCGTGGTTGCCGTAGAGGCCGGCACCGGCACGGGTAAAACCGTCGCTTATAGCCTGGCGGCCATTCCCACGGCTAAAGCAGCTGGCAAGCGTCTGGTGATCGCCACGGCGACGGTCGCGCTGCAGGAACAAATTGTCTACAAAGATCTTCCCGACCTGATGCGCAACAGCGGGCTGAATTTCAGCTTCGCGCTGGCCAAGGGGCGCGGGCGTTATATGTGCCTGTCCAAACTCGACATGCTGCTGCAAGAGGGCCACGCGCAAACCGCGACGGCGCAGCTGTTTGAGGAGGAAGGCTTCAAGATTGAAGTCGATGAGGCCAGCCAAAAACTGTTTACCAGCATGATCGAAAAGCTCGCCGGTAATAAGTGGGATGGCGATCGTGACAGTTGGCCCCAAGCCCTGGAAGACCAGGACTGGGCGCGTCTTACCACCGATCACAGCCAGTGCACCAACCGTCATTGCCCCAACTTCGGTCAGTGCGCCTTTTATAAAGCGCGCGAAGGCATGAGCAAGGTGGATGTCATCGTCACTAACCACGACATGGTGCTGGCCGATCTGGCGCTGGGCGGCGGCGCGGTGCTGCCCGATCCGCGTGACACGCTGTATGTGTTCGACGAAGGCCATCACTTGCCCGACAAGGCCATCGGCCATTTCGCGCATTACACCCGTTTGCGCTCAACTGCCGACTGGTTGGAACAAACCGCAAAAAACCTCACCAAACTGCTGGCTCAGCACCCGTTGCCGGGTGATCTGGGGCGTTTGCTGGAGCAGGTTCCGGAGCTGGCGAAAGAGATCAAAGGCCAGCAACAGTTCATGTTCAGCGCCTGCGAGCAAATTGCCGATTTCAAACCCGGTGACGAGCCCGAAGGCCGTGAGCGTCCACGCCACCGTTTTGTCGGGGGGCTGATTCCAGATCACTTGCGTGAAATGGGCATCGAACTGAAAAAAGGCTTCTCGCGCCTGACTGATCTGTTCACGCGTCTGACCGAGATTCTCAAGGACGGCATGGATGGTGAGGTCAATATCGGCATCACCAGCAATCAGGCCGAAGAATGGTATCCGCTGTTTGGCAGTCTGTTATCCCGTGCTCAGGGCAATTGGGAATTGTGGACTGCGTTCACCACCGAAGACCCTGAAGACAATCCGCCCATGGCACGCTGGCTAACCCTGGCCGAGAGCGGCTCGCTGTTTGATATCGAAGTCAATGCCAGCCCGATTCTTGCCGCCGAAATGCTTCGCCGTAACCTGTGGAACGTCGCCTACGGCGCGTTGGTCACGTCGGCGACGTTGACTGCGCTGGGCACATTTGACCGTTTTCGCATGCGTGCCGGGCTGCCCAAAGCCGCTGTGACGGCGGTGGTGCCAAGTCCGTTTCATCACGCAGATGCCGGAGTTTTGCGCGTACCTGACCTCAAAGCCGACCCGCGCGATGCTGTGGCCCATACCGCAGCAATCATTCGTGACTTGCCCGGTTTGGTTGAAGGCTCGCGGGGCACGCTGGTGCTGTTCTCCTCGCGCAAGCAAATGCAGGACGTCTTCGACGGCCTGGAGCGCGACTGGCGTAAACAAGTGTTCATTCAGGGCAACCTGTCAAAACAGGAAACCCTTAATAAGCACAAGGCGCGGGTGGACGGCGGCGATTCCAGCGTGTTGTTCGGGCTGGCCAGTTTTGCTGAAGGGGTGGATTTACCCGGCGCGTACTGCGAACACGTGGTCATCGCTAAAATCCCGTTCTCGGTGCCCGATGATCCTGTCGAAGCCGCACTGGCTGACTGGATCGAAGCCCGTGGCGGTAATCCATTCATGGAGATTTCGGTGCCTGATGCCTCGCTCAAACTGGTACAGGCGTGTGGTCGTTTACTGCGCACTGAGCAGGACCGCGGCACCATCACGTTGCTGGATCGTCGGCTGGTCACTCAGCGCTATGGCAAGGCGATTCTGAATGCCCTGCCGCCATTTCGTCGTGAAATTTCATAAGTGCAGGCCGGCTCAATTGCCGGCTTTGCAGTCGTCTATGCTGTGACATTCGAAACCTCACAGGCCGGCTTTCGGCCGTTAGGGAGAACCTGAACCATATGATTCGCCGCTCGCTCTCTGCTGTTTTAGCGCTGCTGGTCACGACGCCGCTGTTGGCGGCGCCTACCAGTCAACAGACCCTGTTCAACTTCGTTCGCCCCGCCGATGTGGTGAAAGTGGCGACCGAAGATGCGGACTTGCCGCAATACAATGCGGAGCAAACGGCCGGAGGCGAAGTGCTGCGCCGCGTGACGTTCAGTCCGGCCGCCGCCCCCAGTTTGCGGTTGACCCCGCAGACCGGGGTCTGGGACTGGTCACAGTCGGGCATGATGACGCTGCGCATTCAGAATGCGATGAACTGGGCACTGACCCTCGATATCACCGTCAAGAGCACGGACGGCAAGACCCTCACCAGCCGCGTCGATTTACCGGCAGGTCCTGCGCAAACTCTGCTGCTGCCATTACAGGCGAATTCGCCGCATAGCCAAGGCATGCGCGCAGGCCCGCCGATGCCAATGACTCTGGACGGGCAACGCATTCTGCTGGTCAGCAGTCAGGGCCAGATTGATCGCAGCCAAGTGGCGTCCGTAACCCTGTCGATCCCACAGCCCAAGGCCGCGCAAAGCATCTTGCTGGAGCGCTTCGGTGTGCAGGATGGCGAGGGCGTCATCAAGTCGGTCTACAGCTCAATCGTGGACGGTTACGGTCAGTCGACCCGAGCTAAATGGCCGGAGCGTGTGGCCAATGACGAACAGCTCAAAGCGGCTGCTGCCAAAGAACAACAGCAACTCAAGGGCTGGTTGGCCAACCGTACCGATGTGGACAAATACGGTGGCTGGCTCAAAGGCCCCGCATTTGAAGCGACGGGCTTTTTCCACACTGAAAAACGCAATGGTCGCTGGAATCTGGTGACGCCCGAAGGGCATCCGTTTTATTCGTTGGGGCTGAATGCGGTGACCGCCAATGACAGTCAGACCTATATCGCGGGCCGTGACTGGATGTTTACCGATTTGCCCAACGGCAATGCACCGCTGGCGGGTTATTACGGTTCTTCGGACCATAACAACGGCAACGGCGCTTCGCAGGGCCGCGGGTACAACGCCGGGCGCTGGTACAACTTCTATGGGGCTAACCTGCAACGTATTTACGGTGAGCCTTGCGTAGCCGGCACAACGCAACCCGGCTCTGAACCTGTTATTGCGTGCGCCCCTGAAGCGTTTGACGCCAAGCGCTGGCAAACCCATACCCTGGATCGCTTGCAAGCCTGGGGCTTTAACACCATCGGCAACTGGAGTGACCCCGCGCTGGGCCTCAACGACCGCGTGCCTTACACCTTGCCGCTGTCGATTGTTGGCGACTATGCCAGTATCAGTACCGGCAGCGACTGGTGGGGCGGTATGCCTGACCCGTTCGACCCGCGTTTTGCCATGGCCACAGAGCGTGCGGTGGCCATTGCCGCCCGCGATCACCGTGATGACCCGTGGCTGATTGGCTATTTTGCCGATAACGAACTGGCGTGGGCTGGCCCCGGAACTGATCCAAAGTCGCGTTATGCCCTCGCTTTCGGCACCTTACGCTTGACCACTGATGTGCCTGCCAAACGGGCGTTCCTCAAGCAGTTGCGGGACAAGTACCGCAACCAGCAAGGCCTGTCCAAAGCCTGGGGCGTGGACATCCCCGCGTGGGAATTGATGGAAGATCCGGGTTTCGAGGCCCCCACGCCCAATCCCGAGCATCCGCAAATCGAGGCGGACTATCAGTACTTTCAAAAGGTCTTTGCCGACACGTATTTCAAGACCATCTCTGACTCCCTGAAATGGCATGCCCCCAATCACTTGCTGCTCGGCGGGCGGTTTTCAGTCAGCACGCCGGAAGCCGTGGCTTCGTGCGCGCAGTACTGCGATGTCTTGAGTTTCAACTTTTATACCCTGCAACCGCAGGACGGCTATGACTTCGCCAAACTGCGCGAGTTGAACAAGCCGGTGATGATTACCGAGTTCAACTTCGGTTCCCGTGACCGTGGCCCGTTCTGGGGAGGTGTGACCGAGGTTGCCAACGAAGAAGCCCGTGGGCCGGCGTATGCGAAATTCATCAAACAGGCCGTGGCTGAACCTTCGATTGTCGGTGTGCACTGGTTCCAGTATTTGGATCAACCCGTGACAGGCCGCTTGCTGGACGGCGAGAACGGTCACTTTGGCATGATCGGCATCACTGACTTGCCTTTCACCGGCTTTGTTGAAAGTGTCCGCAAAACCAACCTTCAAGCCCTCGACCAATTGGGCGATGAAGCCGCCAAGGCGCAGGTGGATGCAGATCAAGCGGTCAAAGCCGCTCGCCAAACCCCGCAGGAAGGCAATGGCGAACGCTCTGGAACAGGGCATGCGGGTGGTCACTCGGGCAAAGGCCACTGATCATCCGAACCGGATGAGCGGCGATGCATTTCGTCGCTCATCGAGCGTTAGCCTCTGTGTTAATTCCATTTAAAAACTAAGGTCATCCATTCCAACTGAATGGAGTCTTCGAAATGGAAGCTAAAGGCAGATGTGCACGTGGGTTCGAAGCCGTTCAGCAGGCGTTTGAGGCAATCTTCGACGACCCGCAGGAGCGTGGGGCAGGGCTGTGTGTTCAGGTCGGCGGTGAAACAGTGGTCGATCTGTGGGCGGGTGTGGCGGACCTCGAAGGCCAAAAGCCTTGGGAGCGCGACACACTGGTGAATACGTATTGCGCCATAAAGCCGTTTACGGCAGTGGCGGCCTTGATGTTGGTGGAAGAGGGCAAGCTGGAGCTCGATGCCCCTGTTGCCCGCTACTGGCCAGAGTTCGCCCAAGGCGGCAAAGAGCACATCACCTTGCGTCAGGTGATGTCCCACACCTCGGGCATTCCCGCGTTGCGGCTGCCGAATCGCACGCCCATCATGTATGGCTGGGATGACATGGTGGAAATCATGGCCGCCGAACCCCTGTGGTGGCAGCCGGGCACTGATCTGGGCTATGGCGCCCTGACCTATGGTTGGATTATCGGCGAGCTGATCCGGCGGGTGGACGGGCGAGACCCATGTGCGTTTATCGCAGAGAACATCTCGCAACCCCATGAGCTGGAAGTACACATGGGCGTGGCTGACGAGCATTTTCACCGTATTGCCCATTTCGATCGCGCCGAAGGGCGAACCGGTGATCAATACGCGCTCGATCTGCGCGAGGTCATTGTCAATCAACCCGAGCACGTGGCTACCCTTGCTTTCACCAACCCCGGTGTGTGCCCCAAAGCCACTCACGATCCCCGATGGTGGCGTTATCGCCAGCCTGGCGTGAATGGTCATGGTACGGCCCATGGGCTGGCGGGTTTCTACAGTGCGCTGCTGGCCGGTCAATTGATCGGATCGGAGTTGCTGAGTGAATTCACTCGCGAGCACAGCAACAGCATGGATCGCACGCTTTTGAGACCTATGCGCTATGGGTTGGGCTGCATGATGGAGCAGCCAGCCGACCCCGCGGCTTCCAACTGCATGGGCCCCAACACATTTGGCCATGTGGGGCTGGGGGGGCCTGTCAGCTTTGCTGATCCGGAACGCGACGTGACCTTCGGGTTTGTCACCACGACGATGGGCAGCCACGTCTTGATGGACCCGCGGGCCAGACAGTTGGCAACACTGGCCTATGCCGCGCTCTGAGCCTCACTTTTCAGGCCCTCTTGCGTCTGCAGAGGGCTTTTAAGAAACCGCTATATATCCCTCATCCCTCTCGTCTTTTTCACAAAAATTCCACTCTGGCGCTGGTACGGTCCGCGCTGTCTGCTGAGCGCACAAAAATTGTGCTGTAGAGACCTTTGCTCTGTTTCAAATTCTGACAGGTGCTGGAACAATGCACGGCATTGAAAGCCAAGCTTGATTCAGGAGGTAAGGGTGCAGATTCAGGGTTTTCACGACCTTCAGTTTGAAGCAGTTCGCGAAGCATTTGCAGAGCTGTTTAACGATCCGCAAGAGCGTGGTGCTGCCTTGTGTGTCCAGATAGCCGGTGAAACAGTGCTGGATGTGTGGGCGGGCACTGCCGACAAGGACGGTCAGCAACCTTGGCACACCGACACCATCGCCAATCTGTTTTCGTGCACCAAACCCTTTACGGCAGTCACGGCGCTGCAACTGGTTGAGGAAGGCAAACTGGAGCTGGATGTGCCCGTCGCCCGTTACTGGCCCGAATTTGCGGCAGCCGGTAAGCAGGCCATCACGCTGCGCCAGTTGTTGAGCCATCGAGCCGGTTTGCCGGCAATTCGCCAAATGATGCCCCGCGAAGCCTTGTATGACTGGCAGACCATGGTTGATGCGTTAGCCGCCGAAGAACCCTGGTGGACGCCGGGTGATGGCCACGGTTATGCCGCGATCACCTATGGCTGGTTGCTGGGCGAGTTGATCCGTCGGGCGGACGGTCGCACTGCTGGTCAGTCGATCGTGGCACGCACGGCCAACCCGTTGGGGCTGGATTTCCATGTGGGGCTGGCGGACGAAGAGTTTTACCGGGTAGCCCATGTTGCCCGCAGCAAGGGCAATGAAGGGGATGAGGTGGCGAAACGTCTGTTGATGACGATGATGCGCGAGCCTAATTCCATGAGTACGCGGGCATTCACCAATCCACCATCTATTATGACCAGCACCAATACACCTGAGTGGCGGCGGATGGAGCAACCAGCGGCTAATGGGCATGGCAACGCCCGTAGCCTGGCCGGCTTTTATAGCGGTCTGCTGGAGGGGCGTTTACTCGAAGCCGAAATGCTGGAACAGCTGACCCGCGAACACAGCATTGGCGAGGATAAAACCTTGCTGGCACAGACACGGTTCGGACTGGGTTGCATGCTGGATCAGCCGAACGTGCCGAACGCTACGTTCGGGCTGGGGCCAAAGGCGTTTGGCCACCCTGGCGCAGGGGGATCAATAGGGTTTGCCGATCCGGATAGAGAGGTGGCTTTCGGATTCGTAACCAACACCTTGGGACCTTATGTATTGATGGATCCGAGGGCTCAAAAGCTGGTTAAGGTATTGGCCGCGTGTCTGTAACGGTGTATTTGTAGTCCGTAGGTCGGAAGGCTGTAGCTTTTATCCGGGTAATACGTTTTTTTAGTGGGCATATAGCCTTTTTTTCATCAATTCATTGTGTGGATATTCAATGTCATCTAATAAGACCCTCGCCTTGGCCCTTTGCCTGGCTATTACTGGTTGCGCACAAACTCCACAGAATAATGCCGAAGGTGGCCACAAATGGTGGCAGTTTGGCTCGTCCGAGTCGTCGGCACCGACCGATAAGAGTGCAAATGCTGCTGACAAGAAGGCCGCCGCTGCTGTTGAAAAGCCAAAAGTTGCAGTGACGGCTGCGCCTGCTGCTGCCACGACCTCTGCAAAAAAATGGTGGTGGCCATTCGATACTGACGCCAAAGACACTAAAGCGGCACCCATTGGCGTGATTGCGATGCCAGACCCGAAAATTACTCAGGCCTGGCTGGACGAGTACGAGCCGCGTCTGCGTACTGCCATTAAAGGCACCGACTTGCAGTTGGAGCGTCGCGAAAACCTGTTAGTGGTGGTGGCGTCGGCTGACAGCTCGTTCAAGGCAACACGTCCGGACTTGTTGATGCCTTCGATGCTCGGCCCTTTCACTCGCGTAGCCAAGGTTGTTGAAGGCGATCCTAAAACTGCCGTCCTGGTGCTCGGTCATGCTGACTCCAGTGGTGCCATGGCCAGCAATACCAAGTTGAGCCTGGACCGCGCCAAGTCAGTGGCGGCCATCTTTCGTATGAGCGGCTTGCAGGGTAATCGTCTGACGCTGCGCGGTATGGGTTCTGTTATGCCGCGTGCAGCGAACGACAGCAACGAAGGCCGTGCCTTGAATCGTCGCGTTGAAATCATGATGACGCCGCAAGCCACTATGGTCGCGTTGGTCAGCAAATACGCTCAGCCTGCTTTGACCGCTGAACAGTTGGCCGCCGTGCAACCCGCTGTTTCGGCTTCTGCAGCTAAAAAAGCAGCCGCCGCACCGGCGAAAAAAGCCACCGTGGCCAAGAAAGCCGCACCGGCCAAAAAAGCCGTTAAGCCTGCACCGGCCAAGAAAGCAGTTGTGGCTAAAACGGCGGCGGCCAAGAAGGTTGCTGCCAATGATCAAGCCAAAAACTGATTGATTCGGCCAAGGAACGCGTTATGACCCAAGCGCTGGCAGATATGCGCCGTGATTACACCCGCGACGGGCTGACCGAGGCGCAAGCGCCCGACGAGCCTTTTGCGTTGTTTCATCAATGGTTCAGTGATGCGGTCAAGACTGAACAGGCGCCAGTCGAAGCCAATGCCATGACCTTGGCAACGGTGGATGCTCAGGGGCGCCCGCATTGTCGGGTGCTCCTGCTTAAAGGTCTGGATGAGGCGGGTTTTACCTTCTTCACCAACTACACCAGCGCCAAGGGGCAGCAATTGGCCGCGCATCCGTTTGCGGCCATGACTTTCTTCTGGCCAACCCTTGAGCGGCAGGTTCGTATCGAAGGGCGGGTCGAAAAGGTTTCGCCGCAGGAATCCGACGCCTACTATCAGGTTCGCCCATTGGGCAGCCGGATAGGGGCGTGGGCATCACCGCAAAGTCAGGTCATTGCCGACCGTGAAGAACTGAGCGAATTGCTCAAGGCCACACAAGCGCGTTTCAGTGACACCCAACCGCATTGCCCTGAGCATTGGGGCGGGTATCGCTTGGTGCCTGATCGCATTGAATTCTGGCAGGGCCGCCCGAGCCGTTTGCATGACCGGCTCAACTATGTGCGCAAGGGTGCTGACTGGGGCCGTGAGCGACTGGCCCCCTGAACGCCTGAAGTAATTGAGGTCAGCACGCAGGAAAAAACGGCTTAACGGGCTACCCTTAATGTGGCTTGCAATGGCGGTAGGTATTGATTTGGCTGTACTGGCGCTGAATGAACACCCCGTTATCCGCGCTGTGCGGTGACAGGCACCCGGCTGCGGAGTTTTAATGAATCCCTGTTCTTTTGGAGTTGAACCTATGCGTAAGTCCGTACTGCTAATTGCTGCATTTTCGACCATGACGGTCTTGTTGGGCGGCTGCACCTCAAACCTGACGGGCGATTCTTATTCGCGCGATGAAGCGCGCCGTGTTCAAACCGTTCGCATGGGTACTATCGTTGCCCTGCGTCCCGTACAGATCGAGGGCACCAAAACCCCAATCGGTGCGGCAACCGGTGCCGTTATCGGGGGTGTCGGCGGCAGCGCCATTGGCGGCGGCCGTGGCAGCATTGTGACCGCTGTGATCGGTGCTGTAGCCGGTGGTCTGTTGGGCTCGGCCGCAGAGTCGGGCTTGACCAAGACCCAAGGGGTTGAAATTACCGTACGCGAAGACGACGGCAGCACCCGTGCTTATGTGCAGCAGGTAGAGCCTAATCAAGTGTTCCGTACCGGCGAGCGCGTTCGCATCCTGACCGTTGATGGTACAAGCCGCGTCACGCAGTAAGCCTTCAGGCCCGCTTAATAAAAAACCCCGACCTGTGCGAACAGGTCGGGGTTTTTTATTGCGCTCAGCCTCCTACATTCAGAGGGCTGGCTGCTTACGGCTAAAGATGGCTGTCACGGCATAGCCGATCAGTGCGGCCAGAATGGAGCCGGTCAGAATGCCCATGCGGTCCATGCCCACGTAATCGCTGCTGCCCGGAACAAAGGCCAGCGAGCCGACAAACAGACTCATGGTAAAACCGATGCCGCATAGAATAGCGACGCCAAACACCTGGCCCCAGTTCGCGCCATTCGGTAATGCGGCCATGCCGGTTTTTATCGCGATCCAGGTAAAACCAAACACCCCCACTGTTTTGCCGATCAGCAAGCCAGCAGCAATACCCAAAGGTACATGGTGAGTGAAACTGTGCAGGTTGACGCCGGTCAGCGACACGCCCGCATTGGCGAACGCAAATAGAGGCAAGATCGCGTAGGCCACCCACGGGTGCAGCGCATGCTCAATGCCCATCAGCGGCGAGGGCTCGGAGTTTTTAGTGCGCAGCGGTATGCAGAATGCCAACGTCACACCGGCCAGCGTGGCATGCACGCCGCTTTTCAGTACGCAGACCCAGAGGATCAGGCCGATGATCATATAGGGGGCTATCTTCACCACACCCATCCGGTTCATCGCGATCAACGCCACAAGACAAGCCGCGGCCAACAGCAGCGATACACCCGACAATTCGCTGGAGTAGAACACGGCAATCACAATGATTGCGCCCAGATCATCAATGATTGCCAGGGTCATCAGAAACAACTTCAACGACACCGGTACGCGCTTGCCGAGCAGTGCCAACACGCCAAGGGCGAAGGCGATGTCGGTGGCCATTGGAATGGCCCAGCCATCCAGTGCGTCGGGGAAGTCTTTGTTGATGAACCAGTAAATCAGCGCTGGTACGACCATCCCGCCAATCGCGGCACCGCCGGGCAGCACAACTTGTGAGGGTTTGGACAGTTGACCTTCCAGCAGCTCGCGTTTGACCTCAAGACCGATCAGCAGGAAAAACAACGCCATCAGGCCATCGTTGATCCACAGCAATGAGGGTTTGGCGATTTGCAAGGCGCCAATCTGCACCGCGACCGGGACATCCAGAAAGGCGGTGTAATAGTGCGAAAGCGGCGAGTTGTTGATGATCAAAGCCAGAGCCGCTGCGGCAATCAACAACAGACCGCTGGCAGCTTCCAACTGAAAGAAACGAGTGAAAGTGCTACGCAGAGGCAAGGTGGCTCTCCATCGAATAGTTATAAGGTGCGACACCCTAACCCGACTTCTTAGTGGTTAAAACAAAAACTATATTCGTTTTTGTTATAAGCAGCCGCGTGAACTTGCATCGACAAAAAGCCTAGCAGTTGTGTGACAAATTGAGACAAAAAACAGACAGGGCAACGCTCCGGGGAGTCCGTAGCAGCTGCCGTGGGAACGAGGCTGCGTCCGGCGGCGAAGCCGTCGTGAAGCCCGGAGGCGCGATGTTTCAGGGAAACCGCGTACTCCGGGTTTACGACGGCTTCGCCGCCGGACGCAGCCTTTGGCAGCTGCTACCGGGTGCGAGAGAGTATCAGGCTTCGATACCGAGAATATCCCGCGCCACAGCTTCGGCAATGCGTATGCCATCAACCCCTGCCGACAGAATGCCGCCGGCATAACCTGCGCCTTCACCGGCCGGGAACAGCCCTTTGACGTTGAGGCTTTGCATCGACGCGTCGCGGGTCATGCGCAACGGCGACGAGGTGCGGGTTTCAATCCCGGTCAAAATCGCATCATGCATCGAGAAGCCTTTGATCTGCTTCTCGAAGGCCGGCAAGGCTTCGCGGATGGCTTCGATGGCAAAGTCCGGCAATGCCAGCGCCAAATCACCCAAGGACACGCCCGGCTTGTAGGACGGTTCAACGCTACCCAGCGCAGTGGACGGTTTACCCGCGATAAAGTCGCCGACTAGCTGAGCTGGTGCTTCATAGTTGCTGCCGCCCAGCACATAAGCGTGAGACTCCAGGCGCTCTTGCAACTCGATACCCGCCAACGGCCCGCCCGGATAGTCTTCAGGCGTGATGCCGACCACGATGCCCGAGTTGGCATTGCGCTCGTTACGTGAGTACTGGCTCATGCCGTTGGTCACGACGCGGCCCGGTTCGCTGGTAGCCGCAACCACTGTGCCGCCCGGGCACATGCAGAAGCTGTACACCGAACGACCGTTTTTGGCGTGGTGCACCAGTTTGTAGTCGGCCGCACCCAGTTTAGGATGACCGGCGTACTTGCCCAGACGCGCGCTGTCGATCAACGATTGCGGGTGTTCAATACGGAAACCCACCGAGAACGGCTTGGCTTCCATGTACACGCCGCGCTCATGAAGCATGCGGAAGGTGTCTCGGGCGCTGTGGCCCAGAGCCATGATCACATGCCGTGAGTTCAGTTGTTCGCCATCGGCCAGAACCACGCCGGTCAATTGGCCATCATCGATCAGCACATCGGTCACACGCTGCTGGAAGCGAACTTCGCCGCCCAGCGCTTCGATTTGCTGACGCATGTTCTCGACAACGCCCGTCAGACGGAACGTACCGATGTGCGGTTTGCTGACGTAGAGGATTTCGTCCGGCGCACCGGCTTTGACGAACTCGTGCAGCACTTTGCGACCGTGGTGTTTCGGGTCCTTGATCTGGCTGTAGAGCTTGCCGTCCGAGAATGTGCCCGCACCGCCTTCACCAAACTGCACGTTTGACTCCGGATTGAGGACATTTTTACGCCACAGTCCCCAAGTGTCTTTGGTGCGCTGACGCACTTCGGTGCCGCGCTCAAGAATGATCGGTTTGAAACCCATTTGTGCCAACAACAGGCCGGCGAAGATACCGCACGGGCCAAAGCCGACGACAATCGGGCGTTCGCTCAAGTCCTGGGGGGCCTGACCAACGACTTTGTAGCTGACATCGGGTGCTGGATTGACGTTACGGTCGTCGGCGAACTTGATCAGCAGCGGCGCTTCATCACGCACGTTCAAGTCGATGGTGTAGATAAAGCACAGTTCGGACGATTTTTTGCGCGCATCGTAGCTGCGCTTGAACAAGGTGAAATCGAGCAGGTCATCACTGGCGATGCCCAGGCGCTGCAAGATGGCAGGGCGCAGGTCTTCTTCGGGATGGTCGATCGGCAACTTGAGTTCGGTGATTCGTAACATTGACAGTGTCCAGTATCGGGGCCGGGTAAACCCCGGCAGCCTTGTGCGAACCGGCGATTATAAGCCGCATGGCCCCTTAACTGTCAGCACTATGAGGCAACAATCGTCGGTTAGTCGTTACGAGCACCGCCGAAATAACCGCATCCGCGCTGTACCTGACCGTTGATCCGCAGTTCTGCGGCCAAATGCTGCACGCTGCCATTGGCACTGTCGGTGCAGCGTTGTGGGGCGACCCACAACTCAATGCGTTGATGGTTGGCTTCGGTGGACAGCGAGAATCGACCATCACCTACCTGCTCTTCAACATAAGGCAAGGCCAAATCCGGCTGGCCGTCACGCTTGATCACCATGCCCTTGCCGCCAGCCTGCACTTCCCATGCAGGACCATTGCCATTGGCATGCACGGTCAGTTGTTTGAAGTTAGGGTCTTTGCAGGCTCCATTAGTGCGTTCCAGACGGTACAGCTGTTGCAACTGCACCTCGCCATCCGTACCCGGTGTTTTAGCCGAGGTAAAGCTGCCACGGATGTCGACAAACAGTTTGCCCGGCAGGTTGGGCATATCGGTGGCGTCTTGAATCAGGGTGGTGTTGGCACTGTCGCGCACGATATAGCGCTGTTGCCCGATACAGGGTTGAAAAATCAGTTGGTCATTGGCCGATACCAGCTCGCCTTGGAGGCGAGTCAGGCCGGCGTTGCTGTCAACGGGTTTACTGTTGAACAGTTGGCAACCCGCAAAAACGGGAAGCAGGGCGAGCAAAACTAAAGGGCGAGCAACGCGCATCATTGGGACTCCTGACGAATGCCGTCACGTTACTCAGGCTGGTCGAGCATCACAAGGGGGGATATTTCTGGTCTACCCCACTTGATACGTTTGCCCTGTCTGTAAACCCTCGACACTTTTCGCGTAAGCCAGTGCCACGTCAGCTGCTGCATCAAAAAAAAACGGCCCCTAAGGGCCGTTTGGTGCCAAAGGGTGAGGTTAGCCACCCAAGTAAGCGTCACGCACTTTTGGGTCGTTGAGCAATTGCTCACCCGTGCCTTGCATGACCACCCGGCCGTTTTCCAGCACGTAGGCGCGGTCGGCGATTTTTAGCGCCTGGTTAGCGTTTTGCTCCACAAGGAACACGGTCACACCTTCATTGCGCAGTTGTTCGATGATGTCGAAAATCTGCTGGATGATGATGGGGGCCAGTCCCAGTGAAGGTTCGTCGAGCAGGAGCAGTTTCGGTTTGCTCATCAGCGCCCGACCAATCGCAAGCATTTGCTGCTCGCCACCGGACATGGTGCCGCCGCGCTGGGTAAAGCGTTCTTTAAGGCGCGGGAACAAGTGCAAAACCTTATCCATTTGCTCCTGGTAGTCATGCTTCTCGGTGAAAAAACCGCCCATGGCGAGGTTTTCTTCGACAGTCAGCCGGGCAAATACCCGGCGACCTTCAGGCACCACGGCGATGCTCTTGCGCATGATTTGTGCCGAGGTCAGCCCCACCAACTCTTCTCCGAGGTAGCGGATGCTGCCACTTTGGGCCTGTGGTGAGCCGCATAACGTCATCATCAATGTCGATTTGCCAGCGCCGTTGGCACCGATCAGGGTGACGATTTCGCCCTGACGCACTTCGACATTGACGCTGTGCAGCGCCTGGATCTTGCCGTAAAAGGTCGAAACGTTTTCGAATTGCAGCATTTACGCTTCCCCCAAATAGGCTTTGATCACGTCCGGGTTGTCGCGAATCTGCTCCGGTGTGCCGTCAGCCAGCGGTTTGCCTTGGTTGATCACCACAATGTGGTCAGAGATGCTCATGACCAGCTTCATGTCGTGCTCGATCAGCAGCACCGTGGCGTTGTGCTCGTTGCGCAACACACTGATCAACGCTTTGAGGTCTTCGGTTTCCTTGGGGTTCAAGCCCGCCGCCGGTTCGTCGAGCATCAGGATGCGCGGACGGGTCATCATGCACCGGGCAATTTCCAGTCGACGTTGCTGGCCGTAGGCGAGGGTACCCGCCGGGCGGTTGGCAAACTCGGTCAGGTTGACCTTGTCCAGCCAATAGGCGGCGTACTCCATGGCTTCGCGTTCGCTTTTGCGGAAGCCCGGCGTTTTGAACAGACCGGCGAAGAAGTTGGTGTTGAGGTGGCGATGCTGAGCAATCAGCAAGTTTTCAACGGCGGTCATGTCCTTGAACAGACGCACGTTCTGGAAGGTGCGCACCACGCCTTTTGCCGCGATTTCATGCCCGGCCAGACCCTGGATAGGCTGATCGTCCAGCAGGATGGTACCTGCCGAGGGTTTGTAAAAACCGGTCAGGCAGTTGAACACCGTGGTCTTGCCGGCGCCGTTAGGGCCGATCATGGAGACCACTTGTTTTTCCTTGACGGTCAGGGACACACCATTCACCGCCAACAAGCCGCCAAAGCGCATGCTCAGGCCGCTGACTTTCAGAATCTCGCGGCTCATTTTCGCAGCTCCAGGTGAGGACGTTGCATGGGTAGCAGGCCTTGCGGGCGCCATATCATCATAAGCACCATTAATGCCCCGAACAGCAGCATCCGGTACTCACTGAAGTCACGCATCATTTCGGGTAGCAGAATCATCACCACAGCCGCCAGAATCACACCCAGCTGTGAACCCATGCCGCCCAGTACCACGATGGCCAAAATGATCGCCGATTCAAGGAAGGTGAAGGATTCTGGTGTTACCAGACCTTGGCGTGCGGCAAAGAAGCTGCCTGCAAAACCAGCGAAAGTGGCACCCAGGGTGAAGGCCGACAGTTTGATGATGGTCGGATTCAGGCCCAGTGCTCGGCAGGCGATTTCGTCTTCACGCAGTGCTTCCCAAGCGCGGCCGATGGGCATGCGCAGCAAGCGGTTGATCACGAACAGGACAATCAGCACCAGCACCAGTGCAATCAGGTACAGGAAGATCACTTTGTTGATCGAGTTGTAGGGGATGCCGAAATATTCGTGAAACGTCTGCATACCCTCAGCGGCTGTTCGGTCGAAACTCAGGCCGAAAAGAGTCGGTTTTGGAATGTTGCTGATGCCGTTTGGCCCGCCGGTGATGTCCGTCAGGTTACGCAGGAACAAGCGGATGATCTCGCCAAAACCCAGGGTGACAATTGCCAGATAGTCGCCGCGCAAACGCAGAACCGGAAACCCCAGCAGGAAGCCGAAGGTCGCGGCCATCAAACCAGCCAATGGCAGGCAGACCCAAAAACTGAACCCGAAATAATGCGACAGCAGCGCGTAGGTATAAGCCCCTACAGCGTAGAAGCCCACATAACCGAGGTCGAGCAAACCCGCCAAACCGACCACGATATTCAGGCCAAGGCCGAGCATGACGTAGATCAGGATCAGGGTGGCGATGTCGACTGCGCCGCGAGAGCCGTAGAACGGCCAGACCAATGCCACAATGACCAGACCGAGAATGATCCAGCGCTGGGTACTGGGCAGCGTCAGGAAATTGGTGGCCTTGCCTGGAACTTTGGGTAATCCGGGGGTGGATTTCCACGCAGCACTCAACTGATCGCTGAACAGCACGCGCAGGAACAAAAGCAGCGAGCAGATGGCGATAACGCTGAGCGTAAAGGCGCTGGTGTTGTGAACTTCGATATTGACGCCAACGATCGTCAGTTTCAGACCGAGTATCGGGTAGGCCACTGCCCAGACCAACAGAGCGCTGAACAGCGCCGATTTAAAATGCCTAGTCATACTTTTTCAATCTCCGGACGTCCCAGAATGCCGGTCGGACGAAACAGCAGCACCAACACGAGCAGGCCGAAGGCCACTACGTCTTTGTACTGGTCGCCAAAAATATCGGCACCAAAGGCTTCGGCTACACCGAGAACCAGACCACCCAGCATCGCACCGGGAATACTGCCGATCCCGCCTAATACCGCCGCGGTGAAGGCTTTTAATCCTACGAGGAAGCCGGAGCCGGGGTTGATCACG
Organism: Pseudomonas helleri; assembly: GCF_009600315.1. Taxonomy (GTDB): domain Bacteria; phylum Pseudomonadota; class Gammaproteobacteria; order Pseudomonadales; family Pseudomonadaceae; genus Aquipseudomonas; species Aquipseudomonas helleri_A. The sequence continues at coordinate 87,792 of NZ_WIWC01000004.1, read as the reverse complement.
CCGTATTGAACGCTGATCAGAACAGCTGCAACAGCAGCCAAAGCGGCACCAATGACAAAGGTCAGGGCAATGACGTTGTTGGTATTGATACCCAACAGGTTGGCCATCTTCATGTCTTCGGCGCAGGCACGGCAGGCGCGGCCAAGGCGTGAACGGGAGATAAACAGGGTCAGACCGAGCATGGCCAGAAGTGTGACCACGAACACGACGATTTGCATGTAAGAGACAACGACTTCACTCGCACCGCCCGGGCCGAAGGTGAAACCGCCGGGAATCAGGTTAGGGATCGATTTGTCTTTGGAGTCCTGAGACAAAAGCACCATGTTTTGCAGGAAGATCGACATGCCGATGGCAGAAATCAACGGGATTAGACGATTACTGCCCCGCAGTGGACGGTAAGCCACACGTTCAATGCTGTAGCCATAGGCACTGGTGACCACGATGCTGGCGATAAACGCCCCGGTCAGCAGTAGAGGCACACTGTCCAGACCCATCATGGTCAGGCCGGCGATGGCAATAAACGCGATATAGGAACCAATCATGTACACCTCGCCATGGGCGAAGTTGATCATTCCAATGATGCCGTAAACCATCGTGTAGCCGATGGCGATCAGGGCATACGTGCTGCCAACGTTGAGGCCGTTAACCAGCATTTGGAAGAAGTGATAGATGTCAGGCATTACAAAGCTCCTAAAAACCTGAGACGCATTTCACTGGTGGAGTCATTTTCCGGCCTGTGTTGCATGGGATTTAACCCACTTCGGACACAGGTCATTTGCCAGCGAACCGCTGGTGACGGTTTTAAAGATTTTCAGGTGGGCAGGTTTCCGGATCACGAAAGCGCGGCCCCATGTGCGTCAAACAATGATCGGTAAAACAAAACCCACCGCTCGCGCAGTGGGCTTTGTGGTCAGATCAACTGCCAACCCTTACTGAGGGCTTGCTTCGGTTTTAGGTTTGCCGAAATGCCATTCGTAGACCACGAACTTGAAGTTCTTCAGGTCGCCTTTATCGTCGAAGCTCAGGTCACCCATTGGGGTTTTGAAGGTGCCTTTATGGATGGCTTCGGACACTTTTGCAGTGTCTTCGCTTTTGGCTGCCTGGATACCCTGGGCGATGACGTCAACGGCTGCATAAGCCGGGAAAACGAACGGGCCGGTAGGGTCTTTTTTGTCCGCAACAAACTTCTCTACCAATACCTTGTTTTCTGGCAGTTGGTCGAACGCCTGAGGCAGTGTGACCAGCAAACCTTCGGACGCCCCCTGAGCGATTTGCGAGATGGAGTCATTACCCACACCTTCCGGGCCCATAAACTTGGCTTTCAGGCCTTTTTCCTGGGCTTGACGCAGAATCAAACCCAGCTCCGGGTGGTAACCGCCGTAGTAAACGAAATCGACATTGGCTTGTTTGAGTTTGGCGATCAGGGACGCGAAGTCCTTGTCACCGGCATTGATACCTTCAAACACGGCAACTTTGACACCTTTGTCTTCCAGCGTCTTTTTAACAGCGCTGGCTATCCCTTCGCCGTACTGCTGTTTGTCGTGAACGACTGCGACGACTTTTGGTTTGACGTGATCAGCGATGTAGTTGCCAGCTGCCGGGCCTTGGGCGCTGTCCAGACCAATGGTGCGGAAAATATTCTTGTAACCACGAGCGGTGATTTCCGGTGCGGTGGCGGCCGGGGTGATCATGATGATGCCTTCGTCTTCGTAGATGTCCGAAGGAGGCTGAGTGGAGCTGGAGCACAAGTGACCGACAACAAATTTAACGCCGTCATTCACGACTTTGTTGGCTACGGCAACTGCTTGTTTTGGGTCGCAGGCATCGTCGTACTCAACCGCTTCAAGCTTCTTGCCATCTACGCCACCTTTGGCATTGATGTCTGCGATAGCTTGTTTGGCGCCGATGAACTGCATGTCCCCATACTGAGTAACTGGCCCGGTTTTAGGGCCAGCAATACCGATCTTGATGGTGTCTGCAGCAAATGAATGGCTGGCAACCCCGGCCAGAATCATTGCGGCAAACAGTTTAGTCATGTGCTTAGTAGCCATCTCTATTGGTGCTCCACTCTATGTTGTAATTTTTATAGTCCTGGAAGCCAAGGCAGCCGGACCGGGTCATCTTCTGCGCGAATTTCCCGGTCAATCCCCCCTGCAACTGTACCGGTACAGTGTAGAGCGCCGGTTCAGCGCTTGAATAGCAGGCTGCTGGAGGAAAAAACACGGAATGTCGCTTAAACGAAAGAAAGAGACAGAAAAGCGGCGAATTCTGGTGATGATTGTTGTCAGAATGTTGCCATCTAAATCAGGCCTTTCTACGCCTTTGCTCTTTCGTCGCTCTACGCCTCTATTCGGGTTTTTCTACCAAGCCAGCGGCGCTATCATTGCGCCGATTTTTTTACCTGGTGGAACCCATGTCGCAAGAACCTAGCACCCTCTATGCCAAGCTGCTTGGCGAGACTTCAACTATTGAATGGAAAGCCTTACAGCCGTTCTTCGCCAAAGGAGACCTGTTGTGGGTCGAACAGGGTCTGGACTTGATCGAAGCCGCGCAGGCCGTTACTCAGGATGATGCAGAGAAAGTCTCGGCCTGGATGGCATCAGGCCTGCTTGGGAGAATGACGGGAGAGCAGGCGCTAGACGTTCTTGAACGTGACCCACAGCTCTGGGCTGTAGTGGTTTCGCCTTGGGTAATGGTCCAGGAAAGGGCGCAGAAATAACAAGGCGCACCATTACTGGGCGTGCCTGTGCGCTCATTTGTGGAGTGAGGAACGGGTAGGGAAGTAACTGGTTGCAGCGTAGTGGCGAATTGCCGTAGATAATCGCTACAGTCCGCGCCGTAGCGTATTCAAGCGATACAAGCCCTCTACTGTGAGAGGGCTTGTGGCGCTTTTTGGTCGATTAGCCTGCGACCAGTACGCGAATGGCTTCAAGACGCAAGGCGGCTTTTTCAAGCATGGCCAGGCTTTGCTCACGTTGTTTACGCAAGGCAACCAGTTCGCTGTCACGAACGCTCGGGTTGACCGCTTGCAAGGCAGTCAGGCGGGCCAGTTCTTCTTCAGTGTCGGCCGCCAGACGGCGCTTCGCTTCAGCCACACGCTCAGCGTGGCGTGGCGCGATTTTAGCCTCACCGGCGTTGATCTTCGGCGTCAGACTGTCGCGCTGAGCCTGAATGAACTTGTTGGCGCTGGCGCGTGGCACGCTCTCCAACTGCTCATTCAGGGTGTCAAAGGCCACACGCGATGACAGATCGTTGCCATTGGCATCCAACAGGCAACGCAGCGCCGCTGGCGGCAAATAACGACCCAGTTGCAGAGAGCGCGGGGCAACGACTTCACTGACGTAGATCAGCTCAAGCAGCACAGTACCGGGTTTCAGCGCCTTGTTTTTGATCAGCGCGACCGCCGTGTTTCCCATCGAGCCGGACCGCACGAGGTCCATTGCGCCTTGCACCATTGGGTGTTCCCAAGTGATGAACTGCATGTCTTCGCGCGACAAGGCCAGATTGCGGTCGTAGGTGATGGTCACGCCTTCCTCGTCGCCCAGCGGGAAGCTGGCGTCGAGCATTTTCTCGCTTGGCTTGAGGATCAGGGCGTTTTCGGAGTGGTCTTCGCTATCGATTCCGAAAGCGTTGAACAGCGTTTCCATGTAAATCGGCAAGGTGAATTGATCGTCTTGCTCAAGGATCGCCTCAACCAGCGCTTCACCTTCACCTTCACCCGAACCACCGGAGTTCAGCTCCAGCAAGCGGTCACGGCCGGTGTGCAGCTCCTGTTCGAGACGCTCGCGTTCGCTGCGGGCTTCGTCGATCAAAGCTTGCCACTCTTCATCGTCAGCCGCTTCCAGCAATGGCAGCAGGCGTGGGCCGAAGGTGTGTTGCAGTGCGTTGCCGGTCGGGCAGGTGTTGAGGAACGCGTTCAGTGCTTCGTGGTACCACTGGAACAGGCGCTGTTGCGGGCTGGTCTCCAGGTACGGCACGTGCAACTCAATGACGTGCTTCTGGCCGATTCGGTCCAGACGGCCAATGCGCTGTTCCAGTAAGTCCGGGTGGGACGGCAGGTCGAACAGCACCAAATGATGGGCAAACTGGAAGTTGCGGCCTTCACTGCCGATTTCCGAGCAGATCAATACCTGAGCGCCGAACTCTTCGTCAGCGAAGTAGGCAGCGGCACGGTCACGCTCAAGAATATTCATGCCTTCGTGGAAGACGGTTGCAGGAATGCCGGAACGAACGCGCAGGGCGTCTTCCAGATCCATGGCTGTCTCAGCGTGGGCGCAAATCACCAATACTTTGGTGCGTTTGAGCATTTTCAGGGTGTCGATCAGCCACTCTACACGCGGGTCGAAGTTCCACCAGCGTTGATCGTCAGTGGCGTCGGGCAAGGCTTGAAAGCTGACTTCAGGGTACAGCTCGGCGTGCTCGCCCAGCGGCAGTTCAAGGTATTCGTCCGGGCACGGCAGCGGGTAGGCGTGCAGTTTGCGCTCAGGGAAGCCTTTGATCGCGGCACGGGTATTACGGAACAGAACACGGCCAGTGCCGTGACGGTCGAGCAACTCGCGCACCAGACGGGCGCTGGCGTCGGTGTCGCCTTCGTTTACCGCGGCCAGTAATGCGTCGCCTTCGTCGCCGAGGAAACCGTGAATGGTGTTATGCGCCTCTGGGGAAAGGCGGCCTTTATCCAGCAACTCTTGTACGGCTTGAGCCACCGGGCGGTAGTTTTCGCTCTCGGCACGGAAGGCGGCCAGATCGTGGAAACGGTTTGGATCGAGCAGGCGCAAACGTGCGAAGTGGCTGTCCTGACCCAGTTGCTCCGGCGTTGCTGTCAGCAGCAATACGCCGGGGATGACGCCAGCAAGTTGCTCAACCAGACCGTATTCAGGGCTGACCTGATCTTCGTGCCACACCAGATGGTGCGCTTCATCGACGACCAACAGGTCCCAGTCGGCATCAAAAAGAGCGGCCTGCGCTTTAGGGTCGTCAACCAGCCATTCAAGGGCGACCAATGCCAGTTGGCAGTCTTCAAAGGGGTTGCTGGCGTCGCTTTCGATAAAGCGTTCTTCATCAAACAGCGCGACTTCAAGGTTGAAGCGACGACGCATCTCGACCAGCCATTGATGCTGGAGGTTTTCCGGGACGACGATCAAGACACGGTTAGCGCGGCCACTGAGCAGTTGGCGGTGAATCACCAGGCCGGCTTCAATGGTTTTACCCAAGCCAACTTCATCCGCCAGCAATACGCGTGGCGCGATCCGGTCGGCGACTTCGCGGGCAATGTGCAATTGGTGCGCGATGGGCTGCGCACGCACGCCACCCAATCCCCACAACGGCGATTGCAGTTGGCGGCTGGTGTGCTCAAGGGTGTGATAACGCAGGGAGAACCAGGACAGCGGGTCTATCTGGCCGGCGAACAAACGGTCGCTGGCCAAGCGGAACTGAATAAAGTTCGACAGCTGGGTTTCTGGCAGAGTGACAGGTTCGTTTTGCTCGTTGAGCCCGTGATAGACCATCAGACCGTCGGCATCTTCGACTTCGCGTACGGTCATCTTCCAGCCTTCGAAGTGGATGATGGTGTCACCCGGCGAAAACCGAACTCGCGTCAGCGGTGCGTTACGCAGCGAATATTGGCGGGTTTCGCCAGTGGCCGGATAGAGCACGGTCAACAAGCGACCGTCCTGTGCCAGAACGGTGCCTAAACCTAGCTCTGCTTCGCTGTCACTAATCCAGCGTTGCCCCGGTTGATACTGCTGCGCCATGCTGCCTGACTCCCGCTTTGAAAAAGCCGAGTATATTAACGCAGCAGGGGCCTCAGTCCAAAGGTCTCTCACAAAAAGCTGATCAGCTACCGAATGAGTATTCGATAAGTGGTTTAGGAGAACACCTGCATGCTGCCACCGATCTTGCCTTTGAGCGTTGTACCTGTGACGTCGCAACAGGACCCGGTGCGCCCACGCCCGGACATTGCGCCCGTGGTGCCTGCCCAGCCTTCATCGGCAGACAGCACGATCAATCTGAGTGAGAGCGACCGTGAACGGGCCGCCTTGTTGCTGCGTGAAGAACAGCAGCGTCAACAGGATAAGCGCCGGGGTGAAACACAGGCTCATCAGCCAGGCGATGAAGCGGGCGAAGAAAGCGAGGGAGGCGATTTGCCTTCTGTAGATGGTTTGCAGCGTCAGGGTGTGTGGGTGGATATCAAGGTCTGAGTTGTTTTTACTGGTCATGGGAAGGGGGTCGTCGCATTATTGGCCTATCACACACACACAGACAGTGACCCTATAGCGCCATGAGCCAAGACAACACGTTGGTCGACCTGGGTGCCGAGCGCGCCAAGCGGGTGCATGACCTTAAAGAAAAAAAGTTGAACGAAGTACGCATGGCTTTCGAGCAGGCGATGCCGCTGACAACGGCCAAGAAAAAGCCAAAGAAAAAATCCAAAAAGCGCTGAAACTCGGCGTTTTCCATGATCTGTGTCAAATACCCCTCATAACGGCATCTGGCCGTGGACCACTATTGATCCCGGTCAAGGTCTGCGCCTGCGTGTCTGGTTAATCTAGCTTCAACACACAGACAGACACGCAGGAGGCCGTCATGTTTCTTGATAACGTTGTTATCGCCGGGGTGCTTACGGTGGGACTCATGATGGTGTTTTTTGCGGGTCTGGGCATTTTTATCTGGAAGGACTCACGCAAGCGCAAGTAGCGCGAGTTTTTTTGGGGTATGAGCACGCAAGGCATTTTGGGCGACTTCGGTCGCCTATTTTTTTGCCTGCGCAAAACTGTGTTGATCGCATTCCAGGATGAGAGCGGCGTCGTGGCTGGCCCTCACCCCAACCCTCTCCCAAAGGGAGAGGGGGCTCAATTGTGGTGGTATAAGGATTTGCTTTTGCCTTTAGTCCCCTCTCCCTCTGGGAGAGGGCTAGGGTGAGGGTTTTGGGCATAAAAAAAGGTACGACCCTGCGGTCGTACCTTTTCATATTGCAGTGCAGTTATCAGGCGAGGGCTTTGGAAGCCAGCCAGAACAACGTTGCAGACAGTGCAATGGTGGCTGGCAAGGTCAGGACCCAGGCCATCAGGATGGTTTTGATGGTGCCGCCTTGCAGGCCGCTTTTGTTCGCGACCATGGTGCCCGCCACACCCGACGACAGAATGTGCGTGGTGGAAACCGGCAGCGAGTAGATGTTGGCCAGACCGATCGCAAAGGTTGTGGTGATCTGCGCCGACATGCCTTGGGCATAGGTCATGCCCTGCTTGCCGATCTTCTCGCCGATGGTTTTAACCACGCGTCTCCAGCCAACCATTGTGCCCAAGCCCAATGCCAACGCGACTGCCAGAATCACCCAGAACGGGGCGTATTCAGTAGTGGCGGTCAGGTCTTTGCGCAGTTTTTCGAGGTCCGCTTTCTCGCGGTTATCAAGAACCGGCAGTTTGCTGACTTTCTTGGCGGTGTCGTCGAGGCACAGCAGGTAGCGACGAATTTCGATGCGCTTTTCAGCGGGGATCGAGTGATAGTCAGCCACGCCTTTCAACGAACCCAGCAAAGCAGCAATGGTCGGCTCGGTTTGTTGCGGGTTGCAGCTGAACTGCTCTGGCAAATCGCCTTTAACACTTTTGCCCAGTGCCAGGAACTCGCTCAGGGTGGCGTTGTTGCGCTGGTAGAACTGGCTCAAGTGCAAGGTGGCGTCGCGAGTCCGCTCGATTTGATAGGTCGTACTGTTGAGGTCCAGAACAAACACACTCGGCACGATACCAATCAGTACCAGCATGATCAGGCCAATGCCTTTCTGGCCATCGTTGGAGCCGTGAACAAAGCTCACGGTCATGGCGCTGATCACCAACACCAGACGGTTCCAGAAAGGTGGATGTTTTTTGTCATCCATCTTGCGGCGCTGTTCCGGGGTTTTGTGCATCTTGGACCCAGGGCGCCACCATTTCAGGCCGATCAACAGCAGTGCTGCTATCAGAAAACCGGCAAGTGGCGAGAAGACCAGCGAGGCACCAATGTCGATTGCCTTTTGCCAGTTAACGCCTTCACTCACAGGAATCCCTGTGATCAAGGCATTGGCCAGGCCTACACCCAGGATCGAACCGATCAAGGTGTGAGAGCTCGACGCAGGAATCCCGAAATACCAGGTTCCCAGGTTCCAGGTAATGGCAGCAGCGAGCAGTGAAAACACCATGGCCAGGCCGTGTCCGGTATTCACATTTACCAGAAGCTCTACGGGCAGCAGGTGAACGATGGCATAAGCCACGCCGACACCGCCCAGCAGAACGCCGAGAAAATTGAACACACCAGAGAAGAACACCGCCAGATGGGGCGGCATGGCTTTGGTGTAGATGACGGTCGCTACCGCATTCGCGGTGTCATGAAAGCCATTAATGAACTCAAACGCGAGAACAAAGGCTAGGGCGAAGAAGAGGCTGACAAGAACCCAGGCATCCAATGCGCTTAGTAAATCGATCATGAAGGTTTTCTGACACGGACATAAAGGGGGCGGAATTATGCCAGAAAACCCCGGTAATCAATGCACTAGCTGCTGGTTGGTAACATCTATAAATGAAAAATCTTGTAAGACGCTACGGCCGTTGTAAACCGGGAAAGCGCTACAAGCCCCTGAAAACAAAGGCTATGAGCAATCGTGATGCAGTGGCTTAGGCTTCTGGTTGAGTCTGATTCTGTTGTATGAAATATCTCATATCAGACGTTCGGCTGAGGTTAGCTACAGCTTCAACGCAGCAAACGGGCACATCCGCGATCACAAATAATCAATGACGCAGGGCTGTGAGCATGGCTCGGTTTGCTCAAATCCGAGGTTCACGACTCCTCGGATTTAAGCTCTTTTTCAATTTTTTGAATTTCCTGGCTGAAGGCCTGATCGAGCAGGCTGGCGCGTTTTTTCCAGGGCTTGCGCTCGGGCTCAGGTTGCGCGGCATAGGTCGTTATTTCGCCGCCGTAGACTTCCTTGTAACGTTGTTCCTGACGCTCAAGTTCTGCGCGCAGTTCGTCTTTCGTCGTCACAGTGTTACCTAATTGAGTAGAGATAAGATGGATTAGACCATCGTGTATGAGACTGAGGTAAATGAGTTAATTAAACGCGTCCTTTGAAACTACCTGCGAGCAACTTTAGTGGCAAACACCGTGGCCATTGCGGGGTATCAATTAATAATGACAGCGTGCGCAGAATGAACACTTGCTTGTTACACCGCACTGGGCAAGAAGCATGCGAGTAAATTGGATCCAATCAGGGGTGGTACGCCTGAGTCCTGAACTCATCAAGCTGCTGGCCATAAAGGCTCAAGGGATGGCGCTACTATCGCTGAATGACTTCGCATACGTCAACTTCCACATGATCGGCGTCTTACACAAATCGCTCGATAAACTAAGCGCTGTGCCCACCCGATTATTAAAGGGTGACCCGTTGAAGTGGGCACGGATATTAGTGTCTGTTTTGAACGGTTTTAACCCTGCGCTTATTAACCTGAACGTTGCTCTGTGCCGTCGACCTATTTAAAACCGCCGCCGTGAACAGTGTGTGCGAGTTTCGATTACACCGCTCTTCTGTATGTTAATGATCACTGTCCAGAGGGCGCGACATAGTTACGGGCGCTGGAAAGCAGATTGCGATTATCGGACGAAGGTTCGATAATCGCCCAACCTTGCGTGCGCCCTACACGTTTTTAGCTCAGGCAAGCCTGTCATTGCAGTCAACAGTCGAAGCAGGGGTTCAGGAATGAATGATCAAATGCGCACGTGCACTTCCTCTATCGCTCCGCCTATCGTGGCGTCTCCTGCAAAGCGAATCCAGGCGTTTACGGGTGATCCGGACTTTATGGCGTCGTTGGCCCGTGGTCTGGCCGTTGTGCAAGCGTTTCAGGAGCGTAAACGGCATTTGACGATTGCGCAGATCAGCCATCGCACCGAGATTCCGCGTGCCGCGGTGCGTCGATGCTTATACACGCTGATCAAGTTGGGTTATGCCACCACTGACGGCCGTACCTATTCCTTGTTGCCCAAGGTGTTGACGCTAGGCCATGCCTATTTGTCATCAACACCGCTGGCAGTTTCAGCCCAGCCTTATCTTGACCGCATGAGCGAACAGCTGCATGAGGCGTGCAATATGGCGACCCTAGAGGGCAACGACATCCTGTACATCGCCCGTTCGGCGACCACACAACGCTTGATCTCGGTGGACCTCTCGGTGGGTGGGCGTTTACCGGCCTATTGCACCTCGATGGGCCGCATTTTGTTGGCCGCGCTGGACGATGTAACGCTGCATGAATATCTGGCCAATGGCGAATTTCAGGCCAAAACCAGCCGTACTGTACACACGCCCCAGGCGCTCCTTGAATGCTTGCATCAGGTGCGCGAGCAGGGCTGGTGCATTGTCGATCAAGAACTGGAACAAGGTCTGCGTTCTATTGCCGTGCCGGTATATGACGCTTCCGGGCAGGTGCTGGCCGCGTTGAACGTTAGCACCCATGCCGGACGGGTCACACGAACGGAGCTGGAACAGCGCTTTCTGCCCATCATGCTCAATTCCAGCCGTGAATTGAGTGCTCAGCTGTTTACGTGAAGTGCAGCGAACGCATTCAACGTTATTCGATTAGCCAGCACACTAACTATGTGTTCGATAAACGAACACATAGTCGATTATCGGATTGTTTTGGCCCGTGACGGCGGCTTAACCTGCTGAGCATTCGGTGTCGCCCCGGCGCGCCTTTCTCAACTGCAAGTGACCAACAAGAAACGGGAGCTACCCCCATGGCAGACATCATTTCACTGCACGACGCTGTGAAACAATTTGTGCGCGATGGCGATACCGTTGCCCTCGAAGGTTTTACACATTTGATTCCGACTGCTGCGGGTCATGAAATTATTCGTCAGGGCAAGAAAGACCTTACCTTGGTTCGCATGACGCCTGACCTGATTTACGACCAGTTGATCGGTGCCGGGTGTGCGCGCAAATTGATCTTTTCATGGGGCGGCAATCCTGGCGTTGGTTCATTGCACCGGTTGCGCGATGCCGTCGAAAAACAGTGGCCGCAGCCATTGGAAATCGAAGAGCACAGTCACGCCGATCTGGCCAATGCTTATGTGGCGGGTGCTTCGGGCTTACCTTTCGCCGTGCTGCGAGCCTATGCCGGTTCAGACTTGCCCAAAGTTAACCCGCTGATCAAAACCGTCACGTGCCCGTTTACAGGCGAAGTGCTGGCGGCCGTGCCATCGGTGCGCCCGGACGTTACCGTCATTCATGCACAAAAGGCTGACCGTAAAGGCAATGTGCTGTTGTGGGGGATTTTGGGCGTTCAGAAAGAAGCTGCACTGGCGGCCAAACGCTGCATTGTGACCGTCGAAGAAATCGTCGACGACTTGCAAGCACCCATGAATGCCTGCGTATTACCGACCTGGGCCTTGAGCGCTGTATGCCATGTGCCTGGCGGTGCCCATCCGTCTTATGCCCACGGCTACACCGAGCGTGATAACCGCTTTTATCAAGCGTGGGACCCGATTGCTCGTGATCGCGAAACCTTTACCGCGTGGATTAACGAGTTTATTCGTGGCACTGCCAATTTCAGCGAATTTCAAGCCAAGTTGGCACGCGCTTCGGAGGCAAAATAATGACCTACTCCACCAATGAAATGATGACCGTTGCTGCTGCTCGTCGCCTGAAAAACGGCTCGGTCTGTTTTGTCGGCATCGGTCTGCCTTCCAAAGCCGCCAATCTGGCGCGCCTGACCTCGTCGCCCGATGTTGTGCTGATTTATGAATCCGGCCCGATTGGTGCCAAACCCAACGTGCTGCCGTTATCGATTGGCGATGGGGAACTGGCTGAAACGGCAGACACCGTCGTCTCCACCAGCGAAATTTTTCGCTACTGGCTGCAAGGCGGCCGGGTTGACGTAGGCTTTTTGGGCGCGGCCCAAGTTGACCGCTTTGGCAATATCAACACCACGGTGGTCGGTGATTATCACCAGCCTAAAGTGCGCCTGCCAGGTGCCGGTGGAGCGCCGGAGATCGCCGGTTCCGCGAAAAGCGTGCTGATCATCCTCAAACAGTCGGCGCGCTCCTTTGTTGAGCGTCTGGATTTCATAACTTCTGTGGGGCATGGCGAGGGCGGCGATTCACGCAAGCGTCTGGGCCTGCCGGGTGCCGGGCCCGTGGGCATCATTACTGACCTGTGCATCATGGAGCCGGAAGCCCAAACCAACGAATTTGTCGTGACAGCCTTACACCCGGGCGTGACCCGCGAGCAGGTCGTTGCCGCTACAGGTTGGGCGATTCGCTTTGCCGATAACGTAGAGCACACCGCTGAGCCTACCGAAGTTGAACTCAAGGCCTTGCGTGATCTGGAAGCCCGGACCGCCTTGGCCCACGGCCAGGCGCCAGGAGAAGCGTGATGCGTGAAGTCTTTATCTGCGACGCCATTCGCACCCCCATTGGCCGCTTTGGTGGCGGTTTGGCGGCGGTACGTGCCGATGATCTGGCCGCTACGCCGATCAAGGCGCTGATGGAGCGCAACCCAAGCGTGCAGTGGGATGAGGTCGACGAGGTGTTCTTCGGTTGCGCCAATCAGGCCGGCGAAGACAATCGCAATGTGGCGCGCATGGCCGCCTTGTTGGCCGGTCTGCCGGAGACGATTCCCGGAGTGACCCTCAACCGCTTGTGTGCTTCAGGCATGGATGCCATTGGCACGGCTTTCCGGGCGATTGCCAGCGGCGAGATGGAACTGGCGATTGCTGGCGGCGTCGAGTCAATGTCCCGTGCGCCTTTCGTCATGGGCAAAGCGGATGCCGCGTTCTCGCGCAACATGAAGCTGGAAGACACCACGATTGGCTGGCGTTTCATCAACCCGTTGATGAAAGCCCAATACGGCGTGGATGCCATGCCTCAGACGGCTGATAACGTGGCCGACGAATACGGTATCTCCCGCGCCGATCAGGATGCGTTTGCCCTGCGCAGCCAGCAGCGCACTGCGGCAGCGCAGGCAGCAGGCTATTTTGCGGAAGAAATCGTGCCGGTGCGCATCGCCCATAAAAAAGGCGAGACCGTTGTTGAACACGATGAGCACCCGCGTGCAGACACGACACTGGCCACACTCAGCAAGCTCAAACCGGTCAACGGCCCGGATAAAACTGTCACCGCGGGCAACGCTTCGGGCGTCAATGATGGCGCTGCGGCCTTGATTCTGGCTTCGGCCGAGGCAGTGAAGCGTCACGGCCTTACGGCTCGGGCTCGTGTGCTGGGCATGGCCAGTGCCGGCGTCGCGCCTCGGGTCATGGGCATCGGCCCGGTGCCAGCGGTACGCAAACTGGTCGAACGGCTGGGTGTTGCCGTCAGCGACTTTGATGTGATCGAGCTCAATGAAGCCTTTGCCAGTCAGGGCCTTGCCGTGCTGCGTGAGCTGGGTCTGGCAGATGATGCGCCGCAGGTTAACCCCAATGGCGGGGCCATTGCCTTGGGCCATCCATTGGGCATGAGCGGGGCGCGGATTGTGATGACTGCACTCCATCAGCTGGAAAAAACCGGCGGCAAGAAGGGGTTGGCGACCATGTGCGTCGGCGTCGGCCAAGGTCTGGCGTTGGCGATCGAACGGGTCTGATAGCGCGATGTGACAAAGCCGGGCGATTGATCAATCAATCGTTCGGCTTATTGTGATTATGGCGTTAGATGTTGCAAGGTATGTCGGTATGCAACTAAACCCTGATGAGTATAAAAACATGACAACAGCCACTCACTACACAGGAGAGGAGCGCAGAAAAAGGATTTTTGCGATTGTCGGTGCGTCTTCCGGCAACCTCGTCGAATGGTTCGACTTCTACGTATATGCCTTCTGCGCGATCTACTTCGCGCCTGCTTTCTTCCCATCCGATGACCCGACGGTTCAATTGCTGAACACGGCCGGGGTATTCGCGGCTGGCTTTTTGATGCGTCCTATCGGTGGCTGGATTTTCGGCCGGGTAGCCGATAAACACGGGCGCAAGAACTCAATGATGATATCGGTGCTGATGATGTGCGCCGGTTCTCTGGTTATCGCCTTTTTGCCCACCTATGCCTCAATCGGCGCCTGGGCGCCGGCGTTGCTGTTGGTGGCGAGGCTGTTTCAGGGGTTGTCGGTGGGCGGTGAATACGGCACCACGGCGACCTATATGAGCGAAGTGGCCCTTAAAGGTCAGCGTGGTTTCTTTGCCTCCTTCCAATACGTCACCCTGATCGGCGGCCAACTGCTGGCCGTATTGGTGGTGGTGATCCTTCAGCAATTTTTGTCGGAAGACGAGTTGCGTGCCTGGGGCTGGCGCGTGCCTTTCGTGATTGGTGCGCTGGCCGCGCTGATTTCGTTGATGCTGCGTCGTTCCCTGAAGGAAACCACCAGCGCTGAAACGCGACAGGATAAGGACGCTGGCAGTATCCGGGCCTTGTTCCGCGACCATAAAGCTGCGTTTATTACCGTATTGGGTTATACCGCAGGCGGTTCGCTGATTTTCTACACCTTTACGACGTATATGCAGAAGTACCTGGTGAACACGGCCGGTATGCATGCCAAAACCGCCAGCTACATCATGACCGGCGCACTGTTCCTTTATATGTGCATGCAGCCGGTGTTCGGCATGTTGGCGGACAAGATTGGCCGCCGCCAGTCGATGCTGTGGTTTGGCGCGCTGGGCACACTGTGCACCGTACCGATTCTGCTGACACTGAAAACTATCTCCAGCCCGTTTTTGGCCTTTGTGCTGATCACATTGGCGTTGGCGATTGTCAGCTTTTACACCTCGATCAGCGGCTTGGTGAAAGCTGAAATGTTCCCGCCTCAAGTGCGGGCGTTGGGGGTCGGTCTGGCTTACGCCGTAGCCAATGCCATTTTTGGCGGATCAGCGGAATACGTGGCGTTGGGGCTCAAGTCGATGGGCATGGAAAACACCTTTTACTGGTATGTGACGGCCATGATGGCCATCGCTTTTCTGTTCAGCTTCCGCTTGCCCAAGCAACCCAAGTACCTGCACCACGACCTATGAAGCACCGCGCGCGTCTTTGAAGGGCGCGCGCCTTCCAGGAAGGGTTTATGAGCGAGTGCAAGAGTCACCAACTGTTCGATGCGTACTTCACGGCCAAGGCCATGGGGGGCGTGTTCAGTGATCATGGTCGGGTTCAGGCCATGCTGGATTTCGAAGCGGCACTGGCGCGTGCTCAGGCGCGGGTCGGGCTGATCCCTCAGTCAGCGGTGATGCCGATCCACGTGGCATGCCGAGCCAGCCTGTATGACTTCGACGCCTTGGGGCAGGCGATTGCTACGGCGGGCAACTCCGCGATCCCGTTGGTCAAAGCCTTGGGTAAACAGATAGCCATCGCCGTGCCAGAAGCAGAGCGCTATGTGCATCTGGGCGCGACCAGTCAGGACGTGATGGACACCGGCTTGGTGTTGCAACTGCGATCAGCCCTCGCCTTGATTGATCATGATCTGCATCGGCTAGGCGATGTCCTGGCTGAGCTGGCCCTGCGTTATGCCACCACGCCGCTCGCAGGCCGAACCTGGCTTCAACAGGCGACGCCTGTCACCTTGGGCATGAAAATAGGCAGTTGGCTGGGGGCGGTGAGCCGTAACCGTCAGCGCCTGAATGAATTGAAACCCCGCTTGCTGTGTCTGCAATTTGGCGGCGCTTCGGGCACCCTGGCGTCACTGGGTGATCACGCATTGCCCGTGGCGCACGCGTTGGCTGAAGAACTTCAATTGCAACTACCCGATCAGCCCTGGCACACGCAGCGTGATCGTTTAGTCGAGTTTGGCGCGGTATTGGGCCTGATTGCGGGCGGTCTCGGCAAAATTGGGCGTGACATCAGTTTATTGATGCAGACCGAAGCCGCTGAAGTCTTCGAACCCTCGGCGCCGGGCAAGGGCGGTTCTTCAACCATGCCGCACAAGCGCAACCCTGTGGGGTCGGCGGTGCTGATCAGTGCTGCCACGCGTGTGCCGGGTTTGCTGAGCACCTTGTTCAGCGCCATGCCGCAAGAGCATGAGCGCAGCCTGGGGCTGTGGCACGCCGAATGGGAAACCCTCCCCGAGATATGTTGCCTGGTGTCCGGGGCACTGGCTCAAGCGTTGACGATTGCGCAAGGGTTGGAAGTGGATGCCGAACGCATGGCCAGCAACCTTGATCTGACCCACGGGTTGGTGCTGGCTGAAGCGGTCAGCAGTGTGCTGGCTCAGCGCATAGGGCGTGAAGCCGCGCATCACGTGCTGGAACAATGTTGCAAACGGGCCGTCGCCGAGCACCGCCACTTGCGTGCGGTGCTGGGCGAAGAACCTCAAGTGTGCGCCCAGCTGTCGTCACACGAACTGGATCGTTTGCTCGATCCGGCTTATTACCTTGGTCAGGCGACGACGTGGGTTGAGCGTGCGCGGGCTGAACATTTTGCACTTGAATCATAAAAAGGAGCACTGCGTGGGACGTGTACAACTTGCTGAAGGTGAACTCAATTACCAGCTGGACGGCCCGCAGGGGGCGCCGGTGCTGGTCTTGTCCAACTCGCTGGGCACGGATCTGGGCATGTGGGACGCGCAGATGCCTGCGTTTACTCAGCACTTTCAGGTTCTTCGCTACGACACCCGTGGTCATGGCCAGTCACTGGTCACCGAAGGGCCTTACACCATTGGGCAGCTGGGCGCTGATGTACTGGCCTTGCTGGACGCGCTGAAAATCGAGCGTGCTCATTTTTGCGGCTTGTCGATGGGCGGCTTGATCGGTCAATGGCTGGGCATCAATGCCGGTTCACGCCTGCACACGTTAGTGGTGTGCAATACCGCCGCCAAGATCGGCGAGCCAGCCGTGTGGAACCCGCGTATTGAAATGGTGCTGCGCGAAGGGGCTGCGGCAATGGCGGGTCTGCGCGATGCGTCAATTGCTCGCTGGTTCACCCCTGACTTTGCGCAGGCCAACCCGCAGCAAGCCAAGCGCATTACCGATATGTTGGCCGCCACCTCGCCACAGGGTTATGCCGCCAATTGCGCGGCGGTGCGCGATGCAGATTTTCGTGACCAGTTGGGCGCAATCACAGTGCCCACTTTGGTGATCGCTGGCACTGAAGACGCTGTCACCCCGCCTGCGGGCAGCCATTTCATTCAAGAGCATGTGCATGGCGCGCAGTATGCCGAGTTCCATGCCGCTCACCTGTCCAACGTACAGGCCGGTGATGCCTTCAGTCAGCGAGTGCTGGATTTTCTGCTCGCTGAGCAAGCGAATTAAGGAGCATTTTGTGGACGAAAAACAACGTTACGACGAAGGCATGAGCGTGCGCCGCGAAGTGCTGGGCGATGCTCATGTGGATCGCAGCCTCAATGCCCTGACCGAATTCAACAGTGAGTTTCAGGAAATGATCACCCGCCATGCCTGGGGTGATATCTGGACCCGCCCCGGCCTGCCGCGCCATACCCGCAGTCTGATTACCATTGCGATGCTGATCGGCATGAATCGCAGCGAAGAGTTGAAGTTGCACCTGCGGGCGGCGGCTAATAATGGCGTGACCCGTGCCGAGATCAAGGAAGTGTTGATGCAGAGTGCCATCTACTGCGGCATTCCGGCGGCCAATGCGACGTTCCATCTGGCTGAGTCGGTATGGGATGAACTAGGCGTGGAGTCGCGCGGCTAATATCTGCGTAGCAGTTGACGAGTAGTACGAGGCTACGTCCGGCTGCGCAGCAGTCGTAACGGTTTCTCGGCTTGAATCCTTGCGACGATTCCATCGTCGAACGCAGCCTCGCATTACTCGTCAGCTGCTACGGGATTTAAGGTTTTTCTCAAACAACAAACCCGCCAGAAGGCGGGTTTGTTGTTTAACCGAAACGCATCAAGCCTTGGGCGGCTCGTCCGAAATCGGACGGTTTTGCCCAGTCTGCTCGTACCAGCCACCACCCAGCGCCTTGTACAGATTGACTTCACTGGTCAACTGCGACAGACGGTCGGTGATCAATGATTGCTGCGCGCTGAACAACGAGCGCTGAGCATCAAGGAAGGTCAGGTTGCTGTCGATACCAATGCGATACCGACGCTCTGCCAAGCGGTAGTAATCCTGGTTGGCATTGACGAATTGGTTCTGCGCCTCCAGCTGCTGTTTGTACGTTTCGCGTGAAGCGAGACCGTCGGAGACTTCCTGGAACGCCGTCTGGATCGTTTTCTCATACTGAGAAACCGTGATGTCCTTCTGGATTTTCGAGTAGTCGAGGCTGGCGCGCAAAGCCCCTGCGTTAAAGATCGGCAGGGTAATTTGCGGCGAGAACAGCCACGTGCCCGAACCGCCCTTGAACAACCCTGACAAGTCAGGGCTCAAGGTCCCGGCATTGGCCGTGAGGCTGATGCTAGGGAAGAACGCGGCACGTGCGGCGCCAATGTTGGCGTTAGCGGCCAGCAGCTTGTGTTCGGCTTCAAGGATGTCCGGACGACGTTGCAGCAAGTCCGAAGGCAAACCTGCCGGAACTTCATTCAACAGGTCAGCGGCCAGCGGTTTGGCTGGCGACAGGTTGTCCGGCAACGATGTACCTAACAACAGCACCAGGCTGTTCTGATCCTGAGCGACCTGACGGGTATAACGCGCCAGTTGCACTTTGGCGTTTTCGACAGAGGTCCGCAGTTGGCTCACATCCAACGCTGAGGCCACACCCACTTCGTTGCTGCGCAACGTGAGCTTGTAGCTCTCGTTGAAGTTTTTCAGCGTGTCTTCAGTGAGCTTGAGCAGTTCTTTATCAGCCTGCCAGGTCAAGTAGGCATTGGCGACACTGGCCACCAGACTGATCTGGGTGGTGCGTCGCGCTTCTTCGGTTGCAAAGTAGTTCTGCAGCGCTTGCTCACTGAGGCTGCGTACTCGGCCAAACAAGTCCAGCTCATACGCACTGACCCCTAGGGTCGCTGAGTATTGACTGGTAATGCCCGACTCGCCGGTTTGCGACATGCGCGCCGGGGTACGTTGACGACTGCCGCTGGCATCCGCATTGACTGCCGGAAACAGGTCGGCGCGCTGGATGCGGTATTGCGCGGCATACGCGTCGATGTTCAACGCCGCGACCCGAAGGTCACGGTTGTTGACCAAGGCTGTTTGAATCAGCTGTTGCAGGGCCGGGTCATGGAAAAACTGACGCCAGCCTTGTTCGGCGGCGGCCTGATTGGCCGCCTCGGTTGGCGAGTAAGCCGGACCTTTTGGGTACTGCGCGGCTACCGGCGCTTCAGGGCGCTGGTAGTCCGGGATCAACGAGCAGCCGCCCAGCGTAAACGCGGCGATAGCTACTGCGAGAAGCGACTTGCTCATTGGCCAGCCTCTTTATTTGGAGTTTTAGTCAGGTCCACTTTCTTTTTACCTTCGGCACGCTTGCCGATGGCGGACACGGCTACGAAGAACAGAGGCACCCAGAAGATGGCCAGGACGGTGGCGCTCAACATACCACCAATCACGCCAGTACCGATGGCATGCTGACTGCCCGAACCTGCGCCGTTGGAAATAGCCAGAGGCACTACGCCGAGGATAAAGGCCAGCGAGGTCATGATGATCGGACGCAGACGCATGCGGCACGCTTCAATCGCCGCCTCAGTCAACGTTCGGCCTTGTTCATGCAGCTCTTTGGCGAACTCGACAATCAGAATGGCGTTCTTCGCTGCCAGACCGATGGTGGTTAACAGCCCCACCTGGAAGTACACGTCGTTGGACAAGCCGCGCAGGCTGGTAGCCAGCAATGCACCGATAATCCCCAGGGGTACGACCAACATCACCGCAATCGGAATCGACCAGCTTTCATACAGTGCAGCAAGGCACAGGAAGACCATCAGCAAGGAGATTGCGTACAGAGCAGGTGCTTGCGAACCGGACAGACGTTCCTCGTAGGACAGTCCCGTCCAGGCAATACCGACACCGGCTGGCAGCTTCTTGGCCAGTGCTTCAACTTCTGCCATTGCCTCGCCGCTGCTGTAACCCGGTGCAGGGGCACCCAGAATCTCCATGGCTTCTACACCGTTGTAACGCGACAGCTTCGGTGCGCCGTAGGTCCACTCGCCGCGGGCAAAGGCCGAGAAGGGCACCATGGTTCCCTGATCGTTGGTGACGTACCACTTTTTCAGGTCTTCGGGGTTCATGCGCGAGGTCTCATCGCCTTGCAAGAACACCTTCTTCACCCGACCACGGTCGATAAAGTCGTTGACGTAACTGGCACCCAGCCCGATAGACAGCGTGTCGTTGATGTCTGACAGGCTGACACCCTGAGCGCGCGCGGCCTCATCGTCGATGATCAGTTTGTACTGAGGTTCGTCATTCAAACCGTTAGGACGTACGCCGGACAGGATTTTGCTCTGCGCGGCCATGCCGAGAAACTGATTACGCGCTTCCATCAGTTTTTCGTGACCGATACCAGCCCGGTCTTGCAAGTAAACGTCAAAACCGGTGGCGTTACCCAGCTCCATTACAGCTGGCGGAGCAAAGGCGAACACCATCGCATCGCGGAACGTGGAGAAGTGCTTTTGTGCCCGTGCTGCCAACGCAAATACGCTGTCTTCAGGGCCACGTTCGCTCCACGGCTTGAGCATGATGAAGGCCAGGCCAGAGCTTTGACCACGACCTGCAAAGTTGAAGCCGTTTACCGTAAAGACAGAAGATACGGATGAAGACTCATCTTTGAGCAGGTATTCACGCATCCTGTCGATGACGTCCTGCGTGCGTTCAGCTGTCGTTCCAGGCGGTGTCTGAACTTGAGCAAACAACACGCCTTGGTCTTCTTCTGGCAGGAAGGAGGTAGGAATGCGCGTAAACAAGAAGATCATGCCCACGACAATCAACACATAAGCCAGAAAGTACGGCGCTTTGTGACGCAGGATGCTGCTGACGCTGTTTTCGTAGCGTTTGACACCGCTGTCGAACGTGCGGTTGAACCAGCCGAAGAAACCGCGCTTGTTCTCGCCGTGATCACCTTTGGCGATCGGCTTGAGAATTGTGGCGCACAAGGCCGGAGTAAAGATCAAAGCGACCATCACCGACAGCGCCATCGCTGACACGATAGTGATGGAGAACTGACGGTAGATTACGCCGGTAGAACCGCCGAAGAAGGCCATCGGCAGCAATACGGCCGATAGCACCAAGGCGATACCGACCAGGGCGCCCTGAATCTGCCCCATGGATTTTTTGGTGGCTTCTTTGGGCGACAGGCCTTCTTCAGCCATCACCCGCTCGACGTTTTCGACCACCACAATGGCATCATCCACCAGCAAGCCGATGGCGAGTACCAAACCGAACATGGTCAGGGTGTTGATGCTGAAACCAGCTGCAGCGAGGATGCCGAACGTACCCAGCAATACCACCGGCACCGTCATCGTGGTGATGATCGTGGCGCGGAAGTTTTGCAGGAACAGGAACATCACCAGGAACACCAGCACAACCGCTTCTACCAGTGTTTCTACAACCCCTTCAATAGAGGCAGAGATCACAGGTGTCGTGTCATACGGGTAAACCACTTCCATGCCAGGCGGGAAGAAGGGTTGCAGATCCGCGATGGTTTGGCGTACCGCCTTGGCGGTGTTCAGGGCGTTGGCGTTTGTAGCCAGCTTGATTGCCAGGCCGGAGGACGGCTTGCCGTTGTACTGGGCGCTAACGCTGTAGTTTTCGCCACCCAATGCCACATCAGCGACATCGCTCAGGCGAACCTGGGAGCCGTCGGTGTTGACCTTGAGCAGAATTTTCTTGAACTCTTCGGCGGTCTGCAAACGCGTCTTGCCGATAATCGTGGCGTTGAGTTCCTGGCCTTTGACCGCTGGCAGACCACCCAGTTGCCCGGAAGACACCTGCACGTTCTGAGCTGAAATGGCCGATTTAACATTGACCGGCGTCAGATTGAACTTGTTCAACTTGGCCGGATCGAGCCAGATACGCATCGCGTACTGGGAGCCGAACACCTGGAAGTCGCCCACACCTTCGGTACGGGAGATAGGGTCCTGCATGTTGGAAACGATGTAGTTGGACAGGTCGTCCTTGTTCATCGTGCCATCAGTGGACACCACGCCGACGACCATCAGGAAGTTTTTCACTGCCTTGGTCACGCGGATACCTTGCTGCTGAACTTCTTGTGGCAGCAGCGGGGTCGCCAGGTTGAGCTTGTTCTGCACCTGAACCTGAGCGGTGTCAGGATCAGTGCCCTGGTTGAACGTAGCGGTGATGGTCATGCTGCCGTCGGAGTTACTTTCCGACGAGACATAACGCAAATTATCGATACCGTTCAGTTGTTGCTCGATCACCTGAACCACAGTGTCCTGCACGGTCTGCGCCGAAGCGCCCGGGTAGGTCACGGAAATCGAGATGGCCGGTGGTGCAATGCTCGGGTACTGGTTGATCGGTAGCTTCAGGATCGAAAGGGCCCCGACCAGCATCATCACGAGGGCAATTACCCACGCGAAAATTGGACGGTCGATGAAAAAATTCGACATGGTTTATTCCCCTTTAGTGCCCGCAGCTTTTTCTGTGGCCGGGGCAGATGCCGGGGATGCGCCTGGAGACTTGTCCATGATTTTCACTTCAATACCTGGCTTGACGTATTGCAGGCCGTCAGTGATCAGGCGATCACCTGCTTTGAGGCCGTCTTCCACCAACCAGTCGCTGCCGGCGGTACGGGTCGCTTGCAGTACGCGCAATTCAACTTTGTTGTCCGGGCCAACGATCAGTGCTGTCGGCTGGCCTTTGGAGTTGTGAGTTACACCGATTTGCGGGGCCAGAATGGCATCGCTGTTGATACCGGCTTCCAGTTGCGCATGAACAAACATGCCTGGCAGCAGGATGTCTTTCGGG
Organism: Pseudomonas helleri; assembly: GCF_009600315.1. Lineage (GTDB taxonomy): Bacteria > Pseudomonadota > Gammaproteobacteria > Pseudomonadales > Pseudomonadaceae > Aquipseudomonas > Aquipseudomonas helleri_A. The sequence continues at coordinate 64,998 of NZ_WIWC01000004.1, read as the reverse complement.
TTCGGGAATACCGCACGCAAAGTGACGGAACCGGTGGTTTCGTCCACTGACACTTCAGAGAATTCCAGGCGGCCTTCTTCTGAGTATTCGCTGCCGTCGGGCAGGGTCAGCTTAACTTTGGCAGCGTTGGCGCCGGCGGATTTCAAGCGGCCATCTGCCAGATCGCGGCGCAGTTCGAGCATTTCGACCGAGGACTGGGTTACGTCAACATAGATCGGGTCCAGTTGAGTGATCACGGCCAATGCGTTGGCCTGACCGCTGGTGACCAGAGCCCCTTCCGTGAACAGCGAACGACCAATACGACCGGTGAGCGGTGCGAGCACTTTGGTGTAACGCAAGTTCACCATGGCGGTATTGAGTGCGGCTTCGGCTTCAAGGCGGGCCGACTCGGCGTTGTCGTATTCCTGACGGCTTACCGCTTGCTCTGCGACCAATTGCTTGTAGCGATCTGCGAGCGATTTGGCCGATTGTAGCGTTGCCTTGGCGCTCAGCACGCTGCTTTGGTAGATGGCTGGATCGATTTGATACAGCTGCTGGCCTTCTTTGACGTCACTGCCTTCCTTGAAGTAGCGCTTAAGAATGATCCCGTTTACCTGCGGGCGAACTTCTGCCGAGCGATAAGACGCTGTACGGCCTGGAAGATCAGTAGTCAGGGTAAATGGCTGGGTTTTCAGCGTCACGACGCCGACCTGAGGGATTTGCGGGGCAGGTGCTGCCTCTTCCTTTTTACATCCGCTGATCAGCGAAGCTAGGGCGATGGCAGCAACCAGAGCGGTAACAGCTGGCTTGAATTGCATGAAAATCCTCGGGTCAGGCACGCGAAAGCGCACAAGAATAGTGGAAGGGTAAAGAAAGCTGTTCCGGGTGGATAAGTAGCTTGCTAAGGAATATACTTACATTCATGTCTGTTTGTAAATAGCGCGGCCCTTTTACACAGCGCGCTACAACATCCTTTTTAACGCTTGAAGTAGGCCGGGATAAGGCATAACAACCGCCACCCGATGTTGGTTTGGACGCTTGAATTAAAACGTCCGGATCCTCCTGATTGAGGTTTTTATTGCCATGGTGCGTCGTACCAAAGAAGAAGCTCAGGAAACGCGCAGTGCGATTCTCGAAGCGGCTGAGCAGGCCTTTTATGAGCGTGGTGTCGCACGCACAACATTGGCTGATATTGCCGCGTTGGCGGGCGTTACCCGCGGCGCCATTTACTGGCACTTCAGCAACAAAGCCGATTTGGTACAAGCCATGTTGGACAGCTTGCATGAGCCGTTGGAAGAACTGGCCAAGGCCAGTGAAAGCCAGGATGAGCTGGATCCACTTGGGTGCATGCGCAAGCTGCTGGTGAAGTTGTTTCGCCAGATAGCCATTGACCCTAAAACCCGGCGCATCAATGAGATTTTGTTTCATAAGTGTGAATTCACTGACGAAATGTGCGATTTGCGTCGTCAACGCCAAGTGGCGATGGTCGACTGTAATAGTCGAATCGAGCTCACACTGAACAATGCTATCCATCGCAATCAACTCCCCAATAACCTTGACGCTCGTCGTGCGGCCATTTGTTTGCATGCCTATATCGACGGCATTCTCGGTCAATGGCTGCTGGTTCCCGACAGTTTTGAACTGCACAAGGAAGCCGAGGTATGGGTTGATGCTGGCATCGAAATGATCAGCTTGAGCCTGAGCCTACGCAATTGATGCCAAATTCGATCAGAGTCTAGTCGGAACGAAGGATAAGGGTAGGAAGATTTCCCAATTGAGGCAGTCAGATTCCGAGCGGTCTTTATATACGTCTAGGTCGCGGGTTTAAAGGTAGTCAGCTATGTATTTTGTAGGCCAATTGTTACCGCATGGTTAAGGGTGCGAAGAGTCCTACATCAGACAACCGTTTGCTTGAGCGTCGGCGCCGCTGCAATGAAACGGGAACAGACCCTAGAGTTGTGGTGTGCGTATCCCCTACACTCGGGTAACGCTGTGGCTTTGGGCCAGAGCTGCCAGAGTTCCAGTGTGTGCGGTGAAAACGCCGACCCTGAACTTAAGCAAACAGGCTGCGATATGCCGAGAGCGTCGTGGCAAATTCGAGGAATAACAATTGAACAAGATTTACTCGAGTGCTGAATCCGCTTTGCAGGGGCTTGTCGAAGACGGCATGACCTTGGCTGTTGGAGGGTTCGGGTTGTGTGGTATCCCGGAAGCCTTGATTGCGGCCCTGCGTGATACTGGTAAACGTGATCTGACTGTGATCAGCAACAACGCGGGCGTCGATGGTTTCGGATTGGGTCAACTGCTGACGACTCGTCAGATTCGCAAAATGATTTCCTCTTACGTCGGTGAGAACAAAGAGTTCGAGCGTCAGTATTTGGCAGGCGAACTGGAGCTTGAATTCACCCCGCAAGGCACCCTGGCTGAAAAGCTTCGGGCTGGCGGAGCCGGTATTCCTGCGTTTTACACCAAGACGGGTTACGGGACATTGGTGGCAGAAGGCAAGGAAACCCGCGAATTTGACGGTGAGTGGTACGTCATGGAGCGCTCGCTACGCGCCGACGTCGCTTTGGTCAAAGCGTGGAAGGCTGACAAATCCGGCAATCTGCTGTTCAACAAAACCGCACGTAACTTCAACCCACTAGCGGCCATGGCGGCCAAAGTGTGTGTGGTTGAAGTGGAAGAGATCGTTGAAATCGGCGAAATCGAACCGGATCACGTTCATTTACCGGGCATCTATGTCCAACGGCTGATCCTTAATGCCACCCCGGAAAAACGCATCGAACAACGCACTGTGCGGAGCGCCTGATCATGGCCTGGACTCGTGAAGAAATGGCGCACCGCGCCGCCCAAGAATTGCAGGACGGCTTTTACGTCAATTTGGGTATTGGCTTGCCGACGCTGGTTGCCAACTACATACCCGAGGGCATGGATGTCTGGCTACAAAGTGAAAATGGCTTGCTGGGTATTGGTCCGTTTCCTACCGAAGATGAGGTAGATGCCGACCTGATCAACGCGGGTAAACAAACCATCACCACTTTGCCCGGCAGCAGTTTTTTCAACAGCGCCGATTCCTTTGCCATGATCCGTGGTGGTCATATCAATCTGTCGATTCTGGGGGCGATGCAAGTCTCCGAGAAAGGCGATCTGGCCAACTGGATGATCCCCGGCAAAATGGTCAAAGGGATGGGCGGCGCGATGGATCTGGTAGCCGGGGTCAAGCGCGTGGTCGTGTTGATGGAGCACACGGCCAAAGGCGGCGCGCACAAACTGCTCAAAGCGTGCGATTTACCGTTGACCGGCGTGGGTGTGGTGGATCGGATCATTACCGACCTGGGTGTGCTCGACGTAACCGAACAGGGCCTAAAACTGATCGAGCTGGCCGCGGGCGTCACGCGTGAGCAGCTTCAAGAAGCCACAGGTTGCGAAATCAACGGTTAACCCCTGCACACTGAAAACCGCTGCCTAAGGCAACGGTTGATGATTGAATGCGTTAAAACGCAAAAAGCCCCGGCTCATATGAGACGGGGCTTTTTAGCTACAGCAGGAATCAGCGTTCCAGATCGACGATCTTGTTTGGCTTGCCATCCCACTCGGCCGCGTCCGGCAGAGGGTCTTTACGCTCAGTGATGTTTGGCCAGATTTCAGCCAGTTCAACATTCAACTGAATAAAATTCTCCATGCCAGCAGGAATTTCATCCTCGGAGAAGATGGCCTGTGCAGGGCATTCAGGCTCGCAAAGCGCGCAATCAATGCACTCATCCGGGTGAATCACCAGGAAGTTCGGGCCTTCGTAAAAGCAGTCCACCGGACAGACTTCTACGCAGTCGGTGTACTTGCACTTGATGCAGTTGTCGGTGACGACGAAGGTCATTTCTAATTTTCTCCTCAGGCGGCGGCAGCGAAGCCCTTCCAGTTCGGGCTCGCAGGGCTCGGGAGTGATATCTACTGATCAGGCTAAAAGGCCAGTAGCATCCCGAACCGCGCGCGATTCTAGCAGCTTTTAAAGGCGTGTCTTTAATGTGTAGAGCAAATCAAGTGCTTTACGTGGCGTCAGATTGTCCAGATCCAGCTTGGAAAGGTCATCCAGAACCGGGTGAGGCAGGCTGGCAAACAGATCACTTTGCTGGGGCGCAGCTTTTTTGCCAGCCACTGGTTTTGGCAATTCATGAGGCAAGCTGGTGGTCTCCAGGCGGCTCAAGTGCTCACGCGCGCGAGTGATGACGGGGGAAGGCACACCGGCCAGTTGCGCCACGGCCAAGCCATAGCTCTGACTGGCCGGGCCTGGCAGCACGTGGTGCAGAAACACGATGCGCTCGTTGTGCTCGGTTGCGCTCAAGTGCACGTTGGCGACCAGTGGCTCACTCTCGGGCAGGACCGTCAGCTCGAAGTAGTGAGTGGCGAACAATGTATAAGCACGCAGTTGAGCCAGTCGTTCGGCGGCAGCCCAAGCCAGCGACAGGCCGTCAAAGGTACTGGTGCCGCGACCCACTTCGTCCATCAGGACCAGACTGCGCTCGGTGGCGTTGTGCAAAATGTTCGCGGTTTCACTCATCTCAACCATGAAGGTAGAGCGCCCGCCTGCCAAGTCATCACTGGAGCCGATGCGGGTAAAGATACGGTCGACGAGCGACAGTTCGCAGCTGGCCGCTGGTACGAAACTGCCGATATGGGCCAGCAACACGAGCAATGCGGTCTGACGCATATAGGTCGATTTACCGCCCATGTTCGGGCCGGTGATCACCAGCATCCGGGTGTTGTCATCCAGTGCCAGATCGTTGGCCACAAACGGGGTGGTCAGCACTTGTTCAACCACCGGGTGACGCCCCTGGTTGATGCGCATGCACGGCTCATCAACAAAACGCGGGCAGTTCAAGTCGAGGTTTAACGCGCGCTCGGCCAGGTTGCTCAGTACATCCAATTCGGCCAGCGCGGCGGCGGTGTCCTGCAGGGGCGGCAGCTCACCAATCAACGTTTCGAGCAAGGCTTCATAGAGCATCTTCTCGCGGGCCAATGCGCGACTTTTGGCAGACAGGGCTTTATCTTCGAAGGCTTTAAGCTCCGGAGTGATAAAGCGCTCAGCCCCTTTCAGGGTCTGGCGTCGAATGTAATCTGCAGGCGCTTGTTCGGCCTGTTTGCTGGGCAACTCGATAAAGTAGCCATGTACCCGGTTGTAACCGACCTTGAGGTTAGCCAGACCGGTACGGGCTTTTTCGCGGGCTTCGAGGTCAATCAAGAATTGGCCGGCGTTTTCGCTCAATGATTGCAGCTCATCCAGCTCGGCGTCATAACCGGTCTTGAGTACTCCGCCATCGCGGATGATGGCGGGTGGATTATCGTTGATGGCTTTTTCAAGCAGGGCCGCCAGCTCGGGGTAGGTGCTGGTGATGCGGGCCAGCTCCTGCAAATGCGGGGCTTCGAGGCCGATCATTGCATCCTGTAACTCTGGCAGTGCCGTCAATGCATCGCGTAAACGGGCCAGATCCCTCGGGCGGGCGTTACGCAAACCGATTCGCGCCAGAATACGTTCCAGATCGCCAATTTCCTTGAGCTGCGGCTGCAGCTTTTCAAAGCGGTAGCCATCAAGCAGGCAGGTAATCGACGATTGGCGCGCGAGCAACACACTCAAATCGCGCAGCGGGCGATTCAGCCAGCGGGTCAGCAAGCGGCTGCCCATCGACGTCTGGCAGCGGTCCACCACCGATTGCAAGGTGTTGTCACGGCCGCCCGCCAGGTTAGTGTCCAGTTCCAGATTGCGGCGGCTGGCACCGTCGAGCACCACAGTGTCATCCAGACGTTCGTGGCGCAGGCTGCGCAAATGGGGCAGGGCGGTACGTTGCGTTTCCTTGGCATAGCTGAGCAAGCAACCTGCGGCGCCAATCGCCAGGGTCAGGTTCTCGCAACCGAAGCCCTTAAGGTCTTGGGTCGAAAACTGCTGGCACAGGCTTTTAAAGGCCGAGTCGCGCTCGAAATCCCACGGCGCGCGGCGACGTACGCCACGGCGTTTTTCTGCCGGCAAGCCTTGTGGCCAGTCATCCGGAATCATCAGCTCAACCGGATTAATACGTTCCAGTTCAGCCAGCAGGTTCTCCCAGCCCTTGATCTCCAGTACCGAGAAGTTGCCACTGGTGATGTCCAGCACCGCCAGACCAAACAGGCGCTCGTCGCCCAGTACGGCGGCAATCAGGTTGTCACGGCGTTCATCCATCAGCGCTTCGTCGCTGACCGTACCCGGCGTGATGATGCGTACCACTTGGCGATCGACCGGACCTTTGCTGGTTGCCGGGTCCCCGACCTGCTCACAAATCACCACCGATTCGCCAAGCTTTACCAGCTTGGCCAAATAGCCTTCAGCGGCATGGTAAGGAATCCCGCACATGGGGATCGCCTGCCCGGCCGACTGCCCGCGTGCGGTGAGAGTGATATCCAGCAATTTGGCGGCTTTTTTCGCATCTTCGTAGAAGATCTCGTAGAAATCGCCCATGCGATAGAACATCAACTGATCAGGGTGCTGGTTCTTCAGGCGCCAGTACTGCTGCATCATCGGCGTGTGGCCGGAAAGGTCGGACGTATTTTTACTCATGAGGGGCTTAGGCGGATTCGTTTTAAAAGTGGGCAAAGGCAGGCGCGCGGCCTGAAGTTTTCGCAATGGGCGCAAGGTTAACATGTCAGCCACGTGCATCTACAGGCGCTCATGGGCGCTGCTATTAATAGAAGAAATAGCAGTTGCCATCTATAAACACCGTCAGCACTATTCTCGCCATGCCTAAACGAACTGTTTCTATCGTCCTAAAAGAACTGCTTGCTCGTCATCAGCTCAGTGCCATGGCGCTGCATCGTAGTACGGGTGTGCCGCAGTCAACACTTTCGCGAATCTTGAATGGCAAAATTGTCGATCCGTCTGATAAACAGATCTCAAGAATCGCCGAATATTTTCAGATCAGTACCGATCAATTGCGTGGCCGGGGGAGTCCTCGCAGCCTTGCTGTATCCGAGGCTGACCCGAGTCATCCGCAGTTGCGGGACATTTGCTTGTGGGATGACGACACGCCTGTGGCTGATGATGAAGTGTCCATCGCCTTTTTGCGGCAAGTTGAATTGGCGGCAGGTTCCGGGCGTTTTGCCATTGAAGAGAGCGAGCGTGCCAAGTTGCGCTTTGGCAAGCGCAGCCTGCGCCACAATGGCGTGCAATTCGATCAGGCCAAGTGCGTGACGGTGCGCGGTGACAGCATGCTGCCGGTTTTGCGCGATGGTGCAACGGTTGGGGTCAACGCGGGTAAGCGTGCGCTTGAAGAGGTCATTGACGGTGACTTGTATGCAATCAATCACAACGGTCAGCTACGGGTGAAGCAGCTCTATCGCTTGCCGAATGGCATTCGTTTGCGCAGTTTTAACCGTGGCGAGTATCCAGATGAAGACTATGCCTACAGTGACATGGAAGATGAGCAACTTGTCATTTTAGGTCATGTGTTCTGGTGGGGCATGTACGCACGCTGAGCGACCTGTCATGAAAACGCCCACTTAAACGTGGGTTTTTTTTCGGTTTTAAGGAGGTAAATCTTACAGATTGCCTATTCATGGCTGACTTGATTTACGCAGACGTAGAAATATATGCACTGGTGCATTGACTGTATATCCATACATGCATAGTCTAGTTTGCATGACGGTCAGCGATCGAATTCAAGCAGGGAAATGGCGCGATCCAATGCGCCTGCAGCCCAAGTCACAAAGTGGCTTTTTATCCATAAGGACCCAGGAGTGATGACACGATGAATGAACCGCAAGTATTGCTGGATATGCCGGTTTTACTGGTCATCCTTCTGGCCTTGGTGGGGGGTGTTTTTGGTGAGATGTGGCGTGCTGACAAAGACGGTGCCAGTGGATGGTTGCTGGTCAGGCGCCTGGCGCTGCGCTCGGGGGCCTGCATGGTGTGCGGCGTCTCGACCTTTATGCTGTTGTATTCGGCTGGTATGTCTGTACTGGCGGCAGGTGCCTTTGGTTGTCTGACCGCCTTGGCCGGTGCAGATGCTGCGATCAGCCTGTATCAGCGTTGGGCTGCCAAGCGGCTCGGGGTGGAGAGTTCTGCAGCCGACTCACGTATCGAACCTTAGTTTTCGTGTAGGTTATGGTGTTGATCAGCCCCGATAATGATGTCGATTTTTTTGTCTCTCAGGAAATCACTATGGACTCACTGTCTCACCTTGCTGCTGAACTCGGGCACCTGCTGCAGGCGCAAAATGCGCAGGTCACGACGGCTGAATCCTGCACCGGAGGGGGAATTGCTGAAGCCATTACCCGTATCCCCGGCTGCTCTGCCTGGTTCGAGGCAGGTTTTGTCACGTATTCCAATGTGCAAAAGACCAAGCAATTGGGGGTTCCCGAGTCATTGTTCGGCCAAGTCGGCGCTGTCAGCCGCGAGGTGGTCGAGGCGATGGTTACGGGTGCACAAGCTCAAAGCGGAGCACGCTTTGCTGTGGCGGTCAGTGGGGTGGCCGGGCCCGGTGGAGGCTCCGAAGAAAAACCGGTCGGCACCGTATGGCTAGCATGGGGTGATGGTAGCGAGGTCACGTCCGAGCGCCGATATTTTGCCGGTGATCGGGATGAGGTGCGTCGACAAACCGTAATTGCTGCTTTGGAAGGTCTAATACGCCGAACGGTACGAGAAATAAAAAATCAGGGGTAGGCGATCGTTTAACCCTGTGGAATAATACTGGCTACTTATACAGTTATCGGCCGACCGGCCTTATTGATTACGAGAGGACTTTAATGGACGACAACAAGAAGAAAGCCTTGGCTGCGGCCTTGGGTCAGATCGAACGTCAATTCGGCAAGGGTGCCGTGATGCTGATGGGCGAGCAAGAGCGTCAGGAAGTGCCGGCTATCTCTACCGGTTCGCTGGGTCTGGACATCGCGCTGGGCATTGGCGGTCTGCCAAAAGGTCGTATTGTTGAAATCTACGGTCCAGAATCGTCGGGTAAAACCACGCTGACCCTGTCGGTAATCGCGCAAGCACAAAAGGCGGGCGCTACCTGTGCCTTCGTCGATGCCGAGCACGCTCTTGACCCTGAATACGCAGCCAAACTGGGCGTAAATGTTGACGATCTGCTGGTTTCCCAGCCGGATACCGGCGAACAAGCGCTGGAAATCACCGACATGCTGGTGCGTTCCAACGCGGTTGACGTGATCATCATCGACTCCGTCGCAGCATTGACCCCAAAAGCCGAAATCGAAGGCGACATGGGTGACATGCACGTAGGCCTGCAAGCCCGTCTGATGTCGCAGGCTCTGCGTAAAATCACCGGTAACATCAAGAACGCCAACTGCCTGGTGATCTTCATCAACCAGATCCGCATGAAAATCGGCGTGATGTTCGGTAGCCCGGAAACCACCACCGGTGGTAACGCGCTGAAGTTCTACTCCTCGGTACGTCTGGACATCCGCCGCACCGGCGCGGTGAAAGAAGGCGATGTGGTGGTTGGTAGCGAAACCCGCGTCAAAGTGGTCAAAAACAAAATGGCTCCGCCATTCCGTCAGGCCGAATTCCAGATTCTTTACGGCAAGGGCATCTATCTCAATGGCGAGATGATCGACCTGGGCGTATTGCACGGTTTCGTTGAGAAGGCGGGCGCCTGGTACAGCTACAACGGCAGCAAGATTGGTCAGGGTAAAGCCAACTCGGCCAAGTTCCTGGACGACAATCCTGAAATCAAGGAAGCCCTAGAGAAGCAGTTGCGCGCCAAGTTGCTGGGGCCAAAGTCGGATGCCGAGATGGCAGAGATCAAAGTCATGCCAAAAATGAGCAAAGCAGCCAAGGCGGCAGCTGATGAAGCTGAAGCGGCAGAAATGGCGCTGGAAAACGGCTCAGACTCCAATAACAACTGATCTGACTCATGACCGTAGTTCTGGATAACCTGGCCGCGGTGCGTCGTACTGCTATGGACCTGCTCGCGCGACGCGAGCATGGTCGAGTGGAGTTGACCCGTAAGTTGCGTCAGCGCGGTGCTTGCCCCGACATGATCGACATCGCCCTTGACCGTTTAACGGAAGATGGCCTGTTATCAGAGTCGCGTTACCTTGAAAGCTACATCTCTTATCGTGCGGGTTCCGGTTATGGCCCTTTGCGCATCCGCGAAGAACTTAATCAGCGCGGATTGCCTCGTCACGATGTAGAAGATGCGCTGCGCGAGTGTGGGTTTAACTGGCAAGAACGTCTGGAAGAAACCTGGCGCCGCAAGTTCTCCGCACAGCTACCGGAAGATGCGAAAGAGCGTGCACGCCAAGGGCGCTTCTTGAGTTATCGAGGGTATCCGCTGGAAATGATCGGCCGCTTGTTAAGTGGCCGAGAATTTGATGACTGACTGCGGGCATCCGTAGTCGCTGTCGTAGGCTGCGATAAGCGTTGCGTGACCTGCGTTCCTGCTACAACGCTTGAACACATAGCCATTTATCACAGCCTCACTTTCCCTACCTTATTCAGTGACCGACTCGGGCCTTTGTGGCGCTAGCGCGGATTCTGCTGTTGCCCAATTTTCGGGCAAGTTGAGGAAGTTGACGAGTTCGCGCAATCGCCCTTGATTACGCCCACTGAAGGCGAAGCTTAGACAGGTCAAGTGGTTGAGTTCAGGATTGTCGTGCTCCACCTCTGCATAGGCTTGCTGGTGAAAACCGTCATGCAGACAGATGTCGGCAAAGTCCTGATTGATTTGTTCAAGCGCAGCGGCACTCACCGCTTTTCTCATGCGTATGACAAATGTTTTGGTGAGCCAGCGACTGGAATGATAGTTGCGGTAGAACTGGTCGATCTCGGCCACGGCCTCTTCGGCGCTGTGAACAAGGCGCATCAGCTTCAAATCATTCGGCAGTATGTATTGATGGGCTTGCAGCTGGTTATGGATGAAGTCCAGTGCACTTTGCCAAAAGGCTGCGCCGGGCATATCCAGTAGTACGATCGGAACCAAAGGCGTTTTGCCGGTCTGCATCAACGTCAGCACTTCCAGCACCTCGTCGAGTGTGCCAAAGCCGCCGGGGCAAATGATCAGGGCGTCAGCTTCCTTGATGAAAAACAGCTTGCGGGTGAAGAAGAAGTGAAAGGCCAGCAAGTGCTCTGAGCCATTGATCGTGGCGTTGGCTCGTTGTTCAAACGGCAGGGTGATATTGAAACCCAAACTGTATTCCAGACCTGCACCCTCATGTGCCGCGGCCATTATGCCGCCGCCACCACCGGTGATGACCATCATGTCTGAACGGGCCAGTGTGGCGCCCACTTCCTTGGCCAATGCATAGAGCGGGTCTTCAGCGGGCGTACGAGCAGAGCCGAAGACGGTGACTTTACGTCGCCCTTTAAATTGCTCTAGCACGCGAAAGGTTTTTTCGAGTTCGCGGATGGCTTGCAGGGTTATTTTGGCATTCCAGCGATCAATATCGTCATGGGCCATGCGCAAAACAGTCAGAAGCATTTCACGATAAAGCGGTTGGTTGGGGCTGTCAGGGGCCACTCGTTGTAATTGTGCATCAACCTCTTCGGCAACGTGCATGCCGTGGCTTTCGAAGTAAAGGGACAGGGTGTCCTGGGTTTGGTCGGGCATGTATAGCTCCTTCTGGACAACATCCTTGGGCGCGCCCGATCAGCCAAGCGCGACGACACAAGGTGTCAAAAGCGATAGCTTGATGATGGTCCGGGGTTGTCTTGACTGGCAATAGCTAATTGCCTGATGTGGAAGAAGAAGCGTAATTACGATGGGTAAACTGGAGAGGACTGCACGCCGCTTTATGCTGCGGCGCGCGCGAAGAGGCGGGTAATGATTATTTGCGCTGGCAGTTGTCGGCGCCGATGTCCTGGGTCAAAACCGATGTGTTGGTTTTATATTCCCGGATGTCAAAGCGCATGATCGCGCCCTTGGCCATCAATTTGCGGAAGTTGGGGTTGCTGCAAACACTGCGGCCCAGTTGCGGGATGGCGGCTTCCGGAGCAGAGCGCATTTGTGCTGACAGGGTCGGACTAGCTTCCAGGTGATTGATCAGCACCGTGCCTTCAACTGAAAAGCCTTTGTCCAGAAGGTCAGGGCTGATGGCGCTGGGTTTCCCTTCATTGCTGACTTTGGCAACTTTGAGCAAGTCCTTGTTCAAGTTGAACTCTGCCAGAGAGGCCGCTTGTGCGCTCAATGGCAGTGCAAACAGTAGAGCAAGGGTCGGGATGATAGTGCGCAGCATGAAACTCTCCTGATTTCAGTGACGCAAGCTTCGACCCGTCATAGATCGGTGCGTTCAGTGATGCAGGAGTATAGGTCAGCATTCGAGCACAGGAAATGCCCACAGTCATGGTGGCTCGGCCTCTGTTAAACTTCCCGGCTCTCTTTTTACTATCCGTCGTTGCCCCAGACCATGACCCTGATGACCTTTTCCCCCAATGCAGTTGCCCGTTTACGTGACGAGCGTGAAGAGGAGAGCACCAAGCCTTATCTGGCGCGAGGTTCACGTGCGCCGCGCTGCCATACGTGCCGAGTGATCGTCAGTCATTGTCTGTGCAACTGGCGGCCCCGGGTCAGTACTCGTGCGGGTGTGTGCCTGATCATGACCAAAAAGGAAGTGTTCAAGCCCAGTAATACAGGCTGGCTGATTGCGGATGTGGTGAGCGACAACTTTGCTTTTATCTGGTCGCGCACTGAAACCGATGAGGCTTTGCTGGCCTTGTTGGCCGACCCGCAATGGCAGCCTTATCTGGTGTTTCCAGGTGAGTATGTTGCCCCTGAGCGTGTCACGCATTCGGTGGAAATGAACGGCAGCAAGCGCCCCCTCTTTATTCTGCTGGACGCGACCTGGACTGAGGCGCGCAAGATTTTTCGCAAAAGCCCGTATTTTGATGCCTTGCCGATTTTGAGTCTGCTGCCCGAAAAACTGTCTCGCTATCGCTTGCGCAGATCGACGCGCAGCGAGCATCTATGTACAGCCGAGGTGGCCAGCCTGTGTCTGGACCTTGCCGGAGACGCCGAGGCCTCATGTGCGTTGGATGCTTACTTTGATGTCTTCAGTCAGCATTATCTGGATGCCAAAAACCAGTTGCCGATGAACGAGAGCAGTGCAGCGCACCGTGAACTGGGCGTTTTTGTAAAAGACCTTCCCCAGAATCGCTCTCAATAGACTAAAGAAGTAGCGCTACAATTTTCACCATGATGTCACCGGGCGCCATTACCGATTCTGAATGATGGCGCTGCAATGGCATTTAGCTGAGTCAAACGTCAGGTTTTCAACTTGACCCCTCTGGCTTCGCTCGGCATGCTTGGCGCCGATTGGGCGGCAACGGCTGATAAAACGCTTATATCTACCGACGTTTAGCGTAATACGCGTGCTTTGACGCGCTGTTTCACGCTGTTGTTCGAGTTGCCTTAGCGAGCACTGAAATACATCAGGGCTCGCCTGAAAAACAGGATCATTTAAAAAATGGCCACATACGAAATCCTGATTGCCGACGACCATCCATTGTTTCGCAGTGCCTTGCATCAGGCGGTGACAATGGGGTTAGGGTCTGATGTCCGCTTGGTCGAGGTCGCCAGTATTGCCGAGCTTGAAGCACAGCTGGCAGCCAAGGCCGATTGGGATCTGGTGTTGCTCGACCTGAACATGCCGGGTGCCTACGGTTTCTCCGGGCTGGTATTGCTGCGTGGGCAGTACCCGCAGATTCCGGTGGTGATGGTTTCGGCTCAGGAAGAAGCGTCAATCATGGTGCGCTCGCGTGAATTTGGCGCCAGTGGTTTTATCCCTAAATCCAGCTCTATGGAAGATATTCAGAAAGCCGTGCGAGCTGTACTGGACGGTGACGTCAGTTGGCCGCCTCAGGCTTTCGAGCCGGTTCAGGTGTCTGCCGAAGCCAAAGCAGCAAGCGAAGGTCTGGCCAGCCTTACCCCTCAACAGTTCAGGGTGTTGACCATGGTCTGTGAAGGGTTGCTGAACAAGCAGATCGCTTATGAGTTAAGTGTGTCCGAGGCCACCATCAAGGCGCACGTCACGGCTATTTTCCGCAAGTTGGGAGTTCGTACCCGTACCCAGGCTGCGTTGTTGCTGCAACAGCTTGAATCAATTTCGAACTATTAAGCACTTGGCTTTCACACTTTTTTAACAAGTCGTGAACTAGCGTTCCTTCCTCATTTTTTGCGCAGTTGCTTATCTATGTCGCCTTTTAAGGGTAAAACCGGATTTAAACGGATTTTGAATGCCAGCGGTTACTCGCTGGACGGTTTACGAGCAGCCTTTACCGGCGAGGCAGCATTTCGGCAATTGGTCTTGCTTAATGTGGTGTTGATCCCGCTGACATTCTTCCTGAATGTCAGCCGGGTTGAGCGCGCGCTGTTAATCGCGGTGTGCTTGCTGGCACTGATTGTTGAGTTGCTCAACTCGGCCATTGAAGCGGCTATTGATCGCATCTCCCTTGATCTGCACCCGCTGTCGAAAAACGCCAAGGACATGGGCAGTGCCGCGCAATTTGTAGTGCTCACCCTGATTGCCGTGGTGTGGGCCGTGATCCTGCTTTAAGCAATACTCGGCAGCACGATCTCGTCGCTGCGCTGAACCCCTGCGGTGAAAGCGCGGCACAGTTCCAGAAACTCGCGCATCGCTGAGGTCTGGTACTTCTTTTTATGCCAGATAAAGAAAAACTGACGGGCTAGATCCAGATCAGGGGTTTCAACGGCCACCAGGCTGCCCCGCCGAAAAGCATCGCGCAACGCCAGGCGAGAGATACACCCAATGCCCAGGCCTGACTCAACCGCGCGTTTGATCGCTTCGGTGTGCTCCAGTTCGAGGCGAATATTGAGTGACGTTTGATGATGGCGCATGGCTTGGTCGAAAGTCAGGCGGGTACCGGAACCCTGTTCCCGCAAAATCCATGCTTCACGGCTCAGCTCTTCCAGTGTTGCGTGACCGCGCGCGGCCAGTGGATGCTGAGGTGCACAAAACACCACCAGCTCGTCTTCAACCCAGCTCTGCACCTCGATGTCGGGGTGGCTGCAATCGCCCTCGATCAGACCCAAATCAATTTCGTAATGGGCGACCTGTTGC
Source organism: Pseudomonas helleri (assembly GCF_009600315.1). Taxonomy (GTDB): domain Bacteria; phylum Pseudomonadota; class Gammaproteobacteria; order Pseudomonadales; family Pseudomonadaceae; genus Aquipseudomonas; species Aquipseudomonas helleri_A. The sequence goes on along the minus strand of NZ_WIWC01000004.1, from coordinate 49,968 downwards.
ACGATATGGGCCGTGTTCTGAACGATCAGTTTGACCTGGCTTTCAGGGTGGGCCTGCATAAAACTGCCGATCAGCAGTGTGGCCAGGTAGTTACCAATGGTCAGTGTGGCGCCCACGGTCAGCGAGCCGAAACCTGATTTGCCGTTGAGTAAATCCTCGATTTCCTTGGCCTGATCCAATAGCGCGACGGCCTGTGGCAATAACTGACGACCCAGTGCATTGAGGCTTAGGCGTTTGCCCGCACGGTCAAATAGCTGGCAGCTGGTTTGACGCTCCAGTTCAGTGATTGAAGTACTGGCGGCCGATTGTGAAAGGGCCAACAAACCCGCAGCGCGTGACACGCTCTCTTGTTGGGCGACGGTGACAAAAACCTGGAGTTGTCTGAGAGTAAATCGCATATCGATATAACCGATAACCCTTATCTTAATAATTCAGTTAACAGATATTGTCCTCGCCATTAGAATGCTGCGCAATCGCGCCCATTGTCAGCGCAGGCGAAATTTAGGAGCCCCGTACATGAGCAACATGAACCACGAACGTGTCCTCAGTGTTCACCACTGGAACGACACCCTGTTCAGCTTCAAGTGCACCCGCGATCCGGGCCTGCGCTTTGAGAACGGTCAGTTCGTGATGATCGGCCTGATGCAGCCTAACGGTCGTCCGCTTATGCGTGCCTATTCGATCGCCAGCCCTAACTGGGAAGAGCATTTGGAATTTTTCAGCATCAAGGTGCCCGATGGCCCGCTGACTTCCCAATTGCAACACTTGAAGGAAGGCGATGAAGTCCTGATCAGCAAAAAGCCTACGGGCACGCTGGTTCTGGATGACTTGAAGCCGGGCAAACATTTGTACCTGTTGAGTACGGGTACTGGTTTGGCACCTTTCATGAGCGTCATTCAGGATCCTGAAACCTATGAGCGTTTCGATAAGGTGATCCTGTGCCACGGCGTACGTTACGTCAATGAAGTGGCTTACCGCGAATTCATCACCGAGACCTTGCCGCAGAATGAGTTCTTCGGTGAAGCGGTGCGTGAAAAGCTGATCTACTACCCGACCGTAACCCGTGAGCCTTTCGAGAATCAGGGGCGTCTGACTGATTTGATGCGCAGCGGTAAGTTGTTCACCGATATTGGCCTGCCACCGATCAACCCGCAGGACGACCGCGCCATGTTGTGCGGCAGCCCGAGCATGCTCGATGAAACCAGCGAAGTGCTTAACAGCTTCGGTCTGACTGCTTCGCCGCGTATGCGTGAGCCGGGTGATTACCTGATCGAGCGCGCCTTCGTCGAGAAGTAAGCAGCGCTGATCAAAAAAAGAGGGAGCTGGCTTGCCAGCTCCCTCTTTTCGTTTGCACTTATTGCTTTGAAATCACCTCGAGCACGCGAATCACACCGGGCTGCGGGTAATGCCAGCGCACATCCACATCCCAAAACCCTGCGCCGTATTCTCGCTCAGCTGTAGGGGTTTGGTAGGCGGGGCGGGGATCCTGAGCCAGACATTGATCAATTAACGCCACCAGTGGCTCTTGAAGGCGCAGGGCATGGCTGTGCGCCTGTTGCAGAGCGCTGTCGGTCCAGTGCACGGGAATCAACACAGGCGGTGCGCTTGCCATGCTGTTGCTGGCACTGTCGATGATGTCGGCGTAAGGCACATAAGGCTTGATGTCGAGTATCGGCGTGCCGTCGAGCAGGTCGATGCCAGAGATAAACAGGCGCCCGGCCTCAACCTTGTCCAGCTTGACCACTGACTGACCCATCCCGTTTGGACGATGGGTCGCCCGGGTGGCGAACACGCCTATGGATTTGTTGCCGCCCAGCCGCGGTGGGCGCACCTTCAGTCGCGGTTTGTCTTCCAGTGCCTTATGGAACACAAACAGTAGCCAGATGTGGCTGACTTGTTCCAGCCCCTGCACTGCGTCGCCCTGATCATAAGGCGCAACCAGCTCCAGTACGCCGCGTGCGGCCGGGGCCAGTTGCGGCTGGCGCGGAATGGCGAATTTCTCCTTGAAGCAGGAGTGCACAAAGCCAACAGGGGAAACGCTGTAGGTCATGGCTTGGATTAGCCGCGAACGCGCAGAGTCAGGCCTTTCAGGAAATTGCGCAGCAGTTGGTCGCCACAGGTGCGGTAGTTGGTGTGGCCGAACTTGCGGAACAGGGCGCTCAGTTCTGGCTTGGACACAGGGAACTCGGCCGCTTTGAGGATCGCGTGCATGTCCTCTTCTTTCAGCTCAAAGGCAACGCGCAGCTTTTTCAGGATGATGTTGTTTGTCACAGGCAGTTCTACAGGCATTGGCGCGCGGCTTTCATCCTTGCCACGCTTGAAGATCACCAAGCCATCAAGGAAGTGCGCCATTACTTCATCAGGGCAGCGAACAAAGCCTTCTTCTTCATCTTTTTTCAGGTAAGTCAGCACGTCTTCTTTCGTGACGTCCAAACCGCCCATTTTGATGATTTCGACAACCTTGTTGTCACTGATGTCGAGCATGTAGCGCACGCTACGCAATACGTCGTTATGAATCATATGGTCAATCCTGATATTCAGCAGTGAGCACCGCAGGCTGTGCTGCGGTGTCGAAATGTTTGGGGCAGGCGGTGTTTAGAACTTTTCGTTGGTCGCCATGTAGCGCCACTGGCCGACAGGCAATTTGCCCATCGATACGCCACCAATACGAATACGGCGCATGGAAATGACGGTCAGGCCGACGGCCTGGCAGAATTGTGCAATGACACCCGGCTGCGGATTTTTCATCGCAAAGCGCAGACGATTTTCGCTCTGCCAGCTGGCCTTGACCGCAGGCAGCTCGCGACCTTTGTAGGTCATGCCGTGGTTAAGGCGGTTCAAACCGTGCGGGGCCATCTCGCCGGAGACTTCGACCACATATTCTTGCTCGATTTTGTTGGCATCGGCAGTCAGTTTGCGCACGATTTTCCAGTCCTGGGTGAACACCAGCAGGCCACTGGCGTTGGCTTGCAGCTCATTGCCAACGGTCAGACGCAGGAAGTGCCCTTTGAGCGGTCGCTTGCCGTAGCGATGTTCTTCGCTCAGGGTCTCAGGGCCAATCAGCGCCATGGCGCTGTCCGTGTCCAGGCCCGCAGGGGCGTTCAACAAAATGGTCACGGGCTCGGGCGGGGTGGCCTTGGCGTGTGGGTCCAGCTCGACCTTTTGGTCGCTGACCTTGAATTGCGGTTCGTCGATGACTTCGCCATCTACCGTGACCCAGCCACCTTCAATGAACAGTTCGGCCTCACGGCGGGAGCAGCCGACGAGTTCGATGAGGCGTTTGGAGAGACGTATCGGTTCAGACATGACAGGGGCCGTAAAAGAATGGGGCGGCTATTGTACCCGGCTCGCGCTGGTTAAGCCCGGCTACATTTAATGAAAGCACGGGGCAGACGCTTATAGCGCAGGTGCAGCAGTGGATAAGGCTGGCCCAGACCGTCCTTTTCGCAGCGGCCGACGACCTCAAAGCCTTGTTTAAAGTAAAAACCAACGGCTTGGGCGTTTTGTTCATTGACGTCCAACTCTTGGGCATTGAACTCATTAATGGCGAATGTGAGCAGGCTTTTGCCGATCCCGAGGCCCCGATAGTCGGGATGGATAAAGAGCATTTCAACTTTGCCGGCCGCCACGCCCACGAATCCGCTGATTTTATTGCGGGCCGGATCTTTGCAACACGCGAGCATCACACAGTCCAGATACTGATCTTTGACCAAGGGGCGCAGCAATTGAATGTAGCTGTCAGGCAAGAAATTGTGGGTAGCGCGAACGGATGCCTCCCATACGTCAGTCAACTCTGCAAAGTCGCCAAGACTCGGCGTATGAATGGCCCACTTGTGTTGCATCGGCGTGTCTCCTGGCGCAGATGACGAGCGTTAAGGTTAACCATAGACGTAAAAAAAGCCCTGTCGTGAACACGGCAGGGCTTTTTCAGACGCGTGAGCGGTTTAAATCGCTTCAGCCCACAGGTCGTACTCGTCGGCGTCGGTCACACGGCACATGATTTTGTCACCGGGTTTGATGTCTTTCTCTGTGGCGATAAACACGTTGCCGTCGATTTCCGGGGCGTCGAAGAAGCATCGACCCACAGCGCCTTGCTCGTCGACTTCGTCGATCAGCACTTCGATTTCCTTGCCGATCTTCAGTTGCAGGCGAGCTGCACTGATGGCCTGTTGGTGAGCCATGAAACGCTCCCAGCGATCTTGCTTGACGTCATCCGGCACGACGGCGGCATCCAGCAAGTTGGCGGGTGCGCCTTCTACGGGGGAGTACTGGAAGCAGCCAACGCGATCGAGCTGGGCTTCGGTCAGCCAGTCGAGCAGGTATTGGAAGTCTTCTTCAGTCTCGCCGGGGAAACCGACGATGAAGGTCGAACGGATGATCAGGTCAGGGCAGATCACGCGCCAGTTCTTGATGCGAGCCAGAGTCTTGTCTTCAAAGGCCGGGCGTTTCATGGCTTTGAGGACTTTAGGGCTGGCGTGCTGGAACGGAATATCCAGGTACGGCAGGATTTTACCGGCGGCCATCAGCGGGATCAGCTCGTCAACGTGCGGGTACGGGTAAACGTAGTGCAGACGTACCCATACACCCAGGCTGCTGAGGGCTTCGCACAGTTCGGTCATGCGGGTTTTAACCGGCGCGCCGTTCCAGAAACCGGTGCGGTACTTCACGTCCACACCATAGGCGCTGGTGTCTTGGGAAATCACCAACAGCTCTTTAACGCCGGACTTGACCAGGCGCTGGGCTTCGTCGAGCACGTCGCCGACCGGGCGGCTGACCAATTTGCCGCGCATGGAAGGGATGATGCAGAAGCTGCAACTGTGGTTGCAGCCTTCGGAAATTTTCAGGTAGGCATAGTGGCGCGGGGTCAGCTTGATGCCTTGCGGCGGCACCAGATCGATCAATGGGTTGTGATCCTGACGTGGCGGTACGACTTCATGAACGGCGTTAACGACTTGCTCGTACTGCTGCGGGCCGGTTACGGCCAAAACGCTAGGATGTACGTTGCGGATAGCGCCTTCTTCAACACCCATGCAGCCGGTGACGATGACCTTGCCGTTTTCCTTGATGGCTTCGCCGATCACTTCAAGGGATTCAGCCTTGGCGCTGTCGATAAAGCCGCACGTGTTGACCACCACGACATCGGCGTCCTGATAGGTGGAAACAACATCGTAGCCTTCCATACGCAGCTGCGTCAGGATGCGTTCGGAGTCGACCAGGGCTTTTGGGCACCCCAGAGAAACAAACCCGACCTTCGGGTTGGCTGGCTTGGTAACGGTGGACATGGCGAACCTCGGTATGTAGTGACGTTACATGCCCGCAAAGGCTGCACGACCAACGGGCGCTTAGTGCGCCTCTAATGAAAAAAAGTGCGCAATTCTAGCTATGGTCAACGCGCTTGACCAGCGTTAAACGGGGATTTGCGACGAGTGCTGCGCTATGCTGCGCGCCGTCGTGAAAAGGGCGTATTTTACGCCCGTGTTTTGCAGGAAATTGTCAGCACAAGCAGTCAGAAAACAGAGCCCGCTGTTCAGTACGGTGCTCGGGGTTTTAAAAGTTCGATCTTGAGTCGCAGGAGTGGTTGATGGGGCAGGTCAGCAGTCAGGCATCAGAACAGGGTCACTCAACGGCAAAGCCCATTGGTATGTTGGTGGCCGCTGTCGGAGTGGTGTATGGCGATATCGGCACTAGCCCGCTGTACACCCTCAAAGAAGTGTTTTCCGGCGGATATGGCGTTCAAGTCAATCACGATGGGGTGTTCGGCATTTTGGCGCTGATCTTCTGGTCGCTGATCTGGGTGGTGTCGATCAAGTACGTGCTGTTCATTCTGCGCGCGGACAACGAAGGCGAGGGCGGCATCATGGCGCTGACGGCGCTGGCGCGACGTGCGGCCTCTCCTTATCCCAGACTGCGCTCAGTGCTGGTGATTCTGGGGTTGGTAGGCGCCTCGCTGTTTTACGGCGACAGCATGATTACCCCGGCGATCTCGGTTTTGTCGGCTGTTGAAGGGCTTGAGCTGGCGTTTAGCGGTCTGGACCGATGGGTTGTGCCGTTGGCGCTGATAGTGCTGGTGGCGCTGTTCTTGATACAACGCCGGGGCACGGCGACGTTGGGCAAACTGTTCGGCCCGATCATGGTGCTGTGGTTTGTGGTGCTGGCGGGGCTGGGGATTCACGGCATCCTGCAACATCCGCAAGTGTTGCACGCGCTGAACCCCGTGTGGGGCGTGCGTTTCTTTGTCTCTCATCCCGGCATGGGCGTGGCCATTTTAGGAGCTGTGGTACTGGCGTTGACCGGCGCTGAAGCGCTATACGCTGACATGGGGCATTTTGGACGCAAGCCCATAGCCCGTGCCTGGTTCATTCTGGTATTGCCCGCACTGGTGCTCAACTACTTCGGTCAGGGTGCCCTGTTGCTGGAGAACCCCGAAGCAGCGCGCAACCCGTTCTATTTGCTGGCGCCAAGCTGGGCATTGATCCCATTGGTGGTTTTGTCCACATTGGCGACGGTGATTGCGTCCCAGGCGGTAATTTCGGGAGCGTTCTCGTTGACTCGCCAAGCCATTCAGCTCGGTTATATCCCGCGTATGCACATTCAGCACACGTCCAGCGCCGAGCAAGGGCAGATTTATATTGGTGCGGTGAACTGGTCGTTGATGGTCGGAGTCATTTTGCTGGTGCTGGGTTTTGAGTCTTCGGGAGCGCTGGCGTCGGCCTACGGCGTGGCCGTGACGGGCACTATGCTGATCACCAGTATTCTGGTGTCTGCCGTCATGTTGTTGCTGTGGAAGTGGCCACCCGTGTTAGCGGTGCCGGTGTTGATCGGCTTTTTGTTGGTGGACGGACTGTTCTTTGCCGCCAACGTGCCGAAAATCGTGCAAGGCGGTGCTTTCCCGGTGTTGGCGGGGATTGTGTTGTTCATCTTGATGACCACTTGGCGGCGCGGCAAACAGTTGCTGGTGGATCGCCTGGATGAAAATGCGCTGCCGTTACCGCTGTTTATCAGCAGTATTCGGGTTCAGCCGCCTCATCGCGTCCAGGGTACGGCGGTGTTTTTGACCGCCCGGCCTGATGCCGTACCTCATGCGTTATTGCACAACCTGCTGCATAACCAGGTACTGCATGAGCAGGTAGTGTTGTTGACGGTGGTCAACGAAGACACGCCAAGAGTGCCAGCGGCGCAGCGTTTTGAAGTGGATGCCTATGGCGAAGGGTTCTTTCGGGTAATCCTGCACTTTGGCTTTATGGATGAGCCGGATGTGCCGCAAGCGCTGAAGCTATGTCATCTGGATGAGCTGGACTTCAATCCGATGCGTACCACCTACTTCCTGAGCCGCGAGACGGTGATTGCATCCAAGCTGGTGGGAATGGCGCGTTGGCGCGAGGCGTTGTTCGGGTTTATGTTGAAAAACGCCAATGGCAACTTGAGGTTCTTTAAATTGCCGGTCAATCGGGTGATTGAGCTGGGGACGCAGGTGGAGATGTAGTAAAGGCCAAAGCCCCTCACCCTAGCCCTCTCCCAGAGGGAGAGGGGACTAAAAGCAAAAGCAGGAATGTGTAACGCCACAGATCAAGCTCCCTCTCCCTCTGGGAGAGGGCTGGGGTGAGGGTAGGCCTTTACTCCGGCTTCACCTGATGCTTCTTGATCAGGTCCACCAGACGCTGAGCCAACGCCGGGTAGTTCTCATCAAAGTGATGCCCGCCCGGCAGTTTCAAGCTTTCACCCACTGCAGTCTTGGCCGTGCAGCCGCTTTCATCGACTTCTTCTGCTCCATAGATGCACACCACTTTGCTGGCAGGCAGTTTGGACATTTCTTCGCCGGTATCGGCTTCTGCGCCCGCTTTACCGAGCCAGCCATCAACATGGATCTCAAAGCTGCCACTGCGGGCAAAAGCCAGCATCATGATGGCATCCACGCGATTCTGCTCGGCTTCGGGCAAGCGGTTATAAGTGGACGGCAGCACGTCTGCACCAAAGGAATAGCCCACCAGCACAAAGCGCTGAGTGCCCCACTTCTGGCGGTAGTGCTGCATCAGTTCCGTCAGGTCGATGGCGCTCTGCTCGGGCGTTTTGTGCTGCCAGTAGTAACGCAGCATGTCGATGCCGACGACCGGGTAACCGATCTTGGCCATTTCCCCGGCCACATCGCGGTCCAGGTCACGCCAACCGCCATCGCCCGACAGAAATAACGTAACGGTGCTGTTTTGCTGGCCTGCCGGGACTTCAACCACGGGCATGCTCAGCCCACCGTTGTCATCCCCCACCAGAATTTTGCGCAGCTCGTTGCTCAACACTTGCGGGAAGTGAATGTCGTAATCGCTAATGCTGGTTTGCGCATTGGGCTGATCGCGCACAAAGGCTGCGCTGGGGTCGTCAGGGTTGTCGTTCCAGGCCACCAGCCAGTTGCCGTGGGCTGCGGATTTGGGTACGGGCAGGCTACAACCGGGTTCTTCCAGCTTGAAACCCACTGACACGGCCTGAGCTTTGTCGTTGGTCTGTTCGGCTAGCCAGCGCCAGGCCAGGGTTGCCCCTGGGCCAATGCCGCTGACCAGTGTGGCAGGGCCCTTGAGCTGTTGCAGGGCTGTTTGCAGCGCTTGCTGCTGTAAGGCGCAATCTTCTTTAGGCAGGATCACTTGCACCAGTTGCGCTTTGCCACCACGGCTTAACGCGGTGAGTTGTTTGTCGGTCAGCGCCTCTTCGGCCGGCGTTGCGATAACCACACGTGCTTGAGCCTTCTGCCCGGGTATTACGTTAGTCAGGGTAGAACCGTCAGTCTGGGACAGGTGTTCAACCGTGGGTTCGGGGGCAGGGCGATTCCACCACCAGTAGCCGCCAGCTGCGAGCGCGACCACAGCAATCAATGCAAGCAACAAAAACCGCCAGGAACGATGTTTCATTAACGTTTCACCAATCCAGTCAAGCCGCCTGCAATCAGGGCGGCGGTATCGGCCAGTGCCACCAGCGGATCAAGTCCGGCGGGTACGGCCATATAACGAGGTTCCCAGTCAGGCTGGAATTTGTCTTTGAAGCGACGTAAACCTTGAAAGTTGTACAAGTGCTCACCACGCTGGAACAACATCGACCCCAAACGCTGGGTCAATGGCGCGCCACGGCGCGGTTGCAGGCCAGACAAGGGCACCATGCCCAAGCTGAATCGTGCGTATCCATGCTTTTTATAATGCTGAATCAGGCCGACCATCATGAATTCCATGGTCAGTTTGGGGGCTTGTGGGTGGGCGCGCATCAGGTCGAGGCTCGACAATTCATGGCTGTGGGTCTCGAGCAAGTTGGCAAACGCAACCGGTTTTCCTTCGAAGCGAATAACCGCCACGCGAAAATGCTTGATGTAGTCCTCACTAAAGCGCCCCAGTGAGAATCCTTTCTCGCGCACGTTCTTGCCCGTCAACCAGGCATCGGAAATCTCTTTCAGCTCGGCCATAGGCGCCTCGCCCGGCTCATGGATTTCCAGTGACAGGCCATCGCGGGTGCCGCGGTTCCAGGTGTAGCGCAGGTCTTTCATCTCTTTGCCTTTGGCGTCGAGATCGAAGCGGTGCAAATCGACTCGGGCTTCTTCGCCGAGTTTGATTGCCGTTAAACCGATGTCCATATAGAAGGGCAGGTTCTCAGCGCGCACCTGATAAAACACCGGGCGAGCATGGTAGACGTCACACAAATCGCGGAACTGCCAGATCAGTTCGGCGCGTTGCTGAGGTGGTCCAATCGGGTCGTACAGCGCCACCAGACTGCGGCCACGGCGGGCGTACATGAGGAAGGCGTTATCGTCAGGGTGAAACAGCAGTGCTTTATCCCCGGTCAACGCCAAGCCGCCGTCGGGCTGGTCAGAAGACAGAATGATCTTTGCGGCTTTCTCCAGCTCGCTCGCATCCGGGAGATGGATAACCGGGCGAGCTGTGCGCAGTAACCAGGTCAATGAGACGACCACCAGCAGTACCGCAGCGCCGAGCAGGGAGCGCAGGCCGCGAGGGGCATCCGAGTCGAGGGTGAATTGCCACCACAGCTGATGGCTGTAGGGGACATCCTGATAGGCGAACAGCAGCAACCAGATGGAAGCGCCAAGTACGCACAGGCTGGACACCAAATACAGGGGCGAAAACGGAAGTTCTGTCAGGCGGCTCGGGCGATAGAACGAGCGGCGGAACAGTCCCAGCAGGCTGGCAGTCAGTACCAGAATGGTGGCTTCTTCCCAGTCAAAGCCTTTTAGCAGGGAGAGCACAGCGCCCACCAGCAACAGAACCGTTGTCAGCATCCACGCTGCTGACAGGCGGCGACGCAGGCCTTGGGCCAGCAACAGGCAAAGTACACCAATCAGGCTCGCGCCGAAGTGTGAGGCATCAATCAAGCGATGAGGGATCAGAAAGCCCATGTGTTCAAGGCGAGTATCGATTTCCGGGGTCGCACCTGAGAACAGCAATACGATGCCGGATATAAACACCAGTATCGACAGAATCGGAGCTGCCAATCCGGATGCGACACGCAAGCTTTGTCGGGTATGGATCAGTCGCTGGGCTTCATTGAGCAGCAACATAAAACACGCGACCAGCAACGGCAGAATCACGTAAATCATCCGATACAGCAGCAGTGCGGCCGCCAGTGGTGCGGCTCCGAGCTTGTCAGCGAATGCGGCGAGCAGAATGGCTTCGAAAACGCCAACCCCGCCCGGTACGTGGCTGAGCACGCCAGCGGCCAATGCCAGTAAATAAACCAGCAGGAAGGGACCAAATGGTGGTGCCTCAGGCAGCAGCAAGTACAGCACCGTAGCCGCGGCAGCGACGTCCAGTGCCGTAATGACCAGTTGCAGCAAGGTCAAGCGTGGGCTGGGCAAGCGCAGGGTACGGCGCCCAGCCTTGACCAACAGGTTATCCGGGATGGGTTGCTCAGGTAGGCGGCGGCGGTAAATGCCCAGCGCCAGTAGCGCAAACAGCGCCAATACGGCAAAAGCGACAGAGCCCAATACCCAGACAGGAATATTCAGCGCCGCCGAGGCCGCAGGTAAATTGCTCAGGGTTGCGAGTGCTGCCAGGGGCGGTAATGCACAGCCCAGAGACAGGCTGGCAAACAGGGTCATGTGGGCGACTTCCGAAGCCCCTACGCCAAAGCGCGCGTAGAGGCGATAGCGCACGGATCCGCCAGACAGCAATGACAGGCCGATAGCATTACCAATGGCAAAAGCGGTGAAGCCGCCAAAGGCAAGGGTCTTGGCGGGCAGTTTTACCCCCGCATAACGACTCGCCGACCACTCATAACCAAGCAATATCAAAAACCCTACGGCTGTCGCAGCCACGGCGCCGAGGAGAGCAGGCTTGGGGATTTCCTGAAGGGAGTCCTGCAGTGCGTAGAGATCCAGTTCACTGAGTAAATGACGACAAGCGATCAACGCTATTGCAAACAGCAACAGGGTCAGTGCAAGTCCAATGGGTTGTCGGTATTTGCTCAGCAAATCCAGCCAGCGCAAACGGGTTGCGGCAATGGGGTGGGCGGCTGTAACGGCTTCAATGGGTTCTGGCGAATTATCGGGCATCAATCACCTCGTGGATCGTGCGCGATAGGATGGAGGCATAGACACAAGTTACCAATCCTTTTGGTCGAAATAATTTGAAATACTTGCAGCCGTTTGCCTGAGGTTCAGGTTAGGGGTGTGAAAAACAGGTAATTGTGGGTGCTAAGCATAGACTGCCGGACTTTCAGAAATATGACGTTTATTGTCAATAAACGCTTGCCGTGCACTTTTCGAGCGCGCACAAAAAAGGCCACTCTTTCGAGTAGCCTTTTTTGATGTTTGGTTGCGGGAGCCGGATTTGAACCGACGACCTTCGGGTTATGAGCCCGACGAGCTACCAGACTGCTCCATCCCGCGTCTGTGTGGGCGCATTCTACAGAGGATCGGCGAGGTGTCAACCTTAAATCGCGTAAGCAATTGAAATAGCCGGATTTAATGCCTGATGACCAGGATCCGTAAGCGCTGTTAAAAACAGTCGCGCACAAAAAAGGCCACTCTTTCGAGCAGCCTTTTAATGTTTGGTTGCGGGAGCCGGATTTGAACCGACGACCTTCGGGTTATGAGCCCGACGAGCTACCAGACTGCTCCATCCCGCGTCTGTGGGGCGCACTTTACAGTGATGAGCGGGGGAGTCAACCTTTAATCCACAAAACGGTTAAATAAGATATGAATCGGATGTGAAGGCTTGTTTGAGAGTATGTGACCCTGCCATGCGTCTTGGTAGTCGCTGCCGAGGAACGAAGGCTGCGATCGGCCTTTAAGCAATTGGAAATTTGGCCAAGGCAACCAAGTCCCTCTACAAAACAAGCGCGCACAAAAAAGGCCACTCTTTCGAGTAGCCTTTTAATGTTTGGTTGCGGGAGCCGGATTTGAACCGACGACCTTCGGGTTATGAGCCCGACGAGCTACCAGACTGCTCCATCCCGCGTCTGTGGGGTGGATTCTACAGCGATACGCAGTGCTGTCAAACGTTAATTTAGAAAATTACGTTCTGCTTCAGATAGTTAGGCTAATTATTGGGTATAAAAATGGCTACAGGCCATACGCACCATGGGGTGTAGCTCGATTGATCCTTTAGCTTCGATTGGAAAAACAAATCCATCTTGGTAATTTCCTACGCTCGTCGGGGATAAATACGACTACTGGTGCTATATACAGTTGCCGGTGACATACTGGCGATCTGCATTGCCTTCCACCTTGAAGAACCTCGCCCCACATGACGCAACGCAAAATCATCCACGTTGACTGTGACTGTTTTTATGCCGCTATCGAGATGCGTGATGACCCGAGCCTGGCGAACAAGCCGATGGCGGTGGGTGGTTCCGCTGACCGGCGCGGTGTGATTTCAACGTGCAACTATGAGGCGCGGGCTTACGGTGTTCGCTCGGCCATGGCGTCCCGTCATGCGCTCAAGCTCTGCCCTGACTTAGTGATCGTGAGCGGTCGAATGGATGCCTATAAAGAAGCCTCCAAGGAGATTCATGGCATTTTGCGGGATTACACCGAGCTGATTGAGCCGCTGTCGCTGGATGAGGCTTATCTGGATGTGTCGGATAGCCCGCACTTTGGGGGCAGTGCGACGCGCATTGCCCAGGACATCCGGCGTCGTGTCTCCAATCAGCTGCATATCACCGTGTCGGCGGGGGTGGCGCCGAACAAATTCCTCGCCAAAATTGCCAGCGACTGGAAAAAACCCAATGGCTTGTTCGTGATCACCCCGGATCAGGTGGAAGACTTCGTGTCGGCGTTGGCCGTTAACAAGCTGCACGGCGTAGGTAAGGTCACGGCTGACAAGCTGGCGCGCCTGGGCATTGAGACCTGTCTTGATCTTCGCGATTGGAATAAATTGGCGCTGGTACGGGAATTTGGCAGTTTCGGCGAGCGTTTGTGGTGGCTGGCGCGCGGGATTGATGAGCGTCAGGTGCAAAGCGATAGCCGCAGACAATCCGTAAGCGTGGAAAACACCTACGACACTGACTTACCCGATCTGGCGACGTGCCTTAAAAAAATACCGGAATTGCTTGAAACCCTGAATCGTCGGATTGAGCGGATCGGTAGCAGCTACCGCCCCGGCAAGCCGTTCGTCAAAGTGAAGTTTCACGATTTTACTCAGACCACCCTTGAGCAGTCGGGTGCTGGTCGCGATCTTGAGAGTTACGAGGGGTTGTTGAGTCAGGCATTTGCCCGCGGTGCCAAGCCCGTCCGATTGTTGGGGCTTGGCGTGCGATTGCACGATTTGAACGGTGGTCATGAACAGTTGGAACTGTTTCAGCGTTAACTGACGCCGGGGTCTGCCACCAATCGACCGGCATTTTGGGTCAGAGACTGCAAGAACTCACGTTGTAACTCAGGGTCGTTGCGAGTGAGTTCGATCAGGCTTTGCTCCAGTTCGCTGGCTTCTTCTTCCAACCCCAATTCCGAGAGGCGTTTGACCCGGTGAACCCATTGGATGACGTCGTCACCTTCAAGGTCGTCGTAGATCAGATTGTGCGCTTCGAGCAATTTTGAACGCAGCGTGTGGCTGATCGACAGGGTGGAATCTGAGTGGGTTTCGTCCTGCGCATCCTCAACCGCAATCGTCAGTGTGCTGATGCGGTTCAAATCCTGCTCGGCAAATGGGCTGTCGAGCAAGTTGAGGCGCAGCACACCGTTACGGTCAGTGGTCATTTCATGGCTTTGCGAGCCAGCCTTCACCACGACCGGCCGCTCTGCCCAAGGCAAGCTTGAGTTCTCGAGTCGCTTGTCGCGTTGAATATCGTCAATGCCCGCCAAATTTTGTTCGGCGCGGCCATGGGACTGTACGTTCATGGCCGGGTTAATGCCGGCAAAACCATAGCTGATCCAGTCTTTCGTCACGCTGTCCGGTAATTGCCCGAACATGAAGACGTTAAGCACATTGGCACCCACGCCCGCGACGATCGCTACTGCGCCCAGCGGAATCTCATAGACCTCGCGCCAGGGTTGGTAGGGCGTGTACCGGTCGTAATGCCGGGTGACATCGAACTCGGTAACCTCAAAGGTCTTTTGTTCATTGATGCGCACACGGCGTTGCGGCAGCTCCAGCACGGAGGGTGAGCCGACGTCGATCTGCAAGTTGTGGGCGAGCAATTTGCGCTCTATGCGCTCCTCGTGTTCGCTGCGTTGTGACATGTGGTTGGCACAGCCGCTCAGCAGCAGGGCGCCGCACATGGCGGCGCCCCCGAGGGTCAAGGTGTGTCGATTGAACATGGTGTCTCTATCTGGATTCAGCGACGAATACGCGCCTGAAGGAAGGCCAGCACGTCAGCAACGGGCAGTGCTTGCGGCTCTGCTTCGGTGCGGCTCTTGTATTCCAGGTTGCCTTCGGCCAGGCCACGGTCGCTGACCACGATACGGTGCGGGATGCCGATCAGCTCCATGTCAGCGAACTTGATGCCTGGGCTGGTTTTCTTGTCGCGGTCGTCCAGCAGCACTTCAAAACCGGCAGCCGTCAGTTGCGCATACAGGGTGTCAGTGGCTTCGCGAACGGCTTCGGTTTCGTAACGCAGTGGCACCAGTGCTACCTGGAACGGAGCCAGGGCGTCGCTCCAGATAATGCCGCGCTCGTCGTTGTTCTGCTCGATGGCTGCAGCGACCACGCGGGATACGCCAATGCCATAGCAGCCCATTGCCAGTGTTACAGGCTTGCCGTTTTCGCCCAGTACCTGACACTTCATCGCTTCGCTGTATTTAGTGCCCAGCTGGAAGATGTGACCGACTTCGATGCCGCGCTTGATTTCCAGCGTGCCTTTACCGTCTGGGCTTGGATCGCCAGCCACCACGTTACGCAAGTCGGCAACAGTCGGAACCGGCAGATCGCGCTCCCAGTTCACGCCGAAGTAGTGTTTGTCATCGATGTTGGCGCCAACGCCAAAGTCGCTCATCAGCTCGACCGAGCGGTCGATGATGCATGGCAGCGGCAGGTTCAGCGGGCCCAAAGAGCCCGCGCCGGCGCCGATCGCATCGCGCAGCTCGGCATCCGAAGCCATGATCAGCGGGCTGGCCACCAACGGATGGTTGCCGGCCTTGATTTCGTTGAGTTCGTGATCGCCACGGATCACCAGTGCGATCAGCTTGCCTTCTTCGGCCGCGTGAACGATCAGGGTCTTGACGGTTTTTTCGATTGGCAGGTTGTAGCCTTCTACCAATTGCACGATGGTTTTGGCGTCCGGCGTGTCGATGAGGCGCAGCTCTTCAGTCGCCGCAGGGCGTGAAGTTTCGCGTGGGACTGCTTCGGCTTTTTCGATGTTGGCGGCGTAATCCGAAGCATTGCTGAAGGCAATGTCGTCTTCGCCGGACTCGGCCAATACGTGGAACTCGTGGGAGCCAGCGCCGCCGATGGAGCCGTTGTCGGCTTCTACCGGGCGGAAGTTAAGGCCCAGACGGGAGAATATATTGCAGTAGGCTTCGTGCATGCGGTCATACGTGACTTGCAGCGAAGCTTCGTCGGTATGGAACGAATAGGCGTCCTTCATGATGAATTCGCGGCCGCGCATCAAGCCGAAGCGAGGACGGATCTCATCACGGAATTTGGTCTGGATCTGGTACAGGTTGATAGGCAGCTGTTTATAGCTGTTCAACTCATTGCGGCACAGGTCGGTGATGACTTCTTCATGGGTCGGGCCTACGCAGAACTCACGACCGTGGCGATCCTTGAGGCGCAACAGCTCAGGCCCGTACTCTTCCCAGCGGCCTGACTCTTGCCACAGTTCAGCCGGTTGAATGCTCGGCATCAGCACTTCCAGAGCGCCAGCAGCGTTCATTTCTTCGCGAACAATCGCTTCGACCTTACGCATGATGCGCAGGCCCATGGGCAGCCAGGTGTACAGGCCGGAAGCAAGTTTACGAATCATGCCGGCGCGCAGCATCAGCTGGTGGCTGATAACGACCGCGTCGGAAGGCGTTTCTTTCTGTGTGGCGAGCAAATATTGACTGGTGCGCATGGTTAGCCGGTGCCGTTGCTGATGACTGGAAATGACTGGGCATTGTACGGGCGAGAGGTGCCTGCGTACAGGGCAGGGCGGGGAGAGTGGCTCTCCCCGGTTTTTACAGGGTTTTTTCGAGATTTACGGGCGGGTTCAGGCGTGCCCGACGGCTTTCCTGAAACCAGTGCAGGCTGATCAGAAGCAAGGTCGGCACGCCCATCACCGCGGTAATGATAAAGAAGTTGTGGTACCCGAATTTCTCGACCAGAACCCCTGAGTAACCACCCATCAAGCGCGGCAACAGCAACATGATGGAGCTGAGCAAGGCATATTGGGTTGCCGAGAACTTCAGGTTGGTCAGGCTGGACAGGTAGGCCACAAAGGCAGATGTCGCGAGGCCCGAGCTGAAGTTATCGAGTGAAATGGTCACAATCAGCATTTGCAGATTGGGCCCCATGTCAGCCAACAGCATAAATAGCAGGTTGGTACCCGCTGAGGCTGCGCCGCCGATCAACAGAATCGGCAAGATCCCGAAACGAACAATCAGCAGCCCCCCCATGCCCGCGCCAACAAGCGTCATGATCAAGCCGAAAATCTTGCTGACACCGGCAATCTGATCCTTGGTAAAGCCTTGGTCGATGTAAAACACGTTGGCCATTACGCCCATGACCGTATCCGACATGCGGTAGGTGGCGATCAGGCCGAGCAGCAGCAACGCTTGCCAGCGGTAACGCAGGATGAAGTCGTTAACGGGTGTCAGAACCGGTGCCAATCCGCGTCGCCCCATTGAGGACAGGCACAGGACGGTCAGCAGCGTGTAGAGAATGGCCCTTAGAAAAGCCCGATCCTCCAATACCAGATTCACGGGACTCACACCTTCGAACAGCACGCTGGCGAAGTCGGTGTTGTACAGCTGAGTGAACATGGCAGGTACGGACACCAGCAGCACGATCAGGACGAACACCGATGCCAGTTGGTGGGCAAAGCTGTAACGCCCGGCAGACAGTTGAGTGCGCAATGGCACCGGTGGTTCGCGCATGAAAAAGGTCGTGAGCAGCGCGGGCACCATCAACAAACCAAACAGCACATAGGTGCCGGTCCATGCGGAGTGCTTGTAGTTGAAGCCTGTTGAGCCGAAGCCCTCGGCAAAAAACAGCGCGCCAGCCGTGGCCAGCAAAGCGGCAACGCGATACCCGGACATGTAACTGGCAGCGAGGGCAGCCTGTCGGCTGTCGTCGGCGATTTCCAGTCGATAGGCGTCGACTGCAATGTCCTGAGTGGCGGAGGCAAATGACACAACAACGGCAATGGCTATAAGCCATGACAAGTGCTTCTGCGGGTCGCAAAAGCCCATGCCTATAAGACCCAGGATCACCAGTGTTTGGGCGAGTACCAGCCAGGAGCGGCGCCGACCGAGTTTACCCAGCAGGGGCAAACGCCATTGGTCGAGCAGCGGCGACCACACCCATTTAAAGGCGTAGGCCAGACCGATCAGGCTCGCATAGCCGATGGTTTCGCGGGCCACACCGGCTTCACGCAACCACACGGAAAGAGTTGAAAACACCAGCATGTACGGTAGACCGGCGGCAAAACCGAGCAGCAACAGCACAAGGGTTGAGGGGCTGGAATAGGCAGCTAGCGCTTCGCGCCAGGTTTTACGGGGCATGGACTCGAGTCTGCCTCTGATTACGGAAACAAAGGGCGCACTCTAACCGCAGTGCTCTATCGGGCGCCAGCCATGGCGGCGTAAATCCACACGACTGTTTGAAAGGCTCACGCCTTCGCAGCGCAATCGCGCACGCTGTTCGTCGCCGGACGGGCTGCCTGCTGGCAAACTGATACGCCCTCCGGCGGCCACTACCCGATGCCAGGGCAGGCGCGTGCCTTCGGGCAACTGGCTGAGCGTGCGTCCAACCCAGCGTGCTGCGCGCCCCAGGCCTGCCAGTTCGGCGAGTTGACCATACGTCACCACGTAGCCTGAGGGCACTTGCATCAGGGTCGAGTAGAGCGCTGTACGGCGAATATCAGCTTGGCTTTGCGGTGATTCAAGGGATGTGCTCACGGCGAGTTCTTCATATTTCACGACGTTAGTTGGGGCTATTACGATTCTGTCAATTGGACCAAGAAATGAACTACAACAGATTAAGTCAGTCTTTATTGCCTGAGGCATTTCTATCCGGATAATGCTGACATTCTTTCGCAAACCTGAGTTTCACATCTGCTTATGTTGTCCAGAACCTTGTTATGCCTTGCCGTCTTGAATGTGTCTACGCCTTTGCTCGCCGATACCGTCTGGTTGAAAAACGGTGACCGCCTTACCGGTAAAATCAAAGTATTCGATGGCGGCAAGTTGTTGGTTCAGACCGACTATGCAGGCGCCATTCCAATTGACTGGAAGCAAGTAAAGACGCTTGAAAGTGATCAGGAGTTGTTGGTCAAGCAAGATGCCTATACCGGCGAAAAAGCCAAGTCGCTCAAGGCTGCCGAAGATGGAAAGGTCACGCTGGTTAATGGCGAAGCGCCTAAAACCGTAGACCTCGCCAGTATCGAGCAGATCATTAAACCCAAGCCGGTGATCGAAGACCTGGTATGGAAAGGCAATGTCGATGTCGCGCTGGATTATAAACGCGCTGATAAAGACACCGATGATTACGATATCGACTTCAAAACCACGGCGCGCCATGGCGCTTGGCGTCACCACGCCGAAGGTGAATACAACCGGGAATTCCAGAATGATGTAGTGACGACGGATAACTGGAGCGCCGAATATGCGCTGGATCACTTTATTGACGATAAGTGGTACTGGCAGGGGCGGCTCGGTTATACGCGGGACAAAGTTGAAGACATTGCCCGTCAACGCACTGTGGGTACCGGTCCCGGCTACCAGTTCTGGGATGATGAGTTAGGTGCGTTTTCCCTAGGCTCGCTGCTTAATCGCACCGATTATGAATATTCCGATGGCAAGAAAGACAACTTCTATTCAATTGCCATGAAGTGGGATTACAACCGTTATCTGTTAGGCAAATCGGTTTCACTCTTTACCAACGGTGAGTTGGGCAAGCCGCTCGAAGGGGCGTCGGATTACAGCCTCGATGCCGAGATTGGCTTGCGCTATAAAGTCACCGAATGGGCTTCGTTGAATCTCAAGGCTGAAAAAGAACTGATCGGCAGTGGCAGCGGTTCGGACAACGCGCTTAATAAAACCCGCTATACCGCAGGGTTTGGCGTGATGTGGTGAGGGTGTAACCCCTCAGCCTTGTCTACTAAAGCCGAGGGGTAATGGGCTGTGATTAAATCCGCAGCCCGCCATCGAGTTCAAGAATACGCCCGCTGTAGTAGTCGTTTTCGAAGATATAGGCCGCTGAGTGGGCGATTTCCTCGACTTTGCCCATACGTTTAAGCGGTATACCCGAGGTCATCTTCTCCAACGCTTCGGGTTTCATGCCCAACGTCATTTCGGTCTCAATAAACCCGGGAGCAATCCCGGCGACACGTATGCCGTAGCGCGACAGCTCCTTGGCCCAGGTCACGGTGGCAGCGGCAACACCGGCCTTGGCGGCAGAGTAGTTAGTCTGGCCGACATTACCAGCGCGCGAAATCGACGAAATATTGATAATTGCGCCCTGATTGTTCAGCTCGACCATTTTCGCAGCCACCTCGCGGGTGCACAGGAATACACCCGTCAGGTTGACGTCTATGACCGCCTGCCACTGTGCCAGGCTCATCTTGGTCATCACGCCGTCCTTGACCTTGAGCAGCAGGCCGTCACGCAAGATGCCAGCATTGTTGATCAAGCCATGGATCGCGCCGAAATCTTCTGCCACTTGGCCTATGGTCTGCGTCACCTGCTCTTCATCGGCCACGTTACACAGGTAAGCACGTGCCTCGACTCCCTGTGCCTGACAAGCCGCAACAGCCAGTTCGAGTTTTTCTGGATTGAGGTCAATCAGCGCCAGTTTTGCGCCTTTGGCCGCCAGATATTCGGCCATGGCACGCCCTAGCCCTTGGCAGCCGCCAGTGATAATGATTACTTTATCGTTTAATTGCATGGGAACCCTCAGCAGCCATTCAGAAGTGAGACCTTATAGGCTATGGATCTGCGCCGCCTGCGCGGTTCGCCTATCAGACATAGCCCTGAGTGCGGGTTGACGGCTAGCCCTGAACTCGTCCGTTTGCGACGGATTTTTTATAAGGAGTCATAAGTTGAGCGTTGAAGCCACCAAGCATGCCCGAGAATTACTGCTCAAGGAATACCGTGGATCCTTGTCCACGCTCTCCAAGGCGATGCCGGGTTTTCCATTTGGGTCCGTTGTACCTTATTGTCTGGATGAGCAAGGACGACCGCTGATACTGATCAGCCGTATCGCTCAGCACACCCACAACCTGCTTAAAGACCCCAAGTGCTCATTAATGGTGGGTGAGCGCGGGGCCGAAGATGTTCAGGCTGTAGGTCGATTGACGTACCTGGCCGAAGCTGAACAACTGACTGACCCTGACGTCATTGAAGCCGCTGCCGAACGCTATTACCGTTACTTCCCCGAAGCGCGCAGCTATGACACGGCTCACAATTTCGATTTCTGGGTGCTTAACCCGGTTCGTCATCGTTATATCGGGGGTTTTGGCGCCATTCACTGGCTGGATAACATCACGCTGGCCAACCCCTTTGCCGGGCCAGTCGAAGTCCGCATGATTGATCACATGAACAGCGATCACGCCAACGCCATTGCTCACTATGTGAAACTGGCCGGTTTGCCGAAGACTACGCCTGCGCAGATGGTGGGTATCGACAGCGAAGGCATGCATTTGCGCATCGGTGATGCGCTTTACTGGTTGGGCTTCCCGGAGCCTTGCAACACTTCGACACAGGTGCGTGAAGCCTTGGTTCTCTTGGCGCGCGCCAGTGAGTGGCCAAAAAAACAGACGGCCTGGACTTGAATTCAGAGAGGCGCGCCGTCATCTAAGCTGGGTTGGAAGATATTCTTCCGGAGAGGAATCATTTGATGCGCGCTTTTCTATTGCTCTTTCTGTTGTTTCCCGTGCTAGAGCTGTACGTCTTTTTCAAGGTCAGCACCGCTATCGGGTTTTTCCCTGCGTTGCTGCTGATCATTGCTGGCTCCATGCTGGGTGTTCTGGTCGTTCGCGTTGCCGGTTTGGCGACTGCACTGAAGGCCCGAGAAAGCTTGAATCGCGGCGAGTTGCCGGCCCAGCAAATGCTCGAAGGCCTGATGCTGGCCTTGGGTGGCGGCCTGTTGGTACTGCCGGGCTTTATCAGTGATGTGGCTGGCCTGCTGTTGCTGTTCCCGCCGGTGCGTCGTTTTCTGGTGTACCGCCTGCGTAAGCGCGCCGAAGAGCAGGCGCTTCGTCAGCGCGCATTTGCCGATGAGTTCGATCCGGTGGTTCGACCGGGTACCCACAAGCCGCTGGGCCGTGAGCCGAACGTGATCGAAGGCGAATTCGAACATCGCGACAAGTAACCTTTCGGCGATTTCAACACGGCACCTCGGGTGCCGTGTTTGTTTTCAGGGCGCAGCGTTTTAAAAATTTTAGCGACCGCGCTCTTGTAATCAGTTGATACGCCCTTATGTAACGGACAACGCAGGGTTTCGCTGATAACAGCGAATCTCTATAAGCGAATGGCACCCGGCATTTCCGGACTTGTAAACCCAGCCGGTATTGACATCGGCCGATGAACACCTCAATTAGGAGAGATCGACAATGAAGCTTCGTCCTCTGCATGACCGCGTCGTAATCCGTCGCAGCGAAGAAGAAAAGAAAACCGCTGGCGGTATCGTTCTGCCGGGTTCTGCTGCTGAAAAAGCTAACAGCGGTGAAGTGATCGCCGTTGGTACCGGTCGCGTTCTGGACAACGGTGAAGTGCGTGCACTGGCCGTTAAAGTGGGTGACAAGGTTGTGTTCGGCCCTTACTCCGGCAGCAACACTGTGAAAGTCGACGGCGAAGACCTGTTGGTGATGGCTGAGAACGAGATTCTCGCTGTAATCGAAGGCTGATTTCCCGCTCCTTTTCCCGTTACTACAAAGTATTTAAGGAAGAACGAACATGGCTGCTAAAGAAGTTAAATTCGGCGACTCCGCCCGTAAAAAAATGTTGGCCGGTGTAAACGTCCTGGCTGACGCAGTAAAAGCGACCCTGGGCCCTAAAGGCCGTAACGTGATCATCGAGAAAAGCTTCGGCGCTCCGACCATCACCAAAGACGGCGTTTCCGTAGCCAAAGAAATCGAGCTCAAAGATCGCTTTGAAAACATGGGCGCGCAGCTGGTTAAAGACGTTGCCTCCCGTGCCAACGATGACGCAGGTGACGGTACTACCACTGCAACCGTTCTGGCTCAGTCGATCGTCAACGAAGGCCTGAAAGCCGTCGCTGCCGGCATGAACCCGATGGACCTGAAGCGCGGTATCGACAAAGCGACCATCGCTATTGTCAAAGAACTGCGTCAACTGGCCAAGCCATGCGCTGACAGCAAGGCAATCGCTCAGGTAGGCACCATCTCTGCCAACTCCGACAGCTCCATCGGCGACATCATTGCCGAAGCTATGGAAAAAGTCGGCAAAGAAGGCGTGATCACTGTTGAAGAAGGCTCGGGCCTGGAAAACGAACTGTCTGTTGTTGAAGGCATGCAGTTTGACCGTGGTTACCTGTCCCCGTACTTCGTCAACAAGCCAGACACCATGACAGCCGAGCTTGATGGCCCGCTGATCCTGCTGGTCGACAAGAAAATTTCGAACATCCGCGAACTGCTGCCAGTACTGGAAGCTGTTGCCAAAGCGGGTCGTCCACTGTTGATCGTCAGCGAAGATGTTGAAGGCGAAGCCTTGGCAACTCTGGTTGTGAACAACATGCGCGGTATCGTTAAAGTAGTTGCTGTTAAAGCACCTGGCTTTGGTGACCGTCGCAAGGCAATGCTGCAGGACATCGCTGTTCTGACTGGCGGTACCGTTATCTCCGAAGAGATCGGTCTGAGCCTGGAAAGCGCTACCCTGGAACACCTGGGTAATGCCAAACGCGTTACCGTGACCAAAGAAAACACCACCATCATTGATGGTGCTGGCGTTGAGGCTGACATTCAGGCTCGCGTTACTCAGATCCGTGCTCAAGTGGCTGATACCACTTCTGACTACGACCGTGAAAAACTGCAAGAGCGTCTGGCCAAACTGTCCGGCGGCGTTGCAGTGATCAAGGTTGGCGCTGGTTCTGAAGTAGAAATGAAAGAGAAGAAAGCCCGCGTTGAAGACGCCCTGCACGCTACCCGTGCAGCCGTTGAAGAAGGCGTGGTACCTGGCGGTGGCGTGGCACTGGTTCGCGCTCTGCAAGCTATCTCCGAACTGAAAGGCGACAACGCTGATCAGAACGTAGGTATTGCTCTGCTGCGTCGTGCTGTTGAAGCACCTCTGCGTCAGATCGTTGCCAACTCCGGCGACGAGCCAAGCGTAGTAGTCGACAAAGTGAAGCAGGGTTCGGGTAACTACGGTTACAACGCAGCCACTGGCGAATACGGCGACATGATCGAAATGGGTATTCTTGACCCAGCTAAAGTGACTCGTTCGGCTCTGCAAGCGGCTTCGTCGATTGCCAGCCTGATGATCACCACTGAGGCGATGATCGCTGAGATCCAGGAAGACAAACCAGCTGGCGGCGGTATGCCAGACATGGGCGGTATGGGTGGTATGGGCGGCATGATGTAAGCCAGCCTTACCCTGATACGCAAAAGCCCCGCCTCAGTAATCAGGCGGGGCTTTTTTGTGGGTGTGGTTAAAAGCTCCTCACCCTAGCCCTCTCCCGGAGGGAGAGGGGACTGGACCGCGTCGATGCTGGATTCAACGCACGATCATCTGAATGTATCGCGGCTCAAATATCCCCCAATCGGCTCCCTCTCCCTTTGGGAGAGGGCTGGGGTGAGGGGGGCGGGTCAATCAGTGCTCTGAAACCTGCACCGGCAACTTCTGCTCCGGCTTCCAGCTCAGCAACTGCTGTTTATAGCCATAGCTGGCGGCTTGATAGTAAGTGATAGCCCGTTCAATCAACGGATCGGTCGCGGGCACGCGAGATTCAACACTGGCTGTCAGCGCTTCATCATGACGACGTAGCCCCTGGCGCGGGCTCAATATCGCCAAATCCTTGCCATCGAACAGTCCCAGGTGCTGGTAGTTGCCCACCACCACGCGCGGTGCCAGCGGATTGTCCTGCAACACGTTACGACCAAAGAATGTCGACTGGTAATCCATGTTCAACAAGCCGAGCAGGGTGGGTGCAAGGTCGATCTGGCTGGCCAGTTGCGCGTTCTCGCGTGCTTCAATCAGCTTTGGCGCATAAATGAACAACGGGATTTGATAGTTGCTGATCGGCAAGTCTTCTTTGCCCGCACTGCCCGCCGTGTGATCAGCCACGAAGACAAAGATCGTGTTGTCAAACCAAGGCTTCTTCCGTGCATTTTCGAGGAATTGGCCGATGGCGTAGTCGGTGTATTTCACCGCTCCATCGCGACCATTACCCGATTTGATGTCGATTCGACCTTCAGGATAGGTATAAGGACGATGGTTCGATGTGGTCATCAATTGCAGCAAAAACGGCTTCTGCTGGGCATAGTCTGTATCGGCCAGTTTCAGGGTTTCACGGTACAGGTCTTCGTCTGCCATGCCCCATGCGTTTTTGAAGTGGATGTCGGCTTCATTCACGCTGCTTTGGTCGACAACGCGATAGCCATTACCACTGAAGAAAGCATTCATGTTGTCGAAGTAACCACGGCCACCGTATACAAATACGCTGTCATAACCGACCGCATTCAATTGCTGGCCAAGGCTGGCAAAGCCGCTTTCACGACCGATGCGTTTCACGATAGAGCGCCCCGGTGTTGGCGGGATAGCCAGAGTAATCGCCTCCAGTCCGCGGTCCGTGCGGGTGCCGGTGGCATAGAAGTTATTGAAGTACAGGCTCTCTTTACGCAACTGATCAAGGTTGGGTGTCAGGTTGCGGCCATCGCCATTGCTGCCCAAATATTTGGCGCTCAGGCTTTCAATGGTGACCAGCACAATATTGGGCTGGCGCGCAGTGCCGGGGTTGTCGATATTGCGACGGATATCCAGCGGGTCCTTGCCGACAAATGTAGCGTTGGGCTCCGTCAATTCGCGGCGCAATTGGGGGGCCACTACCTCGGTGGGCAGGCTGGTGTAGAACTGCTGGTAATCGAGCTCGTTATTACGGAAGGCCGCAAAGAACTGGTACGGGCCGTTGCTGGCCAGTTCATGCTGATAGGCGTTGCCGCCCTGGCCGCGCGGGGCATCCTGATCAAGCAGTTGTAGACTAAGCCCGGCCACCAGCAACAAGCCAGCAAAGGAGGCGGCACGTCCGCGAAGGGTCGGTAGCGGTGCATTGATCGCCGCAGTGAATGGCTTGCGCAACGCAGCGCTCAGAAGGATGGCAACGATGCCAATGGCGCTCAGCAGCAGACCAATCGGGTAGGACTCCATGACGTTATTCAGGACTTCATCGGAGTAAACCAAATAATCCACGGCGATAAAGTTGAAGCGCACGCCGAATTCATCCCAGAACAGCCATTCCGCCACCGCAGTGAATAGCATCGCAAACAGGCTGACGGTCAGCAGGCCTTGCAGGAACCACTGATGCCCACGACGGCGCCATAGGGCCGGCGGACAAAGCAGCAAATACAGACCCAGGGGCAAAGCGGCATAGGTCAAAAAGCCCACGTCGTAGAGCAGGCCAATGCCAAACACAGGCAGCCAATGATTGCCCGCCTCGCCAAGGTGAGTGACCAGTAGAACGCCTCGGGTGATTAAAAAGGTCGCTAGCCAGCAACCGGTCAACAAAAGCAGATAGCGCATAGGCGCGGAGTACAGCAGACGCATGTGTGTTTTTCCTTAAACCCTGGGGTGCGTAAGTGTGCGGGCGCCACTGTAGGGGGGTTGTGAACCGTTGGTAAAAAAAATGTCATAAGCGCCCTACAGCTAACTAAACCGCATAAATGCCCCAGAGCGCTGGCTCTGTGCGGTGCCAGGACTTAAGCTGCGCGAGCCAACATGGCGGTAACTGCGTACGGAGAAGTGCCCATGCGAATTCTATTGGTTGAAGACAACCGCGATATCCTCGCCAATCTGGCCGACTACCTGGGGCTTAAAGGGTATACCGTGGACTGCGCGCAGGACGGTCTGTCAGGCTTGCATCTGGCGGCTACCGAGCATTACGACCTGATCGTGCTCGACATCATGTTGCCCGGTATCGACGGCTATACCCTGTGTAAACGTCTGCGCGAAGATGCACGCCGCGATACGCCGGTGATCATGCTGACCGCCCGCGATCAACTGGATGATCGCCTGCAAGGCTTCAAGTCCGGTGCGGACGATTACCTGCTTAAACCTTTCGCCCTTTCAGAGCTGGCGGCACGCATTGAAGCGGTCTTGCGTCGTGCCCAAGGCGGCGGCCGAAGAGAACTGCAAGTGGGTGACTTGAAATACGACCTCGACACCCTTGAAGTCACCCGCGAAGGGCGCCTGCTCAAACTCAACCCTGTCGGGCTTAAATTGCTGGCCGTGTTGATGCAGAAAAGCCCCCATGTGTTACGCCGCGAGGTCCTTGAAGAGGCCTTGTGGGGTGATGATTGCCCGGACAGCGACAGCCTGCGCAGTCATGTTCACCAGTTGCGTCAAGTGATCGACAAGCCGTTCGACAAACCCTTGCTGCAAACCGTGCATGGCGTGGGCTACCGCCTGGCCGAGAGCCGTGATGGAGTTTAAGCAAAGCCTTGCCCAGCGGATCATCATCGCTTTTGCGCTGATGAGCGCTCTGGTGGCGGGTACGTTCGCCATGGGCATTGTTGCTACGGTTCACCTGGTCGAAGAAAAACTCATTTCTGCTGGCTTGGGCGGTGACCTTCAGCGCTTGCTGCTGATGGATAACGTCGCTGACTGGAACCATCGTCCGGAGCCCGATCAGCTGTTTTATTACAGCGGCGGGCGCGGTGATTTTGCGCTGCCCAAAGACCTGCGCCATCTCGATCCGGGGTTTCATGAGGTCTTTCGTGATCAACTGTCGTACCACGCGATGGTTGAAGTCGTCGACGGGCGCCGCTACGTATTGCTGCAAGATCAAAGTGATTTTGAAGAGCGTGAGCGTGTTCTATTTGCCGTGGTGGTCGTTGGCTTTGTACTGGCACTCGCGTTGGCGGTCTTCCTCGGCTGGGTGTTGGCACGTCGGGTGATGGCGCCAGTGGTGCGGCTGGCGCGACAGGTGCGTCATCGCGAGCAGTTGCTGGGCCTGGCGCCACCTTTGGCGCCGGATTATGCCGCCGATGAAGTCGGCGAACTGGCCGTGGCATTCGACGCCACCTTGGGGCGGCTGCGTGACACCCTGACACGCGAGCGTTTGTTTACCAGTGATGTCAGTCATGAACTGCGCACGCCTCTGATGGTGCTGGCCAGTTCCTGCGAGCTACTGCTTGAAAACCCTTCGTTGGATCAGCGCAGTCGAGCACAGGTCGAGCGAATTTCACGCGCCTGTGAGGAAATGCGGGAACTGGTTCAAACCTTCCTGATGTTGGCTCGCGCGCAACACGAAGATGCCAACATTTCGCCGACGGTGACACTGACCACTGTGGCTGAAGGGCTGATCAGTTTGTGGCGGGGGCCTATCGAAGCCAAAGGTCTGGAGCTCATTTACGATCCAGGCAACCCGTCAGATACGCGTTACAACGCGACCTTTCTACACGCCGTGATGGGCAACCTGCTGCGTAATGCATTGCACTACACCGACACCGGTTTTATCCGTTTGAGCCTGGAGTCCACGGGTTTTGTGGTGGAAGACAGCGGCGTGGGCATTCCCGAAGAGAAACGCCAGGCCATGTTTCAGCCCTTTGTCCGTGGCAGCGAAAAACGGGGCGAAGGCCTGGGACTGGGGCTCTCGCTGGTGCAACGGATTTGTGACAGCCAGGGGTGGCGTGTGACGCTGACGACCATGGAGCCTAACGGCTGCCGTTTCCATGTTGAGTTGAACCCTGAAGACTAAAGATGCGTACAGCTAAGTGGCCCATAGCCAGTATTTGGGCTCTGTACAACCCTGCAAGGTTTGCCAGGCAAAGGCACATAATTTTCACTTTGTAATGACCTGTTAAGCACGTTCTCCTGATTAAAGTGGTGGCTAGACGCTTCAGGAGAGTCATTGTGAACTCAACAATCAAACTTAAATTTTCTGAAAGTACGACCCGCACTACGCGAACGAAGACTTGGCTAAACATCATGACGGTCTAAAGCGTCAACGCTGGTTCGCGCGGGTTTACGTATTAAGCAAGAGGCAATCAATGACCGCTGATTCAGTATCGCCATCCGAGGCTGCGACCGAAGATCGCTTTGAATTCTATTGGCAGCAGCAAGGCGAGTGGGTCGAGGAACCGAATCAGCGGCGCGGCGGCGAGAGCGGTGTGCAACGGATTCACGAACCCGGTGGGCGCCTGCTGTACGTCAAGCGTCAGGTCGGGCATACCTACCGTAGCTGGCGTTACCCGCTGGGGCGCCCAACGGTATTACGTGAGCGCGATGCATTGCTGGCCCTGTCTGACCTGTCGGTTGGCGTTCCCGAGTTGGTTTATTGCGCAGCCCAACAAGGTGCAGACAAACAATGGCGTGCACTCTTGGTGACCGCCGCCCTGGACGGGTTTATCGAAATAGACAATTGGTACGCCGCCGGTGAGCGCCAACGGCATGGCGAAGCGGTGCATGACCGGGTGCTGGAAACCATAGCCCGCAACCTTGCACGCATGCATCTGGGACGTTGGCAGCACAGCTGCCTGTATGCCAAGCATGTGTTTGTACGGGTTACCGGGACCGACGACAGCGCCGTGGTCGAAGTTGCATTGCTTGACCTTGAAAAGTGTCGTCAGCGGCTCACTGCGCACAAGGCCGCGGCGCACGATATGAAACAGCTTCGGCGCCATTCGTCGTGGAATGCCGATGATTGGAAAAAACTGAACTACTTTTATGAAAAGGTGTTTGGTAGCGCCATCAAAGGTTTACGGTGATGAAGAGAGAAATAGCACGAGGTTTGTTTTTGCTGGTGGCCCTGGCTGTTGCCTCCGTGGCCCTGGCCGCATGGGAACAGCCAGTGATGCAGGTGATTAGCGGGCCTAACAGTGCTAATTGCCCTTTGCCGCGCGTCATGAAAGTCACCGAGGCGGCACAGCCGGATCATGACCTGCTGCTGTTTATGTTTGGAATGGCCCAAGGCTTAAAAGGGCAGGGCTAGCCACCGCGTTATCGTTGCTGGCGATGAAGCGTTTTGCGACGTCATCGCCAGCAGCCACAGTGGTCCTTCACATCACATGCAAGTGGTTGTCCCACAACCCTGATGGCAAGTCCAATGGCTTGGCAGTCAGCGTGCTTTGGCGGCAATCATAGAAACGGCAACGCCCCTGGCCGGATGTGACGACAAAACCATCTTTTACCGCGGCTACCCCTGCGCAGTCGGGTAGAGGGGCGTCGAGGCGCAAATCGCTGTTGTCCAGGTCCCAGACAAAAAAACGATTACCCCGCGGTGCCGTCAAGGCGACTAACCGTAAGTCACTGTGCACCGCCACACTGGCTGTGTAGTGGCCCATGGCACGGAGCTGTTCTTCCTTCACTGGAAACGGCTCAAACGCTTTGCCCGGCCGTTTGATCGCCAACAATTCCGATAACGTCTGAGCGTCCCCCATAAATTGCTGACAGGCGACGATGGTGCCGTCATGGGCGATCCCCAAATGACGCACGCTGTTCATTTGTTGACTCAGCGTCTCTTTGCTCAGCAGGGTGCCATCGCGTTGCATCAGCACCAGACTGGGCTCCATCGCGTTCAGATTCATCTCGACGCGACTTTCGGCCTCGGTGCGAATTCCACCATTGGCAACCACCAGTGTTTCACCGTCGGGCATCCACGACACTTGATGCGGGCCAACACCGTGAGTCGAAATCTCGCCGCTATGGGTCAGGCGTTCGCCTTCAAAGCGGTAAACCCCGAGCAAACCTCGACCTGGATCCGTGGTGTCGTTTTCCGTTGCGTACAGCCACTCGCCATCCTTGTGGACCACAGCGTGACCATAAAAATGACGATTGGGCTGCGAGCTCACTGTTTGCAACAGTTGCCCGTCAGCCAGGCTGATCAGGTAGCTTTCGGTGCCAGGGCGCCGCGCCACAAACAACGCAATAGGCAAGGTTGGGTGGTTAATGATGTCATGGCAGCGCTGGCCGACCTGTGTGCTGAAGACTTGAGTGCCGTCCAGGCGATAGCCGACGGCAAAGTGATTGCCGTCAACATCGTCACGGGCACTGAGCAGTAATGGGCTCTGGCCTTTTTGCCGGAACAGCGACCAGCCACCCAAGGTGACAGCGCTTAGCAGTAAACTGCCTAGCTTGAGTGCTTGCCTGCGCATCATCGAACCCTCTTCATCAGTCGCCGTCGTTGGCGTTAAAGCCCAGCTGGATGCCCAGTGCTTTGGCCAGCTCACCTTCATGCAGACGGTGGACGACGTTCAGGCTGTCGTAGATCGCGTCCAGTTGGGCACGGCCAGCCTCGTCAGCCAGCAGTTCGCTGAGTGTGCGCTGGTTATCATTGAACAGCTTGAGCGATGCAGCGTACGCAGCGTCAATCTTGTCGGCCAAAGGCTTTTGATCGGACGGCAGCAAACCGCGCAAGCCCTTATTGTCGACACCGACCCAAACGGTCTGAGCGGCCGAGAGGCTGGCTACCAGACTTTGCAATGAAGACTGGCTGCGCCATGCCTCAGCCTGCAGCGGTTGGGCGATGCCCTTGCTCTGGCGGCCCATCGGCGTGCCGAGTTTCTTTTTCAGGGTGTCCAGTGCCGTGACCTGAACGCGCAGCAAATCGGCAATGGCTTCGTGGGAATCGGCATAGCGCTGGTTCGGGAACTTGCTCATCTGCGCGAGCATGCCGTCGGTGCTGTTCCAGCTCGCCAGAATTTCTTCGGCCAGTTGTTTCTGACGCTCGCCAATGGCGGTCAGCAGTGGGCAATAGCGGGCTTTTTGGGCCGCGTCAGCCAGATCGATGTTGCTGTCGAACAGAATGTATTCGTAGGCTGACAAGCCTTGCACCACGACGCTGGACTTGGCCAGTGCTGCGGCATCGATTTGCGGCTGGGCAATTACCAGTTGCTCCACCTGACGGCCGACCAGATTCTTTTTGTCCGGCCAGAACTGCACTTGCCACGAACGATTGCCCTCGGCCAATGGCCCGATCAGCAAAGGTTGCAGCTCGGCCCAGGCTTTTTGCGCGTGCAGGAAGTCGGCCCGTGCGGTTTCGAGGGTTTCCTTGCCTTCGCAATACGCCAGCGCGCTGACGGCCAGTTGCCGGTCAGCTTCAACCCAGCGGCTGTACGTGGGCAGAATCACCTGCTTGGCGATAGCGGCCGAGGTGACGGCTTGCGGATCTTGTGGCGAGCAGGCCGCCAAAGCGATAGCGGCAAGGCTGGTAAACAACAGCTTGGGTCGAAACATGTCGGAGTCCCCGATCGTGTAAAGCGTTTAAAGAGAATTCAGGAACGCCAGCAACGCAGCGCGCTGCTCGGCATTGAATTGCAATACGTGCTGCTTGGCCGCTTCAGCTTCGCCGCCGTGCCACAGCACGGCTTCGAGCAGGTTACGTGCACGGCCATCGTGTAAAAACTGAGTGTGACCACTGACGGTCTTCGTCAAACCTATCCCCCATAGCGGCGGGGTTCGCCAGTCGCTGCCCGAGGCGGCGAATTCGGTGCGATCATCGGCAAGGCCGGGGCCCATGTCGTGCAATAACAAATCGCTGTACGGATGAATGACTTGATTGGCCAGTTCCGGTTCTGCTGCGTTGGGCGACGTGGTGAATGTCGGCGTATGGCACGACGCGCAGCCCGCCTGATAAAACAGATTTTTACCGGCCAGCACTTGAGGTGAGCCCACATCCCGTCGTGCAGGCACCCCGAGGTTGCGGGTGTAGAACTCGACGAGGCGCAAAATATTGTCGCTGACTTCCGGCTCGCCCTGCGGGCCATTGCCGTTGGGTGCTGCCAGACAGTCAGTTTGGGCCGGGGTGCAATCATCAAACGGTCTCAGGCCAGTGGTCAGGCCCATATCACCAGAAAAGGCGTGAACATTTTGTTGATTGAGGTTCGGTTGCCCGGCTTTCCAGCCAAAACGGCCTAAAACAGTTTTTTGCTGTGCGTCGTCCCACACCCAGTTCGGACGCCCGGAAATACCGTCGCGGTTGTTTTTCTGCCGGTCGGCATTGGCCAGAATCGCTTCGTTGGGAATCGCCTCAAGCAAACCCAGACCAATCATTGGCGGGGCGATCCGCGCCGAGAAACGGGTGTCGGGGTGCATCGGGCCATAACCCAGTTGGGTGATTTGCAGCGTCGGTTTGCGCAACTGCACTTCGGTGCCGTCTTTGAAGCGCACCGGCACAGGCGTGTAATCAACCCGGACCTTGCCCTCGGGGGCAACACCGGGCACAGCCATATCCTGCAACTGGCCGCCATAGACCGGCTCGGGAACAATCCCGGCTTTCTCGATCAATTCGCGGTAGGCGGGGTCGTTGGGAATCGACAGACGCACCAGCATTGAAACGGAGTTGATAGCGTCCGGTGCAGGCGGGTGGCCGCGTCCGTCTTTGATATGGCAGTTTTGGCAGGCATTGGTATTGAACAGCGGGCCAAGACCATCACGTGCGGTGGTGGTGGAGGGCGCTATTACCCAAGGGTTGCGAAAGAAGCTGTTGCCGACGCTGAAATCCAGACGGCGCGTAGGCGAAAGGTTGGCGGACGGCATGGAAAACGCGTTTTGATCGCTTTTGCGCACAGTCGCGGCACCGCCTGAGCGGGCTTCGCCGGGCTCGGGTTTGGTGAAGCGCGGGGCATCATCACAGCCGCCAAGGCCCAGGGCCAACAGCAGCAGAGACAGGCGAAGAGGCAGCGAAGGCATCAAGCGTCCAGATCAGCGAGCAAAATCGAGGGCGCAAAGTTTATCAGGGAAGGTGAATTGAAATAAGAGGAATTAGCGTTTGGTTTGACGTGTGGCAGGCAAGCTCATGAGATTCAGCTTGCTTGTGAGGGGGGGGTAGTCTGGAGGTCAAACTGATCATGATTGAAAATGCCAATCAGCTTGACTGACTGGCAAAACGTTCGTCGATGACTCACATGAGTTAAATCTTGGATGGCTTGAAAATATAATAGGTATTTCCTACAGATTAATCAGAGATGAGCTATATACAAATTTTTCTTCGAATACTCTATGCTTTCTAAAAAAGCGGAGTAAACATGAAAATAATTTTAGCAGTGTTTATATTGGTTGCGATTTCTGGATGTGTAAATGCTCGGTTATTTCCTAAGACATACAGTCCGGAACTTGCTTACAAGTGTCAGACAGATCCGTACGGTTTTGATTGTTTGCACCCTCCTGCAGTGCTTAAAAATTAATATTTATCCAGATATGGTTTTTCGAATTTGGTGTCTGTGTGTATTAAAATTCCCATATAGGAATGGGTATTCCACTGGGCAATATATTTATCACGCTGAATGTTCTTTTTGGCTTGCGACCTGGAATAAATCCAAACCGAGCCCAGCATAAATTTCCAGTACGTTGATCATAGATGACTAAATTCCCATCGTTTTGTATAACCATACACGCGTTGAACCAGAGTGACTTATCAGTGCTGTGAGTGCTTTCAGCAATCCATAAACGTTTTCTGGATGGATCTTAGAGAAAACCACTATTGCTGATGACGAAATGAAGACGTTCGCGCATTTTCTTACGCTGCAAAGTTTTGCTATAAGCTTGATTGCTATCTGCTGACCAAATGGTAGATGCTCCCTCAGTAATCACCAAATTTCCATCAGCTTGTAGTACCAGTCTGAAACGCCCATTTTCAGACATAAGATATTGTCCTGGAGACATTGTTTGGTTTGGTGGTAGTAAGAGGGATCCGCTCGCTTGAAATGGGGTGTAAATTATAGTCATGTTGCTCTCACTCAATAAATAGCTGGGTGTTAATTAGATCGAGTTTGAGTGATGAGGTGGAGGTATATGTATATTGTTGTGAAAGCGTTAGTGATTTATTAATAGGCTGTCAATTTGGCGAAAATTATTAAAATATAATTACGAGTTCTTTTCTTTAGATAGCTGCTCGATAGCGATTACACCTAATGGATAGAGCCCAAAAAAAAGCGGCTCGAGGCCGCCTTTTTGTTTACTGACTTAAAACTTCAGATCAGAAATCGTGATCAGCATTATCCGGGTTCAGGTCACTGATACCGAGTTTGCCAGCGGCCTGCTCGATCGCGCCGGTCTGTTTGACCAGTGCGGCAATGGCGTCACGAACGACTTGGTTGCCCGCTTCGTTGCCCGCTGCGATCAACTGGTCGTAGTGCTCGCCTTTGTTGGCGTGATCAACCATGACCTGAATCTTGGCTTCGGTGTCAGCCAGATCGGATTTCAACGTGGCGTCTGCAGCTGGATCAACAACGACTACCAAAGACGACAGGCTTGGGCCGGTCATTTTGGTGCCGTCAGCGCGCACGTATTCGCCCAGGTACACGTTACGAATACCTTTGGCGTCGTAGAAGTGCGAGTTGTGGGTGTTGTCGCTGAAGCAATCCTGTTCGTCTTCCGGGGAGTTGGCTTCCAGCGACACTTTCATGCGCTCGCCAGCCAGTTCGCCCAACGACAGGCTGCCCATGCCAAACAGCATTTTGCGCAGGCCGTTTTGCGGGGTATCGGCTTCGAGGCTGGCGCGGTAGTTGTCAGGCACATTCGGCGCCCAGTTTCCGACCATTTCATTCAGGTCGTTGACCAGCAGTTGAGTGACGGCTTTGAGGTAAGCGCGACGGCGATCATTGTGCCCGCCGGTGGCGCCTTCGCCTTCAAGGTAGTCGGAGGCAGGACGATTGCCCGCGCCCGGGCCGGTGCCGTTCAGGTCCTGGCCCCACAGCAGGAACTCGATGGCGTGGTAGCCGGTGGCAACGTTGGCTTCGGAACCGCCCAATTCGTTCAAGCTGGCCAGTGTTTCTGGCGTGATTTCAGTCACGTCGACCTTGTCTTCGCCGATCTGGATCTCAGTGTTGGCGATGATGTTGGCGTTGGCACCGGGGTTGCCCAGCGCGCCTGCGTAGCTGGCGTCAACGTAGTCGATCAGGCCTTCGTCCAGCGGCCAGGCGTTCACTTGGCCTTCCCAGTCATCAATGATGGTGTTGCCAAAGCGGAACACTTCGCTCTGCAGGTAAGGTACACGGGCTTGAACCCACGCCTCACGCGCGGCTTTCAGGGTTTCATCGTTCGGCTTGGCGAGGAACGCGTCAATCGCGGTTTGCAGGTTTTTCGCGGTGGATTCTGCGTCGCTGTATACGGCGTGAACCATGTCGGCGTAGTGCGCGACTACGGCTTTGGCGGCGGCTTCATCGACTTTGGCTGCGGTCACATCAGTCGCTGGCGTTGCAGCGCTGGTGGCGGCTGCTGGCGTAGGTGCCGCTGCGGTTTTTTCCTTGTCCTTGTCGCCACATCCGGCGAGTGTGATAGCAATGGCCAGCAGACTGGCGGTGGCCAGGGGCATACGAATCATGGCGAAAATCCTGCTTCGAGAGGTGGGACAAGCGTGCGGCTGCACGCAAAACTGCGACATGATGCGAAAGATTTGCATTTTGTGTAAAGGGTTAGTGTTGGAAATCTTTCTTATTTACAGTGTCTCAGGTTGTTTCTGTCCCTAATCCTGAAATATGGATTTACAGAATGTGAGTGCGCCCACGCTCTTCCTGGACCAAATAGGCGCTCAAGGCTCGCGCAGACAGGGGTTTACTGTACAAGTAGCCCTGACCTTCATGGCAACCTTCCTTGATCACATAGGCTTCTTGTTCGAGGGTCTCGACCCCCTCGGCAATCACCTGCATGCCCAGGCTTTTACCCAACTGAATGATGGCCCGCACGATAGTGGCATCGTCGTCGTCATCTATCAGGTCCTGGACAAAACTTTTATCAATTTTGATTTTGTCCAGCGGCAGGCTCTTGAGATAGCTCAACGAGGAGTAACCAGTGCCAAAGTCATCAATGGCGATCATGGCCCCGGAGCGACGCAGGCTGAGCAAGTGTTGACGGGCCGTGTTGATGTCTTCCATCAGGCTGGTTTCGGTGACTTCCAGCTCCAGACTGCGCGGCGCCAGACGGTGGCGCTTTAACAGGCTATCGATCATCTGCGGCAATTCGGCATGGTGTAACTGCACTGTCGACAGATTGACCGCTATGCGCAGTTCACTGAAGCCCAGATCATGCCATTCCCGCAGTTGGCGACAGGCCTGGTCCAGAACCCACTCACCGATGGCAACAATGCTGGCGTTTTTTTCCGCCAGCGGGATAAAGAGATCAGGCGCGATCATGCCGTGCGTGGGGTGCTGCCATCGTAATAACGCTTCGACGCCCACAACACAGTGGTCGCTGTATCGAATTTGCGGCTGGTAAACAAGATAGAGCTGGTTGTGAGCCAAAGCTTCTTGCAGGTCTTGTTCGAGCTCACGCATGCGCCGCATTTGGCGATCCACGCTGGCAATATAAAACTGGTAACGGCCACGTGAACGGCTTTTCGCCAGCGTCATCGTTTGTTCGGCTTTTTGCAGCAATTGTTCAGCCGTGTCGCTGTCTTCGGGAAACAGGGTAATGCCGATGGTTGCCCGCAAGCGAATGGCGTGTTGACCCACGCTGAAAGGTGTCAGGAAGGTATCCAGAATACTTTGCGCCAATTCGGCGGCTTCGTAGGGCTGTTCAATGTGTGGCTGAACTAACGCGAACTGATCCCCGCCCAGGCGAGCCAGTGCCCCGACGGTTTGATTATGGGCTTGCAATCGGTCGGTAATGACCTGCAATAACTGGTCGCCAGTCTGATAACCGAACTGCTCGTTTATATCTTTGAAATCGTCCATGCCGACGCACAACACTGCGACACGGCGCTGGGAACGGCCTGCATCGGCCAGCGTTCTGCTCAATAGAGTTTGCAGTTGCTGACGGTTGGGCAGCCCCGTCAGAAAATCATGCTGAGTCATGCGCAGCAGCGAGCTTTCAGCTTCTCGACGTAGCTGCGTATTACGTTCAATAGACGCCAATAATTGATTGATCGTATTGACCCATACCCCTAATTCATTGTGCTGATGGCCCTTGAGCAGTGGCATGACTTGCTCACTGGGGTGATCAGGGTTGACGCGTGTCAGGTGTTGGATGATTTTCGAGAGAGGTCGGGTCAATAGCCAGTGGTACACCAGATACAGCACCAACCCCATCAGCAAAGCTCGTAAAACACCGGAGATAAAGACCACCCCGGCATTTGTCAGAAACGCTTCGCCATACATCGCGGTATCGAGGGAGATGCTCAAGTCACCGTAATACTCGTTGTATTGCGAATTACTTTTCAGCGGGATGGTGAATGTGCGCTCCTTACCCAAGATGTAATCGGTGAGCCAACGGTAGGGCGTGTCCTTCAGGGGGCGGGACTTTTGCGCAAGTAGCCCGGTGTTGGGGTTGCCTATTGAGGCTTGGCTTACCGAGTCATCCTGGAAGAGACCGTTGATGACTTGCTGAGCCATATCGCGATCAAGGTTATAGAGCGCTTGAGTGGATGGGTCGCGGAACATCACCAGCACACGCTGAGCGTCGTGCTCAAGGGTCCGGCGCGTTTCGTAGGTATTGAGCACGATTTGCGCGCAACTGATGACGACCCCTACGGCCAATGCTGAAAGCAGCACAACCCGGAGTAACTTGAGTGACAAGCTGTTCTTGAATTCCAGCCTCAAAGCGCAATTCCTTGTTTCTTGCCGTTACTGCTGTGGCCATGTGTGAAGGGGCATTGATGCGGGTGTTAGATGAAGCTATCTCACGATAGTCACAAAGACGAGTGTGCAGGTTTATTGTTAACTGGGCGTGAGTGGGTGATTTATCGTCATTAGGAAAAGAATAGCTGTTGGTGGGTTAGCCTGTGTGGGAGGAAAGCGCTTATGAGCAGGCAAAAAAAAACCCGGCAAGCCGGGTTTTTTACTGGGTATCAAGCTTAAGCGGTGAAGGTTTTGCCTTCGAACTGCTCAGCCACGAACTTCCAGTTAACGAGGTTCCAAAACGCTTCTACATATTTAGGACGTACGTTGCGGTAGTCGATGTAGTAGGCGT
Source organism: Pseudomonas helleri (assembly GCF_009600315.1). Classification (GTDB taxonomy): domain Bacteria; phylum Pseudomonadota; class Gammaproteobacteria; order Pseudomonadales; family Pseudomonadaceae; genus Aquipseudomonas; species Aquipseudomonas helleri_A. Next base: position 11,333 of record NZ_WIWC01000004.1, on the reverse strand, counting down.
GTTCCCAAACGTCGCAAGTCAGCAGCGGGGTGTCGCCGCTGGTCAGCGGGTTGCCGGCGCCAATGGTGCTGGCCAGAGCCAGGGAGCCGTCAGCTTTCTTGACCAGCCAGCCCCAGCCGGAACCGAAGGTGCCGATGGAGGTTTTGCTGAACTCTTCCTTGAACTTGTCGAACGAACCGAAAGCAGCGTTGATGGCATCAGCCAGTGCGCCGGTAGGCTCGCCGCCGCCGTTTGGCGTCATGCAGTTCCAGTAAAAGGTGTGGTTCCAGACCTGAGCGGCGTTGTTGAAAATGCCACCCGAAGAGGTTTTAACGATCTCTTCCAGGGTTTTGCCTTCGAACTCGGTGCCTGGCACCAGGTTGTTCAGGTTCACGACGTAGGTGTTGTGGTGCTTGTCGTGGTGAAACTCCAGGGTTTCTTTGGAGATGTGCGGCTGCAGGGCATCGTGTGCGTACGGCAGCGGCGGCAATTCGAAAGCCATGATGATTCTCCTAATCAGGTCAGTTGCGATGAGCGCAAGGCCGATCACGGGCGGCCAAACACGCGCCGGGGAGTTTTTACTCTTTGCGGCGCAGGGCAGGATCATAGCACCGGGGTCGCGGCATAACCACGCGACAACTGTGTGGGATAGACGTTTCAGCAGGGTTGATTAAAAAAACGGCTTCATGCTCTTGAGTGAATCCCCAGCGTTTGACGTTGATCTTTCGCCCAACCTTGGTTCAGGGGGAGTGTCTGGGCGTTGAATGCATTAAGTAGCACAAGTCTTGTAGGAATCATCCGTAACTTTTTGAGAAACATCCCAAACTCGTCGTGTGGCATAGAACGACACAAGCACATAGCGCATTGTCCACGCGAACGAATAGTGCGGCATGTGTTGTAGGCAACCTTCTTTTGGCAATGACAGTTTTGTCTCGCCTTACATGACCTCCTGCGCGCGCCGGCACTCCTGGATAACCCCGTCGACATGGCAGTCTCAAGATGTCCCAATCTACGAACACTTTCTTTGACCACCGCCGCCACACACTGCACGTGCACGGGGTTGCTGCGCGATTGGACGTGTTGGTCTTTCAGGGCGAAGAAAGCCTGAGCCAGCCCTTCACCTACCGCGTGGAATTCACCAGCACCGAGCGCGACCTAGCCGCTGACAGCCTGCTCGGTCAGGACGCCAGTTTCAGCCTTCACGCCGCGCCGCAAACCGTGCCTTTTTTGGGCTTCACCAAGCCGGAAGTCAAACCGCTGCGCACGGTGCGCGGGGTCATCACCGGCTTCAAGCGTCTTTCCGACTCCGTTGACGAAGCCCGCTACGAACTCACCCTTGAGCCGCGTTTGGCCCTGCTCGGCCGAGGCAAACAGTTTCGTATTTACCAGCATCAATCGGTGCCGGAGATCGTCGAGAGCATCCTGCGCAGCCGTCACGACTTCAGAGGCCAGGATTTTCTGTTTGATCTGAAGCGCGAATACCCCAGGCGCGAACAGGTCATGCAGTACGACGAGAGCGACCTGGCGTTTATCGCCCGCCTGCTGGCCGAGGTGGGCATCTGGTACCGCTTCACCAGCGATGATCGGCTGCGCATCGACGTGGTGGAGTTTCATGACGATCAGCGCAACTACCAGTTCAATGTTGAGCTGCCGTACTACCCACAATCCGGCCTGAGCAGCAGCGCGCAGGATGCCGTCTGGCAACTGCAATCGAGCCATCAGGTGGTGGAAAAAAACATCAACATCCGCGCCTACCACCACCGTGACGCCAGGGCCTGGCTCGATGGCGAAGTCGACCAGACCCGCGGCGCCAAAGGCACCTACGGCGAGGCTTACCACTACGCCGAACCCTACACCGTGCGGGGCGATACGCTGGCACAGGACGAAGACCTGCAAAGCGAAAGCGGCTATTTCTATGCGCGTTTGCGACACGAGCGCTACCTCAATGGCCAGACCCAACTCAGCGGCATCAGTAGCAGCGCAACCTTGGCCCCCGCACAAGTTCTGAAGATCACAGGCGGCGCGCCGCAGGCCTTTGCGCCAAGGGCGGTGATCACCCGCATCATCACCCGCGCGGCCCGTGATAGCAGTTTAGTAGTCACCTTCGAGGCTATTCCCTATTCAGAAACCGTGTGCTTTCGTCCACCACTGCTGGCCAAACCGCAAATCGCCGGCACCGTCCCGGCCCGCGTCACCAGCCCGGATGCCAACTATCTCTACGCCGACTTAGACGAGGAAGGCCGCTATCGGGTGAGCTTCCTGTTCGACCGCGACACCTGGAAGCCGGGCCAGGAAAGCATGTGGCTGCGTTTGGCGCGGCCTTACGCCGGTGACACCCACGGCCTGCACCTGCCGCTGGTCCAGGGCACCGAAGTGGCAGTGGCGTTCGAGCAAGGCGACCCGGATCGCCCCTACATCGCCCATGCCCTGCACGACAGTGAGCACCCGGACCACGTGACCATGCGCAACGAGCGGCGCAACGTGCTGCGCACCCCGACCAACAACAAACTGCGCATGGACGATACCCGCGGCAAGGAGCACATCAAACTCAGCACCGAGCACAGTGGCAAGAGCCAGCTCAACCTTGGGCACATCGTAGATGCGCGCAAGCAAAACCGTGGGGAAGGTTTCGAGTTGCGCACCGATGGTTGGGGGGCGCTGCGTGCGGGCAAAGGGCTGTTTATCAGTGCCGATGAGCAGACCAAGGCCACCGGCGACGTACTGGCAATGCAAGCGGCCTCCAGTCAGGTTCAGGGCGCGGTGCAACAAATCGCCGACGGCCAGGAAATCGCCCAGGCCCACCACAGCCTCCAGCCCGACATCGCTGGCTTGCAGCAATTTCAGGACAGCGCCAAAGACCTGAACGGCTCGTCCATCTTGCTCAGTGCCCCACAAGGTATTGGCGCGGTAACCCCCGCCAGCCTGTTGCTCAAAAGCGGCGATGCGCTGTACGTGCAAAGCAACGACGAAATCAACCTGGCCGCCGCTCAACGCATGTCTCTGCATGCCAACCAGTCGATTTCACTGCTGGCGCAGCGCGAAGGCATGCGTCTGGTCTCCGGCAAAGGCCCGCTGGAAATCGAATCCCATGGCGATCTGATGAACCTGATCGCACAACAAGACATCACCCTGCAATCGGTACTGGGGCATCTGCAACTGACCGCCCTCAACGGCGTCACTCTGGCGTGCGGCGGTGGTTACATCCGCATAACCAAGGCAGGAGCCATCGACCTCGACTCCACCAGCAAGCTCACCCTCAGGGGGCAGCACGTCTGGGAAGCGATGGCCGGCCAGGGTTTTCCACTGCCGACGTTGCCGCAGTCGGTGTGTAAAGAGTGCCTGCAAAGGGCGCGAGAAAAGGCCATCGGCTTACTGAAACGCGAAGGCTGATAGGGAGAAATGCAGATGACAGCCTGTATTCAATGGCAAGAGCAGATCGAACAGGTATGTGCCAGCCTCGGCACTCAGAAAATTGACCTACTGCTTGACCAGTCCGCCTGGGACACCTGTGCAATCCCTGCGTTAAACGCCGTGAGGCCAGCCATTGCATGGTTCTCATTGTTCAGTGGTACGCCTGAGGAAAGCCTTCTGGAACAGGCCCCTCTGTTGATGCGTCTGGACTTGGCACATTGGCAGCATCAGGCCTGGCTGGAAGAGTTGATAAATTACTGCGCCACCGATGCGCGCCTGCTGGTGGTGATTTCACCGTTATCGTTCGAAGACTTGAGCCTTGCCCTGCAAGCCCTGTCGCACATGCAGTGGGGAGGGCAGGCTGGCCTGTTGCGCTATTACGACCCGCGCATCTTTGCGCCGCTGATGAGCTCCATTCTGACCCCTGACCAGCGCAATCAATACCTGCAAACTGCCACCTACTGGGGCTGGCTGGACCGCGACCATCAACCGCAGTGGTTGCCGGGTACGTGCCAGGCACAACAGCAAAGTAGCGACGTTAGCCCAATGCTGGTCCTCAGCGATCTGCAATGCGATGTGATCGGCTGTATCAGCGATGCACAGCGGCTACTGGATAGCGGCGACTTTGATTCTCTGGAGACGAGCCAGGAGCGGCGTTTCACCTCGTTATATTCATGGGCGCTGCAAGCCAGTCAGGAAAATTACTTTGGTGATTTGGCTGAATACGTGAGGCAAAAACGGTGAACTTCAAACAAGGAATATCGGAGAGTCAGTCTTTTCGCAAAATAAAAAAACCGTACCTGCTAGAGGTTGGCGTGCTGAAGCGATTTTGTTTAATCGTATTAATTAGCTTGGTAACTCTTATTGCCGGCTGCGGAACAATAGCTCAGCGAGACGGCACTTCGAGAACTTATCATAAATCGGCTTATTACTATGTTGGCGTTCAGTATGACTGGAGATTACTGATGTTGGAGGGGACCGGTAGTTATGATCCCCGTCCTATGTTGTGTTATCTGAGCGTCGTGTGCCCATTTGTGATCCTGGCCAGTATGCCGATAGATTTCGTATTCGATACGGTGATGTTGTACAGCGATCATGAAAAAAAGATTATCGCAAGGCAAGAGTTCAATCAGTATCTTCGGGATGAGTACTGCCTCGCTGAAAGCGGACCCAATGAAGCGGAACTCAAACCGTTGGGACGTGATAAGAGTTTCTGTTTGAGTGGAAGTGGTGAGTGATCGCGGCATTATTTATCTGACTGTGTGTTTGAAATTCTAGTGTGCCGCTTGTAGTCAAGGACATTGAAAGTCATGAGATTAATGATAAGAACATCACTGATGCAGGGGTTTTGTGGCGTGCTGGTCTTAATGCTGCTTGGGTGCTCTTCTGCGGACAATGAAATGGCGGGAGGGAATATACAAGCCATTAACCACACCTTGAGCGCTATTAATTGGTTGTCGGTTAATGGGTACAGGGCTGATGGAGGAGGGGGGCGCTCCTGCTGCATTATCATGCCGGTCAAATGGCGGCCAGGCTTGAAAGCCCAAATTGAATGGGAAGTTGATCCTGATCCTTTTGCTTCTTCACCGCCATTAGGAACAGATGAATTCAGAGCTTTTATGGTTAAGCATAAAGCCAATTATCAGCACCACAGCGCCACAATGGATATTCCGGAGTGGCCGGGGACAAAAAGATGTGGCCTTACAGTACATTTATTGGTCTGCAACCAGATAAAACTCACAAGTTCATGCTGGGCACCGCGCTCACCCAATTATCCCATTAAAGACCCTATGGAAATGAAGGAACCCGCTGTATGTCCGAAGTAAAAAATAGCGCCATAGCTAAAGTGTGGGCTCCTCCGTTATTTCCCGTAACGAGGGCAACAAAACTTTTGGTCCGAAGTTTGTTGGGTTTATTAGGTCTGGCGTTGGTAGGGTGCTCTTCTGCGGACAATGAAATGGCGGGCGGGAATATTCAAGCAGTTAATCACACCTTAGGCGGTATCAATTGGTTGTCGGTTAATGGGTACAGGGCTGATGGAGGAGGGGGGCGCTCCTGCTGCATTATCATGCCGGTCAAATGGCGGCCAGGCTTGAAAGCCCATATTGAATGGGAAGTTGATCCTGATCCTTTTGCAAAATTGCCGCCTCTTGGAACAAAGGAATTTGATGTTGCTATGGCTAAAGCGGAATCAAGTTATCAACGCCACAGCGCTACCTTGGATATTCCGGAGTGGCCTGGGACAAGAAGATGTGGCCTTACAGTACATTTTTTGGTCTGCAACCAGATTAAGCTCACGAGTTCATGCTGGGCACCGCGCTCACCCAATTATCCGGTTAAAGACCCTATGGAAATGAAGGAGCCTGCTGTATGTCCGAAGTAAAAAATAACTCTATAGCTAAAGTGTGGGCTCTTTCGTTGTTTCCCGTAACGAGGGTAACAAAACTTTTGGTCCGAAGTTTTTTGGGTATATTAGGTCTGGCGTTGATCGGGTGCTCTTCTGCGGACAATGAAATGGCGGGCGGGAATATTCAAGCCATTAACCACACCTTAAGCGGTATCAATTGGTTGTCGGTTAATGGTTACAGGGTTCATGGAGGAGGCGGGAGTTCGTGCTGCATTATCTTGCCGGTCAAGTGGCGTCCAGGCTTGAAAGCCCATATTGAATGGGAAGTCGATCCTGATCCGTTTGCAAAATTGCCGCCTCTTGGAACAAAGGAATTTAAGGTTGCTATGGCTGAAGCGGAATCTAGTTTTCAGCGCCACAGCGCTACAGTGGATATTCCAGAGTGGCAGGGTACTGATTCTTGTGGCCTTAAGGTGCATTTTCTGACCAGTAATAAGATTAAAGTCACAACTTCTTGCTGGGGTTATGGCTCACCTAATAATCCGATTAAAGAACCTAAGCAAATGAAGGAGCCCGCTGTATGTCCGAAGTAAAACATAACTCCATAGCTAAGGTGTGGGCTCCTCCGTTATTTTCCGTAACTAGGGCAACAAAATTTTTGGTCCGAAGTTTGTTGGGCTTATTAGGTCTGGCGTTGGTCGGGTGCTCTTCTGCGGACAATGAAATGGCGGGCGGAAATATTCAAGCAGTTAATCACACATTAGGCGGTATCAATTGGTTGTCGGTTAATGGTTACAGGGTTCATGGAGGAGGCGGGAGTTCATGCTGCATTATCATGCCGGTCAAGTGGCGCCCAGGCTTGAAAGCCCATATTGAATGGGAAGTCGATCCTGATCCTTTTGCAAAATTGCCACCCCTAGGAACAAATGAATTTGATGTTGCTATGGCTAAAGCGGAATCAAGTTATCAACGTCACAGCGCTACCTTGGATATTCCGGAGTGGCCTGGGACAAGAAGATGTGGCCTTACAGTACATTTTTTGGTCTGCAACCAGATAAAACTCACGAGTTCATGCTGGGCATCGCACTCACCCAATTATCCGATTAAAGAACCTAGACAAATGAAGGAGCCCGCTGTATGTCCGAAGTGAAAAATAGCGCCATAGCTAATGTGTGGGCTCCTCCGGTATTCCCCTTGTCGGGTCGTTTGCCGACGGAAGTTGCTACGGTAACTGCTAATTACAACAAACAAACAGCTGAGGAAGATCTTTTTCGCCAAGGGGTCAACGCCAGGGGGCAGAAGCGGCATTCCGACTGCTGTCATAGTCTTCATATCAGTTTGTTTTTTGATGGGACGAATAATAACGATAGTAATGACACCCAGAAGAATCACCCCAGTAATATCGCCAAACTCTATCATGCGTCGATTCAAGATAATGATGCGAAGGCTAAAGGCTATTTCTCGTATTACATGCCAGGTGTCGGCACTGCATTTCCCGAAATTGGTGAGCTGGACTACAGCAAAGAAGGACTCCAATTTGCCACGGGCGGTGAGGATCGCATTAACTGGGCGCTGGTTCAGGTAGCCAGTGCCCTGTCATTTGCACTGACTGCAAGCGGAATTGATGACCCAGTCGCCAAAACCAAGGTCGAGGCCATGAGCACCTTGACGGCGCCGCTGATGATTGCTTTCGGTACTCGCAAGCGCCGGGCCGTCATGGAGGGCCTGCTTAACCCGCTTAAACGCTCGACAGAGCGGGCCCGGCCGCGTGTGCTGGGGGTCAAGCTGTTTGTGTACGGGTTCTCCCGGGGGGCTGCCGAGGCTCGCACCTTTGTCACTTGGCTAAGCGAGTTGTTCGACACCCCAGAGGGGGCCGAGCGGCCCGCTCAATCTCTGATTGGGCTACCCGTGAGTGTCGAGTTTCTGGGGGTGCTGGACACGGTTGCCTCGGTGGGCATCGCCCATGCGGCCCCGTTCTTCGCAGGGCACATGGACTGGGCCGATGACACCCAGTTATTGCCGGACGCGCAGCGCTTCCCGAGGTTTGTGAAGTGTTGCCGACATTTTGTCGCGGGTTTTGAACAGCGCTCGTGCTTCCCGCTGGATTCGATCCGTAACGAAGACGGGCAATACCCCGCCGACACCTACGAAGTGGTGTACCCCGGTGTGCACTCCGATGTAGGTGGCGGCTACCCAAAAAATGATCAGGGCAAGGCCCGGGGTGGCACTAAGGAATTGGTGTCGCAGATCGTTCTGCATGATCTCTATGCCGCCGCCTTTTTAGCAGGAGCCCCACTGCAAGTGTTGGAAGCAGTGCTGCCAAAAAATCTGTTGTCGCAGGCGAAATGGCGAAGCATGGGGCGCGATACGGTAATGGAGTTCAACGTTAGCCCTTTAGTCATCGAACGCTTCAACGCCTGGCGCACCAAAACACTGCAGGTTATCGACACCGCTGAGCCCATGAACGGCCATGCCTGGGAGTACGAACCCATCCGGCTGAGCACCACCGTAGAAGATGCGCTGGCGGATCAATTGGGCTGGATGACCGGTTGGCGCATTGGCCGCTATGCCAATGATGAGAACGATAATAAAGACAGCTACACGCGTCAGCCGTTCTTCACCGAGGCCACTGAGTTCACCGCGTATAAAGATAGCGAAGCGAAGAAGGCCTACGAGGCCTTAAAGGCCGACGCTGTAAAAGCACGCATAAGTAACCCTCAGCACCCCGGCCCACCCATTTATGAGCCTCAAATCGACCAGACCCAACTCAGCCAGGCGGCCGCAGAGTTCAAGTTCGATTACACGGGGCGCAAGCGCGAGCAGACCAGCGTAGCGGGTACGTTTTTGGATGTGATGTTGCGAGATGCGGTCTACCTGCTCAATGAAGATGATGAGCGCCAGGACCACGCGACCCTCAGTGCCTTGGGCAAACGGCGCAGTGAACAATTGTTTCGTGACGCTCATGGCACGCCCAGCGCTGATCCGGACATGGCCCTGTTGGTGGCGTTGTTCGATGACCAGGTACACGACTCGCGGGCCTGGTTCATGTACGACACGCTGGAAACCCGGGAGATGTGGGCGGGTTACTTTTTTTACCGCATGACCTATTTCGGCAATGACAACAGCCGCGAATTGTCGCCAGTGGTCGTGGCCGGTCGCATTGTGGGCGTGGCGATGATCGCCGGGGCCACGGTGTATGGCATCAAGCGCGGTGGCGCCTTGGGTGGGTTGAGCGGGTTTGCGGGGGGGCTCGGTGCGGCGAGCATCGGCTATAAGGTGTTCGATAAGGCCACAGGCCTGACGCTGCCGTTTCTGCCGGGGGCTGAGAAAAGCCTGCAACCGACCCGCCATATTGGTCAGGTCGCGGCCGAGCAAAAGCGCCAGATTACGTGGGATGACGCCATGCGACGCATCGAGCAGACCAATGCAATGCTGCGCCAAACGGGCAGTCTGGTCGAGCAGGTGAAGGGGGTGGCCCCATGAAGCCTCTGATACGTGTAGGCGACCCCTTGCGTCCCTTCGGCGGCGAGGTGCTGACAGGGCACTACGAGGCTTTCGGTAAACCGGTCGCCTGTGTCGATGATCAAGCCCGCTGCAACCTGCATGGCATGACGCACATTATTGAAGGCGCTAGCGGTTCAACCATAGACGGCAAGCCGGTGGCGCTGGACGGGCACCGTTGCGCGTGCGGTTGTGAGTTGGTCAGCACCCTGGCGACGACTTCGATGTCGGTTGCGCCATGAACCGTCCTCCTCACTATCCCGAGTTTACTGAACCCGGCCCACCCCGCTGGCGACGTTGGTGGCTAGGGCTGACCTTACTGTTCGGGTTGCAGTCGGCAGCCTTGTGGATGCTGTGGCCCAAGGAGCAGCCGCGTCTGGATGGGTGGCTCTGGAGTGCCGTGCTGGTGCTGTGCTGGGCGCTGATTTTGGCGGTACGTGTGTTGGTGTGGCAGATCGCGCTGTTCAACCGCAGGGTGTACCTGCGCACGGTAGAGGCGGGCGTGCAGCGTTGGTGGCAACACCGCTCTTTGGGGTTGCCCGTACAGGATGTGGTGTTGCTGGGCCCCAAGGGCGACGAGCAAGCCAATTATCAACGGCTGATGACGGGCGCGGCCCTGCCTAAGCCCGCGACGCCGTCGGGTGCCACGCAGCCCATGCTGCGCTGCGCCTTATCGCTCAGTGATATCACCGAGCGCACCCCGGCCTTGGCTCGGCACTTGGCGCGCTTGACCCTGGAGCGGCCAGGGGTGGCCGAGTGCTGGCCGCATCTGCGTGCGATTGCCTGGGTGGGGGATGAGAGCAGCCAAGCTGCTTTTGTGGGCGTGCTGACCCGCAAGGGCGTGGTGTTGCCCGAGCCCCGTTTGCCCTTGCACAACCTGAAAGATCTGGACGACTTGATTGATACCTTCCACCGCGATTGTCGCGGCGAGAACGACTGGCTGTTGTGCGCCGGCGTGGTGTCGGTGGAGCGCACCGACGATAACGAGCTGCCCGGTGAAGCGGGCTTTCTTTGGCGGGTCAGCCGAACGGGTCGGCAGTTAGTACACCGGGGCGAGTACCAGGCGGGCGAATCGCCTGCCGAACTCTGCGCGCAGTTGCAGCGTTACGCCGGACTGCAAGCGCCGCCGAGCACCTGCCTGGCGTTGGATAAAACCAGCCAGGCAGCGTTTGTGGAGGGAGGGTGGTCGGCGGTGGAACATCAACTGGCCGGGCAATGGGGCGTGTTGGCGGACTTGGCGCCGTTTATCGGCATGTCACTGGCCTTGCTGCAAGCGGGAGAGGCCAGCCAGCCCTGTGGTTGGCTGAGTCAGGATGCAAACAAACGATTGGCGATTGGAGTGGCGGTGCCTCATGGCAACAGTTAAGGACGTGGGTAAAGGTTCGTTGGTGCGCGTGGGGTTGGGCTACCTGCTGATCATGACGCTGGTGGTGTTGCTGGGTGGCTTGTTGTATAGCCTGTGCGGCGATTATTTGGGCTGGCCGAAGATTGCGCATAAGCAGTTGGTGCTGTGGGGGCTGGGGGTGTGGTTTGCGCTCTGCTGGTTATGCCCGGTCATTCTGCTGGCATGGGATCATCTGGCGGTTCGCCAGGCGTCGCGTGTTGTGGGGCCGGATGCCCAAGCGCCGATCTCGCCCTTGAGTCCGGTATCTTCGGCGCGAGACGGATCAATCGTAAGAGCGCTGCGCGAACACCTGCGCGACGACTACGGCCTGTTCTGGCGTCGCAAAATCCGCCTGCTGCTCGTCGTGGGCGAGCCCGCCGAGGTCGACGCCATCGCCCCCGGTTTGAGGGATCAGCTCTGGCTGGAAGGGCAGGACACGGTGTTGCTGTGGGGCGGCAGTGTGCGGGGCGATGGGGCGTTGCTCACAGAATGGAAAGGTTTGAGCCATTGGCGTGGGCTGGACGGGGTGGTCTGGGCGTTGAGCAAACCCCAAAGTGTCGATGCCACCTTGATGAGCGCAGGCGTCCGCTGCCTGCAAGAGTTGGCCCGCGAACTGCACTGGCAGTTGCCGCTTCACCTTTGGCAAGTCTGCGACAGTGAATGGCCGCAGCCCAAACGTGCTGCCCAGCCAGTCGGTTGTCTGTTGCCGGC
>NZ_WIWC01000049.1 GCF_009600315.1 Pseudomonas helleri | reverse complement strand
TCAGGGAAATCGCTTCGCTAACTGTTCGCTATGTCTCCGAACAAAGTGTTCGCGATGTCCCCGGTCCATACACTCCCGGAGGGAGAGGGGACTAATAGCAAAAGCAAGTCTTCACAACGCCACAAATCAAGCTCCCTCTCCCTCTCCCTCTGGGAGAGGGTTGGGGTGAGGGTGCTCTTAGCCTTCGTAGCTGATCCGGCCGTCTACCAAGGTGTAACGCACGGCGCTCGGCAGGCAATGGCCCAGGAACGGGCAGTTATCACCCTTGGACAACCATTTTTCGCCCGCCACGGTCGAGGCAGCTGGGTCAAACACCACCAGATCCGCGGGTGAACCTGTGCTCAACCGACCCGCAGGTAAACGCAACGCATCAGCCGGGCCAGCACTCAGTCGCGCCAGCAAGGTCGGCAAATCGAGCAAGCCGTCTTCCACCAAGGTCATTGCCAATGGCAGCAGCAACTCGACGCCGCTCATTCCCGGCTCGGTTGCACCGAATGGCGCCAGTTTGGCATCACGCTCGTGTGGCTGATGGTGGCTGGAGATGGCTGATACCACCCCCGATTTCACCGCCTCTCGTAAACCGTCGCGGTCTGCGCGGGTGCGCAGCGGCGGTTGTACGTGATACACGCTGGAAAAATCCACCAGCGCTTCATCCGTCAAAATTAATTGATACAACGCCACGTCAGCCGTGACTTTCAAACCCCGCGCCTGAGCCTGAGCAATCAGGGCTACACCGCGCGCGCTGGTCAGTTGACTGAAGTGCGCACGCACGCCGCTTTGCTCTACCAGCAGCAAATCACGCGCCAAAGCCACGGTTTCAGCCGTCTCCGGGATGCCCGGCAAGCCACGGAAGGCTGCCATCGGGCCATCATGGGCGATACCGCCCTCGGCCAGGTCACGATCCTGTGAATGGAAAATCACGGTCAGATCAAAGGTGGCCGCGTATTCCAATGCCCTGCATAGGGTGCGTGCATTGGTGAAGCTGTTCAGGCCGTTGCCAAACGCAACACAACCAGCATCGCGCAGGGCAATCAGTTCGGCCAGTTGCTCGCCTTCCAGTCCTTTGCTCAGTGCACCAATGGGGAACACTTTGCAGTTACCAGCCTCACGGGCGCGGTCAAGGATCAGCTCGGCCACGGCAGAGGTGTCCAGCACCGGTTTGGTGTGAGGGGGGCAGCACAGGCTGGTCACGCCGCCAGCCGCCGCAGCGCGGGTTTCGCTGGCGATGGTGCCTTTGCGGCTGTAACCCGGCTCGCGCAAAGCGACGTTCAGATCGACCAGCCCCGGTGCAGCCACCAGGCCTTTGGCATCGATGGTTCGGGTTGGGCTGAAACCGGCGGGTGCAGCACCAATCGCCACAATTTTTCCCGCTTCCAGATGCAGGTCAGTCACTTGATCCAGTTGGCTGCTTGGATCAATGACGCGGGCGCCGAGAATGCTGAGCTTCACTGGGCTTTCTCCTGTTCGAATTGGCGCTGGGCCGTTTGCCCGCTCATGGTCATGGACAACACCGCCATGCGCACGGCGATACCGTAGGTCACTTGATTGAGGATGACCGAATGCGGGCCGTCGGCCACTGCGGATTCGATTTCCACGCCCCGGTTGATTGGGCCGGGGTGCATCACGATGCAGTCTGGTTTGGCGCCGGCCAGCCGTGCGGTGGTCAGACCAAACAGGCGATAGAACTCGCCTTCGCTCGGCAGCAGGCCACCGGACATGCGCTCGCGTTGCAGGCGCAGCATGATGACCACGTCGACGTCTTTCAGGCCTTCGGTCATGTCGGTGTACACCTTCACGCCGTATTGTTCGATGCCGATGGGCAGCAAGGTTTTCGGTGCGATGACGCGAATGTCCTTACAGCCCAAAGTCTTGAGCGCAATCATGTTCGAGCGCGCCACACGCGAGTGGAGAATGTCGCCGACGATGGCGACCGACAGGTTTTCAAAGCCACCCTTGTGACGACGAATGGTCAGCATGTCGAGCATGCCCTGGGTCGGGTGCGCATGACGTCCGTCGCCGCCGTTGATGATCGCTACTTGCGGGCACACGTGTTCGGCAATGAAGTGCGCGGCGCCGGAGTCGCCGTGGCGTACCACGAACATGTCGGCCGCCATCGCTTCAAGGTTGCGCAGGGTGTCGAGCAAAGTTTCACCCTTGCTCGCCGACGACGTGGACACGTTGAGTGTGATCACGTCAGCGGACAACCGCTGAGCCGCCATCTCAAAGGTCGTGCGGGTGCGGGTAGAGTTTTCGAAGAACACATTGCACACGGTCTTGCCGCGTAACAAAGGGACTTTTTTCACGGCTCGGGCGCCGACTTCGAGGAACGAGTCAGCGGTGTCGAGAATTTCCGTCAGCAGTTCGCGGGACAGGCCGTCGAGCGACAGGAAGTGGCGCAACTGGCCCTGATCATTGAGCTGCAGCGGGCGCTTGGCGTCTGTAGGCGTCATCGCAATGGTCTCTTATTGGGCAGGGTTTACGGATGAATCTTGCAGTTCCAGAGTCAGCGGCGCGGGGCCGGACAATTTGATCCGCTCGTTCGGTTTGAGTGGCAAGGTGGCACCCACGACGTCCGGGCGTATCGGCAACTCCGCAGCGTCCAGATCGAGCAGGCTGACGAGCGTTACGCTGGCCGGACGACCATAGTCGAATAATTCGTTGAGCGCGGCGCGAATGGTGCGTCCGCTCATCAGTACGTCATCAATCAACACCAGATGCTGGCCGTCGATTTCGAACGGCAGCTCCGAGGGACGCACTTGCGGGTGCAGGCCGTTCTGGCTGAAGTCGTCGCGGTAAAACGACACATCCAGCGTACCCAGCGGCGCATCGCTGTTCAGGGCGCGCAGCAGCGCTTGAGCCACCCAGATACCGCCGGTGCGAATGCCGATAAAGCGCGGTTCAGTGATGTTGCGACGGGCCAGATGGGCTTTGAGATCAAGCGCCATCTGAGTGATCAGTTCAGTCGGGACAGGCAGGATCATGGTGGCTCCTTAAAAGCAGCGCGCGGCAAAACGGGCCGCGGCGGGCGCAAACAATGGACCGCGTCATAGTGACTAACGCAGTATCAGACTCAAGATTCAGCGGGGTTCTCGTCGAGCCAGCCTTGCAGCACCAGCTTGGCGGCAATGGCATCGACGGGGTTGTCGCGGTAACTGCCCCGCTGGCCGCCCTGGGCCCGGCGCTCGCCTTTGGCCTCGAAGGTGGTCAGGCGTTCGTCGTGGGTGAACACGGGCAAATTGAAACGGCCATTGAGGCGGTTGGCGAACTTTTGCGCACGGGCACAGAAGTCGCTCGGGGTGCCGTCCATGTTCAAGGGCATACCGACCACCAGCGCGTCGGGTTGCCATTCCTTGATCAGCTTTTCGATCTCTTCCCATTTGGGAATGCCATTTTCGGCTTTCAGGTTGCACAACTCGCGTGCCTGCCCGGTGATCATCTGGCCAACAGCAACGCCAATGGAGCGTGTGCCGTAGTCAAAACCCAGCAATAAACGGAGTGCGGCCATCAGGAATGGCCTGCTTGACGGGTTAACAAATTGAGATCGACTCCGAGGTGTTTGGCGGCAGCGTCAAGGCGCAGCTCGCAGGGTGTTTCAAACAGGATATGTGCGGAGTATGGGCAGGTCAGCCACGCGTTGTCGGCCAGTTCGGCTTCGAGCTGACCGGAGTCCCACCCGGCATAGCCCAGACAGATAATGCTGCGTTGCGGGCCGTGGCCGTCGGCAATGCTGGACAGCACATCGGCCGAAGTGCTGAGCGCCAGCCCGTCTTCCAGTTCGACGGTTGCATCGAATGTGTGGCCGGCAGGATGCAGCACAAAGCCACGGTCAACCATCACCGGCCCGCCGACGTAGATCGGCACATGCTGGCACAAGGGCGAAGGCGTTTTGTCCGGGCGCAGTTGCTCCAGAATATCGGCCAGGGTGAGGTCAGAAGGGCGGTTGATCACCAGCCCCATGGCCCCATTGGCCGTGTGCTCGACGATGTAAGTCAAGGTCTGGGCAAAGTTCGGGTCAGCCATGTGCGGCATGGCGATCAGAAATTGATGCTTGAGGTAAGTCGGGGCGTGGTTTTTCATGAGCCTTAGTGTGGCGCTGGCAACGTAAACTGACAAGTTGGCGGATGATAAAAGCCTTGTCTGCTAATTACTCGACAACCGGTCGCCCTGGGTAAACTTCCAGGTACGGATGATCTCCAGTCGATCAATGTCTGCCAGGTCGCCGGTGAACGGCGCAAATGGGGCCGCCAGCCTGACGATGCGTTGTGCGGCTTGATCCAGCAACGGTTGCCCGGAAGACTCAAGCACCAGCACTTCATGCAGCGAGCCGTCACGATTGATCGAGACCAACAACCGCAGCGTGCCGTAGATTTTCTCGCGGCGCGCTTGTTCGGGGTAGTTGAGGTTGCCGATACGTTCGATTTTCTTGCGCCAGTCCTCTTTGTACCAGGCGCCTTTGTCGCGCATGGTCGATGCCGCACTCATGCGGTAAATCTTGGGACGCTTGGCATACAGCTGCTGGTCATTGGCCAGTTCGGCTTCGAGGCTGGAAATCTCGCTGGACAGCTGTGAGCTGTCAAACGTGGGAATGTTGGCTTTGGGCGCCGCTTCGGTTTTGACCTTGTGCGGTTCGCTGACGGCTTTTTTTGGCTGGGGGGCCACGGTGGTCACCGACGGCTTGGGCGCGGCTTGGGGTTGCTCGGGCTTGGCTGCCGGAGGCGGCGTAACCTTTTTCACTGCGTTGTCCTGGAACGGCGCAATTTCGGTGGTTTTGGGCACCGCTTTCTTGTCCAGAGTGCCGCTGCCTTGCTGATTGTCCTGTGCCAGAAAATCAGCTTTTTCCGGGGCTTTATCGCTTTTGAAGGTGGAGAGGGTGATTTCCAGGGTTTTGCTGATCTGTTTAGGCTCGCTCATGCTGAAGCCCACCCCCAGAATCACGGCGATGTGAATCAGCGCAGCGACGAACAGGGTAAATCCCAGCCGGTCAGCTGCGCGCACGCCGCTATGGCTCAGTTCAGGGGGCAGGTCGCTGGGGAGTGTCATAACAGAAAGACCAACATCGCGTTGTTCACGGGTTGCGCATGATAGCGCAATGTTGGTCGTGTTCTTAGGTGTGCAGATCAGCGTGCAGCGAGTTTGCGCTCAATCGCATCCATCAGCAGGGCGCCGATGTTGGTGCCAAAAGCGTTATCGATCTCACGGATACACGTCGGGCTGGTAACGTTAATTTCGGTAAGGTGTTCACCGATCACGTCCAAGCCGACAAACAAGAGCCCTTTTTCACGCAGGGTCGGGCCAACTTGTGCGGCGATCCAGCGGTCTTTTTCGCTCAATGGCCGGGCTTCTCCACGGCCGCCAGCGGCCAGGTTGCCACGGGTTTCACCCTGCGCCGGAATGCGCGCCAGGCAGTAATCCACCGGTTCGCCGTCGATCATCAGGATGCGCTTGTCGCCGTCCTTGATCGCGGGCAAATAGCCCTGCGCCATGATTTGCTGCGTGCCGTTGGCCGTCAGGGTTTCAAGGATTACCGACAGGTTCGGGTCGCCGACCCGGTGGCGGAAAATCGAAGTGCCGCCCATGCCGTCCAACGGCTTGAGGATCACGTCGCCGTGCAAGGCGGCGAATTCACGCAAGACATCGGCGCGGCGGCTGACCACCGTCGGCGGTGTGCACTGGGTGAATTGGGTGGCGAAGAGTTTTTCGTTGCAGTCACGCAGGCTCTGCGGCTTGTTGACGATCAGCACGCCGTCACGCTCAGCCTGTTCGAGCAAATAGGTGGAGTACACGAACTCCATGTCGAAGGGCGGGTCCTTGCGCATCAGGATCACGTCCAGATCGCTCAGGGCGGTGTCGGTTTCGGTGCCCAGCTCAAACCATTTTTCCGGGTTGGCGAACACGTTGAGCGGCTTCATCCGCGCACGGGCCTTACCTTCGTTCAGGTAGAGGTCTTGCTGCTCCATATAGAACAACGTCCAGCCGCGATCCTGTGCGGCCAGTAACATGGCCAGCGAGCTGTCCTTCTTATAGGAGATGCCCGCAATGGGGTCCATGACAATCCCGACTCGAACGCTCATGGCAATTTCCTCAAGTAAATAGTGGGCGCAAAGGCTTTGAAAAGTGGCGCCAGAGTGGCGCTGAGCGCGGGCTCGGTCAAGAAAAAAACGCCTGCTCCAGCCGGGTCGGGCCGCGTTCATGGATTGCCGGTAGAGACTGTGCTAAAAAGGCTCGCACAGTGCTTACAGCCCTTGTCCATCAAGGAGTTGGGGTTTTAAGCCGAACAGTTGTAACAAATCGGGTCGCTGTGGCGATGGTAGAGCACATATGGAAAAACATTCCAGCATCTTGAAGGTGATGGTGATTGACGACTCGAAAACCATCCGCCGCACGGCTGAAACGCTGCTGAAAAATGTCGGTTGCGAGGTCATTACGGCCATAGACGGTTTCGATGCGCTGGCCAAGATTTTCGACCATCATCCACATATCATTTTTGTCGACATCATGATGCCGCGTCTGGACGGTTATCAGACCTGCGCGTTGATCAAAAACAACCGGGCGTTCAACTTGACGCCGGTCATTATGCTGTCGTCCAAAGACGGGCTGTTTGATAAAGCCAAGGGACGAATAGTGGGCTCTGATCAATTTTTGACCAAGCCTTTCAGCCGGGATGAACTGTTGAGTGCCATCAAGGCCCATGTACCCGGTTTCAACATCGCTCCAGGCACGCACTGACCCTCGGCCGTTGGCCGCTCACCTGATAAATGGGGAACACCATGGCTCGCATTCTGATCGTCGATGATTCGCCGACTGAAATGTACAAATTGACCGCCATGCTGGAAAAGCACGGTCATGTCGTGCTCAAGGCTGAACACGGTGCCGATGGCGTCGCGTTGGCACGACAGGAAAAACCGGATGCCGTGTTGATGGACATCGTGATGCCGGGGCTTAACGGTTTTCAGGCCACGCGCCAGTTAACCAAGGACCCCATTACGCAAAACATTCCGGTCATCATGGTGACCACCAAAGATCAGGAAACTGACAAGATGTGGGGCACCCGCCAAGGCGCGAAGGGCTATTTGACCAAACCGGTTGAAGAAGAGGCCTTGGTCATTGAGGTCAACCGCGTTTTATCCCTGACCGAGTGATTGCGTCTTTATGCCCGGTTCACTGACCGCCTACGAGCTGCTGCTTGAGATCGACCAGCGCTGCCGCTCACTGGCCGCGGGTCTGGTGCCTGCCCAGGCACAAGACAATAGTTGGAGCGGCATCGGTTTTCGCATCGGCGAGCATACGTGTGTGGCGCCCATCGCTGAAATTGCCGAAATCCTTCATGAACCGCGTTTCACCGCGCTACCGGGGGTCAAACCCTGGGTGCGTGGAGTCGCCAATTTGCGCGGGCAATTACTGCCGATCATGGACTTGTGCGGCTTTTTCGCCATTGATTCTTCACTTGTCCATAAGCAGCGTCGCGTGCTGGTGCTGGAATACAAAGATGTGTTTGTCGGCTTGCAGGTGGATGAGGTGCTGGGCATGCAGCATTTTGCCCAGGCCGATCCGGATGCCAATGCGCAGGTGTTGCCTCCTGCACTGCTTGCACCCTATGTAAAAGGGCATTTTACCGGCGAGACCACGTGGTGGGTGTTCAGCCCGTTTGCCTTGGCGCAGGCCCCCCAGTTTTGGGCGGTGGCCGTGTGAGTGGCCGACCCGCTTTACCTTCTGTTTTAACCCTCGGGGCTTGATCGATGACCACCACCCGTAGCGTCAAATCCATGGAAGGCTCACGCAGTCGTGCGCAGATCATGGTGCTATTTGTTGCCCTGATCGTGTTTATCATGCTGTTGTTTGCCAACTTTGCTTATCTCAATACCCAGTCCAATTACGACAAGCAGTACATCAGTCACGCCGGTGAATTACGTGTGCTGTCGCAGCGCATTGCCAAAAATGCGACTGAAGCCGCCGCGGGCAAAGCGGCTGCCTTCAGATTACTGAGCGATGCCCGCAACGATTTCAGCCAGCGCTGGGGCTACCTGAAAAATGGCGACCCGGCCACCGGCCTGCCCCCGGCGCCGCCAGCCGTGCACAAGGAAATGCAGGCGGTTCAGCGTGACTGGGAACAATTGCTCGACAACACCAACGCAATTCTTGCCAGCGAACAAACCGTGCTGTCCCTGCATCAGGTGGCTGCCACATTGGCTGAGACCATCCCGCAGTTGCAGGTCGAGTATGAAAAGGTCGTAGAAATCCTTTTGCAGCGGGGTGCGCCTGCCGGACAGGTGGCGCTGGCGCAGCGTCAAACCTTGTTGGCCGAGCGAATTCTGGGGGCCGTGAATACCGTACTGGCGGGCGACGAGAACGCGGCGCAGGCCGCCGGGACCTTTGGCCGGGACGCCAACCGTTTTGGCCAGGTGCTGAACGGCATGCTGGAGGGCAATGAGGGGCTGCGCATTTCCGAAGTTGAAGAGAAGGATGCCCGCGCCCGCCTGCTGGAAATTGCGGAGCTGTTCCAGTTTGTCTCAGGTTCGGTGGACGAGATTCTGGAAACGTCGCCGCAGCTGTCCCATGTGCGCGCCGCCGCCGACCAGATCTTCAGCCTGTCGCAAACCCTGCTCGATGAAGCATCAGTACTGGCCAATGGATTTGAAAATCTGGCCAACAGTCGCTATCTGGACATTATTGGAGGCTACGTTCTGGGGCTGCTGGCGCTGGCGTCGATCATCCTCATCGGGCTGGTGATGGTGCGCGAGACCAATCGGCAATTACGTGAAACCGCCGAGAAAAACGAGCGTAACCAAAACGCGATCATGCGCTTGCTGGATGAGATCGAGGACTTGGCCGACGGTGATCTGACCGTCACCGCGTCGGTCACGGAAGATTTCACCGGCACCATTGCCGACTCGATCAACTATTCCATTGATCAACTGCGTGAGCTGGTAGCGACCATCAACTTGACCGCTGGCCAAGTGGCGGGAGCGGTGCAGGAAACCCAGGCCACCGCGATGCAATTGGCCGAAGCCTCGGAACATCAGGCCCAGCAAATCGCCGAGGCCTCCGGGGCGGTTCAACAGATGGCCCAGTCCATTGATCAAGTGTCGGCCAACGCCTCCGAGTCGTCGGCGGTGGCTGAGCGCTCCGTGGCCATTGCCAATAAAGGCAATGAAGTGGTGCACAACACTATTCACGGCATGGACAACATTCGTGAACAGATTCAGGACACCGCCAAGCGCATCAAGCGCTTGGGAGAGTCATCGCAGGAAATTGGAGACATCGTCAGCTTGATTGACGACATTGCCGACCAGACTAATATTTTGGCGCTTAACGCGGCGATTCAGGCTTCCATGGCGGGTGACGCCGGGCGCGGATTTGCTGTGGTGGCTGACGAAGTGCAACGTTTGGCCGAGCGTTCGTCAGCGGCCACCCGACAAATTGAAACCCTGGTCAGGGCGATTCAAGCGGACACCAACGAGGCGGTCATTTCCATGGAGCAAACCACCACCGAAGTGGTACGCGGCGCCCGTCTGGCCCATGACGCCGGTGTTGCCCTGGAGGAGATCGAAGGCGTTTCGCAGAACCTCGCTGACTTGATTCAAAGGATCTCCAACGCCGCCCAAGAGCAAACCCGTTCGGCGGCGCAGATCTCCCTGACCATGAACGTGATTCAGCAAATCACTAACCAGACCTCGTCCGGGTCTACCGCCACCGCTGACAGCATTGGCAATTTAGCCAAAATGGCCCGCCAATTGCGGCGCTCGGTGTCGGGCTTCACCTTGCCGTCCACCCCGCCCCGTGAGCCACAGTAATTCTGACTGGAGTCGTTATGGTTGACCGGCACGATTACGTGGCCCTGGAATGGGTTAAAGGCGAAATTTGCGACACCTTGAAGCAGGCACGCGCGTTGCTGGACCGTTATGCCCAGCAGCCTGGCGACGACCTGTTGGCGCAGTGTCTGGAGTGCATCCATCAGGTGCATGGCAGCTTGCTGATGGTCGAGTTCTACGGTGCGGCGCTGCTGGCCGAAGAGATGGAACAGTTAGTGGTCGCCATGCAGGCGGGCCATGTCCGCCAGCTCGACCAAGCCTTGTCACTGTTGCAGCAAGCGTTCAGTCAATTACCGGTCTATCTGGAGCGTGTGCACAGCGCTCGTCGCGACTGGCCGCTGGTGGTGTTGCCATTGCTCAATGATTTACGCACAGCTCGCGGTGAAACACTGCTGTCGGAGACCCAACTGTTCAGCCCGCCCTTGCACGTATTGCCTGAACTGGATCAGGCCGCATTGGCCCGTTTGCTACCGGCGCAGTGGCCGCGTCAGTTGCGCGTATTGCGCCACACCTTGTACACCGCGTTGCACAACCTGCAGGACGAACACGACGTACCCGCCAACCTTGAGCGGATGGCAGGTGTGTTCGCCCAACTCCAGCATGTATGCCATGACGCGCCGCTGAATGCCTTGTGGCAAATAGCTTCGGCGCTGGTTGACGGCATGCTTCGTGGGCGGGTGCCCAATAGCCCGGCCCTGCGCAGCCTGTTTCAAGACACCGACAAAGAGCTTAAGCGCTTGCTGGAGCAAGGCATAGATGGCGTGAACCAGCCCGCGCCTGAAGAGCTGCTCACCCGTTTGTTGTTTTACATCGCCAAAGCCGAAAAGCCGACGACCAAAATGCTGGCGCTGAAGAACCGCTATGAGCTGGACGACGCCATGCCGGATGCGGCGATGGTCGATGAGGAGCGAGCGCGTCTGGCAGGGCCGGATCGTGACGCCATGCGTTCAGTGGTCGCGGCGTTATGCGAAGAACTGGTACGGGTCAAAGAGCGTCTGGACCTGTTTGTGCGCAGCGACCGTCAGCATGTGGCAGACCTGAGCAGCTTGATGGCACCCTTGCGCCAGATCGCCGACACGTTAGCTGTGCTGGGTTTCGGGCAGCCACGTAAAGTCATCATCGACCAACTGGCGGTGTTGCAGAGTGTTGCTCAAGGCCAGCGAGAACCCACCGATGCGGTGTTGATGGATGTCGCCGCGGCGCTGCTGTACGTCGAAGCCACCCTGACCGGAATGGTTGGCAATGTAGAGCCTTCACAGCGCGAAGAAAGCCGCTTGCCGACCACCGACCTGTTGCAGATCCATCAGTTAGTGATCAAGGAAGCCCGCGTGGGCCTCGAAGAAATCAAAGACTTGATCACCGATTACCTCGAAGCGAACCTCGATAGCCAGATCTTGCAGCCCGTCCCGCCGTTGCTGACGCAAATTCGCGGAGCGCTGGCGATGATCCCGCTGAGTCGTGCGGCGGGGCTGCTTCAAGCCTGTGGCGATTACGTGCGCGAGCACATGCTGCCCGGCATTGAGACACTAACGACCCAGCAGTCGGATCACCTTGCCGATGTGCTGATCAGCCTTGAGTACTATCTGGAACGTATCACCCAGGACCCCGGAGCAGCGAGCGAACAGGTGCTCGATCGGGCTGAAAACAGTCTGATAGAACTCGGTTACGCGCCTCAAGAACGTCTTGTTCCCGTGCTCAATGATCGCCTGAGTCCCATCGAGTTACGGGCCATGCAAGGCCCGCAGGCGCTTGACGATCCTGACGTGGTGCACACTTTGGCTGATGTGTTGGCCCGTCCTGTGTCAGCACTCAACCCGCCTGCGCAACACATCCCCGACAGTTTGCTGCCACCGCCCGTGGATGAAGCGGCCATCGAAGAAGAGTTGCTGGAGGTCTTTCTTGAAGAGGCCGATGACGTGCTGGTGGCGTTGCATGACCACTTGCCCCAGTGGGTCGCCAACCCGGCGGACAGTGCCGCGCTGGCTGAACTGCGGCGCGGGTTCCACACCCTCAAAGGCAGTGGGCGCATGGTGCGCGCACTGGTATTGGGTGAACTGGCCTGGGCGATGGAAAATCTGCTCAATCGGGTGATCGAGCACAACGTTGCGCCGGGGCCGGGGATCTATCAACTGCTGGATGACACCTTGGTGATACTGCCTGAACTCATTCAGGAGTTTGCCGAGCAACGCCAACGGCAACGCGAGGATATTGACCGACTGGCGGCCCGCGCACACAGCTTGTCTCGAGGTGAGCCTCTGCCCCTGCTGATCGAGCAGCAAAATGCCGGTATCGACCCGCAACTGCTGGATATTTTTCGTCAGGAGGCGCACACCCACCTTGAGCGCATTGAGCGTTTTTTGGACCAAACTCTGCAACCTGTGCCGGTTTACGCCAGTGATGATTTACAACTGGCCATGCACACTCTCAAAGGCAGCGCATCCATGGCGGGTGTGATGCCTATCGCCCGGCTGGCTACGGCGCTGGATTATCTGGTACGTGAGCACAAGGCCCACCACCTTGCGCTGGAACGCAGTGAAATCGAATGCCTGCGCGAAGCGGCACGTTTGCTTCATCGCGGCCTCCAGCAACTGGACACCGACCCGTTGGCCGAGATTGACGGCGCGCATGCGCTGGCCGAGCGCGCCGAACGCTTGATGACCGGGCGTCTGGCGACCTTGCTCGACAGGCCGGCGAGCGACGTGGTGACAGTGCGTGACCCACAACGCATCGCCGAATTTCTGGGCGAGAGCATGGACATTCTGTTCGACGCCGAAGACCTGCTGCTGCATTGGCGTGATCATCCCCATGAGCGGCAAGGACTGGACATGCTGCTGGACCAACTGACCAGCCTGGCTGAGTCTGCACACTTGCTGGACTTGCAGCCCATTGATGCGCTGTGTGAAGCCTTGCTCGACGTATATGGCGCGGTTGAAGAAAGCAGCCTTGCGGTCAGCGAGCGTTTCTTTCATGAGGCCAATACGGCGCATGAAGCCCTGATCAATATGCTCGATCAATTGGCGGCTGGTCAGGAAATCGAGCCGCAGCCAACCTTGATTCGGACCTTGCATGACCTGTTGCATGAAGGCCTGGCCCCAGACGCGACTGGCCTGATTCGCCGCGATGGCGAGTTAGGCATTACTGAGTTGAGTGCGGCCACGGCGCAGCTGGACGCTGAACAGAGTATCGACACTGATCCCGAAATGGTGGCGGTGTTCCTTGAAGAGGCGGTGGACATTCTGGAGAGCTCGGGGGCGGCGTTGTTGCGCTGGCAAGCCGACCCGCAGAATCACCTGGAAGTCGAAAACTTGCTGCGCGACTTGCACACCCTCAAAGGCGGTGCACGCATGGTCGAAGTGGGGGCCATCGGTGATTTTGCCCATGAGCTGGAAACCCTTTTTGAAGAAATCGCCTTGGGTTTTCTCGCGCCCTGTACAGACCTGTTTGTGTTGTTACAGCGTTGCCATGATCAACTGGCGCAAATGCTCGACGCCTTGCGCAGCGGTCAGCTGGTGCCTTCGCCGCAAGCGTTGATCGAGCGTATTCGCCACATTGAACGCAGCAGCCGTGAAGCCCGGCCGGTGGCCCCGGCCAACAAGCCGGAACCTGCACCGGCAACCCCGCCGGTTGAGGGCGAGCGAACGGGGCTGGACACCGTTAAGGTTCCGGCTGAGTTGCTGGAAGACCTATTGAATCTGGCGGGTGAGAGTTCAACCATTCGCGGGCGCGTTGAGCAGCAGGTCAACGACGGCAATGTTGCCCTCAACGAAATGCAAACCACGCTTGAGCGCATGCAAGATCAGCTGCGCCGGCTCGACAGCGAAACCCAGGGCCGGTTGCACAGTCGCCTGCACACCGAAGCGGACGGCGCGGCTTACGACGAATTTGATCCGCTGGAAATGGATCGTCACTCGTTGCTGCAACAACTGTCTCGCGCGTTGTCCGAGTCGGCGTCGGACTTGCTCGACCTCAAGGCCACGCTGACGGCGCGGATTCAGGACGCCCATGGGTTGCTGCAAAAACAGGCGCGCATGAACACCCAGCTTCAAGAAAGCTTAATGGGCACCCGTATGGTGCCGTTCGAGCGCGTACTGCCGCGCCTCAAGCGTATCGTGAGACAAGTCGCCAATGAGCTGGGCAAGCAGGTTGAGTTCAATGTCATCAATGCCGAAGCCGAAGTTGACCGTACGGTGTTGGAGCGCATGGTTGCGCCCCTCGAACACATGCTGCGCAATGCGGTTGACCACGGCCTGGAACCGGGTCACATCCGCCGTGCCAGTGGCAAACCTGAGCAGGGGCATATCACCCTGGAGTTGTCCTATGAAGGCGGCGACGTGCTGTTCGACATGCATGACGACGGTGCCGGGATACCCCTCGAATCGGTTCGGCGCAAAGCCATCCTGCGTGGCCTGCTTGATCCTGACACCCTGATGTCTGACCGCGAAGTGTTGCAGTTCATCATGCAGCCGGGGTTTTCCACGGCTGAAAAAATCACCCAGATTTCCGGGCGCGGTGTGGGCATGGACGTGGTGCACGAAGAAGTGCGCCAACTGGGTGGCAGCATGACCATCGACTCAGTGGCGGGGCAGGGTGTGCATTTTCAGATTCGCCTGCCGTTCAGTGTCTCGCTCAATCGCGCCTTGATGGTGCAGTGCGCTGATGAGCAGTATGCAATCGCGCAAAACAGCGTCGAGCGCATCGTGCGGGTCATGCCCAACGAGCTTGAAGGGTATTACCAGCACAACCCGCCGCTGTACCACTACGGGGGAGAGACCTACCAATTGCGTTATCTGGGCGAGCTGCTGCAAACCGTAGGCAAGCCTCGACTGGGTGGCGAAAACGAAGCGCAACCGGTGCTGCTGGTGCACTCCCAGGATCAGCGTGTGGCCCTGCACGTTGATGCGCTGGCCGGGTCACGGGAAATTGTGGTGAAAAGCCTCGGGCCGCAATTTACAGCCGTGCAAGGTGTGTCGGGCGCGACCATTTTGGGCGATGGACGGGTGGTGCTGATCCTTGACCTGCTCGCCTTCCTGCGCGCCCATCAGGCACGCCAGCCCATTGTGGGAGCGCCACAAGAAGTGGCGGGTGCGCTGGAGTTCATGCCCGCCGAGCGCCCGTTACTGGTGCTGGTGGTGGACGACTCCGTCACCGTGCGAAAAGTGACGAGCCGCTTGCTGGAGCGCAACCGTATCAATGTCATCACCGCCAAAGATGGCGTCGATGCCATGAGCGTGCTTGAAGAGCACACCCCCGACCTGATGCTGCTGGACATCGAAATGCCGCGTATGGATGGTTTTGAAGTGGCCACCCGAGTGCGCAATAACCCCCGCCTTAAAGACTTGCCGATCATCATGATTACCTCGCGCACAGGGCAAAAGCACCAGAACCGCGCTATGGCCATTGGCGTCAACGACTACCTGGGCAAACCTTACCAGGAGAGCGTGTTACTGGAGCGAATCGCCTACTGGAGCACACTTCATGCTTGATCATCGCGTAGGTAGCCTGACGGGCTTGTTGCTGCCGCTTTCAGACCGCTACCTGCTGCTGCCCAATGTGGCGATAGCCGAACTGATCGACTGGCAGCACGGTGAGCCCAGTCGAGACACCCCGCCCTGGCATTTGCGCACGATCAACTGGCGTGACCACGCCGTGCCACTGATTAGCTTTGAAGTGGCGTGCGGCAGCTCGCTGGTGATTGGTGAGCGGGCGCGCATCGTCATCCTCAACACCTTGGGCGGCAATCCCGACTTCAAATTTATCGCCATGGTGGTGCAGGGTATTCCTCGCTCTTACAAAGTGGACAGCCAGCTGAGTTTTGTGGATGTGCCCCTGAGCACGTTGGAGTTGGCCGCTGTGCAAGTCGGCGATCATGTGGCGAAAATTCCTGACCTGCAGGCGCTGGAGAAGTGGGTAGTGGGCGAAGCATCCAGCAAATTCCCGTAGACGTTGCCGAAGACGAAGTCAGGGGCGCAATCGGACGCAGTCTGTGAGCTGGCGCCCTCTCGACCATCGGCGCATTGCCCTTTGATGTCGCAGCCCTGACCCTTATATAGTTACAAAGTGACACAGACGCACTATCGGTTCTTGAGGATGTTGCACATGTATCACGGCGAAAAATTCAACGCCTGGACCCATTTGGTCGGGGCGGTGTTGGCAGCAGTGGGCAGTATTTGGTTGTTGGTGATGGCGGCGCTCGACGGCAGCCCGCAAAAGATCATCAGTGTTGCGATCTACGGAGTCACGCTGGTGCTGCTGTACACCGTGTCGACCGTGTATCACAGCGTGCGCGGGCGCTCGAAGGTGGTCATGCAGAAGTGTGATCACCTGTCTATTTACTTGTTGATTGCGGGCAGTTACACGCCGTTCTGTCTGGTCACATTGCACGGGCCGTGGGGGTGGTCGCTGTTCGGGATCGTCTGGGGCATGGCGGTGATCGGCATGCTGCAAGAGATTAAGCCACGTTCCGAAGCGCGTATTTTGTCCATCGTCATCTACGCCCTGATGGGCTGGATTGTGCTGGTGGCGGTCAAACCGTTGCTGGCAGCGCTAGGCACCGCCGGCTTTGTGTGGCTGGCGGCGGGCGGGGTGATGTACACCGTGGGGATTATCTTTTTTGCCCTGGATCATCGTCTGCGCCATGCCCATGGCATATGGCATCTGTTCGTGATTGCCGGAAGCCTGTTGCATTTTGTGGCCATCGCGCATTACGTGATCTGACCCAGGGTCATTGAGCGTCCTGTTCGGGTTTTTGTGTGTCGCTGCGAATTTGCGCGTGGCTGATCAGGGCGAATATGAAACTGCCGCCGATGATGTTGCCGGCCAGCGTCGGGCCGGCAAAGATCAACCAGAAGTCTTTCCACGGCAGTTCGCCGGCAAATACCAGGTACGACACTTCAGCCGTACCGACCACGATGTGCGTGAAGTCGCCCAACGCCATCAGATAAGTGATGAGGATGATGATCCACATCTTGGCGCTCTCCATCGACGGGATCATCCACACCATGGTGGCAATCATCCAGCCAGAAATGATGCCTTTGGCAAACATCTGGCTGGCGTCGTTTTCCATGACTTTGCGGCCGATTTCGAGAAAGGCCTTGTCGGTCTGGGGGTCGAAGATCGGCAAGTGCAACATCACGTAGGCCACCAGCAAGGTGCCCATCAGGTTACCGACCAACACCACCGTCCATAGCCGGAATAATCGGCCGACATTTTTCAGTGTGGGTTTGCTCATGATCGGCAACACGGCTGTCAGGGTGTTTTCGGTAAACAATTGCTGGCGAGAAAGAATGACCGCCAGAAAACCTGCGCAATAACCGAAGCTGGCGATGACCTTGAAGGCTTCGCCGCTGGGTAAGCGTGAGTTGAGCAGGCCCATGGCCATAAGCGACAGGCCCATGGTCAGCCCGGCGGCCAGTGCCGACCAGAACAGGGCGGCGATGCTGCGCTCCAGTTCCTGATCGCCCTGCAAGCGAATGATTTCGTGCAGAACGGCGGCCCGTGGAGGCTGGTTTTTGGTCACGTCGTGCTCTTCTTCAGCCGACAGGTTGGGGGTTTTGCCTGATTTTTGCGTGTCCATAAGGCTCCAGAACCATTGGCGTGTGAATGTACGACACGTATGGACTGTAGCTGTTCATTTGTTGTCCCGTAGCAGCTGCCGCAGGCTGCGTTGGGCGACGCAGTCGGCGTAAAATTTGAGTACGCAATTCTCAGCCGAACGGCGTACACAGGTTTTACGATCGCTTCGCAATCGGACGTCGCCTTCGGCAACTGCTACGAGGCTGCGTGCATTACGCCTGATTTTCATCCTGGAACTGGTCTTTGACGTATTTGATTTCGGTACGGCCATGCGGCGCCGGCAGGCCATCTTCGCCCAGGTTGACGAAGACCATTTTGTCGACGGTCAAAATGCTTTTGCGGGTGATTTTGTTACGCACTTCGCAGGTCAGAGTGATGGACGTGCGGCCGAATTCGGTGGCCGTGATCCCCAGCTCAATGATGTCGCCCTGACGCGAGGCGCTGACAAAGTTGATTTCGGAAATGTATTTGGTCACCACGCGCTGGTTGCTCAATTGCACGATGGCGTAAATCGCAGCCTCTTCATCGATCCAGCGCAGCAGGCTGCCACCGAATAAGGTGCCGTTTGGGTTGAGGTCTTCGGGTTTAACCCATTTGCGGGTGTGGAAATTCATATTCGCTCCTGACCGTCTTGCCTTAGATGGCGGCCATGATGTCAGACCACGGCGCTTAGCTCTATTAGGCTTGGACTATGGTCTCGATAAGGCAAAAGAAAAAGCCTTGGGAACCGATGCCTTGATGGCTATAATCACCCCCGCTTCAAAACGGTCATTTTTACCCAGTACCGTTCCCGCCACCTGTCCGAGGGGCGCTGCAGCAGGTTCAACCTGTCAGGCTCGGATGGGGCGTTGTTTGTTCAGGGCTCCCTGGGCAGGCACTAAACGCACAACGGCGCCCATTCGCGATTAAACGAATGGAGGCTCTTGATGAGCGCTGTAAACACGCCTGCTGGTTTTGCCGACTTTAAAGTCGCTGATATGTCCCTCGCCCAATGGGGCCGCCGCGAAACCTTCATCGCAGAGTCCGAAATGCCTGCCCTGATGGGCCTGCGTCGCCGTTATGCAGCAGAACAACCGCTCAAGGGCGCGAAGATTCTGGGTTGCATCCACATGACCATCCAGACTGCCGTACTGATCGAAACCCTGGTTGCCCTGGGTGCCGAAGTACGTTGGTCGTCGTGCAACATCTTCTCGACTCAGGATCAAGCTGCTGCCGCTATCGCTGCCGCCGGTATCCCGGTATTTGCCTGGAAAGGCGAAACCGAAGAAGAGTACGAGTGGTGCCTGGAGCAAACCATCCTTAAGGATGGCGAGCCATGGGATGCCAACATGATCCTCGACGACGGCGGCGACCTGACCGAGCTGCTGCACAAAAAATACCCGGCCATGCTGAAAAAGATCCACGGCGTGACGGAAGAAACCACCACGGGCGTTCACCGCCTGCTGGACATGCTGGCCAAAGGCGAGCTGATGATCCCGGCGATCAACGTGAACGACTCGGTCACCAAAAGCAAAAACGACAACAAGTACGGCTGCCGTCACAGCCTGAACGATGCCATCAAGCGTGGTACTGACCACCTGCTTTCCGGCAAGCAAGCGCTGGTGATCGGCTACGGCGACGTGGGCAAGGGCTCGTCTCAGTCCCTGCGTCAGGAAGGCATGATCGTTAAAGTGTCGGAAGTTGACCCGATCTGCGCCATGCAAGCGTGCATGGACGGCTTTGAAGTAGTTTCGCCGTTCATCAACGGCCAGAACGACGGCACTGCTGCCAGCATCGACGCTGCGCTGCTGGGCAAAATCGACCTGATCGTGACCACCACCGGTAACGTCAACGTGTGCGACAAGAACATGCTGGCTGCGCTGAAAAAACGCGCTGTAGTGTGCAACATCGGTCACTTCGACAACGAAATCGACACCGCTTTCATGCGCAAAAACTGGGCATGGGAAGAAGTGAAGCCACAGGTTCACAAGGTTCACCGTACTGGTCTGGGCGAATTCGACCCACAGAACGACGACTACCTGATCCTGCTGGCCGAAGGCCGTCTGGTTAACCTGGGTAACGCTACCGGTCACCCAAGCCGCATCATGGATGGCTCGTTCGCTAACCAGGTTCTGGCTCAGATCTTCCTGTTCGCACAGAAATACGCTGACCTGCCGGCCGAACTGCAAGCCGAGCGTCTGACCGTAGAAGTGCTGCCCAAGAAGCTGGACGAAGAAGTGGCACTGGAAATGGTGCGTGGTTTCGGAGGTGTGGTCACTCAGCTGACCCAACAACAGGCTGACTACATCGGCGTCACCGTCGAAGGTCCGTTCAAGCCTGAAACCTACCGTTACTGATTAAAGAAAGGCGGTCAGGCTTGCACTGACCGCCTTTTTTTTGTGTGTGAGTTCAGCGTCAGGGGCCATCACTGCCCCTTCGCGTACGCAAGGGTATTTCCATGTCTCAAGACCGTCGTTTCAGCTTCGAGTTCTTCCCGACCAAGACCGATGCTGGACATGAAAAACTGATGAACACGGCTCGCCAACTGGCGACCTACAACCCGGATTTTTTCTCCTGCACCTACGGTGCCGGTGGCTCTACCCGTGACCGCACGATCAACACCGTGCTGCAACTGGAGAGCGAAGTAAAAGTGCCTGCGGCTCCGCATTTGTCCTGCGTGGGTGACAGCAAGGCCGATTTGCGTGGTCTGTTGGACCAGTACAAGGCTGCCGGTATCAAACGTATCGTGGCGCTACGTGGCGACCTGCCTTCCGGCATGGGCATGGCCAGCGGCGAGCTGCGTTACGCCAACGACCTGGTGAGCTTCATTCGCGAAGAGACCGGCGATCACTTCCATATCGAAGTGGCTGCGTACCCTGAAATGCACCCGCAAGCGCATAATTTCGAAGACGATATCAATAACTTCGTACGCAAGGCACAAGCGGGCGCTGACAGTGCAATCACCCAATACTTCTTCAACGCTGACAGCTACTTCCGCTTTGTCGAGCGCGTAGAAGCCGCGGGTGTCACGATCCCTGTGGTGCCGGGCATCATGCCGATCACCAATTACAGCAAACTGGCGCGTTTCTCTGACGCGTGCGGCGCTGAAATCCCGCGCTGGATTCGCAAGCAGCTGGAAGCCTACGGCGACGATGTACAGAGCATTCAAGCGTTTGGTGAGCAGGTGATCAGCGAGATGTGCGAACGCCTGCTCGATGGCGGCGCACCGGGGCTGCACTTTTACACCTTGAACCAGTCCGAGCCGAGCCTGGCGATCTGGAACAACCTGAAGCTGCCGCGTTAAAAATAGCGGTGTTGTTCCTTTGGCGGGATTTTTCATGTGTCTTTCAAGGCAACACGAAATTTCTCGTCATTGGATTTACCTGCCAATGAACTGAAAAACAATAGGGCCAGAAATACCATCATTGCTGAGAGTGGGAATGTATGAATCTTGATTTTAAAATCAAAAACTCAATAACTTCCTACAACCAGGGTGAAAAAATGTCTAATTTGATTTTGAATGGTGAATTTACAGATTTTGGTGATAAGTGGACTCACTTAGGCGCCACATTTGATGGCAGTGCTGCCACTGTTAAATGGACAAAGACGTCAGGTTATATTGAGCAAACTATTGTTTTAGAGGCGCCTCTCCATAAAGACGATGCGCTGCGGCTTAAATTCAAAGTTTCTGATCTGATAGCTGTTTTGTACGTCACTTTAGAGGGGATGGAGACTCTAATTTTTCGTTCGGGCGGTGATTACGATATCGGCTTAGTATTGCCAGCCGATATGACATCAAATCGATTGACTATAAAATTTGAAGCCCCTAATTATCTAGTGTTAGATGACATATGGCTGGAGCTCGAGAATAAGAACTGCACGCCGCGGAATGTAATCAAAAACGGTGATTTTTCAAGCCGTGATGAGCACTGGACGTTTGACGGATTTACCACGTTTCTTGATGGCAAAGCGAATGTTGCGGGTGTGGGTCATATCAAACAGGCCGTTACTCTGGATCGTCCACTCGTTTCAACGGATATCGTAAAAGTGTTTTTTACCCTTTCAAATGTTTATGGTGATGTCACTGTCTCCGTAGGCGGTAACTCTCATCGGGCAGTCAATAAAGCTGGGCACTATACACTCGCGATACCTATCCTTTCAGACCAATCTGACAATATCGAGATTTTGAGATTTCAAGCAGAAAATGCCTTCGATATTGATGATATTTCTATGGTTGTCTGCATGTAACAACTTAAGGTTCAGGTTGCCGTGTTCGAGGGCGCTAATGCTCATTTGTTCTCGACCCTATCCGTAATCCGAACAAGTTAATGTATTTGAAGCGCACCGGCTTTAGCCTTTGGATCAGGCGCCTGCTAACTGCGCTTCAAATGCTATCCCTATGCCAGTGATGATGGCCTGTTCTGACCGCCCGACCAATGAAGCGGCTGCGCGACCGCTTGTGGACTGAGGCATGAAAAACCGTTCAGCAGCATGAAATCGGCGCGCCGTGATTGCTCTGTTATACTCCGGGTTTTCCGCCAGGCTTACGCCCGGCCGCTCGTCCTTGTACAAGGCATTCAACCTCCCGTTACGGCGCAGCTTACAGCCAGCGCGAGCGGCATGAATGGGCCTTCAGGACTGGAGCAGGACCGGACGGGATTGCGTCACCTTAAACGCGATTCACGCCAGGCAAGACTATCCCTTTGGGCCAAGCCCTAACTAGAACAGGATTTCTCATGTCCTTTGCTTCCCTCGGTCTCTCCGAGGCTTTAGTCCGTGCCATTGAAGCTGCGGGCTACACCGAGCCTACTCCGGTGCAACAGCGGGCTATTCCCGCCGTGTTGCAAGGTCGCGATTTGATGGTTGCGGCTCAGACAGGTACAGGCAAGACAGGCGGTTTCGCGCTTCCTATCCTGGAAAAGCTGTTTCCCAACGGCCACCCCGACAAATCCCAGCGCCACGGCCCACGCCAACCCCGCGTGCTGGTCCTGACCCCGACTCGCGAACTCGCCGCCCAAGTGCACGAAAGCTTCAAGCTTTATGCCCGCGACTTGAAGTTCGTCAGTGCGTGTGTCTTCGGTGGTGTGGGTACCAACCCGCAAGTTCAAGCGCTGTCGCGCGGTGTTGACGTACTGGTTGCCTGCCCGGGTCGTTTGCTCGACCTGGCCGGTCAAGGCAGTGTTGACCTCTCCCACGTTGAAATTCTGGTGCTCGATGAAGCCGACCGGATGCTCGACATGGGCTTTGTCCATGACGTGAAAAAAGTGCTGGCGCGTCTGCCTGCCAAACGTCAAAACCTGCTGTTTTCGGCGACGTTCTCCAAGGACATCACTGACCTGGCTGGCAAGTTGCTGCGCAACCCGGAACGTATTGAAGTTACCCCGCCGAACACAACGGTTGAGCGTATCGAGCAGCGCGTTTTCCGCTTGCCGGCCACTCACAAGCGTGCCCTGCTGGCTCACTTGATCACCGCAGGTGCCTGGGAGCAGGTGCTGGTTTTCACCCGTACCAAGCATGGTGCAAACCGTTTGGCCGAGTACTTGGACAAACACGGCCTGAGCGCTGTGGCCATCCACGGTAACAAGAGCCAGAACGCTCGTACCAAAGCACTGGCCGACTTTAAAGCCGGTTCCGTACGCATTCTGGTCGCCACGGATATCGCCGCACGCGGTCTGGACATCGACCAACTGCCGCACGTGGTCAACTTCGAGCTGCCGAACGTCGATGAAGACTACGTTCACCGTATCGGCCGTACAGGCCGTGCCGGTCGTTCGGGCGAAGCGATCTCGCTGGTTGCTCCGGACGAAGAAAAACTGCTTAAAAGCATCGAGCGCATGACCAAGCAGAAAATCGCTGACGGCGACCTGATGGGTTTTGACTCAAGCTCTGTAGAAGCCGAGAAGCCTGAAGTGCGTGAGCGTCCGGATGTGCGTAACCCGCGCAACCCGCCACGTGGCCCGCGTGGTGACGGCCCGGGTAATGGCGGTGGTGGTGGCCGTAAAGACAAGGGCAAGGACAAAGGCAAGGAAAAGCCCGCAGCCGCTCGCGGCGAGCGCCCGGCGCGTGAGCAAAAGCCTCGTGAAGCGCAGCCTGCTCGTGAACAGCGCCAGCCGACGCCTCGTTCAGATGCCAATCGTGCGCCGGACGAGTTCCGTGATGATGACGTGGATAACTTTGGTAATCGTGCTGATTACGTCAGCCCTTACCAGAACAAGAACAACCAGAGCCGTGGACGCCGTCCGGGTGCTCCGGCAGCCGCTACGGGGTCAGCACCTGCCCGTACGGGTGGCGCTTCGCAGGGCCGCCAGAATGGCCCGCGCACGGGCACCGGCGCGAGCACGGGTACCCCGCCTGCCAAGCGCAGCGGCCCACGTAGCGGCGCTCCACGTGATGGCCAGGCCCGTCGCGATAACCGTCCGGCACGCGATGATTCGCGTCAAGAGCCAGCGGTGAAGGGACCTCGCGAGAATCAGCCGAAGATCATGCATAAAGAGTCAAAAACCGAGCGTTTTCTGACCCCTGAGCAACTCGATCAACTGCCGAACCGCCCTCGTGGTGAAAAACCAGCGTTGCTGACTCGCAACCGCTGAAAAGCACCCTCACCCCAACCCTCTCCCTTTGGGAGAGGGCTAGGGTGATGGGCTTTTGATCCGCACACAAAAACGCCCCGGCTTTCACAAGCCGGGGCGTTTTTTATGCGCCGTCTAAAAGCGCTGTTACTTGGCCTTCACGCCTTCCAGCGAGATGTCCAGACTCAGCGTCTGGTCCTTACTTGGGGACTTGATGCCGAAATCCTGCAGGTTGATGGTGGTGGTAGCGTTGAAGCCAGCACGTTCGCCACCCCACGGATCCTTGCCTTCGCCGTTGAACGTGGCCTTGAATGTCACCGGCTTGGTCACGCCGTGCAGGGTCAGGTCGCCCGTTACGTCAGCGGTGTTTTCACCCGTTGGCACCACTTTGGTCGACTTGAAGGTCGCTTCCGGATACTTGCTCACGTCCAGGAAGTCTTTGCTGGCAATGTGTTTGTCACGTTCAGCGTGGTTGGAGAACAGGCTGGCTGTTTTCAGGGTGACGTCAATTTTGCTGTCGGCAGGCTTGGCGGCATCCCACGAGAACGTACCGCTCCAGTCCTTGAACGTACCGTGAATGAAGCTGAAGCCCAAATGGCTGACTTTCCAGTCAATGAAGGCGTGCTGGCCTTCCTTGTCGATGGTGTAGTCAGCAGCCATAACCTGGCCAGCGGTCAGCAGTGCAGTACCGAGTGCCAGTGCTGCGAAGGTCTTTTTCAACATGCGTTCCATTCCTTTTGAGTTGAGGTTGAACATCAGGCTTTGCGACCCAGCATTCGAGTCAGGGTCACATCACGATCGATAAAATGGTGTTTTAACGCAGCCAGGCCATGCAAACCGGCAAAAATGACCACGGCCCAGGCTAACCATAGATGCACCACACCGGCCACATCGGCCTGGTCGGGCAGGCTGGAAATCAGTGCTGGCACTTCAAATAAGCCGAACACCGGAATGCCTACGCCCTCTGCGGTTGAAATCAGGTAGCCGGCCGTCATGACGGCAAACAAACCCAGATATAGCACAGCATGGCCAAGTGTGGCGCCAATGCGGGTTGCACGACTGTAGCTGGCCAACGCCGGCGGAGGTGGGCTGATCCAGCGCCATACGACGCGTATCAACATCACAGCAAACAGCGTCAGGCCAATGCTTTTATGCAGGTCTGGCGCTTCTTTGCGCCACGGGCTGTAGTAGTCGAGACCGACCATCCACAAGCCCAATGCAAACAAACCAAAAACTGCCAATGCAACAGCCCAGTGCAGGAAAACGCTGACCGCACCGTAACGAGAAGGAGAGTTGCGTAGCTGCATCACCAACATCCTGTAGGAAATTGAGCCTAAGACTAAGGGATTACCTATCGAAAGAAAGCGCATTTTTTTGCTGCAAGGTATCGATAAATACGATCTGGAGCCTGAGAGTTAAACGTTAAGCAAATGTTAAGCGTTTTTTATGTCGCTCTTTTATGCCCGCGAGCGTCTCAAAGAACAACCTTGGTTCGGGTTTTTCCGTAATGGGTTGTTACACGCCTGCGCATTGCTTAGGCTTGCGCGATTGTTTGCCCGCACACGCCGGGAGCCACCGCCAGGAGAGTGAAAATGGGCCTGAATAATCAGTGGATGCAGCGCGACCTTGCCGTTTTATGGCACCCCTGCACCCAAATGAAAGATCACGAACAGTTACCTCTGATCCCGATCAAGCGCGGCGAAGGCGTGTGGCTGGAAGACTTCGAAGGCAAGCGTTATCTGGATGCCGTGAGCTCCTGGTGGGTTAACGTGTTTGGCCACGCCAACCCGCGCATCAATCAACGCATCAAGGATCAAGTTGACCAACTGGAGCACGTGATCCTGGCCGGCTTCAGTCATCAACCGGTGATTGAACTGTCCGAGCGGCTGGTCAAGATGACGCCCGAAGGGCTCACGCGCTGTTTCTACGCTGACAATGGCTCGTCCTGTATCGAAGTCTCATTGAAAATGAGCTTTCACTACTGGCTCAATCGCGGTCAGCCGAATAAAAAGCGTTTTGTGACCCTGACCAATAGCTACCACGGTGAAACCATGGCGGCGATGGCGGTGGGTGATGTGCCGCTGTTCACCGAAACCTACAAGGCGTTGTTGCTCGACACGATCAAAGTGCCTAGCCCGGATTGCTACTTGCGCCCCGCAGGCGTGAGTTGGGAAGAGCACTCGCGCACGATGTTTCTGGCGATGGAGCAGACCCTCGCCGAGCACCACGACAGTGTTGCGGCAGTGATTGTCGAGCCGCTGATTCAAGGCGCGGGTGGCATGCGCATGTACCACCCGGTGTACCTCACGTTGCTGCGTGAAGCCTGTGACCGCTATGGCGTACACCTGATCCTTGACGAAATCGCGGTCGGCTTTGGCCGTACCGGAACGATGTTCGCCTGTGAGCAAGCAGGCATTACGCCGGACTTCCTGTGTTTGTCCAAAGCGTTGACAGGGGGCTATTTGCCCTTGGCCGCCTGCGTGACGACAGAGGACGTCTACAGCGCGTTCTACGACGACTATCCGACCTTGCGCGCCTTCCTGCATTCTCACAGCTATACGGGTAACCCGCTGGCGTGTGCGGCGGCCTTGGCCACCCTGGATATTTTCGAAGAAGACAACGTCATCGAGAACAACAAAGCGCTTGCCCAGCGTATGGCCAGTGCGACTGCGCACTTGGCTGACCATCCACATGTCTCGGAAGTGCGTCAGACGGGCATGGTACTGGCGATTGAAATGGTTCAGGACAAAGCCACTAAAACGGCTTATCCGTGGCAGGAACGACGGGGTCTGAAAGTGTTTGAGCACGCGTTGAAACGGGGCGCTTTGTTGCGCCCGTTGGGCAGCGTGGTGTATTTCTTGCCGCCTTACGTGATTACCCCGGAGCAGATAGACTTCCTCGCCGAAGTGGCCAGTGAAGGCATCGACATTGCGACCCGCAGCGACATCAGCGTGGCCGTACCGGCGAACTTCCACCCTGACTTCCGCGACCCCGGCTAAACACATCAAGCCTGTAGCCGCTGCCGCAGCCTGCGATGGGCTGCGCAGCAGCCGCTACACATAGCCCTATTCAGAGAATTTTAATGAGACTGTCCCGCTTCTTTATCGATGCGCCCTTGAGCGTCGGTGAACATGAACTGCCTGAAGCTCAGGCGCATTACATTGGCCGCGTCCTGCGCATGGCCGAGGGCGATGCCCTGCAAGTGTTCGACGGCTCGGGCCATGAGTTCTCGGGGCGTTTGTTGGAAGTCGGCAAAAAACGCGTTCGTGTGCTGCTCGACGCTACTTTCGCCGGTCAAGTCGAGTCACCTTTGGCGATCCATCTGGGGCAGGGGCTATCCCGGGGCGAGCGGATGGACTGGGCCATCCAGAAAGCCACTGAGCTGGGCGTGAATGAAATCACCCCGATCATGAGCGAGCGTTGCGAAGTGCGGCTCAAGGACGAGCGTGCCGACAAGCGTCTGGCGCACTGGCGACAAGTGGCGATCAGTGCTTGCGAACAATGCGGGCGTTCGCGTGTGCCGGTCATTCATCCACCCGTATTGCTGGCGGACTGGATCAAAACCACGGAAGCCGACCTCAAACTGGTGTTGCACCCTGTTTCAGAGCCGCTGGCCAGTCACGCCAAACCAGAGCGTCTGGCGTTTTTGATTGGCCCCGAAGGCGGGCTGACCGATAAAGAAATCGATCAGGCCCAAGCCGCCGGGTTTCAACCCGCCCGCCTGGGGCCACGCGTGCTGCGCACAGAGACTGCACCGGTTGTGGCGTTGGCGGTAGCGCAGCAGTTATGGGGCGATTTTTGAGAATCGCATCGACAGTTGGCAGAGCGGTTTGTCGGTAGGCTGCTGTGGTTCGGGGGGCACCCATTGACTTGTCAGTGACCCGAACTACGATGGGATATATCAAAAGCATATCCCTGAGGTGTGTCATGGAACAAGGTTCAGTTTTTCTAAGCAATCGCAGTCAGGCAGTGCGGTTGCCTAAAGCAGCAGCGTTACCTGACGATGTTAAGCGGGTGGACATTATCGCCGTAGGGAGAGCGCGAATCATCACTCCGGCAGGTGAGTCGTGGGACAGTTGGTTTCAGGGTGAAGGTGTTACAGAAGACTTTATGGCAGACCGTGAACAGCCCGCTGATCAAAAGCGGGATGAGTTCTGATGCTCAAATTCATGCTCGATACCAACATCTGCATTTTTACAATCAAAAACCGTCCGGAATCTGTGCGCAAGGCGTTCACCGCGCATCATGGCCAACTGTGCATCAGCACAGTGACCTTGATGGAGTTGATCTACGGTGCAGAAAAATCATCCAATGCGCAGCGAAATTTGACCGTCGTTGAAGGTTTTGCTGCTCGGCTGGAGGTTTTGAACTATGACCAGGAGGCAGCGATTCATACGGGTCAGCTGCGCGCCGAATTAGCGCTGGCAGGAAAGCCCATTGGCCCTTACGACCAAATGATTGCCGGGCATGCACGCTCGCAGGGGCTGATTCTGGTGACCAATAACAGCCGCGAATTTGAGCGTGTACCCGGTTTGCGCATCGAAGATAGGGTCTGAACCTTACTGCACCGGATCACTCACTGGCTTGGCGATGATCTGCTTCAGTTCGGCGGTCATTGGAAACTCCAGGTTCAGGCCGTTGGGAGGGATGGGCTGTTCAAACCAGCGCTGGTAAATGCCCGTGATTTCACCGGACTTATACAAGTCGGCCAGCGTTGTGTTGACCACTGCGAGCAACTGCGGGTCGTCTTTGCGCACCATGCAACTGTAGATTTCCCGCGATTGTTCGGCCCCAACCACGTTCCAGTTATGCGGGTCGCGGGCTTTGGCGCGTTCGCCGTAGAGCAGCGCGTCGTCCATGTAAAACGCCACGGCGCGACCGGTTTCGAGCATTTTGAACGCTTCGCCATGGTCTTTGGCGCTGATCACGTTCATGTCCATCTTGTTGTCTGCGCTGTAGCTCTTGATAAAGCGCTCATTGGTGGTGCCTGCAGTGGTCACGACGTTTTTGCCACGCAAATCATCAAAGCCTTTGATGCCGCTGTCTTTGGCGGTCAGCAGCTGACCTTTGACGTAAATAAAGCCGTAGGAAAACGCCACCTGCTTTTGTCGCTCGGCGGTCACGCCGGTAGAGCCGCATTCAAGGTCAACGGTGCCGTTCTGCACCAAAGGGATGCGGGTTTGGGACGTCACGAGGTTGTATTTGATCTTCAGTGGTTTGCCGCCGACCTGTTGTTGAATGCGCTCGACGATTTTGTTCGCCAAATCCACCGAGTACCCCATCGGTTTGCCACTGTTGTCGCCGACGTATGAAAACGGTACTGATGCGTCGCGATAACCCAAGGTAATAGTCCCTGAGTCGGCGATCTTCTTCAGCGTGCCCTGCAAAGGTGCTTCGTTGGCCTGAACGGCGTGGCTGATTAACAGGCTGAGCGTGCAACTGATCAAGGTCAGTTTTTTCATTGTTGTATCCCCCTAAAAAGATTAACGACGAACAGCAATCACACTGATTTCTACCAATACCTGAGGTCGCGCCAGTTCGGCTTGGACCGTGGTGCGGGTGGGCGCTTTGCCGTCCGACAGCCAGGCCGACCAAACGGCATTCATGGCGGCAAAGTCGCGCCCGATGTCTTGCAGATAAATAGTGGCGTTAAGAATATGGTCTTTGTCGCTGCCGGTTTCGGCCAGCAAGGCGTCTATTTTGCTCAGGACTTCTTGCGTCTGTGCGGTGATGTCCTCGCTGTGGGTCGGTACTTGGCCAGACAGAAATACCAGCGCCTCGAACGTCGCGGCAGCGCTCAAACGCTCATTGCTGTGGATGCGGTGAATCGTCATAGGACTTTCCTTTTTATTCAGCGTGGCATCGTCAGGCGGCATAAGGCGCCAAGCCTTGCAGGTCGATGGATGTTTGGGTTTGGGCAATCAGTTCACTGAGCAGGCGTGCGCTGCCACAAGCCAAGGTGAAGCCAAGCGCACCGTGACCCAGATTGAGCCACAGGTTGCGATAACCGCTTGCTCCCAGAATCGGCACGCCAGTAGGCGTTGCAGGGCGCATGCCAGCCCATTCGATGGCGTCGTGATAATTTCCCGCATCGGGGAATGTGCTGGACGCCAGCTGGCGCATTTGCGCCAAACGTTTAGGGTCAGGCGAAGGATCGAAACCCACGATGTCGACCATCGCCGCAATGCGCAATTGCTCGCCGATACGGGCGTATACGATTTTTCGATCGTAGTCGGTGATGCTCATTTGCGGGGCTTTTTGCGGATCGCTCAACGCCAGTGTCAGGCTGTAGCCCTTGAGCGGATACAGCGCCAGATTCAAGCCCGGCAGCCGCAGTGCCGGGCTGTTATGCCCGGCGGCCAGTACCAGTTGGTCCACGTCCAGCACCTCATCGCCCATTTCCACGGCGTGTACAGCGCCATTAGCGTGGCGGATGCGGGTGACCGTCTTGCCCAGCAAAAAGGTGCAACGGCCGCTGGCTTTCAGGCGGGCGGTGAGTTGTTGGCAGAAAGCGTGGCAATCACCCACTTCTTCGCTTGGGGTGTAAATGCCACCCGCAAAGGTGGACCCTTGCAGGCCGGGCTCCAGGCTGGCGCACTCACTGGCGCTCAATGCCTGTTGCCAAGCGCTGTTGAGCACTTTTTTGCGGGCTTTGTCGAAGTTCGCCTGCTCCCGGAATGCCACCAGTTTGCCGTTACGTTGCCACGCAAAGCCGTCCAGACGATCTTCTTCGCGCCACTGTTGCAACGTGGCTTGACTGAGCAGCGCCAAACGCAGCAGATGCGCGCCATTACGCTGATTGACCGAACCCCGGCACGCCGCCATAAACGACGCCAGCCAGCGCCATTGCGCCGGGTCCATGCGCGGACGAAGCTTGAGCGGTGAGTCACTGCGCAGCATCCAGCCCATCGCTTGCCACGGCACGCCCGCATCGGCCAGCGGTGCGACATAGCGGTACGACAACTGGCCGCCGTTGGCGAAGCTGGTCTGACTGCCGAGGGTGGGTTGAGCTTCTATCACGCTTACCTCAAAGCCATCGCGTATCAAGGCATACGCGGTGGCCAGCCCGATGACGCCCCCTCCAATGATGCAAACCCGCTGTGTCATGTCTGTCCCTAACCCTTGTTGAACGGGCTTCAGGTTAGGGGCAGGTGACAGGCGTCGAACAATGAATAAAGATGGCTCTCCCATAAACAAAGGTTATGGACTGCCACCATGCGCTTGCGTCATATCGAAGTGTTTCAAGCGATTCGCCAAACCGGCTCTGTCAGTGCAGCGGCGCAGTTGCTGCATGTGTCGCAGCCTGCCGTCAGTAAAGTGCTGCAACATGCCGAGCAGCGATTGGGTTTTGCCTTGTTCTTACGGGTGCGTGGCAAGCTCCAGCCAACCCCCGAAGCGTTATTGCTGGAGCGCGAAGTCAACAAAGTGACCGAAAGCCTGCAAGGCGTTCAGCGTCTGGCAGAAAGTTTGCGCCGCGCGCCGGGCCATCGTCTGCGCATTGGCAGCACCCCGGCATTGGCCTTGTCGCTGATGCCTCCAGTGATCAGCGAATGGACGCAGCGCTATCCCGACATCAGTTGTGAGCTGGCCAGCGCCCACACGCGAGAGCTGATCCAGAACCTGCTGATGCATGAACTGGACGTGGCCCTGACCTTCAAGTTACCCGACCATCCTGGTCTCAAGGCGCAGCCGCTGGCCCACGGTGTGCTCGTGGCGCTGGCGCCGCGCGGATACTGGCCCGATGAAAGTGAAGGAGTGCCGCTGGCGCTGGAGCAACTGGCGGATGCACCGCTGATTGGCCTGAGCAGTGCCGATCCGCTGTTTGCGAACCTGGACAACTACCTCAAGAACGTAGAACCGCCGCCGCGTATCAGTATTGCGGTGCAGACCTATTCATTGGCACGGGCGATGGTGGAGTCGGGGGCGGGATTGACGGTGATTGATCCGTTTACCGCGTTGGGCGCTTCACGGGCGAGCACCTTGATTCGGCCCTTGAGCCCGGCGCTGCCGATAACGTTGTATGCGCTGACCCGAGCAGATGAAGCTCCGGCGCATACCCTGGAGGGGTTACTGCAACTGTTCGCTGAGCGGGCCAGCGAACAGTTGCAGCGGTTGGCAGTGTAGATCCTTGCAGGCGCTGGCGAAGGTTGCGCAGGGGGTGTGGGGCCCCTTGGAAAACGGGGGGCTAGCCCCCCTTCGCAGCCTGCGGCAGCGACTACGGGATTATTTCGGCAGGGCGTACACAACCACTTGATCGCCCACTTGATCTTTCATGATCGAGTTGCCGCCGGCCACAAATGCCACGTATTGCCGGCCTTTGTATTCATACACGGCCGGGTTGGCGACTGCAGGGGCCATGACAATGTCAGACCACAGCTCCTTGCCATCCTCCAATGAGTAGGCGCGCACTTTGGCGTCCATCGATGCCCCGATAAACACCACGCCACCCGCCGTTACCGCCGGTCCACCAATGGTAGGCGAGCCCATGTCTTCAGGCATGTACCAGCCCCATTGCTGCACAGCACCCATCGGACGACGCCATTTCACATCACCGGTGTGCATGTCGATGGCCACCAGTTCACCGAATGGCGGTGCCCAGCACGGCATACCGGCCCAGTTCTGCGCGTTGAGCAGGCTCATGCCGTAAGGCGCGCCGATTTGTGGGTAGAAGCCGTTTTCGTTACCCGCTGTTTTAGGTTGCTTGTCGTAAGCGGCGCGGTCCCACAGTTTGATCATCTGCACGATGTGCGAGGTGTTGACGATGGCCACCTGACTGACCGGGTCAAAG
Source organism: Pseudomonas helleri (assembly GCF_009600315.1). Classification (GTDB taxonomy): domain Bacteria; phylum Pseudomonadota; class Gammaproteobacteria; order Pseudomonadales; family Pseudomonadaceae; genus Aquipseudomonas; species Aquipseudomonas helleri_A. The sequence goes on along the minus strand of NZ_WIWC01000049.1, from coordinate 5,211 downwards.
GCTACACCGCCCCATTGCACGCCACCGGCGCTGTCCGGATAGGCCAGTACGCCATTGCCTTTGGTGGAAGGCGGCGAGTACATACCGTCGTACTCCAGGCCATCCCACATTTTCGAGCACTGACCAAAACCGACGATGTCAGCAATTTTCCAGATAGCAGGCTTTTTGGACTGGTCGAGCAACGGCGCGGGCTTGGTCGGGAACGGTTGAGTAGGCGAATACACTTCGCCATCTGCATCACCTTGCGGTACCGGGCGCTCCTCAATCGGCCACACGTCTTCGCCCGTGCGACGATCCACCGTGAACAAGAAGCCCATTTTGGTGGCCTGCATCAGTGCAGGAACAGGTTTGCCATCGACGGTGATGTCCATCAGAGTCGGCGCCGAGTTGATGTCGTAGTCCCACAAATCGTGGTGAACCCACTGACGAGACCACACCACTTTGCCGGTATTGATATCCAGTGCCGTTGTGGAAGTGCCTAGCGGAATGGGCTTGGTGCGATTGCCGCCCCAATAGTTGGGCGAAGGTGATGACACGGGGATGTACAGCAAGCCCAGCGCAGGGTCATAGGACATGGCGGTCCAAATGTTGGCCGTGCCGGTTTTGCCTGCTTCCGAGTCCGGGATCGGTTTGAATTCCCATTCCAGCTCGCCTGTACGGGCGTTCAGGGCAAATAGCGAGCCCGGCGATTCGACTTCGTATTCCCAGTCTTTACCGGCCCAGCCGACAATCAGCTTGTCGCCGATCACTGTCGGTGGTTGCAGTTGCGACAGCGGCCATTTTGCGTTGACCTTGTTCCATTGGTTAACGTCCACCACACCGTTTTTACCGAAGCCTTCGCACGGTTTGCCGGTGTCCGCATCCACCGCATACAACTGTGCGGTCATGTTGCCCAGATAAACCATCTTCTGGCAGGCCACGCCCGCTTGCGGGTTCTTTTCCTGCCAGTAAGACACACCACGAGACTTCAATGCGGGCTGAGTTTCAGCCACCAACGGCGACTTGGTGTCGTAGGTCCATTTCTCTTTACCGGTTTCCGGTTCAAGGGCAATGATCCGATAAAAAGGCGTGCCGACGTACAGCGTGTCGTTGGCAAAAATAGGCGTGGCGGACCACACCGAAGGCGGGATTTTATCCGTGCCGGATGACATGTCGCCGGTGAAATACTGCCAAACCTTGGTCAGTTTACCGACGTTATCCTTGTTGATTTGTGTCAGGGGAGAATACTTCTGCGCGCTCAACTGGCCGTGAAAGCTGTCCCACTCCTTGCCCGAAGGCAGCGGAATTTTGGCCTCTTCGGCCGAGATGCTGGCCGGTGCCAGCAAGGGCGGCGGAACCGTATAGGTGTCTTGTGCGTAGGCATTGGACAGTCCTGCCAGCGCGCACAGCGCCGGGGCGGTCAACAGATGCTTTTTGATCCTGTTCATATCACGCGTTCCTTGTTGGCTTGCCGCCAAACGTTTCGATGACGACGCCCACAGCGCAGATGGCCAGTACCACGGCCGTCAACCAACCGTGCAGCAGACACACGGCAATAAACGTTCCGATCACCCCGACCCAGCTTAAAAACAGCCAAAAACAGCGCAGCCCTCCAGGTTTGGTCTGCACCAGCAGTACGCCTAAAAGAAACATCACAAACTCGGCGAACATCGCGACCATGGCGCCTCCGGAGTCCGTCACGCCCGACAAGGGAGTGAAGAACCGCCAAGCGGTGATGGCCAGAGCGACCAAGGCTGCGACGATCATGATGTAGGCACCCAGGTGGCGCCTGGGCGGTGTATAGACAGCAGAAGTACTCATCCCTTTCCCCTTTCCATGTCATGCCACAAGGCATCAGGAAATTCAGTGTAGCCAAGCTACTGGAAAACAGCGGGATGAGGCTTCCATGTTGCGTAGGAATCTGTGGCTGTTGCCGGTCATACGGCGAGCAAAAAATCATCGTAGTCGCCGCCTTCGGCAGCGACTACAGTACGTTTGGGCAATTAGTGCGCGTGGTCGTGGTGCGCTTCAACCGGCGCATCTTTGGTCACGTGCTTGACCAACTTGCCGATGGTCAGGCCCTGGAACAGGATCGACGACAGCACCACGATGTAAGTGATACTCAAAATCAAGTCGCGTTCAGGGCCCAATGGCAGTGCCAGCGCCAGCGCCACGGAAACCCCGCCGCGCAAACCGCCCCACGTCAGGATACGGATCGTGCCGCGCGGCACTGTCCGCCAGCGACGCAAAAGCACAATGGCCGGAGCCACGGTGAGCAGGCGCGAAAGCAAAATGGCCACGGCCAGTACACTGGCGGCCAGCAAGTGCAGCCACGAGAACGGCAACAGCAACAGTTCCATGCCGATCAACGCAAACAGCAGCGCATTGAGCATGTCATCCAGCAGTTCCCAGAAACCGTCCATGTAGCGGCGGGTCATTTCGTTCATGGCCTTGTTGCGGCCCAGATTGCCAATAATCAGACCTGCCACCACCATCGCAATCGGTGCCGAGACATGCAGCTCACTGGCCATGGCCGATCCGCCAATCACCAGTGCCAGCGTCAACATCACCTCGATCTGATACTGCTCAATGCTTTTGATCATCCGGTACACCAGATAACCGATCAGCCCGCCGAACACCACGCCCCCAATCGCTTCATGAACGAACAGCATGGCTGTGGCACTGAGACTAGGGGTTTCGCCCAGTTGCACAATACCCAACAACACCGTGAACACCACAACGGCGGTGCCGTCATTGAACAGCGACTCGCCCACAATAGTGGTTTTAAGCGGCTTGGAAGCATTGGCGGTTCGCAGCACACCGAGCACGGCGATCGGATCGGTCGGGGAAATCAACGCACCGAAGAGCAAGCAGTACAAGAAACTCACGTGCCAGCCGAAAAGGGCAAAAATCCAGTACGCCAAACTGCCGATCACCGTTGTAGCGATCAACACACCGACCGTGGCCAGTAGGCCAATGGGCCAGCGGTAACTGCGCACATCGTTGATGTTCACGTGCAAGGCACCGGCAAACAGCAGGAACGACAGCATCCAGTTCATCAGCAAATCGCCGAAGTCGATCTGGCCGATCAGCTCTTGCACGCGCTCTTCAAGGCCCGGATACCCGAGAAAGCTCAGACCCTGCAACAGCAGCGAAAACATAAGGGCGGTGACCATGACGCCAATGGTGGGGGGCAGGCCAATGAAACGGAAGTTCACGTACGTCAGCAGTGAAGTCAGGCAAATAAACGCAGCAACAAGTTCAAGCATTCGGGATCCTGTGGTGGCGGGAGTGAGGGAGAGGCTGATCAGGTCAGCCCACCTATTGGATGCACCCCTTGGTGTCAGGGGCACATCGCAGGGGCGTGACAAACGGGCGCAATGGCTGGCAACCATTGACCGTCGTGAAGTCGGATGGTTGCAGCGCGTAGGGAATTAACGATGGCTGCGAGGCAACATTCGCATTGTTAGCGGCTGACCAACTTGTCCAAAGACGTGTCGACACACGACTTGGCCATGTCAATCAGGTGCATCACCGAAATCATCTGTTCTTTGGGTAAGCCATTCAGGGCGTTCCCGGCTTGACGCAACACGTCCGAAGCATGGGCTAGCACTGCTTTTAGAGTGACGCCATCGTGGGTTGCAAGAATGGCCGGTGTCGAGTTGGCTAACGGTGGCATGTCAGACAGATAGAAGTCCACTGCTCGATTGGCGGCGTCGCGGTCCAAGACCAAGGCCTTATAAGTCATAGCTGTAAGGTCGGTTGTCGTAGAGGCGACGCAGTCGCGGGCAGTGTCGGTGCTGCTCGTTGGCGAGAGTTTTTTGAAGTCTTGCATGCTCTTCCTTGGGTATGAGTGTCTGTCTGCAAAATACTCGCAGGGATGACGTGTGCTTTTATCAAATAAATATGCATTTGCATAAAATAATGATTAATTGTTTTGGGCAATTAAAAATTGATAAAAAATAATTCAGTATTCATAAGCTTGATCAAATTCTCGGTATAAATTCCTACGTTGCTTTTAGACTATTCCTTACTGCGATGTGAGCTCCAGACCGTATGAAATATTTTGGTTTGACTGATGCAGTAATCGGATTGATATTTTATTTTTAATACGGTTACGTGTGCGGGAGACCTGGAAGGGAAAGTTCAGGAGTGGGCAGTGAGGGTTCGCAAATGCACCGCAGAGAAAAAAATGAGCACCTGAAAAGCAATATCCGTTATTTAATTAAAAGTCGTGGGGAAACGCAGTTGTCACTGTGTAATGCCAGCGGTCTGACCCGAACGACTATTTACAATATTTTAGAAGGGCGTGTAACGAATGTTCAACATTCTACGGTTCGAAAAATATCTGATTTTTTTGGCGTGTCTTATAAGGAAATTGAGCATGTCGATTTTGAAGAGAAAGAAGCGATTGATCAAAGTATATCGTTAGAGGGCAACATGAATCCGGCTGCTGTGCCGATAATAAGTGAGGGGTTCTTGCTTGGCTGTCTTGAAAAGACGGTAGGTGAACTAGTGACATCATTTCCTCTCACTTATTATTTTGGCAGTGCGCATAATTTATTAGGGGTGCTCTTGGAGCAGGATATCGAGGGCGGAAATACGTCCGGAGACTTGTTAATTGTGCATAGAGGGGTGATTTGTAGAGAGGGCGACAACTTGGCATATATGTTAAGTACGTCGAGACTCTGTATTTGGCGTGGTCAAGAAGGCGAGTCCAATGAGGTGCATGTTATCGGCCTTATTGTTGAGGAACGATTCAATGGTTTGTAAATGCGCAGGGGCTAATCTTAAATACAAGTTGCTGGGTTTTGAGAGTGGTAAAGGGCTCGGTGTGATCATGATTGTCTCTACCGGGAAAATAATGAGGGTCAAGTTAGTTGAGCTTTTGCGAAGCGAGGTTATAGATGATTTTAGTCCTGCTGAAGTTAAAGCGGTTCATAAGAAATTTTTTTCCAGGCAGGAAGCGACGACGATTTATGATTTAAGAGATCGGAACGAGCAGTCATGGATGATCTACCTTGCATTGACGTTAATATTATTTGCACTTCTCATGTTTAGCAGCATTGCTGCGACGAAGCTTATTGTTCTGCAATGGATGGGGATCGTCGTAACGCCTGGAACATTCCTATACTCGCTCACCTTTCTCGTTATTGATGGCGGTTGCAGGAGCTGAGTGCAACACGGTTATTGAATTGACGCAGGAGCATCATATTGCATAGCCAAGGCTTT
>NZ_WIWC01000048.1 GCF_009600315.1 Pseudomonas helleri | reverse complement strand
ACCTCTTTCCAAGACACATCACACCTCCCAAGGGCTCAATGTGTCGTATTAAAAAGTGTTCGCTATGTCTCCGAACAAAGTGTTCGCGATGTCCCCGGTCCATACACTCCCAAAGGGAGAGGGGGCTAAAGTCAAAAGCAGATGTGCGCAACGCCCCAAATCAGTCCCCTCTCCCTCCGGGAGAGGGCTAGGGTGAGGGGCTTTTGAAAGGTTGCCATCAGATTGGCCTAGCGCTAAAGTCCACAGCGTCGCGGTCAATCCCGCGGCCGGGTGTAGGAACCTGTTTAAAAAGTTGGCGCGTAGCGCCCATGACTGTATTGAAGGCGCTTTTTTGTGTCTGAGATAACGCTCTATGGCGGCTGTGTGCGGGCAGACTTCGGTCTGGCCGGGTGCCAACTTTCCCGGTATTCCTACCCCGCACATGGCTGCCACCCAATCCCGTAGGAAGGATCGTGTCAGCTCTCACTTTAAGTTGGAGTCAACCATGACGAACTACACCACCCCCCTCGCCTTCCACCCAACCGGCCACGCTCAGCTCAATCAAATGCTGTTCAGCGTCACGCCCAATATTGCTGCCAGCGACGCATTAAACAGCGCTTCGGAAATCCTCTCTGCCGCCGCCCATTCACTGGAAGCCGCTGCAACCGGCGTCTGCATCATTGATGCTCATCAGGCCTTTTTGCTCTGCCATGCCCTGCGTGCGGCCAAAGCGACCGTTGATGCGCTCACCCCGTAACAAAATCTCAGACCCGGCCCGCCGGACGGCAACCGTCGGGCTTGTAGACCCGTGTAGTTGAAGCAGGAGCGTTCACCAATTTCCCAGCCGGCCTACGCGGCCGCACCAGCAATTCGCCGCCACAATTAGGGCAAAGCCCACCCAGCACCTGTTCCGAACAGGACGCACAAAACGTGCACTCAAAAGAACAAATCCGTGCCAAGGGGGAGTCAGGCGGCAATTCGCAATTACAGCACTCGCAATTGGGGCGTAATTCGAGCATGGGCACCTCACCTTGAACGAATGGATTTCCAGCCTACATTTAAGACGTTTCCCACGATGCGCGACTCAATCAATAGCAAATTAATCGCACTTTTTTAATGCCGTGGCTTCAAACAGCCATGAGCGCCTATTCCGTGCGCACCCAGAGAGCCCCGTAACAAAGCATGCCACATGACACTCCCCCCACCCCCCCGTCATCTGCCCTGAGCGCGCTGCGCGACGGCACTCACACCCTGCATGTCGCACTCGAAAAACGCCTGCCGTTTTTCTCCGACACGCTCGATCTTGAGCGCTACACACAGTTACTGGCGGCGTATTACGGGTTCTATCAGGCACTGGAGAGCAACCTGCTGGCCTGCGAACTGCCTGAAGGGTTCGAGCTGTCGACACGGCTCAAAACACCAGCGCTTCAGCAGGATTTGCGCGCCCTGAATGTTCACATTGAGGCATTACCCCTGTGCGACAACCTTCCGCCGTTGAACAACCCGGCGAGCGTGCTCGGCGTGTTGTATGTACTCGAAGGCGCCACGCTGGGCGGTAATGTGCTGCGCAAGCACGTGTCCGAGCAGCTCGGTCTGGATGCGCACAACGGCTGCGCCTTTCTCTACGTTTACGGGGAATCTACGGGCAAGCAGTGGAAGGCGTTTCTCGATTATCTGGGCAGCGTGCCCCTCGACGCTCCGGCACAAGCTCTGGCCGTACACGCTGCCTGCTCCACGTTTAGTTGTTTCGAGCAGTGGCTCGAACACCAGGAGGTTTTGTTATGACCCCACTTGATCCTCAAGCCTTTGAGGTACTGCTGGCCAATTGTGCCGATGAGCCGATCCGCTTTCCCGGTGCCATTCAGCCGCACGGTCTATTAGTGACGCTGACTGAGCCCGATCTACGCATCCAGCAAATCAGTACCAACGTGCATGCCCTGTTCGGATTAAGTGCCGAATCGCTGCTGGGCCAGCCGCTCAGCGCCCTGACCGGCGAGGAGGCGGCAGTTGCCGTGCAACAGGCCAGCGAATATCCAACGCTGACCGAAGCACCGCCTTTAGCCTTGACCCTGCATGGCGGTGATTACGAAGGCTTGCTGCACCGCGAACAAGGCGTCCTGGTGCTGGAGCTGGAGTCGAAACCCGACGCCTCAGCCCTTGAGAGCACCATGAGTAAGGTGCGCAACCTGAGTCGCATGCTGCAACGGTTACAAGCCGCAACGACGCTGCCAGCGCTCTATGAGATCTGTGTGCGCGAGATTCAGGCGCTCACGGGTTATGACCGCGTGCTGATTTACCGCTTTGAGGAAGAGGGCCACGGGCAGGTGATTGCCGAAGCCTCCTCCCCGTCCATGGAGCTGTTCAGCGGGATGTTTTTCCCGGCGTCCGACATTCCCGAGCAAGCCCGCGAGCTATACCGCACCCACTGGCTGCGCATTATTCCCAATGCCGACTATCAGCCTGTGGCGCTGCTGCCGCTGCTGCGCCCGGACACCGGGGCCGCGCTGGACCTGAGTGGCGCGGCGCTGCGCAGCGTGTCTCCGATTCACTGCCAGTACATGAAGAACATGGGCGTGCTGTCGTCCATGAGCATCTCTTTGATGGATGGCGACCGGCTGTGGGGCCTGATCAGTTGCGGGCATCGCCAGCCGTTGCACGTCTCCCACGAGCTGCGCATGGCCTGCCAAACAATCGGTCAAGTGCTGTCATTGCAAATCAGCGCGCTGCAGACGCTGGAGATCAGCCGTCAGCGCGAAGCCAAGATGGACGCCCTGGTGGTCCTCAACAATGCCATGGTGAACGGCCCTGACGCCGTGTTCGATGGTTTGGTCCAGACGCCTGAGACGCTGATGCAACTGACGGGTGCCAGTGGCGTAGCCATTCTTGAAGACAAGGCACTGCATTGTTATGGTCTGTGCCCTTCGCCGCTGGCTATTCGCGCGTTGCATCAATGGTTCAGGGACAGTGGCAAGTCGGTGTTCTCCAGCCATAACCTTAGCGGGGTCTATGCGCCCGCTGGAGAGTACAAGGACGTCGCCAGCGGCCTGCTGGCCATGACGTTGCCCAAACCGGTCGATAACGCTGTGATGTGGTTTCGCAGCGAGGTCAAGGAGAGCATCCAGTGGAGCGGCGACCCGAGCAAGCCGCTCAACCTTGAACCCAGCGCCAGCGGCCTGCGTTTGAGCCCGCGCACGTCGTTCGAAATATGGAAGGTGGAGATGGAAGGCATCTCCACGCCCTGGAGCCATGGCGATCTGTTCGCCGCCAATGACTTGCGTCGCTCGGCGCTGGAAAACGACCTGTCGCGCCAAGTGCTGCGTGAACAAGCGGCGGTTCGGGCCCGTGATGAACTGGTGGCGGTGGTGTCACATGACCTGCGCAACCCCATGACCATCATTTCGATGCTGTGCGGCATGATGCAAAAAGCCTTCAGCAGCGACGGCCCACACACGTCTCGTCGCATCACCTCGGCCATCGACACCATGCAGCAGGCCAGCAACCGCATGAGTGTGCTGCTCGATGATTTGCTCGACACCTCCAAGATCGAAGCCGGACGCTACACCATCACCCCGCAGTCGCTGGATGTCAGTCAGATTTTTGAGGAGGCATTTTCGTTGCTCACACCTCTGGCCCTGGACAAGGCCGTGGAGCTGACCTTTCACGCCGAGCCGGACCTGAAAATACATGCCGACCCTGAGCGCCTGTTTCAGGTGCTGTCCAACCTGATCGGTAATGCGATCAAGTTCACCCCGGCACAAGGCAAGATCGGTGTGGTCGCGATGTCCAATGGCGCTGACATTGTTTTTAGCGTGCGCGATTCAGGCAAAGGCATTGCGCCTGAGCAGTTGCCCCACATCTTCGACCGTTACTGGACGGCCAAAGAAGGCAATGCATTGGGTACAGGGCTGGGCCTGTATATCTCCCAGGGCATTATCAAAGCCCACGGCGGTCTGCTGCTGGCCGAAAGCACGCTGGGTGAAGGCAGCGAGTTCCGCTTCACTGTGCCCAAAATGGCCTGATAACCGCTAACCCACAAAAAAGCCGCCACCCCCGAAGGGTGGCGGCTTTTTTTCGTCACTCAACCGCAGGCACCGTCCTGGTGTTTAGTTGAGTACAGTTGCCCCCATTTTCTCAATGCGTCTGCGACGGGCCACCAGCAAGCCTGCCGCCACCACCAGAATGCTCAGCAAGCCCGTGGCCATGATTTCGACCCGATGTGCTTCCTGAAACAGCATGACGGTCAGAATCGCCACGATAAACACGATCACCGCCCAGGTCAGGCCCGGAAAAAGCCACATCTTGAACGAGATGGTTTCGCCCAGCGCCATCCGCTTTTGACGCATGCGCAGTTGCGAGATGGCAATCACCAGATACACCAGCAACGCAATGGCGCCGGAGCTGGCCAGCAGGAACTCAAACACCGCAGCCGGAGCTACGTAGTTGGCGAATACCGCCAGAAAGGCTGCCCCGGTGGACATCATCACCGCCCAGTAAGGCGTGCCGCTGGCGTTGGTGCGCTTGGCCGCAGCCGGAGCGTCACCGCGCTTGCTCAGCGAAAAGAGCATGCGTGACGAGGTGTACAGCGCCGAGTTCAGGCAGCTGGTGACCGCGATCAACACGACAATATCAACGATCAATTTGGCATTCGGAATGCCCATGCGATCAAGTACGGTCTGGTAGGAGCCAAATTGAGCAAGGCCTGCATCGTTCCACGGCACCAAGGCCACCACGATGAAGATAGACACCAGATAGAACAAGCCAATCCGCCAGATCACCGAGTTGGTGGCCTTGGTGATTTGCTTGCTCGGGTCTTTGGATTCCGCCGCCGCGATGGTGACGATTTCGGTGCCCATAAACGAGAACATGGTGGTCAACATGGCGGCCAGTACAGCGCCGAGGCCGTTGGGCATAAAGCCGATGGTGTCGACCAGATGCGATACACCGCTGACCTGACTGGTAGGCAGCAACCCGAAGATCGCCATCAGGCCGAGGATGATAAAGCCCACGATCGCCAGCACTTTAACCAGCGCAAACCAGAACTCGAACTCGCCATAGTTTTTGACGCTGAACAGGTTGGTCGCGGTCAGCAACAGGGTGATGACCAAGGTAAACACCCAGACTTCGGTGCCCGGAAACCACGCATGCAAGATGGTCGCGGCCGCGACGGCTTCCAGCGGGATCACCAATACCCAGAACCACCAGTACAACCAGCCAATGGTGAAACCGGCCCAATGCCCGATGGCACGGTCAGCGTAGGTGGAGAATGAACCGGTGTCCGGCGAGGCAACGGCCATTTCGGCCAGCATGCGCATCACCAGAACCACCAGTGTGCCCGCTGCGGCGTAAGCCAGCAGCACAGCAGGACCCGCTTGTGCAATCGCGTGTCCGGAGCCGACAAACAAGCCGGCACCAATGACCCCGGCAATTGACAGCATGGTGACGTGCCGTGGCTTGAGCCCTTGCTCCAGGTCGTTAGAAGTTTGCGTATTGCTCATGGGACTACCTTTGCAGTGAAAGCCATTCCGAGCGCCACGCAGGTGTACCTTCTCGTAAAAAGTAACCTACGGGGCGTTTAAAATTATTTACGCAATAAGTGCGCCAAAATGTGACAAGTACACGGTTTTCGCGGGTTGCAACGGTTTATCTGTACAGTGCAACCCGCTGGCAGTCATGGCTTTTGGCTAATCCGTTACCGTAACACTCAGTTACAGAGTGCCATACGCACCAAAAATACCCAAAACAGCCCATATGGCCCAAAACCGGTGCACAACTTGACCCTTTAGTAGGTTCGCGCTTCCAACCCCGGGCCAAAGCTGGCAACATCGCGACCTTTTTTACGCGACACCTGCGTGGCCGAACGGCGCATTGCAGGGTCGGTTGTTCACGACGCGACAGTCTGCTGTAGCGATGCGACAAACGACCGCCCTGCTGCTTTTTGTGCCATGAAGGCGGCTGGCTGCCTTGGTGGCCCTATGCTAGCTTGGCCTGCGCCAGGCTTCACGCACACCGCCCCCACAGCAGGTTCGCACCCGAACACAATGAGGAACGCACATGGCTTTGGCCACGCCCGCGCTTGAAATCCGCAACTTGCACAAACGCTACGGCGAGCTTGAGGTTCTGAAAGGAATCTCGCTGACCGCACGCGACGGCGACGTGATCTCGATCCTGGGTTCGTCCGGCTCCGGCAAATCGACCCTGTTGCGCTGCATCAACCTGCTGGAAAACCCGCACGAGGGCCAGATTCTGGTCGCCGGCGAAGAACTCAAACTCAAAAAAGCCAAAAATGGCGAGCTGGTCGCGGCCGATGGCAAGCAGATCAATCGCATGCGAAGCGAATTGGGTTTTGTGTTTCAAAACTTTAACCTGTGGCCGCACATGACCATCCTCGATAACGTCATCGAGGCACCGCGTCGCGTGCTGGGCCAGAGTAAAGCCGAGGCCATCGAAGTGGCCGAAGCCTTGCTGGCCAAGGTAGGCATTGCTGACAAGCGCCACGCCTATCCGTCCGAGTTGTCTGGCGGCCAGCAACAACGCGCCGCCATTGCCCGCACGCTGGCCATGCAGCCCAAAGTTATTCTGTTCGACGAACCCACATCGGCACTTGACCCAGAAATGGTCCAGGAAGTACTTAGTGTGATCCGCGCGCTCGCCGAAGAAGGTCGCACTATGCTGTTGGTCACCCACGAGATGGGCTTTGCCCGTCAGGTGTCCACCGAAGTGGTGTTTTTGCACCAAGGCCTGATCGAAGAGCAAGGGTCGCCTGAACAGGTGTTCGACAACCCGGTTTCAGCGCGCTGCAAACAATTCATGTCCAGCAATCGCTAACGGAGCAATACGAATGCAGAACTATAAAAAGCTTCTTCTGGCCGCTGCCGCCACGCTGGTGTTCAGTGCCAATGCCTTGGCTGTGGATAAATATAAAGTCGGTATTGAGGGCGCTTACCCGCCGTTCAATAACAAAAACGCCAGTGGTGAAGTAGTCGGTTTTGACCCGGATATTGCTTTGGCTCTGTGCGCCAAAATGAAAGCTGAGTGTGAAATCGTCACCTCGGATTGGGATGGCATCATCCCGGCGCTGAACGCCAAAAAATTCGATTTCATCGTGTCTTCGCTGTCGATTACAGACGAGCGCAAGCAGGCGGTCGACTTCACCGACCCGTACTACTCCAACAAACAACAGTTCATTGCGCCGAAAAAAGTCGATTTCAAAACCGACCTGGCCTCGCTTAAAGGCAAAGCCCTCGGCACCCAGCGCTCGACTCAAGCCGCTACCTGGCTGGAAGACAACCTGGGCACAGACGCGACCATTTCCCTGTATGACACTCAGGAAAACGCCTACCTGGACCTGACATCTGGCCGTGTGGATGCCTTGTTGGCTGACAAGTACGCCAACTACGACTGGCTCAAAAGCCCGGAAGGTCAGGCCTATGAGTTCAAGGGCGAGCCTGTGAACGAAGACGACAAAGTCGGTATCGCGCTGCGCAAGGGCGATAACGAATTGCGTGCCAAGCTGAATCTGGCCCTCAAGCAAATCGTTGAAGACGGCACCTACAAGAAGATCAACGACAAGTACTTCCCGTTCAGCATCTACTGACCTGCCTGACCGGTGCTGCCCTGCGCAGCGCCGGTCCCTAGCAAAGCCTGCCTAACCCATGACTATCGACTTATACGGATTCGGCCCGGCGCTTGCCGCTGGCGCGCTGATGACCGTCAAACTGGCACTCGCCGCATTGTGCCTGGGCCTCGTGCTCGGGTTGCTCGGCGCACTGGCCAAAACGTCCCCCTTCAAGCCGCTTAAATGGCTGGGTGGTGCTTATTCAACGCTGGTTCGTGGCGTTCCCGAGCTGCTTTGGGTGCTGCTGATCTACTTTGGCAGCGTCAACGCTGTTCGCGCGCTGGGTGAATTCATCGGTATGCCCGACCTCACCCTGAGCGCTTTCGCAGCGGGTGTCATCGCGCTGGGCCTGTGCTTTGGCGCCTATGCCACCGAAGTGTTCCGCGGCGCCATTCTGGCCATTCCCAAAGGCCACCGCGAAGCAGGCATGGCACTGGGCCTGTCCAAGCCGCGTATTTTCACTCGGCTGGTGTTGCCGCAAATGTGGCGTATCGCCCTGCCCGGCCTGGGCAACCTGTTCATGATCCTTATGAAAGACACCGCGCTGGTGTCGGTTATCGGTCTGGAAGAAATCATGCGTCAGGCGCAAAACGCCGTGACCTTCGCCAAACACCCGTTCACCTTCTACATGGTGGCTGCCGTGATGTACCTGGGCCTGACCGTACTGGCCATGGGCACCATGCATGTGCTTGAAAAACGCGCGGCGCGCGGCTTCGTGAGGAGAACGTAATGTTGCTGGAACTCTTCATCAAGTGGCTGCCCAAGCTGATTCAAGGCGCAACCCTGACGCTGGAACTGACGGCCATCTCGGTGATTGCCGGTTTGATCGTCGCCATTCCGCTGGGCATCGCCCGCTCATCCAAGCTGTGGTACGTGCGCTCGTTGCCGTATGCCTACATCTTTTTCTTCCGCGGCACGCCACTGCTCATCCAACTGTTTCTGGTCTATTACGGCCTCGGGCAGTTTGAAGCGGTGCGTGACAGCGTGTTGTGGCCGTATCTGCGCAGCCCGTTCTGGTGTGCGGTCATTACCATGACGCTGCACACGGCGGCCTATATCGCCGAGATTCTGCGTGGCGCGATTCAGGCCATTCCGCCGGGTGAAATCGAGGCGGCTCGTGCGCTGGGCATGTCGCGGTTTAAAACGCTGGTGCATATCGTCATGCCACGTGCTGCACGTATCGGCCTGCCGGCCTACAGCAACGAAGTGATTCTGATGCTCAAGGCCAGCTCGCTGGCCAGCACCGTGACCCTGCTGGAACTGACGGGCATGACCCGTACCATCATTTCCCGCACGTATCAGACCGTGGACATGTTCCTGATTGCCGGGTTGATCTACCTGGTGATGTCGTTTGTGCTGATTCAGGGCTTCAAGCTGCTGGAGCGCTGGTTGCGCGTCGATGCCTGCCAAGGCCGCTGATCTGCTAGAACGCTTTGAGGCACTGGACACGTTTTTGCGTGATCACCAGTACCTGTGGCGGCCACGGCCATTCACCCAGCTGAATGTGCCGTGGGAAGCGGGCCACCCCGAACTGGCAAAGGGGTTGCGCCAACGTTCGCTGCAAGACGCCGAAGCCAGCCACAACACCCCTCATGACTTAATCGCGCCTGCACCGTTCTCGGAATGGGCGGCGACTTCTCGTGCCTTGAGCACAATGCCCCGCCTGCCTGCTCGCCCGCTCAGCCCCGCAGCTCAACGGCTGGAGGTGGACGTGCCGGGCCGCAAATGGCAGCAAATCGAAGCCTTTGCGCAATGTCTGGAGTTCAAAAAAGCACCTGATCATTGGCTCGACTGGTGTGCGGGCAAAGGCCATTTAGGTCGTCGTTTGCTCGGCCCCGGCCAGCAACTGACCTGCCTGGAATACGACCCGGCGCTGATCGAATCCGGGCAGCAACTGAGCCAACGTCATCATTTCCCGGCCCGGCATGTACAGCAGGATGTGCTGCTTGCCGACGCAGCGTTACAGCTCACTGCGCAGATGACGCCCGTGGCACTGCATGCCTGTGGCGACTTGCATGTGCGCCTGCTGCAACTGGCCAGCGCTGTGGGTTGTGCCCAACTTGCCATCTCGCCCTGCTGCTATAACCGGATCGAGGCGTCGCACTATCAGCCGTTGTCCACGGCGGCTAAAGCGTCAGCGTTACGTTTGTCGCAAGAAGACTTGAGCCTGCCCATGAGCGAGACGGTGACGGCCGGTAGCCGTGTGCGGCGTCAGCGCGATGAGTCGATGGCGCGACGTTTAGGGTTTGATCTGTGGCAGCGCCAGCGACGTGGCTGTGATGAGTACTTATCCACACCCTCATTGCCGAGCGCCTGGCTGAATAAGCCGTTTGCGCAGTATTGCGAGGACTTGGCGGCGCTCAAGCAGTTATCCACAGCTGGCGACGAAGATTGGACGTCCTTGGAGGCCGCAGGCTGGGAGCGATTAGCGCAGGTGCGCAACCTTGAACTGGTGCGCGGGCTGTTCCGGCGTCCGCTGGAGTTATGGCTGGTGCTGGATCGTGCGTTGTACTTGAGTGAAAACGGCTATGAGGTGCAGGTTGGCGAGTTTTGTGACAGCCACCTGACGCCGCGCAATTTGATGGTGTTGGCGCAGCGTTGTGGATAACTTCAGAGGCTGCCCTCACCCTAGCCCTCTCCCAAAGGGAGAGGGGACTAAAGGCAAAAGCAATTCAGCCCCATCTCCCTTTGGGAGAGGGTTGGGGTGAGGGTGCTACTACGAACCGCGATACGTCGAGAAACCATACGGGCTGAGCAACAACGGAATGTGGTAATGCTGATCCACATTCTTCACTTCAAAAATCACCGGAATTTCCGGGAAGAAAGTGTCACGCCCAACCTTTTTGAAGTATTCGCCCGTTTTGAACACCACGCGATATTCACCGGCCTCCAGCGTTTGTTTGGCCGGAAATAATTCGCCAATGCGCCCTTGTTCGTTGGTCACGCCTTGAGACAACGACTGCCACTCCTTGCCGACGTGTTTTTCCAGCGTCACGTTCACGCCCGGTGACGGCAGGCCGTTTTCCAGATTAAGCACGTGTACGCTCAACGGGTTACCCGCCGCCAACACCAGGCTGGAGAAGGCACTCAGGCCCAAAGCCGCCACTGTCATTCGCAAAGTATTCATGATTCGTCCTCAAGTAATGGTTAAAAAACGCTCAACTCAGCGTTGAGTTTTCAGGCCAATCTGTTCTGCGGCTTTGATTGCGCACGCTTCGTCTTGCTCAGCGCCTCCCGCTCCTGCCAGCCCCAGGGCGCCCACCAGTTCATTGCCGGCAAACAACGGCACACCGCCGCCCAACAACAGCAACTCGGCAATGGAGTTGAGGTTGGCCGCTTCAGGGTTGGTGCGGGCACGCTCGGCAAACAGGCGGGTCGGGGTTTTTGTCGACAGTGCGGTGTAGGCCTTGCGCTGGCTGGCCAGTAAATTGTGCGGGCCAACACTCTCGGGACGCATGGCCGCCAGTACATTGCCACCGCGATCCAGCACGGTCAGCGCACCCGTGCAGTGGGTGAGCGCGGCGTCTGCCAGTTGTCGGGCGGTGGCCAGGTCCAGGTCGGCATGGCGCACCAGATTCGGTGCGGCAAGCGCGCTGCCGGTGACACCAAGGGCAGTCCATATCAGCAGGGTTTTCAACATGATGGGCACACTCCTGTTCGAATGCGTCCACCTTAACCAGTGAGCTCCGTCAGAACCCCGTCAGTTGGATTACAAGTTTGTAATAGGCAACCCGCGTGAACACGCCTAGCCTGTGCAGACGATTGATCGAGGTGTGCGATGCGTTTGTTAGTGGTTGAAGACGAAGCCAAGACGGCAGATTTCCTGGCCAAAGGCCTGAAGGAGTCGGGCTTTGCGGTGGATGTGGCGCTGAACGGGCTGGACGGCCGTTACTTTATTGAGCAGCAGGAATACGATCTGATCATTCTCGACGTCATGCTGCCGGGTCTTAATGGCTGGCAATTGCTGCAACTGATTCGCCAGCGTGGCGCGACGCCCGTACTGTTTCTGACCGCCAAAGACGCCATCGAAGACCGCGTTCGCGGCCTCGAACTGGGTGCCGATGACTATCTGCTCAAGCCCTTTGCCTTTGCCGAATTACTGGCGCGGGTGCGTACGCTATTGCGGCGCGGCCCAATGCGCGAGGCCGAGTCCTACAGCATTGCCGACCTTGAGATTGATGTGTTGCGACGTCGAGTCAGCCGGGGCGGACAGCGCATCAGCCTGACCAACAAAGAGTTCGCGCTCTTGCAACTGCTGGCCAGCCGCCAGGGCGAGGTGTTATCGCGTACTTTGATTGCCTCTCAGGTCTGGAACCTCAACTTCGACAGCGACACCAACATGGTCGAAGTGGCTGTGCGCCGCCTGCGCTCCAAAGTCGACGACCCGTACATGCCCAAATTGATTCATACCGTGCGCGGTGTCGGTTATCAGTTGGAAGCCCCCGATGAGTAAATCCATCGCCTGGCGTCTAGCGCTGGCGATTGCACTGACCTGCGCATTGGTACTGAGTGTCATCGGGGTGTTTCTGTATCGCTCACTGGCATCGGAGCTGGCCTTTCGCGACGATCAGGCGTTACTCGGTCGCCTTGAACAAGTGCGCGCGCTTCTGCATGACAGCGACAGCCTGGAAGCCCTGCAAGAGCGGCCACGGCTGTATCAGAACATGCTGGGCAACGTGGACAGCGTGCTGCGGGTCGAACGCAAAGATGGCAGCCCATTGATTGCCATTAACCCGCATCAACAGCCTTTGCCCGATGTGCCCGCCATTGCTGTGGGGCAGGCGCCCAAGCGCAGCGACATTCATACCCTGGACGCAATGATCGTGCTGGCCGGCGTTGCTCAAGGCCCCGCCGGTGAAACCCTTCGCGTGTTGGTCGGTAAACGCCTTGATGAACGGGAGCACATGCTCTCCAGCTACCGTCTGCGTTTGTATGGCGCGGTGGGACTGGGCGTCTTGGTGGCGTTCGGGCTGGGCTTGCTGCTTTTGCGCCGTGGCCTCTTGCCCCTGCGCGAGCTGGCGCAGAGCATGCGCGGCATCAACCCGCGCAGCCTTGATCAGCGCATGCCTACCGATGCGGTGCCGACTGAACTCAGGGAGCCGGTGCAAGCGCTAAATGCCATGCTGGAACGCCTTGAAGACAGCTTTTCGCGGTTATCGCAATTTTCGGCGGATCTCGCCCATGAAATTCGCACGCCCCTGCATAACTTGCTGGGCAGCAACAGCCTGGCGTTAAATCAGCCGCGAAGCCCTGCCGAGTATCAGGACGTGCTGGCCTCCAATATTGAGGAATACGAGCGTCTTAACCGGATGGCCGAAAACCTGATGTTTCTCGCCCGCGCTGAACACGGCCAGCGCCCACTGCACCTGCAAGCGCTGGATCTGCATGAGGTGGGTGCCGAACTTTGTGATTATTTTGAGGCGCTGGCCGAAGATCGCCAACTGAACATTGTGAATCAGCTCAATGGCTCATTGATGGCCGATCAGCAACTGCTGCAACGGGCACTGGGCAACTTGCTGGCCAATGCCGTGCGCCATGCGCAAGCGGGAACAACCCTGCACTTGCAACGCCGTGATGATGAGGGCATGTGCTGGGTGGGCGTGCACAACTTCGGGCAGCCGATTGCCACGCAACACCTCGACAAACTGTTCGATCGTTTCTACCGGGTCGACCCGTCACGCGCCCAACCGGGCGACTCGGGTGGGCTTGGACTGGCGATTGTGCAGTCGATCATGCACCTGCATGGCGGCAAGGTTCTGGTGCGCAGCGATGCTCAAGGCACACTGTTTGAGCTGGGGTTCAGCAAGCTTGAGAATTCGGTTTGAAAGGTCAACGCATCACTGATGGCATGCCCGCTGGCCGTGTTGTCGAAAATAAACCAATACTCGCTGGCTGACCTCGCCCGTGCGTGACGCGCCAAGGCCTGAAGCCGCGCCACGCCATACTCGCTGTGGTAGATGCGCGGCGAGCCATGCAAGCGCCAATATTGCAGCCCCGCCCAGCCCCCCGGCTCAAAGCCAGCGCTTAACACCGCTGGATCGGCAGCGACCCGAGCGATGTGCAGACGTTGCATGCACGCTTGGGCGGCCGCCCACGAATCATGCCTGGGCTCCAGCGCCAATGCCCCTTTATAGCGAGCCCGCACTGCCTGCAAAAACGCCTGCGCAACGGGTGCGTCATAGACTAATGACGGCGGCAACTGCACCAGAACACACCCCAGCCGATCGCCCAGATTGCTGCATTGCGAAAAAAAATCATCCAGCAGACCTTCACAATCTTTCAGGCGTCGCCCATGGGTAATGCTGCGCGGCAGTTTGACCGAAAAACGAAAATCCGCTCCTACGCTTTCTGCCCATCGTTTATACGTTTGCGGCCGATGAGGACGGTAAAACGAACTATTGATTTCGACTGCTGAAAATTGCCCCGCATAGCGCTGCAAATGGGTGCCCTGCTCAGCGAACCGAGGCCAATGGTCTCGCCCGATGCTCCAGCCGGCACAGCCAATGAAGACGCCGCTCAAAACAGCACCGGTGCTGCGTCACGCATGAAAATTTCTACGGTTTTAGGCCCTACCCCGTCGAACTCAAGTAAACGGCGCTCGAAGGTATGTCGATCCGTGTGGGTGCTATACAGCGCACTGAAACGCCCCCCGTACTCATTGACCAGTCTGAGGGCCAACGCTGACAGGCGGGTCGCCGTGGACTCGTCATAGCGCACGTAATGAGCCTTGCCGAGAATTGCCACCAGTTGGCGATGGGACAGCCGGGCCAGAAGGTCTGGCGAGTCGCACCCATGCTCATTCACCAGCAGGTGGAAAGCCTTGGCCGCAATAGGGGCTTGAATCCGCTTGCCCATCAAAAAACTGGCTACAAACCATTTGAACAATGCGCGCTCATCTTTGGCGTCCAGCACGATGCCCAAATCGTGGGCAGTGATCACTTCAGTCACGGCGCTTCTCCCCCTCAAACCCTGTACAGGTATGAAAAAGACAGGGGTCAGAAGTTCGATTTTTCGGGCCTGCCGACGAATGAGTAAAAATAGTCTGTTATCAGGGGTTTACAAGCTCAAACATCCGGGTATACTCGTCGCCCATAACGCCGGTATAGCTCAGTTGGTAGAGCAACTGACTTGTAATCAGTAGGTCCCGAGTTCGACTCTTGGTGCCGGCACCATACAAAGCTTCATAGACAGCTTGCACAGTCTTTGAAGCTCCCGAAAAACCCGCCTTCTGGCGGGTTTTTTCGTTTCAGTGCCTGACACGGACAAAGGCGGTCAATTGATTGGCTGCCCAGATGAATCATCTTAAGGAGTTTGGGAACAATGTTTGAGGACGCGGGAACCTGGTGGTCTGTTGTTAAAAAAACAGGGAGCAGCCTGCTAGGCGCTATGTGTGGCGCAGTGTTGACGTATTTCCTTGTTTGGGAAAACAGAGATTTCCTTGTGCTGTCTGTAGCGATTTTGTTTGCCCTCGCCTTACTGCTTGTCGGATACACGGCTTATCTCTTCAAAAAACCAGCTGACCGAACTGCCAGCGCCGACTTTTTTCGGTATTGCGTAAGAGATGCATTAAAAACACTCTTCAATACCATTCTGTTTGCCACTGCCACGTTTAAGTTGGGCCTTTGTATTTATGCGTATAAAAGTACAGCGGACGATAGCTTTTACCAGACCTTAGACGAAGCCATCCAAAGGCAGATCAGTTTCTACAACCCTCTGGAACAAGGTTTATGGACGGTTTTATTCGCCTCGGTTATCTACCTGCTGTTCAACTCGATCGTTAACTACATAACCGCCGACAGCGAAAAGAAAGCCAAAGAGCTCAAGAGCGGTAGCGCGAAATAACACGTCGACCCGGGCGCTCAGGCACTGTCGCTCAATGCTGGGATTGGGCGTGCAGTGTTCTCACCAGACTGACCCGCACGGTCGTGCCGGGTGCGCTCACAAACGCTACTTGGCCCGCCGCGTTCTGCACAATTTGACGCACGATCGCCAACCCCAATCCTGTGCCCTCGGTCGTTTGCTGACCTTTGCGAAAGCGCAGAAACATTGCTTCACGTTCTCCTTCCGGAATACCGGCCCCCTCATCGCTCACCTCCAGTTGCAGTGAATCGCCCACCCTGCACAGGGTCACTCGAACCGCACCCCTGCCGTGAACCAACGCGTTGTCCAACAGGTTGATCAGGGCTTCGCGCAACTGATCCGGGTTACCAAGGCACATGCAGCTTTGTGCAATTTCCACGCTAAGCGCCCGACCACGCGCCTCAAACAAAGGCAACAATGCGGCACTGACTTCTCGCGCCAGGCGTGAAAGATGGGTGACTTGCAGAGGAGCGTGACCTTGAGCAGCCTCGCCCTCCTGACGCGCCAGCTCCAGTAATTGGGTGACCAATCGACGCATGTGGCGCATTTCGCTATCCAGTGCAGGCCAATCCAGCAGACCGGTGCGCCGTCCCGCTTGCAAGCGCAAGTCCAACACGGTCAAGGGGGTGCGCAATTCGTGGGCAGCATCGGCCACAAACCGGCGTTCGGCGGTGTAGGCGGCAGCCAGGCGATCCAGTGCAGTATTGGCAGCAAACGCCAAAGGCTGAATTTCGCTGGGCAAATCCTGTAGCACAATGCGCTGTTCAGGATCAGCAGGACCGATACTGCGCGCCAATTTCGCGGCCGCTCTCACCGGGCGCAAGGTCCAGTGCAGCAGCACGAAAATCAAGCCGAGCGACAACAGACCAATCGGCACCATGAGTAGCAGGCTGTGACGCAAGCGGGCAGCCAGCAACTTGCTGATGATTTCACGCTCCAGATCGTCGCGCTTGGCGACCATCAACGTCGCCCCGTCGGGCAATCGCACCGGCACGCTAACCACCCGCCCGCTATAAGCACTCCAGCGAAACCAGCCCCTGTCATCGTCAGGTTGCTTGAGTCGACGAGGACGTGTCAGGTTTTCCGACATCCATACCAAGCGGCCATCAGCCGAATACAGGGAATACGACAACTCCCCCCCTGCGTATTCACGGGGCAGTCGGGCCGGGTCGCTGTGCGCAGCAAAGTCATCGGCAATGACTTGTGCTTCGAGGGTCATCACTGCCCGGCGCAGTTCGTCACGGGTGCCGTACAGGTAAATGGCCAGGTTGCCGAAACCCAGAGCAAAGACCAGCAGCATGGCGGTCAGCAAACGCCAACGCAGGCTGCGCTTGATCATCAAGGGGTGGTGCCGAGCAGTCGATAGCCCAAGCCACGCACTGTGTCGATACGGCTATTGGCTCCGGCACTGGCGAGTTTTCGCCGTAGCCGTGAAACCAGCGCCTCGATGGCGTTCAAGGTGACCGGCTCATTGAACGCATACAAACGCTCTTCAAGCCTTTCTTTGATGACGATGCGAGGTGTGATGCGCAAGAGCTCCTCCAGCAGCATGGCTTCACGCCGCGCCAGCGCAACCGGATCGCTCTGGCCCTCGACAGACATCAGCCGGGTTTCAGGCTCAAGCATCAGGTTGCCGCAGCGCAAACGGGTATTCATCCGGCTGCCGGGGCGGCGCAATACGGCACGCAGCCGGGCTTCAAGCTCAAGCATGTCGAAGGGCTTGAGGATGTAGTCGTCAGCTCCCGTATTCAACCCGTCCACGCGGCTTTGCACGGCATCACGGGCGGTAAGGATGATGCAGGGCAAATCGGCATTGACGGTATGACGGCGTTTTTCCAGCAATACCATGCCGTCCATATCAGGTAGGCCAAGGTCGAGAATCATGGCGTCGTAACTGACCACCTCCAGCAGTGCTTGAGCTTCGCGACCGCACTCGGCGCCGTCCACGGCAAATCCGGCCTGCAACAGGTGTTCGACCAGCAAGCTGCGAAGTGCCGGGTGATCTTCAACTACCAGCACTTTCATTCACGTCCATCCACACAAGGTCATCCACCGCGGTAAACCCGCAGCGGGGATAAATCATTAGAGGCTCGTCAGGTTCCGGTCAGTTTGGGCTGGCAACATCCCGCCACAAGGAACGCAATTGATACAGCTTATTATTTTGATTTGCGTAAAAGCAAGAAGCCCAGGAACGCTGTTTATGAACCGCCACCGCTGCGAAACCGTTGCTACCTCCTCTTTTCCCCGTAAGCCATTAGCCCTTTTCACGGCTCTGCTGAGTCTTGGCTTGCCATTGTCGTCACTTCACGCCAACGAAGAGGATGACACCGCTGCCACGGCAACCTCGGCTGCGGCGCCGCTGGAGGTCGGTTCGACCGTAGTCACGGCCTCGGGTTTTAGTCAGGATGTGCGTGACGCACCTGCCAGCATCTCGGTGATCACCCGCGAAGAGTTAGAGAACAAGCAGTTTCGCTCGCTGGCCGATGCGGTACGCAATGTCGAAGGGGTTAGCATCATCGGCGGCGACAAAGGCGAAATTTCCATTCGCGGTATGGAGTCCAGCCATGTGTTGATTTTGATCGACGGCCGTCGCCAAAACACCAGCCAGGTAACGCTCAAGGGCGGTACGTCCGAAGGTTTGGGCATGAACTGGATTCCGCCCGTCGAAGCCATAGACCGCATCGAAATTGTGCGCGGCCCCATGTCCACGCTGTACGGCTCTGAAGCGCTCGGCGGGGTAATCAATATCATCACCCGCAAAGTGGCCCGCGAATGGTCGGGGTCGATCTCGGCCGACCATACGTTTCAGGACAACAGCAAAGCCGGCGACAGCACGCAGCTGGATGGCTACCTCTCGGGACCTCTGGTTCAGGACCGCCTGGGATTTCAGTTGTGGGGTTACGACAAGCAACGCCGCGAAGACAAAATTCTTGACGGTTTCGCCAAGTCTGACCGGCAAAGCGCTACGGCACGGCTATGGCTGACACCCGATGATCAGCAGGAATTCATGCTTGAAGTTGGGCGCACCGAACAGGAGTTCTGGAACAATCCGGGTAAAAGTTTGGCGGCAACGGCGGCGAAGAATAACAACCAGTACACCCGCGACAACTACGTACTGGCGCACACCGGGAACTGGGACTTTGGCACCACCGAAATCAGTCTTTACCGCGAAGAGGCAACCCGCGAAAGCGATATACAAACCGGTAATCAGAACGTCACACCCGAAGTCACCAACTCGGTGTTCGAGAGCAAACTCACGCTACCGTTTGACCGCAATGTGTTTGTCGCCGGTGCGCAGTGGCGCAAGGATGAACTGGAAGCGGACGGCTACTACGCCAGCCCGGAAGGCGTCGGCATTGGAACGTCGATGACAGAAAAATCCTTGTTCGCTGAAAACGAATGGAGCGTGACGGACAGCTTTAGCCTGACCACCGGCATTCGCATGGACGATAACGAATTTTTTGGACGTCACTGGACCCCGCGATTTTACGGGGTGTGGCGCCTCAATGGCGACTGGACACTCAAAGGCGGTGTGGCCAAGGGATTCAAGTCACCGACAATTACCCAGACCAACCCCGCTATCGGCTTGCCGCAACGCGGGGGCGCATACACCTGGGGTAACCCTGACTTGAAACCCGAACAAAGTGAGAACCGTGAGATCGGTCTTTACTATGACGACGGTGAACAATTGAGCGGGAACATCACCCTGTTCGATACCGATTACGAGAACAAAATCGCCAATACCGGCACCCGCCAGTTGTATTACCCCGATGGCAGCCCGGTGCCAGCCGACCCGATCACGGGCCGTATCTACAGCACCTATTTCAACATCACCGGGGCCACCGTGCGCGGCATCGAAACAGCTGCCCGCTATCGCTTCAACGATCGTGTACAGGTGAAAGGCGAATACACCTTTCTGCACTCAAGGGTATCGAGCGGCGATGCCTCCATTTTGGGCTTCAGTTATCCCTTGGCAGAAGGCCAACCGCTGGTCGCCACCCCAAAACATTCGGGCAGTGTCACCCTTGACTGGCAAATCGTAGAGACCGTTTCAAGCTTTGCCACCGTCAGTTATCGCGGCGAAGAAACCAGTATTGCCTGGGGCCAGGGCGGCGCTGTTTCAGAAAACGAGCAGGCCATCACTACCTTGGACATGGGGGCTACGTGGCAAGCCACGCGAGACCTGTCCCTCAGTCTGGTTGGTTACAACCTGACCAATCAGGTACGCGATCTGGATGCCGATGCTGACTATTCATACGCCGAAGACGGGCGACGTTTTTGGGTCAAGGCCAACTACACGTTCTGACAATAAAACGGGCTGCGTGCCCAAGGTCATCACATGAGCGATTTACTCACTCCCTCGCCGCAAACCGCTTACCGCCTGGCCATCGCGTCGCGCACCCTACTGGCTATTTTCGGCAGTTATCTGTTCGCCGCGCTGGCGGCAGCCAGCTTGAGCCTTTTGTTGCCGGGGCCACGCGCGCAAGCCGTGCTCGGCGCCACCATGCTGGCATTTGTGCTGTATTGCGCCATGGCGATCTGGGCATTTAGCGCCGCGAGTGCCACAAGAGCCTGGCTAATTGCGCTGGCTTGCTGCGCGCTCCCTGCCCTTCATCTGCTGCTCTTAGAGGCTCTGTCATGAAGGTGTTAGGGTTTCGACAGGCCAACGCCTGGCTGCACACGTGGGCAGGCCTTCTGCTCGGTTGGCTACTGTATGCCGTGTTCCTCACCGGCACGCTGAGTTTTTTCCAGGAAGAAATCACGTTCTGGATGAAACCCGAGCTACACGCCTCTGTGCCCAACCCGCAAAGCACCGAACGCCTTGTGGCCAAGGTACAAATGCTGGCGCCCAATGCCGCACAGTGGACACTCACGTTGCCCGGCGATCGTAATGCTGCGGCTCAGGCACAGTGGTTCGACATCGGTCAGCCCATCGTGAAAAGAGGTGGCCACAGCATCGCCCTCGACGCAGGCAGCGCAGAGCCTGTCACCCCACGCCAAACCCGGGGTGGCAGTTTTCTTTACCGCTTTCACTTTGAGCTGTACGGCATGCCGCGTGTGCTGGCGCGCTGGATCATCGGCATTGCCACCATGGTCATGTTGGTGGCGATTGTCAGCGGTGTGATCACCCACAAAAAGATCTTCAAAGAGTTCTTCACGTTCCGCCCGCGCAAAGGGCAACGTTCATGGCTGGATGCGCACAATGCCACCGCCGTTCTAGCTTTGCCGTTCCACCTCATGATTACGTACAGCGGTTTGTTGCTGTTGATGTTCATGTTGATGCCGTGGGCGGTTACCAGTGCTTACCGTGCAGATACGCAGGCGTTTTTTAACGAGAGCGGAGGTCGCGGCGCACGGGGTGCGCCAGCGCCAGCCGCTGGCGAGCCCAATACCCACATGCCGCACTCACCTCTCACTGATCTGGCGCCTCTGTTGGCTCACGCCGAGCAACGCTGGCCACGGGGTGTCGGCAGTATCAGCGTCTCACGGCCGGGCCAGCCGAATGCCGTAATCGAGTTGCGTGAACGCGGTGGTGACAGTTTGATTGATCGGGGCAGCAGCGAACGGCTGCGGTTTGACGGGGTCAATGGCGCGCTGTTGAGCAGCCCTCCCACTCCGGCAATCAGCACAACCAATGCCCTCTATAACGTCTTTTCCAGTCTGCACCTGATCCGCTTTGCCGGGGCGCCGCTGCGCTGGCTGTTCTTCATCAGTGGAGTTATCGGCACAGCCATGATTGTCACCGGACTTGTGCTGTGGGTCGTCAAGCGCCTGCCGGAGCGACACAAACGAGGAAGCACGCCCATAGGTCACCGGGTGGTTGAGGTGTTGAATGTCGGGACGGTGGCGGGCCTGCTGGTCGCCACAGCCGCCTATTTCTGGGCTAACCGCTTGCTCCCTGTGGGCATCACCCAACGCAGCGACTGGGAAATCCGCAGTTTCTTTATCGTCTGGTTGGTGTGCCTGATTCACCCGCTGCTGCGCACCCACAAACGCGCCTGGCTCGAACAATTGGTCATCGCTGCGGGACTGTTCGCCGCCCTGCCGTTGTTCAGTATCAGCCTTGAGCACAGTCACTTGCTCAGCAGCTTGAAACAGGGGCAGTGGTTGCTGGCCGGGATGGACCTGACCTTGCTGACCAGTGCGGCACTGCTTGCGTTCACGGCCTGGAAACTCAGCCGGTATCAGCCCCAGCCCCGCCTACAACGCCAGCCGCGCCATACCGGCGTCAGCCAAGAGAGCGCCGCATGATGTGGTTATGCATAGCGTTATGTTTCAGCGGTTTCAGTGCGCTCAGCCTGAGTACAGAGCGTCATTACGGACAAGTATTTGCGCATAAAGATACGGGGTATCGACGCTGGACGTTACGCTGCGCGGGTTGGTTGTTGCTGGGTGTGGCGAGCGCACCCGCTGTTATCGCGCTGGGACTTTCTGTCGGAATGGCTGCGTGGCTGGCCGTACTCACGTGCTCCTCTGGGGTGTTGGTGCTGCTGCTGACCTATCAGCCACGCCTGATCATCCCGTTGAGCATGGCCGGGCCTGCGTTGGCGCTGTCGGCCTTTTGGTTGTAGGGCAAAAAAAAACGCCCCGTGAGGGGCGTTTTTTAGATGTCCAGCCTGTCTATCAGGCCGGTGGCATCAGAAGATGCTGATCGGGTAATCAACATACACACGCACTTCGTTGCCGCCGACGTTGTAGGCGCTGGCGTTGTTGGATACACGCAACCACGAACCCCGCAGACGCACGCTCAGGTCTTTGACCGGGCCGCTTTGCACAACGTATTTCGCCTGGTTGAAGATCTCACGCTCGGTACCACGACCACGGCCTGTGCCGTCGTCGATGTTGGTGCCGCGCACGTAGGCGATGTTGTAGGTCAGACCCGGAATACCCACGGAGCCGAAGTCGAAGCCATAACCCAGCTGCCACGAACGCTCGTCTTTGGCGTTGAAGTCAGACCAGTAGGAGTTGGCCAGCAGAATGGTGTTGCCGCCGTCGCCCACGCCTTCCGCATTGCGGTAGCCGCCATACGGGTAGCCAATTTCACCAGTGCTGCTCTGGAACGCCAGTGTCACGGTGTGCGCGTCAAAGGCGTAGGTGCTCGCCAGGCTCCAGATCTTGTTGTCCTGGCCGTCAAGCTTCAGCACATCACGAGCATAGTCTTCGTTGAGGTGCGTACGGTAGCCGTTGAAGTCAAACGTCAGCGACTGTTTGTCTGGCAGCGCAAGCACGTAGGTCATGCCCAGGTATTGTTTGCGCAGTTCATCTTTCATCTCGGAGCCGTACAACGACGCCGTGAAGTTGTCGGTGAACTTGTAGCTACCACCGAATACGTCGATACGTTTCAGGTCGCCACTGTCTCGGCCTTCGGCACTTTTACGCGACTCGGCAGTGAAACGGCCGACATTCAGCTCAAGACCGTCGATCTCTTTGGAGGTCAACAGGGTGCCGGTGTAACTTTCCGGCATCAGACGCGAATTGTCGTACATCAATACCGGCAGAGCTGGCATTTGATCACCGTACTTGAGCACGGTGTTGGATACGCGCACTTTGACCGCAGCGCCCGCTTTGGCAATGTCGCGTGCGGCTTTACCGCTGTCGCCTTGCTTGAAGAAGTCGATACCACCCGCGCCGCTGTTACCGCGGCCGCCGTCCAGACGCAGTGCGTAGATACCAAACGCATCGACACCCACGCCCACGGTGCCTTGAGTAAAGCCCGAGGTGAATGTGCCCAGGAAGCCTTGGCCCCATTCGGCTTTGTCTTGTTTGTGATGTTTGTAGTCACGGCTGATGTAGGCGTTACGCACCAATACATTAAGGTGGCTGTCTTCTACAAAACCTTGTGCTTCAGCTTGATCGTTAGCCATGGCTTGGGTAGCACTCAGTACGCCCAACGCGATAAGGCCTATCCGCTTGTTCAACATATTATTTTCCTTATTTCTGAATAGAGCGCGCTGTGGATTTCAAGCTGAAACATTGAGTGGTGGTTGCTTCACATAAACAAAAAAGACCTGCACGAAGACTCGGTACAGGCCTTTCGAAAAGTTGGTGTATGGCTGTATGCCACAGGCGTTGGCGCGAATCCTATCCGTCGTGAAGGCGAGGTGTCAATTTCGTGAAAAAATTGTTAATTGGCAGGAGATTGTTTCACTTTGCTGCAGATGGCAGAAAGTGTGGCGGATGATAAGACGTGGGCATTACCTGTAGTCGCTGACGAAGGCTGCGTCCGACCGCGAAGCGGTCGCAAACTGACACACATCGGTGTGTCAGGCGGCTTCGCCACCTATCGCAGCCTTCGTTCCTCGTCAGCGACTACACATGGTGCGTCGCCGATTATGCCTTGTGCGGCGCGGGTTGTTGCTGAGTCAGGCAGTGGATGTTTCCGCCGCCCAGCAGCAACTCGCGGCCCGGCACCATGACCACTTCATGTTGCGGGAAGAGGTTTTGCAAAATGACTTTGGCTTGCGCATCCATCGGGTCGTTAAAACTCGGGGCGATAATGCCGCCATTCACGATCAGGAAATTCACGTAAGAACCGGCCAAACGCTCGGACGGGTTGCGATCCTGACTGCCCGCCACTTTATCAACGCCATCGCACTCTTCCTGAGTCGCGTGGATCGGACCCGGAATCGGCATTTTGTGCACCACAAACGGCCGACCTTTGGCATCGGTACTGGTCAGTAATACGTTCATCGCCGCGTGGCAACGCACGTAATTAGGATCGCGTTCGTCGTCCGTCCAGGCCAACAACACCTCACCCGGCGCTACGTAACAGCAGAAGTTATCCACATGGCCGTCGGTTTCATCGTTGAACAGACCGTCCGGCAACCAGATGATTTTATCCACAGCCAGATTAGCGCGCAGAACGTCTTCAATTTCCTCGCGCGACAAGTGCGGGTTACGGTTGCGGTTCATCAAGCATTCAGCGGTGGTGATCAGCGTGCCTTCACCGTCAACGTGGATGGAGCCGCCTTCGAGCACAAAACCCTCAGTGTAATAACGCGGGCACCGTTCAATTTCCAGCACCTTGCTGCCCACTTGCTGGTCGCGGTTCCACGGGAAATACAACCCGCCGTCAAAGCCGCCCCATGCGTTGAAGTCCCAATTAACACCCCGCACTTCACCCTTGTCGTTGATCACAAAGGTTGGGCCGCTGTCGCGTACCCAGGCATCATCGCTGGACATCTCGACCACCCGAATATTCGGCATATCCAGTTGTGCCCTGGCATTTTCGTACTGGCCAGCCGACACACCGACAGTCACCGGTTCAAAGCGCGCAATGGCCTTGGCGACAGCCACATGCGCAGCCTGTGCAGGTTTGCCGCCCAAACGCCAGTTGTCCGGACGCTCTGGCCAGATCATCCAGGTTTGGGTCTGCGGTGCCCATTCTGCAGGCATGTGAAAACCGTCAGCGCGGGGTGAACTGTGCAAAGTAGTCATCGAAATCGGGGCTCCTGAAGGATGCCAAAGGGAAAATTCACAGGCGACATTTCTGAAATGTGGACGCAAGCCTGGCCTGCATCAACTATAGGCCTCTTTATAGTCGATAAATATCTGCAATAAAATGGAATAGACACTAGAACCATGAAAATATCCTGAATATTACCGATATAAATCCATTTCAAATAAACCTGTCACGCTTGAGCAGTTAAAGACGCCGGTATTCAGACATCTTGTGCTTGCGCCGCATCCGGCCTGCCCACAAGCTATGCGCCTCACGTTTGCAGTCCACCAGGGAATAAGGAATATCCACATGCGTATTTTAGTCACCGGCGGCGCCGGTTTTATTGGCTCAGCACTGATTCGTCATCTGATCCAGAACACTGCGCACGAAGTGCTCAACCTCGATAAGTTGACCTACGCCGGTAACCTTGAATCGCTGCAAAGTATTGCCCACGACACCCGCTACGAGTTCGTCCAGGCTGACATCGTCGATCAGAACGCTATCAGTGCCGTGATCGAGCGCTTCCAGCCCCAAGCCATCATGCACCTTGCGGCCGAGTCTCACGTTGATCGCTCTATCGATGGCCCGTCGGATTTTATCCAGACCAACATTGTGGGCACCTACAGTCTGCTGGAAGCCACTCGTGCGTATTGGCTGACACTGCCTGAACCCGCCAAAAGCGCGTTCCGCTTCCACCATATTTCCACTGACGAAGTGTATGGCGATCTCCACGGCGTCGATGATCTGTTCACCGAAACGACCCCATACGCCCCCAGCTCTCCGTATTCGGCCAGCAAAGCCGCCTCCGACCATCTGGTACGCGCCTGGAACCGCACGTACGGCTTGCCGGTGTTGCTGACCAACTGCTCGAACAATTACGGCCCTTTCCACTTCCCGGAAAAACTTATCCCGCTGGTTATTCTCAACGCCCTGGCGGGCAAACCGCTGCCGGTGTATGGCAATGGCCTGCAAGTACGTGACTGGCTGTTTGTTGAAGACCACGCCCGTGCGCTGTTGAAAGTGGTGACTGAAGGGGTGGTCGGCGAGACTTACAACATTGGCGGCCACAACGAACAAACCAACATTGATGTGGTTCGCGGCATTTGCACGCTGCTCGAAGAACTGGCGCCAGCTCGCCCTGAAGGCGTCGCGCAGTTTGCTGACCTGATTACCTTCGTCAAAGACCGTCCGGGCCATGACCAGCGCTACGCCATCGACGCCAGCAAGATCGAGCGCGAGTTGGGTTGGGTGCCCGAAGAAACATTCGAAACCGGCCTGCGCAAAACCGTGCAGTGGTACCTGGACAACCTTGAATGGTGCCAGCACGTTCAAGATGGCAGCTATCAAGGCCAGCGTCTGGGGTTCACCGAGCCCAAGGATCTGCTGGCATGAACCACGCCGCCAAGCCTCTGAAAATCCTCATCAGCGGCAAAACCGGTCAAGTCGCCCTCGAGCTGCAAAAGCAGCTTGCAGGGCTTGGCGAACTGATTGTGTTGGGTCGCGACGAGCTTGATCTGACTCAGCCCGAGCAAATCCGCCAGCAGGTTCGAGCCCACACACCCGACTTGATCATCAACGCGGCGGCGCATACCGCGGTGGACAAAGCTGAAAGCGAGCCTGAACTGGCCTTTGCTATCAACGCCACGGCGCCCGGCGTCTTCGCTGAAGAAGCGGCGGCACTGGGCATTCCGTTGATTCACTACTCCACCGACTATGTGTTCGATGGCACTAAACCCGCCCCTTACACCGAAGACGATACCCCTCACCCATTGGGTGTTTACGGCCAAAGCAAGCTCGCGGGTGAGCGCGCCATTGCCGCCACAGGCGCCCAGCATCTGATTTTGCGCACCAGCTGGGTGTACTCTGCCCACGGCAAAAACTTCTTGCTGACCATGCAGCGTTTGCTGCAAGAACGGCCTGAACTGGGCGTGGTGGCCGACCAGATCGGCGCGCCGACTTGGGCGGGAACCATTGCCCGGAGCACCCGCGCGCTGATTGAACGCTGGCAATCAGGTCAAGCCGGAGCCTGGGGGGTTTACCACCTCACGGCACAAGGCGAGACCTCATGGTTCGGCTTTACTCAAGCCATCGCCGAGCCGCTGATCGCTGCGGGCAAACCCTGCGCAACGCTCAAACCGATCCCGGCCAGCGCTTACCCGACGCCGGCCGCCCGCCCTCAAAATTCGCGTCTGGATTGCAGCCGACTGGATCGTGAATGGGGTGTAACCCAGCCCGATTGGCACGCTGCCCTGGGCGAGTGTGTCGCCGAGCAACGCTGACCTGTGATGAGTTCGCATTAAGGCTGGGTATACTGCGCCGTACTCTTGCGGCGCATGTATCAATGATCACGACTCCCTCAGTTCCTCACAGACCCCGATGGCGTAGCCTCGCCTTGCTGGCGCTGTGCCTGGCTCCCCTGCTGTGGCCCCTTCAGCACTTGGCCGAGCGCTATTACCGCAGTGAGCTGGCCGGGCAAAACCGCCAGACCCTCGACCTGTACGTCGCTAACCTGTTGGGTTCGCTGCATCGTTACGAGGTGCTGCCGCAGATTCTCGGTGAGTTGCCTGATCTGCGCGCCGTACTCGCCGACCCGGAAAACCCGCAGGTCCAGGCCAAGGCCAATGAGTTGCTCAAAGACATCAGCACCCAGACCGGTGCCGTGGTCATGTACCTGATCGACTCCCATGGCGATACATTGGCCGCCTCCAACTGGGATAAAAGCGACAGCTTTATCGGGCGCAATTTCGCGTTTCGTCCCTACTTCAGCGAAGCGATGCAAGGCAAGCTGGGGCGATTCTTCGGGCTGGGCACAACCTCGGGCAAGCGGGGTTATTACTTTGCCGCACCGATACTCGACGACGACAAGAACATCGGCGTTCTGGTGGTCAAGGTCGACCTGGATCACACCGAACAATTGTGGGGCAACACACCCGAGCAATTGCTGACGACAGACAATAATGGCGTTGTGATCCTGACTTCACGCCCGGAGTGGCGTTTCCGAGCCACCCGCGAACTCAGCCCGCAAGAGCGTCAGGATATTTTTGCCATCCTGCCCTACCCGACCCGCGACCCGCAGCCACTCAAGCTCGACTGGAATGCCTGGTTGGTGCAAACCCAGGAAATCGACGAAACCGGCTGGCGCGTGAATATTCTTACCCCACGCACACTGATCGACCGTCCGGTGCGTACTGTGATGGCGATTGGCGCGGCCACTTTGTTGGTGATCGTATTGCTCATCGGTTTGATGATGCAGCGCCGACGGCATTATCTGGACCGCATCGCTTTCGAGGGCAAGGCTCGTCGCGAACTGGAAATGCGTGTGGCCGAACGCACCAGCGACCTCGAAGGGCTTAACCAGCGGCTGCGCAAAGAGGTGCTGGAGCGCGAACAGACGCAGCAGGAACTTGTGCGCGCCCAGGACGATCTGGTGCAGTCGGGCAAGCTGTCAGCGCTCGGCACCATGTCGGCCAGCATCAGCCACGAACTCAATCAACCGTTAGCGGCCATCCGCAGTTACGCTGAAAACGCCGAAGTATTGCTCGACCACCAGCGACTGGACGACGCTCGCGGCAACCTCAAACTGATCAACGAATTGACCGGGCGCATGTCATCGATCATTGCCCATCTGCGCGCCTTCGCCCGGCGTGATCGACATGCGCCCGAAAGTGTTGCTTTGCAACCGGCGCTGGACGATGCGCTGGCCTTGCTGGCCAAGCGACGACGCAGCATGGAGGTGGAGCTGATTCGCGACCTGCCTGCGGCCACCCTGTGGGTCGAGGCGGGTGAAACTCGCCTGCGCCAAGTCTTGGGCAATTTGTTGGCCAATGCACTGGATGCCCTGACAGAAAAAGGCCCGCCGCGCCGTTTGTGGTTGAGTGCCCAAGCCACCGAGCAGGGCGTCACCGTGTACATTCGCGATAACGGCCCGGGGTTTTGCATGGAAGCCTTGGGTCGCGCCGGTGAGCCGTTCTACACCACCAAAACCCGAACGCAGGGTTTGGGGTTGGGACTGGCCATTTGCGACACGCTGATCCGTGCATTTGGGGGTGAACTCCTGTTCGCCAACCACAAGGAAGGCGGTGCCTTAATTACCTTGCGTCTGCGCGCTGGAGCGCCGGGCGTGAGTTTGCAAGCCAGTGAGGACTCCAGATCATGAGCCAACCCATTGATCCGCACGTACAGGTCATCCTGATCGACGATGACCCGCATCTGCGTCAGGCCCTGCATCAAACATTGGACCTCGCCGGGCTCAAGGTCTTGCCTCTGGCGCAAGCCGCTGGCCTTGCCGACCGTGTGGGCCGTGATTGGCCGGGCGTAGTGGTCAGCGATATTCGTATGCCGGGTATGGACGGCCTTGAGCTTCTGGCCCAGCTGCATGCTCAAGACCCGGACCTGCCGGTGCTGCTGATCACCGGCCACGGCGATGTGCCGCTGGCGGTACAAGCCATGCGTTCGGGCGCCTACGATTTTCTGGAAAAGCCCTTTGCCAGCGACGCGTTGCTCGACAGCGTTCGCCGCGCACTGGCCCTGCGGGCGCTGGTGCTGGACAACCGCAGCCTGCGCTTGGCCTTGAGTGATCGCCAGTCACTGAGCACCCGACTGGTGGGACTTTCACCGGCCATGCTGCGCCTGCGTGAACAAATTGGGGCGCTGGCAGCGACCAAAGCCGACGTGCTGATTTTGGGCGAAACCGGTTCAGGCAAGGAAGTGGTCGCCAGAGCGTTGCATGACCTGTCGAGCAGGCGCAATGGACCTTTTGTAGCGATCAACGCGGGTGCGCTGGCCGAGTCGGTGGTTGAAAGCGAACTGTTCGGCCATGAGCCGGGCGCGTTCACCGGCGCGCAAAAGCGTCGTATCGGCAAATTCGAGTTTGCCAATGGCGGCACCTTGTTCCTCGATGAAATAGAAAGCATGAGCCTGGATGTTCAGGTCAAACTGCTGCGCATGCTGCAATAGCGGGTGGTTGAGCGTTTGGGTGGCAATCAGCTGATTGCGCTGGATATTCGCGTGATTGCGGCCACCAAGGAAGACCTGCGTCAGGCGGCCGACCAAGGGCGGTTCCGCGCCGACTTGTATTACCGTCTCAATGTTGCACCGCTGCGCATTGCTCCCCTGCGTGAGCGCGGTGAAGACGTGCTGATGCTGTTCCAGTATTTTGCCGACGAGGCCAGCGTGCGCCATGGCTTGACGCCCAACGTGCTGCAACCGGCGCAACGCGCACTGTTGCTGCGCCACAACTGGCCGGGCAATGTGCGTGAACTTCAAAACGTTGCAGAGCGCTTTGCACTTGGCCTGGAGTTGGCGCTCGATGATGGCGCCCACGAGGGCAAACTCACGGTTGGCGATGAGGTGGGCGGCGGCCTGAGTGATCAGGTTGAACACTATGAAAAAAGTTTGATCGCTGCCGAGCTTGAGCGCTCCCACAGCTCCCTGCGAAGCCTGGCTGAAGCTTTGGGCGTGCCGCGTAAAACCTTGCACGACAAACTGCGCAAACATGGCCTGCACTTCGAAAGCGGCAGCCATTCCAACCCTGATGAGTTCGATTGAGAGGCCCTGGCATGATTCGCGACAGTGGTTATCTGGAGTCAGTGCTCCACCACGACATTCCACTCACTCAAGACATGGGGCTCAAGGTGTTGAGTTGGCAGGCGCACCAACTACGCCTGCACTTGCCGTTACCGGCCAATATCAACCATAAAAGCACCATGTTTGGTGGCAGCTTGTATTGCGGTGCGGTGCTTGCGGGATGGGGCTGGTTGCATTTGAGTTTGCTTGAGGCAGGGATTGAAGACGGGCACATCGTGATTCAGGAAGGGCACATTACTTACCCGCTGCCCGTGACCGAGGACGCGATTGTGCTGTGTGATGCGCCCGATGAAGCGGCGTGGAATAAATTTTTAGCCATGTACAAGCGCCATGGCCGAGCGCGATTGACGCTGGAGACGCG
The DNA here is from genome assembly GCF_009600315.1 of Pseudomonas helleri. Lineage (GTDB taxonomy): Bacteria > Pseudomonadota > Gammaproteobacteria > Pseudomonadales > Pseudomonadaceae > Aquipseudomonas > Aquipseudomonas helleri_A. The sequence continues at coordinate 7,711 of NZ_WIWC01000048.1, read as the reverse complement.
GGTGATCAATGCCCACGGTGGTGAGGATGCAGTACGGTTTAGCGGGCAGTATGTGTTGCATCGTTAAGCGCTACCCTCACCCTAGCCCTCTCCCAGAGGGAGAGGGAACTTGATCGGAGGCGTTGCGCAAAACTGCTTTTGCTTTTAGTCCCCTCTCCCTCCGGGAGAGGGTTAGGGTGAGGGGCTCTTGATCTTCGCCAAATCCAGCAAAGCCTTGCGCCACGGCGCCTGCGCCGGCAACGCCAAAAAGCTCTCGTTGAGCAACGATTCGCGCGCCGGGTAACTGAACGGCTCTCCATCGAGTTGCAGCACAACCCCGCCCGCACCTTCCAACACCCCTTGCGCCGCCGCCGTGTCCCACTGCGAAGTCGGTGCCAGACGCGGATAACAATCGGCTGCTCCTTCAGCCAATAAACAAAACTTCAACGAGCTGCCCACACTGACCAACGTCAACTCGCCCAACTGTTCACTCAATCCAGCCAACAATCGCTCTTGCGCAGGACTGGAATGCCGACGGCTGGCCACCACCGTCAACGCCTCACCCGCAGGCGGCGAGTGACGCACGCTAATAGGCACAATGACATCGCCATCGGCACGCCAAGCCCCCAAGCCCGCACCACCGTAGTAGCAACGACCGCTGGTCGGCATGGACACCACACCAAACACGACGCGCCCATGCTCGATCAGCGCAACATTCACGGTGAATTCTTCACTGCCCGCGATAAATTCCTTGGTGCCGTCCAGGGGGTCAACCAACCACCAGCGCGTCCAGCCTGCACGAATGCTCTGCGCGATATTGGCGTCCTCCTCAGACAACACCGGAATGCTCGGGTCCAAGGCCGTCAAACCGTCCAGCAACACATGGTGTGCCGCCACATCAGCCGCAGTGACGGGTGAATCATCCGCTTTGGCGGTCACCGCAACATCCGCACGCCAGAACGGCAGAATGGCGTCCCCTGCGGCATGGGCCAGTTTGATGACGCCTTCCAGCAACGGGTGCGGCCACTCACTCACGGTTGAAACTCCCCGCGCTGGGTCAGCACATCTCGCGCCAGATACAACGCTGCCAATGCACGGCCTTCGCTGAATTGCGGATTGAGTACCAGATTTGACAGCTCACGCAGGTTGACTCGATCAACGCGCATCGGCTCGGGCTCGTCGCCCTCCAGCCGCTCCTCGTAGAGGTCAGTGGCCAACACCACCTGAATTTTTTGACTCATGTAACCGGGAGACAGCGACAGTTCAGTCAAATGCTCCAGCTGACGCGCGCCGTAGCCCGCCTCTTCTTTCAGTTCACGTTCGGCAGCGGCCAGCACGTCTTCGCCCGGCTCAATCAGGCCTTTAGGCAAGGAAATTTCGTACTCGTCGGTACCGCCGCAATACTCTTCAACCAGAATCGCGTGTTCGGCGTCGACCATCGCCACAATCATGACCGCGCCATAACCGTTGCCGCGCCCCACCAACCGCTCATACGTGCGTTCAACGCCATTGGAAAAGCGCAATTGCACTTCTTCGACCCGAAACAATCGGCTACTGGCAACAATTTCGCGGGCAAGTACGGTGGGTTTTTGGCGCATAGCGGCTCCTCAATATGAACGGGTTACTATACCCCGGCTTTTCCGATTGTCTGTGTCGGATGTTTTTCAATTGCGGGAGAAGTTTTACATGACAGCCTTACCTTGGGGCGACATTGATACCGTATTGCTCGATATGGACGGCACGTTGCTCGACCTGCACTACGACAATCATTTCTGGATGGAACATTTGCCCCAGCGCTATGCCGACCTGCATGGCATCAGCCGGGCGATGGCCGATCTGGAGCTGACACCGCTGTTTGAGCGCAATGCCGGTCTGCTGAAGTGGTATTGCCTGGATTTCTGGAGCACCGAACTGAAAATCCCGGTTCGCGAACTCAAGCTCGAAACAGCGCACCTGATTGCGTTGCGCCCCGATGCCGACACGTTTCTTGGCGCCATCAAACGCGCCGGCAAACGCGTGATCATGATCACCAATGCGCACCGCGATTCGCTTTCATTGAAATTGGAGCGCATTGAGCTGGCGCCTTACTTCGAACGCCTGATCAGTTCGCACGATTACGGTTTCCCCAAGGAAAGCCCGGCATTTTGGGATGCCCTGCAGGCCGATATCGGTTTTGATCCAGCCCGCAGCCTGTTTATCGACGACACCCTGCCGATCCTGCGCAGTGCCCGTGCGTATGGTGTGGCTCACTTGCTGGCGGTCAAGCAGCCAGACAGCAACAAGGGCCCGAAAGACACCGAGGAATTTGCTGCGCTGGGAGATTATCGGGAGTTGCTGGAAGGCTTGTGAACCAATCCACGTAGCAGCTGCCGCAGGCTGCGTCCGAGGGCGGAGCCGTCGTAAAACATTAATGTGCGATCCGTCGGTAGAACCGCGCATTCAAGGTTTACGATCGCTTCGCAATCGGACGCAGCCTTCGGCAGCTGCTACAAATACAGAGGTTTACTCAGGAATACGTAGGGTCTGGCCCGGGTAGATTTTGTTCGGGTCAGAAAGCATGGGCTTATTGGCTTCGAAGATTTTCATGTACTTAGAACCATCCCCGTACTCAACTTTGGCGATCGCGCTCAGCGTGTCTCCAGCTTTAACCACCACAAAGCGTGCCGCGGTAACTGCTGGTCCGGTGACGGTGATCTGATCATCCACCGTCGCCACACCGGAAATATTGCCGAGTGCCAGCAGGATTTTTTCTTTCTCCTCCTGAGTGGCGACCTCACCTTTGACCGTCACTTTGTCGCCATCCACCTCAGTGGTGATATTGGGATTGCCCAACCCTACTTTTGCCACGTGCTCTTTCAGTTGATCGCTCGCATGGGCGTTGCCCGGTGTCAGCAAATCGATCACTTTTTCACCAGCTTCTTTGATAAAGCTAAAAATACTCATGAATCACGCTCCTAGGGTTGAGATATCCAGATACATAAGCGTAGACCATCATTGGCAGAGTACGTTTCAGGGTCGGCACGTTAGAATCGGGCGGTGAATCACCCGTGGAGCGACGATGGACATTAAACAGCTGAAATTTCTGATTGCCCTCGACGAGACCCGGCATTTCGGTCAAGCCGCCGCGCGTTGCCACATCACCCAACCCACGCTGTCCATGCGCCTGCGCAGCCTTGAGCAGGAACTCGATCTGCAACTGGTCAATCGCGGCCAGCGCTTCGAAAGCTTTACCGCGCCCGGCGAACGCATCCTCGCCTGGGCCAGGACGGTGCTGGCAGCCTACGACGGCCTGCAGGCCGAAGCCGCTGCCTGTCGTGGCCATCTGATCGGTACGCTGCGCATGGGTGTGGTGCCTTTATCAAGTTTTGATCCGCTGCCTTTATTGCATCGCCTGCATCAGGAGCATCCCGAGCTGCGCTTTGAGCTGTCGGCGCTCAGCTCCGAACACATACTGGAGCAACTCGCCAGCAACGGGCTGGACGTGGGCGTGTCTTACCTCGACCGTCTTGATCACGAACGCTTTGATTTTCTGGCACTGGGTGAAACCCGCATGGGACTGCTTTACGACCAACGGCATTTCAGCTTTGGTGAGCAGCCCTTGAGCTGGGAAGCGCTGATTGAATTGCCACTGGGCTTGCTCAGCGGTGGCATGCATTTTCGTCAGTCCATTGATCATAACTTCCACAGTCGAGGCCTGACGCCCAAGCCCTTGATCGAAACCGATGCCGTCCATCAATTGCTTCAAGCCGTTCACGGCGGGCTCTGCTGTGCGGTAATGCCGCTGGAGGGCGGCCTTGAAGCACTGACCGATGACTTGCGGCTGCACCCCATTGCAGAGGCTAAAACGGTGGCTCAACTGGGCTTGATCATGCGCCGGGAAGCACCCCGCTCTGCCCTTGCAGAAGCCTGCTTTGCGCTCTACCAAAAATCACTCAGCCCCAACTGATCGACGCCATCTATCGCTAGATCAATGCTAGCGATTAGACGCGACCTTGTGTCGCGCCTAGGCTTAGTACTGACCCAAATGTCGGTATTGCCTTATGAACGCCAAGCGCCCGGTGTGCGCGGCGCCCGCCTCAATGTCGGCCGCGCCCGCTGCCAGCCAGACCTATCACTACACCTCGATGGACCACAACAGCGGTGGCGAAACCGCCTTGGCCGAAGAAGTGGCTCTGGCAATTGCCTATAACGGCATAAGCCAAGCCGTGATGCTGGTCACGCCCACCGACCTTGAAGACTTTATCGTCGGTTTCAGTTTGGGCAGCGGCATCATTCATGACGCCAGCGAAATCTACGACCTCAAACTGACCGGCAACGGTTCGGCTCAATATGCGCAGGTCGAAATCGCCAGCCGTGCCTTCTGGAACCTCAAACAGCAACGTCGGCAATTAGCGGGCACCAGCGGTTGTGGCCTGTGTGGGGTTGAAGCGGTTGAACAGGCCCTGCCTGATCTCAAGGTGCTGGCGGGCGCAGCATTGCCTCCCGCGCAGTGGCTTGATGGCTTACGCCAGCGCATCAGCGACTTCCAGCCTTTGGGGCAACACTGCGGCGCCGTACATGCCGCCGTGTTTATGGACGGACAGGGCGAACTGTTGATGGGCCGCGAAGACATTGGCCGACATAACGCCCTGGATAAATTGATCGGCGCACTGGTGCGCCAGCGTATTGATCTGACTGGCGGTGCCGCCATTGTCACCAGCCGGTGCAGCCTTGAGCTGATTCAAAAAGTGCTGCGTGCGGGCATTCAAACCCTGATCAGCCTGTCGTCGCCCACCGGGCTGGCGTTGCAATGGGCCCGCCGGCACAACCTCAACCTTATTCATCTGCCACAAAAAAGCGCGCCTCGGGTGTACAGCCCGGCGCAGGAGAATCAACCGTGAGCACGCATCATCAAGCCGATAAAACCCCGACTCCACGCTATAAGCCCTACAAAGGCCCGGCAGGCGGCTGGGGCGCGCTGATCAGTGTGGCGCAAGCGTGGTTGACCAGTGATAACGCGCTGAAAAACCTGCGCATGATGCTCAAGACCAACCAGAACGGCGGTTTCGACTGCCCCGGCTGTGCATGGGGTGATTCGCCTGAAAGCGGCCTGGTGAAGTTCTGCGAAAACGGCGCCAAAGCGGTGAACTGGGAAGCGACCAAACGCCGGGTGGATGCCGCGTTCTTCGCCAAATACAGCGTCAGCGCATTGCTGGAGCAAAGCGACTACTGGCTGGAATATCAAGGTCGCTTGACTGAGCCAATGCGCTATGACGCCGACAGCGACCGCTATGTGCCCATCAGTTGGGAAGCTGCATTCGCGTTGATCGCCCGGCATTTGTTGAACCTCTCCAGCCCTGACGAAGCCGAGTTCTATACCTCGGGGCGAGCCAGCAACGAAGCGGCTTATCTGTACCAATTATTTGTACGGGCATTTGGCAGCAACAACTTTCCGGACTGTTCAAACATGTGCCACGAGGCCAGCGGCGTGGCACTGGCGCAAAGTATTGGCGTGGGCAAAGGCACCGTGACCTTTGACGATTTTGAGCACGCGGATGCGATTTTCGTACTGGGGCAAAATCCCGGCACCAACCATCCACGTATGCTGGAGCCCCTGCGCGAAGCCGTTCAGCGCGGCGCTCAGGTGGTGTGCGTAAATCCGCTCAAAGAGCGCGGCCTGGAGCGTTTTCAGCACCCGCAACACCCCCTCGAAATGCTCACCAACGGCGACCGCCCCACCAACACTGCTTACCTGCGCCCGGCGCTGGGTGGCGACATGGCATTGCTGCGCGGCATGGCCAAGTTTCTGCTGCAATGGGAGCGCGACGCGCAAGCAGCCGGCGAGCCGGCAGTGTTTGATCACGCCTTTTTGAATGAGCACACGGCCGGTGTTCTGGATTACATCGCCAGCCTTGATGACACACCGTGGGATCACATCATCGAACAGTCAGGCCTGTCACTGGTCGACATCGAGCGTGCCGCCCGGATGTACCTCAAAGGCAAAAACGTGATCATGTGCTGGGCGATGGGTATCACCCAACACCGGCATTCGGTGCAAACCATTCAGGAAATTGCCAACCTGATGCTCCTGCGCGGCAATATCGGCCGCCCCGGCGCGGGTCTGTGCCCGGTACGCGGCCACAGTAACGTGCAGGGCGACCGCACCATGGGCATCAACGAGCGTCCGCCTGCAGCGTTTCTTGATGCGCTGGAGCGTCGCTTCCAGTTCAAAGTACCGCGTGAAAACGGCCACAATGTGGTTGAAGCCATTCACGCCATGCTTGAAGGGCGCGCCAAAGTGTTTATCGCGCTGGGCGGCAACTTTGCTCAAGCCACGCCGGACAGCCCACGTACCGCTGAGGCGCTGCGCAATTGCGATCTGACGGTGCAGATCAGCACCAAACTCAACCGCAGCCATTTGATGCACGGCAAAGAAGCCTTGATTCTGCCGTGCCTGGGCCGCACCGATATCGACCTTCAGGCCGAAGGCCCGCAAGCGGTGACGGTCGAAGACTCATTCAGCATGGTGCATGCCTCCAACGGGCAATTGCAGCCGTTGTCGAACCAGATGCGCTCGGAGCCCGCCATCGTTGCGGGCATTGCAGCCGCTACGCTGGGCACACACCCCATTGACTGGAACTGGGTTGTGGCCGACTACAGCCGCATTCGCGACCTGATTGCTGACACCATTCCCGGCTTTAAAGATTTCAACGAGCGCATTAAGCACCCCGGCGGTTTCTACCTCGGTAACTCGGCAGGCGCACGGCAGTGGAACACGCCGAGTAAGCGCGCCAACTTCCGGGCCAATCAATTACCCCGTGACCTGGTCGATGCCCGCGCCCGCGCCAATGGCCGTCTGCCCGATTTGATTTTGCAATCGATGCGCTCACACGATCAGTACAACACCACCATTTATGGCCTCGATGACCGCTATCGCGGCGTCAAGGGACAACGTGACGTGCTGTTCGTAAACGAAGCCGACATCATCCGTCTGGGCTTCAAGCCGGGACAGAAGGTCGACATCGTTTCGATCTGGAATGACGAGCGTGAGCGTCGGGTTAAAAACTTCACATTGCTGGCCTTCGATATTCCGGCAGGACAGGCGGCCGCTTACTACCCAGAGGTCAACCCGTTGGTGCCGCTTGAAAGCACTGGGGATGGCAGCCACACCCCGACCTCCAAGTTCGTGGCCATCTGTCTGGAGCCCGCGACAGCGTCGAACATGATTGTGGCCAAAGCCGGTTAAACGCAGGCTTCGATGGGCGACCCAGCCGCCCCTCACGGTCAAACTGCACCCACAAAAAAGGCCGTTTCCTCACGAAAACGGCCTCATCGAACTAGCTAACAGACCGTCCAAAACCTGATAAGTTCCCCAATAAAAACAATAAGTTAGGTAATTGTGTACAACTCGTGTTACTGGTCGGATTTCGATTGTAACCAACCCTTTTGGGCCTCAGGATCGCGTCGTCATCCATTTGAGACTCACCTATGAAGCTCACCTCTATTCTCTTGTTGTCCCTTGGCCTGGTCAGTGGCATTGCCTCGGCCGGTGGCACCACCGAAGCCGGTGTAGGCGGCGCATTAGGCGGGGTTCTTGGCGCCGTAGTTGGACAACAGCTCGGCGGCTCGACCGGCTCTGCCATTGGTGCAGGCGTCGGCGGCGCCGCCGGCAGCGCAGTAGGCGCTGACAAACGCAGCCGTGGCGAAGCCGCCATTGGTGGCGCACTCGGGGCCGCAGGCGGCAACGTTCTGG
>NZ_WIWC01000047.1 GCF_009600315.1 Pseudomonas helleri | reverse complement strand
TACGAATACGACCTGCAAGACCGCCTCATCACCGAACACCAAGGCTGGGCCACCCTGCGCTACCGCTACGACGCCCTCGGCCAGCTCAGCCACTGCAAACTGCCCGACGGCAACCGCCTGCTGATGCAAGGTGATTGCCACTTCGACTACGACGCCTTTGGCAACCTCATCCGCGAACGACGCGGCGCCGGCCAACGACTGGTGCGCCACTACCGCTACGACAGCCAACACCGCCTGATCGGCATCACCTTGGCCGACGGCAGCGACGTCGCCTACCGCTACGACGCCTTCGGCCGACGCATCGCCAAAGAAATGGACGGCAAAACCACCCAATTTCTCTGGCAAGGCGACAAGAAAACGAAGCCTCGGTCGAGGATGGATTCATCGTAAGTTCATTGACTGCGGTTCATCTGGAGCTTAATCCCCCGACCATTGTGATCGGCCTGATGCATCGGATTGACTGGTTTACGACGGCTTCGCCGCCGATCGCAGCCTCGCGGTGCTCGGCAGCTGCTACAAGAATGTTGTCCGCCCGTAGCAGTTGACGAGTAGTGCGAGGCTACGTTCGACGATGCAATCGTCGTAGAGCGTTAAAACACGACAATAAGGGGGGCCTGATGCATCGGTTTGCCGCCGATCGCAGCCTTCGTTCCTCGACAGCGACTACAGGATTTGCGTCACCGGCATGGTCGCGAATTTCAGGCCCAAACTGCACCTCGCGATTACGCCTGCAACGCCCGCGGCCGGTCGCTTCTGTTCTCCGCCGCACTGTCCGCCGCTTGTTGCAGTTGAAAGTCAAATGTCATTTCGGCATAGCGCCCTTCTATGCCTCGTGCGCCATCTTCGCGGAAGATGACTTCGCCCACCAAGCCATCTCGGGTGGCGTAGGCGAAGTCGTCCCACAGGTATTTCTCGCCCGACAGGTTGATTTGGGTGGTGAGGTGACGTTGCCCCGGCGCGCTGATGAAGAAGTGAACGTGGGCCGGGCGCTGGCCGTGGCGGCCAAGTTGGTCCAGGCATTCCTGGGTCGGGCCTTGAGGGTCACAACCATAGCCAGAGGGCACGATGCTGCGCGCACGGTATCGACCCTGCGCGTCGGTGATGATGCGGCGGCGCAGGTTGTATTCGCTCTGGCTTGGGTCGAAGAAAGAGTAGGTGCCTCGGGTGTTGGCCTGCCACAGGTCGACGGTGGCACCCGGCAGGGGCTGGCCATAGCTGTCGAACACTTGCCCCTCAAGGAACATGACCGTGCCGACTTCGTCTTCGCTGCCGTCGTCCATGCGCGCTTCGCCTTCGCTCAGCGGTGCGCCGGCCACGTACAGCGGGCCTTCGATGGTGCGCGGGGTGCCGCCAGTCAAGCCGACCTGCTGGTCTTTGGCGTCTTGCAAAAGGTCGAGGAAGTGTTCAATGCCCAGCCCCGCCACCAGTAATCCCGCTTCTGATCGACCGCCCAGACGGTTGAGGTAGTCCACCGTTTTCCAGAACTCGTTTTCACTGATGTCGAGGTCTTCGATGATTTTTGCGGTGTCTTGCAGCACGCGCAGCACGATGGTTTTCAGGCGGGTGCTGCCGCTGTCATTGGCAAAGCCGGCGGCTTCTTTGAAGAAGCTCTGGATGACATCGGTGTGGGAGATTTTCACGGTCATGGGGTTCACCTCATCTTGTTTTTATGCAAGGAACTGTTGGTTTTACCGGTCGTCGCTGTGGATCGAGGACGGGTGACGGCACAGCCCGTTGATCTCGATGTCCATGTAGGGGAACAACGGCAGTTGCATCAGGGTGTCGTGCAGGGCTTCAACGCTGGCGACGTCGAATACGCTGTAGTTGGCGTAATGCCCGGCAATACGCCACAGGTGGCGCCAGGTGCCTTCGCGTTGCAGGCGCTGGGCCAGTTCTTTTTCGTCGGCCTTGAGGGCCGCGGCTTTGGCCGGGTCCATGTCGATCGGCAGGTTGACGGTCATTTTTACGTGGAAAAGCATGCGGTTCTCCTTGAAGGTCCAGGGCAAGTGGAATCAGTGGCGGCGATAGTGCGACAGGCGTTCTTCGTCGATGCTCAGACCAAGGCCCGGGGTGCGCGGGATGTGCAGTTCAAAATCGCGGTACTGCGGTGCCTCGGTGATGATGTCGGCGGTCAACAGCAACGGACCGAACAGCTCGGTGCCCCAGGTCAGTTGCTTGAGGGTCAGAAAGGCATGGGCCGACGCCAGGGTGCCGACTGAGCCTTCGAGCATGGTGCCGCCATACAAGGCGATGCCCGCCGCTTCGGCGATGTGTGCGGTGCGCAGTACGGCGCGCGGGCCGCCGTTTTTGGCGATTTTGAGGGCAAATACGCTGGCGGCGCCGTCAGCGGCCAAACTGAACGCGTCTTCCACGCTTTCGATGGATTCGTCGGCCATGATCGCCGCCGGGCTGCGCTGGTTCAGGCGCACTTGCCCCGAGCGGTTGACCCGCGAGATCGGTTGCTCAATCAGGTCGATGCCGTTGTCGCCCAGCACTTGGCAGCCTCGGATGGCTTGGGACTCGTCCCAATACTGGTTGACGTCTACGCGCACGCTGGCCCGGTCACCCAGGGCCTTTTTGATCGCGATCACGTGCTTGAGGTCTTGCTCCAGCGGGTTGGCACCGATTTTCAATTTGAAGATGCGGTGACGGCGCACGTCGAGCATCTGTTCGGCTTCGGCGATGTCGCGGGCGGTGTCGCCGCTGGCCAGTGTCCAGGCCACTTCCAGGCTGTCGCGGACGCGCCCGCCCAGCAGTTCGCTGACCGGCAAGCCCAGACGCTTGCCCTGAGCGTCGAGCAGTGCGCTTTCGATGCCGGATTTGGCGAAGGTGTTGCCTTTGGCGATTTTGTCGAGTACCTGCATGGCCGCGTTGATGTTGTCCGCCGCCATGCCCACCAGCATCGGCGCCAGGTGCGCGTCGATGTTGGCTTTGATGCTTTCCGGGCTTTCATAACCGTAGGCCAGACCGCCAATGGTGGTGGCTTCACCGATGCCTTCGATGCCGTCACTGCAGCGCAGGCGCAGAATCACCAAGGTCTGTTTTTGCATCGTGTGCATCGCCAGCTTGTGCGGGCGGATGGTGGGCAAGTCGACGATGATCGTGGTCAGGCTTTCAATCAGGGCGTGGCTCATGGGGTGTTTTCCAATGATTTTTATAGGGTTCAGCCGAGGTCGCCGCCGCCCACTGGCAAGGTCACGCCAGTGATGTAGGAGGCGTCGTCGCTGGCCAGAAACAGGATCGCGCCGACTTGTTCGTCCAACGTGCCGTAGCGCTTCATCAGGCTGCTGCTCAGGGTCTGGTCGACGATTTGCTGGTACCACGCGGCCTCGTCAGGACTTTGTTCAGCGCCATTGCGCGGGATGCGGCGTGGCGGTGCTTGGGTACCGCCCGGTGCGGTGGCGTTGACGCGAATGCCGCGCTCGGCGTTCTCGAACGCCAGGCAGGCGGTCAGGGCATTCACGCCGCCTTTGGCCGCGCCATATGGGACGCGGTTGACGCTGCGGGTGGCGATTGAAGAAACATTCACAATCGCGCCCTGCCCCTGATCGAGCATGTAGGGCAGCGCCGCGTGGCAGCACCACAGGGTGGGGAACAGCGAACGACGCACTTCAGCTTCGATTTCTTCAACTTGATAGTGCTCGAACGGTTTGGCCCAGATGGTGCCGCCCACGTTGTTGATCAGGATGTCGAGGCGGCCAAAAGTGGACACGGCAGAGGCCATGACGCGGGCGCAGTCGGTGTAAAGCTCCAGATCTGCCGTCAAGGTCAGCACGCCCGGCCCTTTCAATTCGTGTACCAGCTCGGAGCGGTCAACCGCAATCACCTGGCCGCCCTCGCCCAGCAGGCGTTCGCAAACACGACGGCCAATGCCTTGAGCGGCGCCAGTGACCAGCGCGACTTTGTTGTCGAATCGGTTCATTACAACCTCGCTTAATCAGGGATCAGGCCGCGGCAGCCGCGAATTTCTCGTAGTAGAAGTTCGCCGGGGTGATGCCCTGCTCGCGGATGTACTGGCTGACGGCTTCAACCATCGGCGGCGGGCCGCACAGGTAGACGTCGACGTCGCCTTCATTGAGGTGCTGAGGCTCGATATGCTGAGTCACATAGCCCTTGAGCGGGTGCAGGCTTTGCGGGTTGGCGACGCAGGCGCTGAAGCTGAAGTTGGTAATACGCGCACTCAAGGCGTGCAGGCGGTCCAGTTCGACCAGATCCAGGTCATTGGTCACGCCGTAGATCAGGTGCACCGGATGCTCGCTGCCTTGCTCAGCGATTTTTTCGAGCATGGCCGTAAACGGCGCGAGACCGGTGCCGCCCGCCAGCAGCAAGAGCGGGCGCTGTATCTGGCGCAGGTAGAAACTGCCCAGCGGCCCGGCCAAGGTCATGCTGTCGCCGGTTTTGGCCAGCCCCGTAAGAAAGCTGCTCATCAGGCCGCCCGGTACGTTGCGAATCAGGAAACTCACTTCACCGTCCTTTTGCAGGGTGCTGAAGGAGTAAGCGCGGGTCTGCTCGCTGCCCGGCACGTGCAGGTTGACGTACTGCCCCGGCAAGAACGCCAGACGGCTCAGGGACTCGCCCTTGATCGACAGCGCAATGGTGCTTTCGGAGAGTTGGCGCAGGTCGCTGATGGTCGCTTGGAAGCTGGCCTGTTGGGTTTTGCACAGCGCCGAGGAGGCTGGCACACGCAATACGCAATCGCTGGCGGCGCGCATCTGGCAGGTCAGGACGTAGCCCTGCTGCACTTCGTCATCGCTGAGGGCGTCTTCGATAAATTCATCGCCCAGGTCGTATTGCCCGGCTTCGGCAAAGCACTTGCAGGTGCCGCACGCGCCGTCGCGGCAGTCCAGCGGAATGTTGATGCCCTGGCGGTACGCGGCGTCGGCAACGGTTTCCTGGCCTGTGGCTTCGATAAAACGGGTGACGCCGTCTTCAAAATTGAGTGCGATGTTAAAGCTCATGATGTACCTCGCACGCACGGCCAAGCCCGCCGCGCCCGCAGGCGCCCAGCGTCACTCGCCGCGCGTTGATCAGATGTGATAGATGTCGATGACTTGACGCACGTAGTCGTTTTTCAGCACCACTTTCTTGGCCTTGATCAGTGGCTGCGAGCCACGCATGTCGAGGGTGTAGAAGCTGGTGCCGAAGTAGCTGTCAGTGGTCTTGTAGCGAAAGCTCAGGGTGTGCCAGTTGAAACGCACGTGGCACAGCCCTTCGGCCTGCTCGACGATCTCGATGTTGCTTAAATTGTGCGAGGTGCGGGTGTCGGGCATGGTGGCGCTGGAGCGCTCGGTCTTGATGCGGAACACGCGGTCTTCAAGGCCGCCCCGGTTGCCGTACCAGATCAGCGAGATTTCGCTTTGCGGGTCTTCGGTCAGGGTGTCGTTATCATCCCACGCTGGCATCCAGAAGCTGGCATCGGCGCTGTACAGTTCCAGCCATTGATCCCATTGCGCGTCGTCCAGATGGCGCGCTTCGCGGTACAGAAAGTCCCGCACGATGCTGTAAGTGTCGGTCATCACACGGCCTCCACAGGGATCAGCGTCGGCTCGGCAGCGACGGCTTTGAGCATGGTCTCCTGCCAATACTTGTGTTGCAGCACAAACAGCCCTTCGTCTTCGGTGCGCACACCGGACAACAGCGGTTTAAGGTCGATTTCTTCGGCGGCCGCATCGGCGCCTTCGATCCAGTGTTCTGCGCCGCGGGACATGTCGTTCCAGCCACGGCCAGCGCCATAACCGGTCTGGCACGAGCGGAACTCTTCCAGATCATCCGGGGTGGCCATGCCGCTGACATTGAAGAAGTCTTCGTACTGGCGAATGCGCTTGGTCCGCGCCTCGCTGCTCTCGCCTTTGGGGGCAATGCAGTAAATGGTGATTTCGGTTTTGTTCACCGAGATCGGCCGGGCGATGCGAATCTGCGAGCTGAACTGGTCCATCAGGTAGACGTTGGGGTACAGGCACAGGTTGCGTGAGTTCTCGATCATCCAGTCGGCGCGGGCCTTGCCGAAGTCGCGCGCCAGCTCGTCACGACGCTCGTAGGCCGGACGGTCCTGGGGGTTGGCCCAGCGCGTCCAGAGCAGCAGGTGGCCATGGTCAAACGAGTAAAAACCACCGCCACTTTTGGCCCAACTGCCGGCGCTCATGGTTTTGATTTCTTCGCCGGCTTCGCGCAGCGTGCGCTGATTTTGCGTGGCGGCGTAGTTCCAGTGCACGGAACTGACATGGTAGCCATCGGCACCGTTTTCGGCGGTGAGTTTCCAGTTGCCTTCGTAGATGTACGAGCTGGAACCGCGCAGCACCTCCAGACCGTCAGGGGACTGGTCAACGATCATGTCGATGATCTTGGCCGACTCGCCCAAGTGTTCCGCCAGGGAGCTGACATCGGGATTGAGGCTGCCGAACAAAAAGCCGCGATAGGATTCAAAGCGCGCCACTTTGGTCAGGTCGTGGGAGCCTTCACAGTTGAAACCTTCGGGGTAGCCGGCTTCGCTCGGGTCTTTGACTTTGAGCAATTTGCCGCTGTTGTTGAAGGTCCAGCCGTGGAACGGGCAGGTATAGCTGGCGCGGTTGCCGGTCTTGTGGCGGCAGATCATGGCGCCGCGATGGCTGCAAGCGTTGAGAAACGCGTTAAGTTCACCGGCCTTGTTGCGCGCGATAAAGATCGGCTGACGGCCCATGGTGGTGGTCAAAAAATCATTGACGTTGGGGATCTGGCTCTCGTGAGCGAGATAGAGCCAGTTACCCTCGAAAATATGGGTCATTTCGAGTTCAAAAAGACGCGGATCGGTAAACATCTCCCGCTTGCAGCGGTGGACGCCCTTCTCCTTGTCTTCCTCAAGCATGGCATTCAAGTAGTCGATTCCCAGGGACATGGCCAGGGCCTCCGTTGTTATTATTCAGGCAACGTCAGCGTAGGGAATGAACAGGGACGCAACTATCCGTTTACTGCGGATCGCTATCCGATTACTGCGGGGGCTAATCAACTGCGCGAGTCACGTAGCAGCTGACGAGTAATGCGAGGCTGCGATCGGCGGCGTAGCCGTCGTATATCAGAGCTCTCGGTGTTTAAGTTAAAAACGAGCCTCCCCGGTTTACGACGACTACGTCGCCGGACGTAGCCTTCGGCAACTGCTACGGGTTATGTCCTAAGGATTGTTAAGCGCTGTGCCAGCGCTTTGGCCTGTGACGCAACGTCGGTCACGGCTGTGCTTTCCCACCACTGGCCGCGTAACGGCGGGCCCATGGCAAACAGTCGCTGGGCAGGCACGCACTCGGCGTTGAGTACGGCACCATCTGAGGTCGCAGCAATCCCCAAGTCCAGATTGCCAGGCTGGATCAACCCGCGTTGCAGCAATTGCCTGGGCAAGGGTTTGTCCACCCGGCGCCAGTCGTACTCGATGCCCGTGGAGTTGATCAGGCCGTCGCCTTGTACCCAAAGGCTGTGCGCCTGTCCGCGGGGGCGCAGACGAATGCGCGGCTGTGCGCCGCTGCTGTCAACAGCTTGCAAGGACGCCGCACGAATGCTCAGCCGCCCTTGTTTGAGCAGACGCTGCAACAGCGCATCCCCTTGCGGCGGTGAGCGGTGGTGGTGGCTCTCCCACCAGGGCCGCACATGACGCACGAATTGGCGGCGCTGTGCATCACTGGCCTGACTCCAAAGCCTGGCAATGTGTACGCGCACGGTGTCCAGCGGGGCTTGCCAGTCAATGCCCTGCGCTTGGGCCACGCGGCATTGACGACGCAGTTCGCGCAGCAATTGCAGCGGGCTGCGCAGCTGCGGTGCCAAGGTCAGAAAGTCTTCCCATGCCGGCGGCTGACGACGCACGTGAGGCAGCAGGCCATGGCGCGAATACACCTCGATCGGGCCGCGATGCCCGGCCTGATTCAACGATTCAAGGGCATCGACCATGGTCAGCCCGGAACCGATGATCAGCACCCGGGCGTCAACCGGCAGTGCGCGCAGCGCCTCGACATTCCACGGATCAAGTGCCGCCGCATTCAGCCCGCTGGACTGCCGTTGCGCGGTGCGCGAGGCCGGGAACATGCCCGTGGCCAACACCACCGACGTGGCTCGCCATTGGCTGCCCCCCTTGAGCATCACATTGACGCCGTGCTCAAGGGTGTGCAGGTCGATCACTTCATCGCGCACATGGGTCAGTGATGATCCCGCACGCTCACCGATAACCAACGCCTCGGCCAGCCGTTGCTGGGCATACAGACCGAATAAACCCCGCGGCGGGAACAGTTCGGCGACCGGCACCGACTGTTTATCCGACTCGGGCCAGCCGCCGGCAGCGATATGTGCCTGTAACCAGCGGGTCAGATCATCCGCGTCATCGGGTTCGATGCTCATGCGTGCGGCGTTGCCGTTCAGGGTATGCCCCAGTTCAGTGGCACTGTAGGCCTCACCGCGTCCCAACTCGGGTCTTGGCTCAATCACCACGATGCACCGGGCACCCGGTAGACGCAGCAGTTGCATGGCCAGCAGCGTGCCGCTCAGCCCGCCGCCAATGATCAAAACGTCGGCCTCGCGGACGGCCGCATTAGCCTGCCCGGTGTGTGCCTCACTCATGGTTGCTCACTCATTTTTGGAAGGGTTACGCGCACAGCGCAGGTTCTGTGCCAGAGCCTGCGTTGATTGTGCCGGGGCTGTCCAGTCTCTGCCACGCTGCAGATGGCTTAAGCTAGTTCCAAAAGAGTATTTCCCCTTTTATTTAAAGCACTTAGATTCATTGCACCGGATCACCGGACCCTCTTAGTCTCTTCCAATAAGGTCCAGCCCATGTCCGTTCGCGCATTGCTTATCGCCCTTTCCATCTTCGGGTTCAGTCTCGCCGCGCAGGCGTCTGATTTAACCATTGGCTACATCACGGGCATCGACCCGACCAAGTTGGCGCAAGCTGAAGGTCGCTACGAACAGGCGATGGGCGAAAAGATTGACTGGCGCCGCTTTGATTCAGGCCCCGCGGTGGTCGCAGCGTTGGCTTCCGGCGATCTGCAAATCGGCAATCTGGGCTCAAGCCCTTTCGCCGCCGCCACGTCGCGCAACGTGCCCTTGGTAACGTTTATCGTCACAGCGCAAATCAAGGGTTCGGAAGCGTTGGTAGTTCGCAACGGCAGCGGCATCGACAAGCCTGAAGACCTGATTGGCAAAACCATTGCCACGCCGTTTGTGTCGACTTCGCACTACAGTTTGCTGGGTGCCTTGAAGCATTGGAACCTCACGCCACAACAGGTCAAGGTGGTTAACCTCAGCCCGGCGCAAATCACTGCGGCCTGGAAACGTGGCGATATTGACGGGGCGTTTACCTGGTCACCGGCGTTGGGTGAAATCCGCAAAACCGGCAAAATTCTCACGGACGCTGGCCAGGTCAGCGAATGGGGTGCGCCAACCTTTGAAGTCTGGGTCGCGCGCAAGGACTTTGCCGACAAGCACCCCGAGGCGCTCAAAGCCTTTACCCGGGTCAGCCTTGAGGCCATCGCCGATTACAACGCCCATCAGGCCAGCTGGACCGCTGACTCGGAACCGGTACAAAAAATTGCCGCCCTCACGGGTGCCAATGCCGCCGACATTCCTGAATTGCTCAAAGGCGCGCACTTTCCTTCTGCGGCCGAACAAAAAACCCCAGCCTTGTTGGGCGGTGGCACCGCGAAAGATATTGCTCAGACAGCTTTGTTTTTAAAAGACCAAGGCAAAATTGAAAGCGTTTTGGCCGATTATTCCGGTTATGTCAGCGACCGTTATTTACCTGAATAAACCGCTTCGCAGCGCTGGCACAACAAATGCTTCTTTACGGCCCATAACGTGGGGGCTGGTCTGCCCAGTCCCGCGCGACTCCGACGCCAGACGCGTCCAGGACCGTAAAGAGGACTGTAAGGATGGCAACAGCTGTTACAGCGTCATCGTACAAAGCACCCACCGTTAAAACCGTCGGCTTTTTGGTGATACCAAACTTCACCACCATCGGTTTTGCCTCGGCCATCGAAACCCTGCGCATGGCCAATATGGCGGCCCGCCGGGAAATGTTTCGCACTGTCATCATCGGCCCGGACCTCAATCCGGTTACGGCCAGTAATGGCATGCGCATCCTGCCCGATTACGCGGTGGGTGATGCACCAAAACTGGACATTTTATTGGTCGTGGGTTCAAACCCGATCGTTTCACACCTCAGCAGCCGCCCTACCCTCAACTGGTTACGCAAACTGGCCCACGAACAGGTCGCGCTGGGCGGCATTTGCACCGGCAGTTACTGGCTCGCGCGGGCGGGGTTGCTCAAGGGCTATCGTTGCACCATTCATTGGGAAGACATCGAAACCCTCAAGGATCACTTCCCGGGGATCATTATTTCCAACCAGTTGTTTGAATTGGACCGCGACCGTTACACCTGTTCGGGCGGGGTGGCGTCGATGGACATGACCTTGCAGTTGATCGCCCGTGAACCCGGCGGCCGGGAGATTGCCGCGCATGCGGCCGAGCTGCTGCTGTGTGATCGCCCACGCAGTGCTCAGGAACAACAGCGCGTGCCCTTGCGCCAGAAGCTCGGCACGTCACAGCCCAAGCTGAGTCAGGTGGTGGCCATTATGGAGGCCAATCTTGAAGAGCCGGTTAGTCTGGAGGATCTGGCGCGCTTGAACGAGGTGTCGGTGCGCCAGCTGGAGCGTCTGTTTCACAAGCATTTGCAGCGTACGCCCAGTCAGTATTACTTGGAGCTGCGTCTGGCTCGTGCCCGTAGCCTGCTGTTGCGCAGTGAGTCACAGGTGCGGGACATCGCCCTCGCCTGCGGTTTTGTGTCGGCAGCGCATTTTTCCAAATGCTACAGCCGGTTGTTCGGAGTTTCGCCGATTGGCGAGCGTAAACAGGTGGCGTTGCATTGAGGCAAGCACGTTTCATACGTTGTAGTCGCTGACAAGGAACGAAGGCTGCGATCGGCGGCGCAGCCGTCGTAAACCTGACACACCGAGGTGCCCCATCGTGCGAACGCTTCGCGCTCGATCGCAGCCTTCGGCAGCGGCTACAGGTCAACGTGTGGCGGCGAGCTTTTGATCTTGCTTTAGCTTTTGATCTGAGGCGCCCCCTTAAACCACGCTGGCCGAACACAGGTAGTGCGCAGTAGGCAACCCGGCAGGACGCCGGGTTAGCCGCGACACGGCCATGGATGGCCGATCGCGGCGGCCTACGGAGCAATGCCTGTGTGAG
Organism: Pseudomonas helleri; assembly: GCF_009600315.1. GTDB lineage: Bacteria > Pseudomonadota > Gammaproteobacteria > Pseudomonadales > Pseudomonadaceae > Aquipseudomonas > Aquipseudomonas helleri_A. Next base: position 28,701 of record NZ_WIWC01000047.1, on the reverse strand, counting down.
GGCATGCCGAGCCAAAGCGAGGCACCGAGTGGTAGGGGCAAGAGCGTTTGGTTACTTTGCGCTTCTCAAAGTAACGCGGCGTAAGGCCGCAACCTTGAGTGGCCATTACCACAGCAATGGATATAGACCCAAACCGATCGCAGCCTTCGTTCCTCGTCAGCGACTACAGCCACTCAGTCAATCCTGCAAGGCTTTGTGCGCGGTTTCACGACTGGCCAGCATGGCGACCAACGCAACCGCAGCAGCCGCCAACAGATACCAGGCCGGGGCCATTTTGTTGCCGGTCATATGAATCAACCAGGTGGCAATAAACGGCGCGGTGCCGCCGAATACAGCATTGGCGACGTTGAAGCTGAAGGCAAAACCGCTGAAACGCACGCGCGTGGGGAATATCTCAGCCAGAAAACACGGCAAGGTGCCGTCGTTCATCGCCAGAATCGCGCCAAAGGCAATCTGGATCATCAGGATGACCACCAGCGACGGGTTGCCGAGCATGCCGAACAGCGGGAAGGTCAGCAGCAAAAACAGCACGCAAGCCATCACCAGCATGGTCTTGCGGCCAAAACGGTCAGACAGTTTGCCCATCAGGAAGATCAGGCCGATGTAGGTCGCCAGTGACACCGTGGATGCAATAAATGAATCGCCTTCACTCATGCCCATCTCGGTCGACAAATAGGTCGGCATGTAGCTGAGCAGCAAGTAAAAGGCCACCGCATTCAAGCAGGTGACGCCAATACCGATGGTGACGGCCCGGCGATGCACGGTGAGCAACTCACGAACCGGCGCGTGGGTGGCGCACTCCTTGGCTTCCAGACGCTTTTCCATCTCCAGGAATTTGGGCGAATCCTGCAAGCTCATGCGGATATAACGCCCCACCAGCCCGAAAGGTGCAGCCAACAGAAAGGGCAGCCGCCAGCCCCAGTCGTGAAGGTTTTCGCTGGTCATCATGGCGTGCATGCAGGCCACAAACAGCGCGCCAAACAGCAGACCGGCCGCCGTACTCGCGGGCACGATGCTGGTGTAAAAACCGCGTTTGCCATCAGGCGCGTATTCGGCCAGAAACGCCGAAGCCCCGGCGTATTCACCCGAGGCCGAAAAGCCTTGCACCATTCGGATCACCAGTAAAAGTGCCGGGGCCCACAGACCGATCAGGTTGTAGCCCGGCAGGATACCGATGCAAAAGGTCGAAACGGTCATGATCAGGATCGACCAGGACAAAGCGCTGCGCCGCCCGTATTTGTCGCCAAAATGCCCCCAGATCAATCCACCAACCGGGCGCACGATAAACGACAGGGCAAACACGGCAAACGTGGCCATCAAGCCCGTGGTGGCGTCCGTTTGGGGGAAGAAGGTCAGTGCAATCACGGTGGCCAGATAACCGTAAGCGGCGTAATCGAACCACTCGACAAAGTTACCCATAAAGCTGGCGGTGGCTGCGCGGCGCAAGGCTTTGCGTTCACTCAGGCGTTCCGTCTGCTGGGCTGCAGTCAGGGGCAAGGCCAGGCTGGGAATACTCATTGAGCACCTCCACAAGCGGGTGTGGAGGATGGGGAAACACCAAGCAACGTCAGGACATGGGACATGACAAATACCCTCATTGTGTTCTTGTTGGCAGGGGTAAAGGGTCAAAAACGCTGCGCTGTCTGGGGGCGCATGCGTGGGTGTTCGACGGCAGAAGGTGACAGGCGCGGTTAACGCGCCCACACCTCTTGCAGGTTTATTGCTTGATGATGTTGTGCTGCGGACCATACGGGAAGTGAGTGATGTTTTCACCGCCCTGTTCATTGACGATCAGGATGTCGTGCTCGCGATACCCGCCCGCCCCCGGCCGTCCTTCGGGGATCATGATCATCGGCTCGATGGACACCACCATCCCCGGTTCCAGCACGGTGTCGATGTCTTCGCGCAGTTCCAGTCCGGCTTCGCGGCCATAGTAATGACTCAGAGTGCCGAATGAATGGCCGTAGCCAAAGGTGCGGTATTGCAGCAAGTCGTGTTCAAGGAAAATTTCGTTGAGCTGCAAGGCAATGTCTGAGCAACGCATGCCGGGTTTGATCAGTTTGAGCCCGGCCTCATGCACCTTGACGTTGACTTCCCAAAGGCGCAGATGATCGTCGGAGCAGTGATCCAGAAACAGCGTGCGCTCCAGCGCTGTGTAGTACCCGGCGATCATCGGGAAACAGTTGAGGCTCAGAATGTCGCCCTTGTTGACCTTGCGCGTGGTCACCGGGTTATGGGCACCGTCGGTATTGATCCCGGATTGAAACCAGGTCCAGGTGTCCATCAGTTCCGAGTCCGGGAAAGTGCGGGCAATCTCGCGCACCATCGCCTGGGTCGCATGCAGGGCCACTTCGTATTCCGGCACCTGATCGCGCAGGGCTTCAACGATGGCTGCGCCGCCGATGTCGGCAATGCGAGCGCCGTGGCGAATTATCGCGTGCTCCTCAGCGGACTTGATCATGCGCATGCGCATGCACGGCGCGCCAATGTCCACCAGTTCAGCCTGCGGGTAACGGCTGGCGAGCTTGTCGCGATTGAGCAGGTTGATATGGTCATACTCGATGCCGATGCGCCCGGCCTTGGGCAGCGCCTGCTGGATGGCCACAAAGAAGTTATCGCGCTGCCAGTCGGTGTAGACGATGTTGTCGGTGCCCATGGTCCGGCGCCAAGGCTGACCACCGTCGATATTGGCGGTGATGGTCACGGCGCTGTCCTGAGTGACCACCAGCGCGTAGTTGCGTCCAAACGAGCAGTAGAGGAAATCGCTGTAGTAGTTGAGGTTGTGGTACGAGGTGAAAACGGCGGCATCAATGTCGTTCTGCGCCATGTAAGCGCGCAGCTTGGCCTGGCGGTTGGCGTATTCCTGGGCCGAGAACGTCGGAGTGACTTTTTCGCCGTTCTTGATCTGGATGGTTTTCGGCATCTGCATGTCATTTACCCTGGTCGATGATCGAACTTCAAAAGCCGCCGTTTGGGCGGGCCGTTGAGGATCATTCGACCAGATGCAAGGATGACGTTTTTGTGTGAATCCGACCTGTAGTTGATCAGATGCGCTGCAATCAATGCGGTGCCTGTTCCTCCCTGACGTCGGGAATCGTCAATATCCGCTTCAACAGCTCGGCTGTTTCAAGCCGACTGGTTCTTTTAAACTCCACGGTCACGCTTTCGCTGCCCATGTCCGGGCCTTGCTCAACAATCACTTGTTTGAGGCGCCCCGCTTCATCGCCGAGGAAATCTGTCAGGCTCTGGCGGTTCAACACGCCAATCGGTGCGACCAATTTGATGACATGCACTTTTATCCAGTCACGGTAACGATGCTCAATGGGGCCGATGGCAATCAGTATGATCAGAATCAATACCGTCGCCGCCACGCCCAGCACATACAAACCGCCCCCGATGGACATGCCGATAGCGGCCACGGCCCACAGGCTGGCCGCCGTAGTCAGGCCTTTGATCACTTCGCCGCGCATCATGATTGAACCGGCGCCGAGAAAACCGATACCCGTGACGATCTGCGCCGCAATCCGTGAGGGGTCCAACCGGGTCCCAGCCTGAGTCAACGCCTGCTCAAAGCCGAATGCCGAGACAATCATGAACAGGCACGCGCCGGTCGCAACCAGCATGTGCGTGCGCAAGCCTGCGGTCCAAAACAGGTGTTCGCGTTGCAAACCAATCAAACTGCCCAACAAAGCGGCCAATATCAGGCGCGCCACCATTTCCCACTCTGAAATCATTGCTATCCCTCGACTTAGACGGCCTGCAAGCGCAACCGGTGCCGATAGCATAGTCAAGCTTTCGGGGGTTGTTGCGCAGGTGCAGTGACCTTGATTCACTGCACTGCACACGGTATGGAGGATCAGCTGCTCGCTGTCCGCCAACGCTTGAACAGGCTGCCAAACCCGCTTCTGGCCGTTTGTAAAAACGCCCCGCGGAATTCTGTCAAAGCAGATACCACGCCTTTGGCGGCACCGACCCACGCCCTTGCCCTGCCGCTTTGCGCTTCAACAGACTGGCCCGTTACCCACTGCGCAACCGCCTCAATACCGACCCCGGCCCAATAGGTCCAGGTTTGATTGAACATCCGGCTCACCCCCCCGTGCACCGTATCCATTGCCCCTGGCACCTGTAATGCATTGACGTGACGGTCAAAGCGCGCCGTCGCGTGCCCCCCACGGATGGCCGTACCTGCCGCGGCATCGAACGCCTCGATCAAAGGCCCTACATTAGGGATCAGTGGCCCCGGCACGTAGTGCCCAAACACCGCATTAGGCACTGTGGCCATGCTATAGGCGCCTGCGGCTGCCAAGGTTCGCGGGATTCTGGCACGCACCGGGGTTTGTCCCCACGACACGCTTTCGCCAAGCCCGCTCACCATTTGCTGCACAACTTCACGGGTGAAGGCTCGCACATGCCCGGCCAGCCTGAGCCGGGCCACAGGATCCCACACGTCTTCAGCGCCAACCCCTTCACTGGCACCGCGCTCCTCGAAACCACGACCAGTCGCTGTGGCGGCAAAAAATCCGATTAAAGGGCTCCAGCGTGTCACATGACCAAATAACCCAGTGCTCATGTGCATGACGCTTAAGGCATCCAGCGCCGCCACGGTACTGCGCAAGGCGGTGTTCAAGCCTTGCGAGGGTTGACGGCCTTCAAACAGGGCGATATCCACACCAGCGCCTGCGGCATTACTGATAAAGGTAGCAAGACCATCACGGATCGCCGCCGCACTGGACGCCTGTACCCTTGGTCTGGCCCTGCTGGCCACGTCTGTGATCACGCTGTGCAGAATCGCCAGCCGACCCGGTCTAGCCACCGTATCGCTCTGCAACCCCTGGCTCTCGCTCCTGCTGGTCGGATTTGCCCGGGTCATGGCATACAGGTTAAGACCATCTACATCATCGGCCGGGTCAGCACTGATCCAGCGGGCCAGCCAAGGTGCGTAATAACGATAGCCATAGTAGTAAAGGCCACTGGCATCACGCTCCTTGCCCGAATAACGCACGAACTTGTAGCTGGCTTCGAGCGCACTTTTAGCCGCCCACCAAGCCGTTGATCCATAGGGGTAATAGCTTTCCTGACTCAGTAACCGGGCTTTGTGATCGAGCTCCAGCGTGCTGCTGCCCAAGTGGTCCGTAAGGCTGAAGCGTACGTGTTCGTTGTCGATACCTTCGGGACGACCTTGTTCCCATTGCAAAACAGTCGCGCTGTTGAGTTCACCCTCCACCCTCAGCAGATTCAACGCTTCACCCGTCGCGCTGTTGCGTCGAATTTCCAAGCCCGGCAAGTAATACACTTCGCGAACACGGGGCTGACGCGGGCCATTGGCGCGAGTGATTTTCAGCGCTCGTACCCCACTGCTGTCGTACACATAGATTTCGTCATCATCAGTGCCGTTTTCGCGCCTGACTTGAGTGACGCGTTGCAGTTGATTGCGCAGGTTCCAAGTCAGCGCCTGACCGGGTTCGAGCACTTGCAAATTGCCGTTCTGATCGAACCCTTTGCCTAACCCCGGTTCAGCAAGCTGACCCGCATGGAGCTCAAGACTGTGATTGCTCTGACCTGACACCTTGATGTGTCGCGTATAGCCTGAGCCACGGCTGGGAATGTGTTGCAAGCGAGTAAGGTTGCCGCCTGCATCATAGGTATACGTCTGGCGATACTGACGAGGGCGCTGGCCGTCAGTCGCACCAAAGCTGACCATGCCAGTCTGGCGCGCACCGCTGCCATTGGCGGCATTTTCCAGGCCGCTGGCTTCTATCAATTGAGAGAGGGTGTCGTAGGTGAAGGTGCTCCGCGCCTCCAGCCGGATGTTATCGGACCACTGCACGGGCTGCGCGGCATCGCGAATGCTCAGCACATTGCCGACGCGATCATAGCCATATGAAAGGTCTTGCAAGGCTTCATCGGGTTTGCCATCACGATAGCTCTTGAGTTGCAGCAAGCGCTCATCACTGAGGTTGTAGGTCAGTTCGGTGAGCACCTGATTGCCCGCCCGCTCCGTTTCTATGTTGCCGCTTGCGTTGTAGGTTCGGTGCTGCACGACGGTGTGCCGAGTTCCGCTCTTGAGGTGCACCCATCGTGAGGTCAGCAGACCGTCCACGGCATAGCGTGACTGATGCCGGTTGTGTTTGGCGTCTACCCGTTCCAGTAACTGGCCCAATGCATCGTAGTGCCATTGACTGCGCCACACAGCGGGATCAAGGGACAGGTCACGCTGATCAGATGACAGAGGCCAGTCAGGAGACGCAGAGACTTCATCGACAAAACGACGCGACTCACTCGTCACCCGCCCCTGCACGTCATAGTCCTCAGGCCACAGGGTGCCTGCCGGGTCATCGTGACGCAGCAACCGGGCGCAACGGTTATGCCGTGCATGTTCGGGGCTGTTGTCGGCATAGCTCATGCGCTCGACGCACCGGGCCTTTTGGTCACCGGCAGCTTGTTCAAACAGTGCGCTTACGCGCAGGAGCTGATCGTACTGGTAAGTGTGCCGGGTGCCACGGGCATCCCAGCTGTAGCGCAACTCGGCCCCTGCGCCGCAGAAGACGATGCGCGCGCCTCTGTCCACGGAGTCGCTATGCAGCAAACGTCCCGACAGTGAGTAGCGATGACGTAGATTGGCGGCGCTGGCCCGCAAAGCTGTGAGACGAGGGTCCCACTGTTCGCTGAGCATACCAGTGGCACTGTAAACCTGACGGTGGATGCGTGCCTGCGGCTCATCGCCCGCTGTGCGACGGTGATAGGCCACCGCGCGAATGGTCAGACCGCGCGGGTCGTATGACGTGAGTGAGGGTGTATGGCGATGCAAGGATTGAGGCATAAGTCAGCGTCCTGAGCTCCACAATGATTAAAAAGTGTAGTGATCAGGAAACAGGCCTCAGACGCTCGTCTGGACACGTTTTGTATCCAGATAAGTTCAGTTACATCCTTTAAAGCCGTTTCACAAGCCTGCCGGTACTGCGGCCTGACAGCGCGAAGCCGGGTAACGTGCATTGATCGCCATCAAACAACGTTCCGCTTCGCGAGCCATTTCATCGATCAACTGCTGACAGCTTTTCAACTCCCCGATCGCCGACGCTACTTGCCCACACGGCAAAATGCCTTCATCGGGGACGCCATCCACCATTGAACGCTGCAGCAACACCGGCTGGTTGGCCGCCATCACCGTTTGCGACAAGGCGCCGGGGTCTTCCTTCACGGATTGGGCAAACACCCTGAGCATATGCCCCAGACTCATGCCGGTTTGCTGTTTCCAGTGCCATGCGCTGCCCAAGGCAATGCGCAGTCGGCCAAAAGCCCCGGCTTTTTCGAGACGGTCAATGAAGGCGTTTTCAATCATGCGATGACGCATGCCATCGACCGCCGTGGTCACGCGGATTTTTTGCGGGTCGGCGACCTTCACATACCGCTCAAGCGTCGCCGCAGGCGTGGGCGATTCTTTGGTCATCAAAAACCGCGTGCCCATCGCCACACCCGCGGCGCCGGTGGCCAGTGCACCGGCCAGACCGCGCCCGGTGGAGTAGCCGCCTGCCGCAATCACCGGCACCTGCACTGCGTCCAGTACCTGAGGCAGTAAAATAGTACTCGGCACCCCGCCCGTGTGCCCGCCCCCCTCGCCGCCCTGCACGGTAATCATGTCCGCGCCCAATTCAACCGCCTTGATCGCATGCTTGACCGCGCCCACGGTTGGAATACACAGCACCCCCGCTTTTTTAAAGCGCTCGATGGTCTGACGATCCGGGCCGCGGCCATAGCTCACGGCGCGTAATCGGTATTCGATGGCCAGGTCGACACATTGCGCCGCGTTCTCCTGAAACATATGAAAATTGAGCCCAAAATTGCTGCTGCCCAAGGCCTGGATGACACGCTGGATTTCGGCTTCCAGTTGCTGTGCATGGATCGTCGCCCCGGCTAAAAAGCCAAAGGCACCCGCCTGGCTGCTGGCAATCACCAAATTGGCATCCGACACCCAGCCCATCGCGGTTTGGACGATGGGGTATCGACAGCCCAGCGCATCAGTTAACGCAGTGCGCAAATAATCACTCATCGACGCTCTCCCGCAGCGTTCTTGTTCGCCTCGATCATCGCTTTGGCGTCGTAGCCGCCAAGCTTGTCACCCGACAGCAACTCGTTATGGCTATGGGCAAAATGATGCCAGGCAAATACAGCGTCCATCGCGGTGCGTTTGCCCTGCAAGTCTTCAACGTGATTGATCGCCTGTTTGGTCAGCGCCAAGCCCATGCGCGGCTGTTTGGCAATGGCCGCCGCCAGCGCATAGGTGCCGGCGTGCAGCTCATCACGACTGTACAGGCGATTAACCATGCCCATTTGATACGCACGCTCGGCGCTCATGCGGTCACCTGTGAACAGGAACTCCTTGGCGATTCTGGGGTTCAGCTCATACGGGTGAGCAAAATATTCCACCCCCGGAATGCCCATGCGCACCACCGGGTCCTGAAAAAAGGCATCGTCACTGGCCACGATCAAATCGCAGACCCAAGCCAGCATCAGCCCGCCTGCAACACAGGCGCCCTGCACCATGGCGATAGTCGGCTTGGGCAATTCACGCCAGCGTCGGCACATCCCCAAATACACTTCCTGCTCACGGGCATAGAGGTATTCTCCGCCGGGTTTGTTGGTGTGATCCCACCACAAGCTGGCCCGATCAAAGGATTTATTAATGTCGCGCCCGGGTGTACCGATGTCATGCCCAGCCGAAAAGTGTTTGCCATTGCCGCGCAACACGATGACTTTCACCTCGTCATCATTGACGGCACGGCGAAAGGCATCGTCCAGCGCATAGGTCATCTGCGAGTTCTGAGCATTATTGACCGTGGGCCGGTTCAGCGTCAGCGTGGCGATGCCGTCCGCCACCGCATACAGCACCGGCTCTTCGGTTTCATACACAGCGTCATCAACGCGCTGCACAAATTCGCTGTCGCTACTCATAAGCGGATTTCCTTGGCTTCAGGCCTGACGAATGCCGGGCGGATTGCCCTTGAGCGCGGCGGCGCGGTAATCATGGGGGTCGAGCCGACGGATCAGGGCCAACTGCTCCGGGGTCGGTGTCACGGTTTGCTTCAGGTCGGCTGCCTTGAGCACGGGGAAGCCGGTTTTCTCTTGCACCTCTTCAAAGCTCACACCGGGGTGCAGCGAGCGCACTTGCACGGCACGATCCGGGCCGCCTAAGTCCATCACACAGAGGTCGGTGACGATCAAGCGAATGTCCATCAGGTCGCGGCGCATGCCGACACCCCAGCGCTCATCCTTGAAGCCCACGCCCGAAACCATATCCACTTCACCGGCAACAAACGCCCGAGTGTTATGGCTGGGTATAAAGAACGAGTTGATATGGTTGATGCTGTTACCCGGCAAGCCGCGCACTCCGAGCATCGCGACTTTGGGCTTTTGATAATCGCCGATGCATGACAGGTTGGTTTGGCCCCAACGGTCGACCTGAGTCGGGCCGATCATCGCGTGGCGGCGTCCGCCCCATACGCATTCAAACACCCGCTCGAAAGACAGGTAACCCGAATAGCGTGGCTGATAATCCCCTCGCGGCCCCAACGGAATGGGCTCTTCGACCAAAAACGCTTCGCTGTCGGTCATCAACAGTTCAGGGCTATGGCTCAATTTGGCCAGGCTCGCCCCCAAACGCGGGATCACGCCTAGACCCGAGGCAATCACTTCGCCGTTATCGCGCCAGGCTTCGCTGGCGGCCACGATCAGCAGTTCGGCCAGGGTAAATTCACAGGTTGCAGTCATCGTCATATTCCTCAAAACACCGGCAGCGGCAGCGCGCTCAGCCGGTCGGCACCGCCATTGCTGGCCTGATAGGCGCTTTCGCCCGGCGTTACAAACTCGGCCACGTACCCTTCCCAACCGCCCTCTTCAGCGGCACTGGCGCTGTAGCGCTTGAGGTGGCTCATGTCCCAGCCGTAATCCGACGGGCATGAGGTCGGGTGGGCGCCAAACGGCGCATGCACCACACCGCTGACCAGATAACGCTCGAAGGTGTTGAAACGCGCCTGAGTGGCGTCAAGGCTCAAGCGTTCTTCAATGCGCTCGCAGGACACAAAACACTGTTTGGCGGCACGCGCATACAGATGATCGAAGTACGGGTCGGGGCCGGTCACCAGGGTGTTGCCCAGCCGATCGGCAACGTTGACATGCAAGAAGGCGATGTCCAGGTTTAACGCAGGCATGGCCAACAGCACTTCGCCGTCGTCATAGGGCGATTGCACGGGCTTGATGTCAGGGTTGAGTCGCGTCACATCGGTGGCCAAACCACAACGGGTGGGTAAAAACGGCAAGCGCATACCCGCTGCGCGCAGGCCCCATTGCAGCATGCCTTCGTCCAGCTCCATCAACTCCAGCTCACCCGCTTCGCGGGCCTTGCGAAAATACGCTTCCAGCGGAATGGCATCGAGCGTGGCAAAACCGAACACCAGCTTCTTGACCTTACCGGCGGCGCACAACATGCCGACTTCGGGGCCGCCATAGGCCACCACGGTGAGGTCCTTGACGTCCGAACGCAGAATTTCGCGGACGATCGTCATCGGCTTGCGCCGTGGCCCCCATCCACCAAAACCGATGGTCATGCCGTCACGCAATTGGCCGACCGCATCGGCTGCTGTCATTTGCTTGTTCATGGGTATTCCTTACTTTTGCTGGCCGACGGAGAAATCGTGGCCCCACAGGCTGACGCGGGTGAATTCAAAGGCGCTGTGTTCTTGCCAATCGACTAGCAGGCCGCCATAGCCGTATTCCAGATCAAAGCCCGAAGGGGTTTTCATATAGAACGAGGTCATGCGGTCGTTCAGGTGCTGGCCCAGCGTGGCCGACTGCGGCACGCTGTGAGCAATGCTGCGGTCATACGCGCGACCGACTTCGGTCATCGATTCGACCTCGACCATCACATGCACGCAACCGGACGGCACCGGGTATTCGGCCAAGGCCAGGCTGTGGTGACGGCTATTTTTGCAATGCAGAAAATGGATGCGGATCGGCGGCGCTGACGGGTCGGGGCGGAAATTGAAAATGTCCGACAACTCAAAGCCGAGCACTTCTTTGGCAAAGGCCAGGGTGGCATCGAAGTTGGGAGCTGGTAACACGGTATGGCCCAGCCCCATGTCGCCGGTGATGAAACCCGGCACCCCTTGCGGCGAGATAAAGGGCTGGCAATCGGAACGATGGCCCCAGCTCAACTCATGGTGGTTACCCGAGGGATCGGTGACATGCAACAAGGCCTGGACGCCGCGCTGATCGCACTGCTCAGCAGTGCCCAGACGCCAGCTGACATCGGCCTGGTCGAGGGTTTCCATCGCAGCATTGAAGGCCCGCTCGCTGGCCAGCTCCCAGCCCGAAGCGAGGTAACGGGACTCACCGCCGGGCACCACCAGCATGCGGAAGGGGCGCTCGTCCATTTTGACGTACACACCGCCAGTAGGGGCTTCGCTGACCATCATCCCGAGTACGTCTTGGGCATAGCGCTGCCACTGCACCGGGTCGGTGGATTCTGCAACGAAGTAGCTCAAACCACGAATGTCGATCATGCGCCTGCTCCTCAATGCCTGTATTTATTGGCTTGGAGCAGTATGGGAAGGTTGCAGGCGGGGCTCATCGTCCGTTGAGACTAACGCGAGTGGGTAGCGTGCGGATCGCGCAGGGGGCACGCGGGAAAACAAAATCGTGTAGAAACTGTCTTGATCCTTCTCGCCCAATCGGATGGTCCTGCAAGAGCAGTGGTTTTTTCGTATGCGGTTGAAAGCCAAAGCGAGGATCGCAAGAATCGTCAATGCCAGAGGGGATTGCCGTGCTTTCAGCTTTTAAAACGATGTCACTGCTGCCCCTTTAGAGCGCTCAGGCAAGGGGCAGCAGTGGCGGCAGTGAGGGATGTTGAACGCTAAAAGCTTGAGGCTTACAACTTTAAACTCAGAAGGTAATGTCTATCGCCTCAACTACATTGAACTGCTCATCCACCACACAACCGGTTCGCCATTTATCGAAAGTCAGGCAAGGGTGTGAAGTGCCAAAGCTGATAATGTCCCCCACCCGCAACTCAGTGCCGGGTGCCACCGTCATAAACGCATGCTGATCCATCACCGCAGTGACCTGACACGCGCTGACGTCATCACCCACTGCAGGCAACACACCTTCGCGATAGCGTTTCAACGGCATCGGCAATCCGGCATCGTAGGCAACGTCGCGTTTACCCAACGCAATCACGGCAAAGCCCGGCTCAGGCAACGACTGCACATGGGCCCAGACTTCCAGCGCCGGGCGCAACCCTTCGTGCAGGTCGCTGCGCCGATCCAGCACACAACACTGAGCTTCTTTATAGATACCGTGATCGTGAACCACATAGCTGCCAGGGCGCAGAACACTCAGAAAACGCCCGCTGGCCGCTTCGGCTTCAAACCCTTCGGCTATCAGGTCGTACCAGGCTGAACCCGAGGCCGTGATGATCGGCTTGTCGAGGGCAAAAGCGCCTTCACGTTGCAGTTGCAGGGCCAGTCGCACCAGAGATGCGGCAAAGTCACGAATGCCGCTGACCGCGTGTTCGCCGTGGATAACCCCTTCGTAACCTTCAATACCACACAGGGCGAGCGCCGGCTGTGCCTTGATCGCCTGTGCCAATGCCAGCACTTCATCTTCAGTGCGGCAACCACAACGGCCGCCGACAACACCGTACTCAATCATCACGTTGAGCCGTTGACCGCGTTCCGCGAAAAACGCACCCAGAGCGGCGACGTTATCCGGGTGGTCGACCATGCAGTAAAACTCGAATGACGGGTCGGCCTGCAGGTCGGCAATCAACGCCATGTTGGCGCGGCCGACGAGTTGGTTGGCCATCAATACCCGGCGTACGCCCCCTGCATACGCAGTGCAGGTCTGCACCGCCGTGGCCAGGGTAAGCCCCCATGCGCCCTGCTCCAACTGGCGGCGAAACAGCGCCGGGGCCATGCTGGTTTTGCCGTGTGGGGCCAGTACCGCACCACTGCGGGTGACGAAATCCTGCATCCAGGCAATGTTGTGTTCCAGCGCGTCCCGGTGAATTACCAGCGCAGGCAAACTCACGTCGCGCACCAGAGCCGCGCCCGGCGGAGCTGCACCTTTCAAAATCATCGACACACTCAAGTCCTCGCTTTGGCTTTGTAAGCAATGCAGTCAATTTCGACCCTGCAATCGACCATCATCATGGCCTGCACACAGGCACGCGCCGGAGCATGTTCGCTTTTGAAGTACGAGGCAAATACCTTGTTGAAGCTCCAGAAGTCGCGCGGGTCCTGCAACCACACACCGGCGCGCACCACATCTTCGAGGCCATAGCCGGCTTCTTCGAGAATGGCGATCAGGTTTTGCATGGTTTTGTGCGTTTGTTCGATGATGCCACCGTTGATGATTTCACCGTTTTCCATCGCCACTTGCCCCGACACGTGCAACCAGCCATCAGCCTCGACTGCACGGGCGAAAGGTAAGGGTTGACCGCCTGCACCGACTGCGCCAGTACCGAAACGTTTGATGCTCATATAGGCAAACTCCACTGCTGATGACAGACGCTGCATGCGTCAAGGACGACGCAGTGTGCCATAAGGTCGCAGGTTCAACCCAATTGCCACCAACTGGGCAATAACTGCTGCACCTTGTGCTCGGCAAATCGGTCGTCGATCAAAAACAACGTGCCTTGGTCGCTCTGGGTGCGAATCACCCGTCCCGCTGCTTGCACCACTTTTTGCACGCCCGGGTACAGGTAGGTGTAGTCATAACCGGCGCCGAACAGCGCTGCCATACGCTGTTTGATCTGTTCATTGACCGGGTTCAATTGAGCCAGTCCCAGGGTCGCGACGAAGGCGCCAATCAACCGGGCGCCGGGCAGATCAATGCCTTCACCAAACGCGCCGCCCAATACGGCAAAACCAATACCCTGACTGGCGTGGGTGAATTGATCGAGAAACCCTTGGCGCGCCGCCTCATCCATTCGCCGTGATTGCACCCACTGCGGGATGTGCGGATAACGCTCGGCGAGCAGTTGGGCGACTTGCTGCAAGTAGTCAAAACTGCTGAAAAACGCCAGATAGTTGCCGCCGCGCTCCGCAAACTGACGGGCAATCAGCTCCACAATTGGGCCCAGCGAAGCCTCACGATGGTTAAAACGCGTCGAAATTTCACTGACCACATGCACTGCCAATTGCTGCGCCTTGAACGGTGACTCGACATCGATCCACACGGTGTCGGCCGGTAAACCCAGCAAGTTGGCGTAATAGGTTCGCGGGCTCAACGTGGCCGAAAACAGCACATTGCTGTGCGCACTGCCCAGCCGTGGGCCGATAAAAGCCGCAGGCACAATGTTGCGCAGGTTGAGCTGGGACAGACGACGTTTGCCGTGCTCATGCAGGCTGACATCAAACAAGAAATGCTCGTCAAAGAGTTCCGCTACACGGTTGAATTGCAGGGCTTCGAAGTAGAAACCTTGCAAATCGCCTGCAAGCCCTTGCGGATGATCGTTGAGGTAGTCACCGATGGCGGTGATACACGCGCTCAGGGCATTCAGCCATTTGGCTGGCACCTGTGAATGCACCTGATAAGGCCCGATTTGCTCCTTGTGCAGGGCATTCCACTCCCGGTTCAGGCGCTTGAAGGACTTGTCCAAGACTGCCGGGGCATTTTGCCGAACGCGGTTGAGGCTTTGCTGATCGAGGCTAGCGCTGTACATCTGGCGGGCACGCTCGACCAGATTGTGCGCTTCGTCCACCAATGTTCCGACCTGCCATTGATTGGCCTGGGCAAGCCCATACAGCAACGCCGTAAAGTCGAAGTAATAGTTGTAATCGGCAATGATCACATCTGCCCAGCGTGCCATTTCCTGACTCAAGTAATACGGGCAGACCTGATGCGCGAGGGCGACTTCGCGCATGGTCAGCTGGTTCAGCGTGGCTTGCGCCACCGCGGCCAGTCGCGCGGCGGGCAAGCGGTCATAAAAGCCTTTGGCCAACGGGCAGGCATCGCCATTGCAGGCGTTATCAGGGTATTCGCAGGCCTTGTCCCGCGCGACCAGTTCCAAAACCCGCAAGGGCGCATCGGTGCCGCGGGGATAAAGCACTTGCAGCGAGTCGAGGGCCAACTTTCGCCCCGGTGTCTTGGCGGTCAGGAACAACACTTTGTCCAACTGTTTGACAGGCATGGCCTTGAGCAGCGGAAACAAGGTGCCAATGGTTTTGCCTATCCCCGTGGGGGCTTGCGCCATCAGGCAGCGGCCACCACTGGCGGTCTTGTAGACCGCTTCAGCCAGCGCCCGTTGGCCGGTGCGAAACTGCGCATGGGGAAATGCCAGCGTGCGAGCCGCGTCATCCCGCACCTGGCGATGCTGCGCTTCCTGTTCGGCCCAGGCCCCAAAAAGCGTGCATTGCTGGTTGAAAAAATTCTGCAACTGCGCAGCTGTCCAGGTTTCCTGAAGACGTGTTTCCTGTTCGCTGACGATATCGAAATACACCAGCGCGATAGTTACCTCGGGTAATTGCAGGCTTTGGCACACCAGCCAGCCATAGACCCGAGCCTGAGCCCAATGCAGTTGACGGTGATTGGCCGGGATGGCCTTGAAGTCACCGCGATAGGTTTTCACTTCTTCGAGCACATTGCCCAGCGGGTCATAGCCGTCTGCCCTGCCCCGTACCTGCACGCCGGCGTATTCACCTTGCAGGCTTAATTCGGCTTGATACCCGGCGCTGCGCCGTGACGCGACCGTGCGATGCCCGGCAATGCCCTGTTGCGCCGTGGGCGAAGGCGTAAAACGCAAATCCAGATCACCGGCCTTGGCCGTGAATTCGCACAAGGCGCGCACTGCGATGCGATAGGTCATGGGCCCGCCACTTCCTGCCACTGCACGTAACACACGGTCACCGGCATGCGGTGTTGCTCGCACAGCGTCAACCAGCGCAGCTGGTTATCTTGCAGGCGATCACCCGGGCCTTTGACCTCAATCATGCGGTAGGTTTTTTGCGCTGGCCAAAACTGGATCAGGTCAGGCATGCCGGTACGGTTGGCTTTTATGTCCTGCAACAAACGCTTAAACCAGACCTTTAAATGAGCAGGCGGCAGGCAGTGCAATGCGTCATCAAGCAGGGATTGACTGAGACAGCTCCAAGCGACAAAAGGCGACTGAATACCAAATTTGGCCCCGTAGGCCGCTCGTATGGTGTCCTTGTAGCGTTCATCTTCAAGCTGTTGCAGGCAGGCATCAAACAGCTCGGCACGGCGCAGGTAAAAGTCCTCATCCAGCAAGTCAGCGGGGCCGCTCTGATAGGGATGAAAAAACGCACCCGGCAGCGGCGCGAAGATCGCAGACCAGCACAACAGGCCGAACAAACCATTGATCAGCGTATTCTCGACGTAGTGCACCGGCTGTTCAGGCCCGTGCAGATGGCCAGCGACCCTGCACTCTACCGATAGCGCGGCGTCGTGGGGCAATACCAGATCGAGGCGATCATGGCTGCGCGGCTTGGCTTTTGCGCGAGCGGTCAGTCCAAGGGTGCGCCGCAATCGCGGCAACATGCGCAACAGCTGTTGATGCTCGGCATCCGTGCCAGGCGCCTGCTCTGCCGCTTCTGCCAGGGCCAACGCTTCTGCAGTCTGGCCCAGCCGCTCCAGCACCCTGATCGTACGCACCCGCGCCTCAGGGTGGCGACTGTGTGGATAGATTTGCAGGGCCCGGGTCAGCTCCCCCGCGCGCTCGCAGTGCTGACCGAACTGGAACAACAAACGCCCACGACGTCGCTGTAGCCAGGGATTTTGGACGCTGTACCCGAGTACGTGAGGCAGCACCTCAATCACGTTGACACCGGCTTCAAACTGCTCGCGGCAACGGTACAGGTGCAGATAACCTTCAATATCTTCACGGCAAGCCAGCGCCCGTGACTGCGGGCTGAACGCAACCTTCTCGTAGGTAAAAAGGCCCAGATCGGCCAGCACAAGGTCAGCCCAACTCTGGCTCAGATTGCCAAAAAACATCAGCCGCAGACGATCGCACACTGCACGATGGCTCAGGCTATATAGCCGTTCCGCCAGTGTTGGATGCCACTCACTGAGGCTCTGAACTTGAGGGAATTGAGGGACCAGGTCTTCCAGCCACTGATCTTTTTTGGCCTTGGGCCGGACGATGTGCTGGTTGAACCGGGCCTGAATCTCGGGCTTGCTCAACACCTCGAACACCTCCGGCAGAGCGAGGGGTGCCTGATCAGTGAGCCAGCCCATACCCAACAGAGGCGCCGCTGCCTGGCAGGTATCGCCAATCTCCGGGTAACTGAGCTTGCTGGCTCGAAAATGCTGACCTTTGCGCATGACCATCCGCACCCATAGCGCTTGTGATGCGCTGGGCAACTGGCCAAATTCACAGATGAACTGCTGCTCTTCAACCGTTAATACATCGTCATAGCGCGCGCAAATCCAGCCGAGCACATGATCAAAGTTTTTCAGGTAATAAAAGGGGTCTTCAAGGGGATTGGAAATCACAGGCAGAACAAACCACTGACTTTAGGTACTGGATATGCGTACAGATAGCAGTTTGCTCCCCGCTCTGGCAACCCGAAGGGATGAGCGGTTGCCTTTCGTGGTGCCCGCCAATCTGGCTGACAGACACCCAGTCATGCTGTGAACCGTCTATGGCAATGTCCACGGCTGTTTGTGCGGATCGCTGGCCCACAAAGAGGTCATCAAGGAGTTGTCCTCCCGGAACTTGACGTGTTGCATGCGATACAGCACCTGAAGCGAGCTAAGTGGCAAGCCACTGATCTGCTCAAGCCAGGTCACGTCGACCGGCGTCGACAGCGGCTTATCCATCATCATTTGATGGTACTCATTGATGAATTGCAGTTTGTCCGGGTAACAGTTGCGTAAAAAAAACTCGAGGTTCTGACCTTCATTGATAAAGGGCGAGTACATAAAACAGCTCAGTTGTACTTCACTGACACCGTGCAGTTCGTCCAGGTATTGGGCCGTTATCAAGCGTAATTTGTCGATTCGTCGCGGGGTATTGAACGCAGCCCCCAACAGCTTGATGAGGTGCCCTTTGAGGCGTTCGTTCGGGGGGTATTGGGTCACCGCCTGCTGCCAATACAATTCAACACCTGCGCTATAGGTCAGGCTTTGTTCGCAGGCTGCACGCAAACCCTGAAGATGAGCGGCCAACACGACCACCGCCACTTGTGGTTCTTCGATATCCAGATCATTGAGTGCAAATGAGCCGTTCAGGTAGGTGAGTAACCTTGAGTTGAACATGTCTATGTCCGTGAACAGGCAGTCAAAGATATTAAGCACGGTGATATTTTTACCGTCAGCAAGGGGCCTGTAAGGCTGATCATTGGGCGGCAGGCACAATACCTCCTTGTAGTCGTCGTCGAGAAAGGAACACAACCTGACCGAGGCTTGCAGGTCATCGCGATTAGCCGGCTGGCCGGCATGCCCCCGCTGGCTTGCCACACGCTGAATCCAGGCCATATAGGTACCCAAGTGCGTGGGCGGGCGCCGGTCGATGATTGCATCTGCCGGTTGCCCCCATTCAACAGCACTGCTGAAGAGTTTTGCCCGTGCCAATAAATCAGCATAAAAAAGTGCCGCGCGCATCGCCTCGGGTCAAATGGCCGGACATCAGCATCATTATTCTGGCCCTTGCTGAAGGTTTACGGGTACCGACCAGATGTTTGTCCAGCCTGCGAACGCCATTGTCGTCGACCGACAACAACTCAACGCGATGGTCGTCATACAGGAACAACTCATCGCATTGAGCTTGTATCCGCTCCAGCACCCTTGGCGTCAGACGAGGCTGGTGCAAGATGGCCACGCGCAATATGAAGGTCTCCGGATGGCGCCCCGCGATACTCAACTGAGCGGCACGCAATAAAGCCAGTGTATAAGCGCATTCCCTGCCCCCCTCAAGCACAACCATGACCCGAAACTGAGCGAGTCGCTCCATGCCTCCGGCAGCTACCTGTAAACGCTGAATCAATAGTTGCAAGGCAATGCGCTCAGTACGTTCCAGAAACCCCTGTAACCGGTGCAGCACTTGCTGATAAACAAAGCTCATGGCTTGTTCATGAAAATTGTTCATAGGGCATCCCTCCATGTGAGCGCTTTATTATCAGCAGCTGCATCCGGGACGCCCACACTTAACTTGAGGTTTCAATCCGTTACAGATAGACCGCACATCCGCAGAGGAATTACCCTACAAAAAACAACATCAAATGGATGCCAACCATATTTTTAATTATCCATTCGAATATGAAAATAGCTGAATACGAGATGTGGCTGAGGGATGTGCGGCCGTAAATATCAATTTTTTCCGCAGGGTCTACATACACAAACGCCCTCGAACTCAGGGTTCAAAGGCGTTTTTTTGGAGAGCGTGATGGCGAGTTTCAGTTGGCGAGCAATTGCAACGCAACCCGACCGCGACAAGGGCAATCATCCATGTAGCGATGCGCGTCTACAAAAGCTTCAAACGGAAAGACTTTGACCTCCAGAGGCAACAGCACCCGGTCAGCCGTTAGCTGGTTGATTTCGCGCAGGGCCCGCTGCATGGCTTGCTGATCCTGAGTGATGCCCAGTTCCGGCTTGCCGGTGAAATTACCAATGCAGTGCACAAAGAACTGAATGTTCTTCTGAAACGCTGCGCAAGCCGGAAAGGGTGTGTGATTACCCCCTTGCAGCCCATACAGCACAAGGCTGCCACGGGGCGCCAGCACATCACCCAGCACCGACATCTGAGGGCCACCGAGGCCATCCATGACCACATCGACGCCTTTGTCGTTTGTGATCTTGTTGATCTCCAGTAACAGGTCTTGCTCCTCGGTGACGATCACCTTGTCAGCCCCGAGTTTGAGCAGGTATTCGCGCTCTTCTGCATTTTTGGTGGCCGCAATAACGTTGACCCCCAGTGCCTTGCCCAACTGCACGAATGAAGGGCCGGAACAGTGGCTGGCATCGGTAATCAGCACGGTTTGCCCGGCCTTGACCCGCGCCAGATCGACATACGCGAAATAAGCGATCAGCAGCGGCGTGTAATGCACGCTGGCTTCTACGGGCGTCAATACGTCGGGGTAGCGCGTCAGCGTGGAACGCGGCATGACGATCAGTTCGCCATAAGTTGGGTAATCGTTGGCACTCTGACCGGGAAAGCTGGCCACTTTGTCGCCAACAGCAAGATCGTCCACCCCTGCCCCGACGGCGGTCACAATACCGGCCATCTCATGGCCGATACCGGCTGGCAAACGTGCAGGGCTCGGGGCCAGGTTTTGCCGCCAAAGCACGTCATACCAACTGATACCAATCGCCTCGACACGCACCTGCACTTCGCCAGGCGCAGGCGCAGCGACTTCGTGCTCTTCGCACTGGAGCACCTCGGCCGGACCAAACTTGTGAAAACGGATCGTGCGCGACATTGCAAACCTCGCCTTATTAATCGCTAATACCACGGGACTTTATCCGGGCTTTGCGGGCAAGACTAACAGACAGCATTAATAGTCGACATGCCTGACATTGATCCGCAGGCATTTTCTGCATCAGGAAAGCTTTATTTCCCGTTCAAGATGCGCCCTTTCTCATGCGTAAAAACGCGAAATCCTATCTACAGAGTGACGATCCAGCCGTTTTGTCAGTAAGATCCTTACCCTTCTACCGTTGATCCGCCTGCGAAGTCTGCCAGATGAACCGTAACGACTTGCGTCGCGTCGATCTGAATTTGCTGATCGTCTTTGAAACCCTGATGCATGAGCGCAGCGTCACCCGAGCGGCCGAAAAGCTGTTTCTGGGGCAGCCTGCCATCAGCGCGGCACTCTCACGCCTGCGCGGTTTGTTTGATGACCCACTGTTTGTGCGCACCGGCCGCAGCATGGAGCCTACGGCACGGGCGACCGAGATTTTCGCCCTGCTGTCCCCGGCGCTGGACTCCATTTCAACCGCTGTCAGCCGTGCTGCAGAGTTCAACCCGGCCACCAGCACCTCGGTGTTCCGCATTGGCTTGTCCGATGACGTGGAATTCGCCCTGTTGCCGCTGTTGCTTAAGCGCTTGCGTGCCGAGGCACCGGGTATCGTGTTGGTGATCCGCAGGGTCAATTACATTTTGATGCCGCCGTTGCTGGCTAGCGGTGAAATTTCGGTGGGCGTCAGTTACACCAGCGACCTGCCTGCCAATGCCAAACGCAAAATATTAAGGCGCAGCAAGCCCAAAATGCTGCGCGCCGACACCATGCCGGGGGCTATGAGCCTGGACGACTTCTGTGCCCGCCCCCACGCATTGGTGTCCTTTGCAGGTGACTTGAGCGGCTTTATTGACGTTGAACTGGAGAAACTCGGGCGCAAGCGACATGTGGTGCTGGCAGTGCCGCAGTTTAATGGCCTGAGTACCTTACTGGCCGGCACCGACATCATTGCCACCGTGCCGGATTACACGGCTCAGGCCCTGACTGCCGCGGGCGGCGTGCGGGCCGAAGACCCACCACTGGCGATGCAAAGCTTTGAATTGCACATGGCTTGGCGCGGCGCTCAGGACAACGACCCCGGTGAACGCTGGCTTCGCTCGCGGATTCAAATGTTTTTTGGGGATCCGGAGAGCTTGTAACTGAACTCCAAAAACTGTCATTAACCGCTGCTCACGGTTTCAGCGATCACTTCTGACCGCCCACAAGCCCCTGATTGTGGCACAAGATAGATATCGACACGCCGGTTGGCCACTCGGCCCAATTCGGTGTCATTGCTGACAATCGGCTGACTGGCGGCAAATCCCTTGACGGCAAAACAACTGTCAGCGATGTCGCTCATACCCTGCATCCAATCACGAACGGCTGTTGCACGAGCGCGGGACAGTTTCAGATTCTGCTCCGGGTTGCCTGTGTCGTCGGTATGCCCTGCAATAACAATCAGCCAGCCGGGTTGAGCCTTGATATCCATCAACGCATTGATCAACACCTTGGTCGAGCCCGGCTTGAGTTCGGCGCTGCCTGCATCGAACAGAGACAGGCTCGGCAGCCGCACCGGCTTGGACATCAAGCGCTCATTCTCCTGGCTAGCCAACCAATGCCGCCATCCAACCCCACTGACCAAAAGCAGGCACGCGATCACTGCCAATAGCCAAAGTGCGACACGACGTGCCTTTACAGATGATGTGCGCCTAGAGACATCGGGTATAGGCATAGCGGGCAGGATCACCACAGGCATCACACCGGCTGGCTCAGGCATGTGCGACGGCATGTGCAGGGCTGAATGGGTCACGGTGTTCCATTGCAAGCGCTGAATGAGGCTGCTGATTTGTTGGCGCAGAGCCCGCAATGCAACCAGAGAGTCAAAGCCCTGAACCGTCAATTTTTCGTCCAGACGCCCCAACTCGCCGTACAGATGCGACAGTGCAGGTCGACTCCATGAGGTTATCTCAAGGCTGCGCAGTAACGGCTGCAACTGTGCGAACAGCCCGTTCAGAATGTCCAGACGCATGGACATCATCACTGGCCAAACACGCGACTCTTCAATGCAAAGGGACTCGATCAAGGCGATTCCTTGCGCCATGCCTTCCAGACCGTAACGGTGACTTCTTGCCAAGGTAAAAAAAGCAACTGTGTTTAAGTCCGCCCCATTTTTCTGGAACAACGCCAGACACAATGTCTCGACTTTGCCCCAATCCAGATCTGGACAGGCCGAATGATTCAGTTTGCTCACTTCATCAAGCAATGCGCTGAATTCGCTATAACCACGCGGATCAGTGCCCACACGGATATGCATTTCAAACAATCCCGTCATGCCAGTTTCCTTCCATTACAGGTTCAAGCCTATGACAGGTAGTTCAGTCGCTTCAGGTGGCGTACCAGGGCTTTGCCTCCTGCCGCCAGCGTCGTGCCAAAGGTCATTTGCTGTCCTCCTTTGAGCTTCACGTCCAGGGCGTAGTCCAAATGTCCCGGCATTACTTGCGCCAACAGCTCAATACTCACAGCGTCCAGACGCGGTTCATATTTGAGCAACGTGTCACGCATCGTATTCATCAGTCCATGTGCTGTGCCCGGCAGCCCCTGCAAAATAAACCCCATGTCCGGCAACCCGTAATCAGGTAAATGACTGAGTGTGCCCGCGCGGCTATTGAGGATGCGTTGAATGTTGTCCATGACCGACAAGGTGTACTGGTCTTCTTCGCTGACCCGAAACAGGTCAAGCTCGCCGTCGAAATTGTGCAATAGCATTTCATAGAGCGAAGGATTGGACTCAGTCATGGCTCAGTCCTTCGCCAAAGGACGCAACGTCAAACGGTTGTCCCCCAACTCAATCACTCGCGGCTGATCAGGGTCCAGGTCATCGCGAGTCAATATCAGCCGCCAGGTGTTCGTCTGCGCATTGGGCGTTCGGAACAATGCCACCACCGCAACGAACTGGGCTTGCTCTTGCAGAGGCACGTTCAATTGAACCCCTTCCCCGGGCTTGACGACCACCGCCTGGGTGCCCAGCAACTCACTGCCCAGTTTGTCGTCATCACTGACCAGAAGATCGTAAGTGGCCATTTCGACCGCCTTTTTGTCACGCAACTGGTAGACCCGAACCAGCGTGGGTACCGATAAGGCACTCATTTCTGTGGTATCTGAGTTCAGGGCCACTCTGGCGCTGAAGTCCAGGTGCAAGGTTTTCACGTGCTTATAAAAAATGGCCTTTGCAGTGGACACCGTGGCGTCTGTTACCTTCTGGGTAACTCCACACCCGCCTAGCAGTGCAGCGCACACCACCATCACCCCTACATTAAAAACGGTACGCGACATGCTCTGTCTCTCTATTCCTGGGATTGCTCTGTAGGCCTTGATAACGGCCTAAATTGATCGTAACGGTCTCGTTATCGTCCTTCTGCAAGGCGTCTGATCCGAGCCCTAACATTCCTGTGAGGCCCAGATACACGGGTGAACCGCCGAGTACTGGCAAGGGCAAACAACGCACCGGCAGCACCAGCTGAAGCTGTGCAGTGCAACGCCAGCCCAGATAAACACGCAACAACACCAGCAGGTCTTTGTGCAACTGACTACCCGGCAACCAGCCACTGGCTTCCCGCGTATCCACAGTGAACAAATTCAGAAGTAACTGAGTATTGGCATCCTGCCCTGTGCTGCCCAAAGGCGTGCCCTGAGACAAGCAAACAGGGTGTTGGGTGGAAAGACTGGCGGGTTGAATCAGTGCAATTTTTTTCGGCCAGTGTGGCGTTACCTGAGTTTTGGTGTTGGGTGCCAGTAACCTCACCAACGCCCTGATGCCTTCAGCATTGCGGGTCGGCAAACGCATCACGCTAAGCAACGCCAAAAATCGTGAGACAGGCGTGGCAATTTGTTTGGCGGTACCGGGGATTCCCAAACCAATCAACCCCAGCAAGCACTGCGATGTAGCATCCGCTGCGCCAGACTCGAACGTGGCGGGATACGAATATTTGCGCCAGATCCGGTAGAACTGGGTAAATATCCGGTGATTGAAAATGTCGAGAAAGGACTCCAACGCCTCGTGCCCTTCACGACGCTGAGCAATGTCATCCACAAAAGCTGTCGGTAAAGGTGAATCCACGCCATAAAGCCCCAGCAAACGCGTGCGTACCGTAGCCGGACGCTCGGGGTGATCCGGGTCGATTTCTATTGCTTTGAGCTCGCCCGCCGGAAACCCCATGCCTGGATCGGGGCGAAAACGCACCGGGTCATCCGCCGGGTGCGCGGTGCTGCCCAAAGGCGGGTGATTGGGTAATGCTTGTTCAAGCAGCTGACAGAAGCGATACAGGTTGGCCTCAGCCACCCGCCCCTCCAGTGCCTGCAGCAAACCGCCGGCCTTCAGCCGGGAATTCGCTGACTGTGGTTCTCGTTCCATCGCAGGCACTTTCCAGTAGGTTGCAGGATCAGGGTGAGCTGATTGAATAGGTGGATGTCGGCGTACAAACCAAAGAACCGATGAAGCATTTCACCGAACAGGCTTATATCGCCCTCACCCGAGAACCCATTGACGTCCAGAGTGACTTCGATCTCCACGCCCCGCAGCAGAAAGCCTTTTTCGAACCGCTGGATAAGGTGGTGACTGACCTCAACAATTGCCGCCAAACGACGTCGATTCAGCTCGCTACCCGTCCAGTCATACAATGCCAGGGTGCCGCGCAAGACTTCGGCGCTGTCGAGCATGGGTAAAAAGTTGGACCCCAAATGGCTCAACACTCGCCAGTGGAATCGATCGCGGTTCGGTGGGTAGCACGGCAAGGTGGGTGCACACAGATTGCGCACTCGCAAGCGGGTTTGAGTGGATTGTGCAGAGGTATCCAGCAGGGTGCTTTGCAGAGCTTTGCGCGGGAGTTGCCCGTGAGTACCGGTCAGCTGCAGTGACAGGCTTTGAGCTCCGTTGAGGCAATCATTATCAAAACCCTCACCGCCCAGAATCAGCCACGTGTCATGCAGACCATTGGCCCCCCGTTTCAAACGTGTGTGGAAATAACGCTCCGGCGCTTCGTCGCGCAACATACCGCCCTTATGCTGAAAGCTTGAGAACGGCACATAGTCTTGACGTTCAGCATTTTTTGACGCAGTGACCTGATCAACCGAATAGATTTCGATATGACCGTCCTGCAAACGCATGGGACGTAGCAGATAGTCGCTCTGCAAGGGCGCTATCGCTAAAGGATCCGCCTCAAGCGTGAATAAATTGATCACGGGCACGGCATGCAATCGTATGTGCTCAGCACTCAAGTTGAACGAGTGAGGCCATGACTCGCCAAGCACCACATCCAGTTCAAACCAGGTCGTACTCGGGCTAATGGCCAATTGCTCAAGACCGCAGAGCGTCACAAACATGAACTTCTGGGGAAAGGTGAAATACTCAAGCAGGAGTTGATAACCACTGAATGCGCTATCACCCTTGGGCCAAAGACAATCTTCATCGGCAAAGCCTTTAGGCGAAAAGTAGCCTTCCAGAGGCTGGCGATCTGTTTGACCCGGTCGACGAACATACAACGCTTGAGTATCAAGGGTCAGTGCCTTGTGCAGCGCGCTGGCCATCGGGGCATCAGCATTCAAGTAGAGCGGCAGGCGACTCAAATCTATCGGCCCACAGTCCGTCAGGTCACCACACGCAAAACGCAGCCGCAGCACTGAGCGACCGTCCGGTTCATGAGCCACTCGCACAGCTTCCAGGCTCAACGGGAGCAGGCTCACATCCTGGGTCGTGGTATAGCGGCACTGTGTGCGCTGTGGGCCTATGGGCTGCGACAACACTTCAAAACCTTGAGCGATGACCTCACTGCGCTTCATTTTCTCAAGCTCAGGCTTAAGCTCAATCACTGACAGTGAGGGAATCGTACGCAAGTAATGTGGCCATAGCAGGCTCACCAAACCTTCGGTCAGCTCCGGCAAGTCGTCGTCCAACTTCTCACGCAGACGCCCCATCAAGAACGCGAAGCCCTCAAACAGACGCTCCACATAGGGATCTTGTGCACCCGGTTTGTCCAGGTTCAAATGCGCCGCCCGATCAGGGAAGGCGTCTGCGAACTCTTTGCCGGCTTCGCGCAGATAACGCATCTCGGCATCGAAATATCGCAGTGTCAGATTGTCCATGCTCAAAGATAGATTCCAGTTCAGTAAGAGTTAACCGCAGAGCACTGCTGCGCGCACCGGATCAATAGCCACCAGTGCTGCCAGAAGTACCTCCATACGCCGAGCCAGCGCGGGTTTGTCGGCATCATTACGCTGCGCTTTCAAACGCAACAGCTTGAGCAGACGTGCCTTGACCTCAAAATTAAGCTCGGGCTCCCAGTCAGCCAGTGCATGGCGTTGCGCCGTGGTGTCCAGTTCGCCCAGGAGATGCAGGGCCAACTCGCTCTTGCCATATTGCTCAGCCACTCGCGCCATCAGCAGACGTAACAACCAGCGCTGGTGGCCGCTTTGAATACCGGAACGTGCAGCGAGCCAGGCTAACGCAGCTTCTACGCCGTCGCTGTCAGCCTGCGCCAATGCCTCAGCCTCCAGCGACAGGACTTCGGTATCGCCAGTGGCGTTGACGGCTATCGGCGCAGGCATCCATTGTTGGGAGCCATTACCGCAGACATGCTGGTTAATCCACGCGAGGGTGGTTTCGTCGGCGAACGGAGTGCCGTCGCTCCAACGCATGCTTTCCAGTCCCGGTAAACGATCAAGGAACATGCCCAAATCACGCTGGGTGATATCGGCCCATTTATTCTGTGGCGCCGGCAACTCACCGAGCGCCTGGAACAGATACCACTGAAGATCCAGCCAGAAATGGTTAACACCCTCGGCGTAAACGCGCTCGACCTGATCCAGTAGCTCGGTCCAGTTACGCTGCAGATATAGCCGTTTGAGGTGACTCCGGTTTTCTGCTCGTGGCGCCACTAACCCCGTATTACCGTTGGCGCCCTCAAGGGGAGTCTGATGCACCGTGTCCCACCGCAGACTTTTCATCAGCCGGTGAGCGGCCAGCCAACCATCAGGCTGATCGCGCAAATACTCTGCCAGCGCCCGACCGCTATCCAACAAATCACGCCCGGACTTGATGGAGGCCACAGGCAGCCCATTTTGCTCATGACTGGAAGTGTTCTGCGGCACCAGCGCGTCCACTCCACCGGACTGCGCCAGCCGAGCAGACAACGCGCCATACAAAGAATCCAGAACAGGACGCTGATCTTGCGGCCAAACACTCAGGCTGCGCTCCAACCAAGCCAGCGCCGCCACCGTGCGCTCAGACTCGCTCTTCACCACCTCTGGATATCGCGACAGGCAGTCCAAAACCTTATTGCTGGCCACCCACTCCAACGCAATCTTGCGACTGTTGGCCCGCACAGGCAGAACGTCAGCGGGATAGCGTTCAACCAACGCCGCCAGCAGGCTAAGACCCTCTGCCAAACCCGCCTCGCCTTCCGACTGCAAACGGGCCCACAAATAATAGGTACCGATGCGTAAGTCCTTGCAGCTATCGGTCAATAATTTCTCTGCCAGGCGAATGACCAGATCAGGATCCGCGCCGGAGAGCTTGTTGACTTCCTCACGCATGCACTGAAAGTCATCGTCGTAACCGGGGTCTTCGCCTACCGGTGATTGCGCACTGATGGGCTTGAGCAAAGGTTGCCAGCGTTCTACGTGTTCTTGGGAAAGAGCCAAGACGTCACGATCACCAAAGCAGCGGGCAATCAAGGTACGTAAGTTCATCCATGGTTTCCAAATTGCATATAGGGTTGAGCCACACACATGCACGAGTGCGGCAACTGCGCGCACAACATGACCCATTCAGACTGAGTTACACGTACTTCCAGTTGAAGAGAACCACGGACCTTCAAAACCGTAATATCGGTGAACGCTATAACCGACAACTTCCAATGATGATGATTGCGATTACAAACGCACCCAGGCCTCACTGCGGCCTAAGTAACGGTTCAATACACTGGACATGCACAGACCTCTACACATTAAGGTTTATCAGGAATGTGCGTGTCAGAAGATAACAGCCAAGGCGTAGTTCTTAGCACTTAAAACCCAATGAAAGTCACCTTTATATAGGTCGAATTTTCATCCGGCGTGGATAATGAGTCATCCGCATGTGTCATTCCATCCCATAAATTGCAGGGCAGACTTTTCTTTAAGATGGCGGTTGCAGGAGCTGAGTGCAACACGGTTATTGAATTGACGCAGGAGCATCATATTGCATAGCCAAGGCTTT
>NZ_WIWC01000046.1 GCF_009600315.1 Pseudomonas helleri | reverse complement strand
CCTCGCCACCCCCATAACAGCACCTGCGTTCAGCCTCCTGTGAGGGGCCTCAGTGTTGGTTTCACTTTTTCGGTGGCAGCAGGGATATCGCTTTAGAAGCACAAAGCACAAAGCACAAAGCACAAAGCACAAAGCACAAAGCACAAAGCACAGATCGAGCTTGGCGTTGCCCCGCGTGGCTAACAACAACCCCAAACGGATTTGCCCTATAGCTCGCCGAGCCTCAAGCTACACACTTCCTAACAATCATAAAGCGTGTTGCGACGAGGCTGTTGTGTCCAAAGGTATTGTTTTATCGGTTCTGGCATCGAGCCTGTTCGGTGTCATGTATTACTTCACGTCCCTGCTCTGGCCCTTGAGCGGTGCCGAGATCTTCGGCTGGCGTATGCTCTTGACCCTGCCCAGCATGACCCTGTTCATGTTTGTGTCCGGCGATTGGCGGCTGGTGCCCAAAATTGTCGCGCGACTGCGCCAACAACCGCGCCTCTGGGCTGTCCTGTTGGCGTCCAGCGCGCTGGTGGGCCTGCAACTCTGGCTGTTTCTTTGGGCGCCACTTAATGGCCATAGCCTGGATGTCTCGCTGGGCTACTTCCTGCTGCCGCTGACCATGCTGCTGACCGGGCGTCTGGTGTATGGCGAACACTTGTCCCATCTGCAAAAAATTGCCGCAGCACTGGCCACACTTGGCGTCGCCAACGAGGTGTATCGCGTGGGTGGGTTTTCATGGACCACCGCCGTGGTCGCCATCGGCTATCCCTTGTACTTCGTGCTGCGCAAACGCGCCGCAACCGACAACCTTGGTGGCCTGTGGCTCGACATGCTGCTGTTGATACCCGTCGCTTTGTGGTTTGTACAAAGCGGCGAGCAAGGTTTTGATGTGGCCAGCCACCGCCCTGCTCTGTATGTGTTGATTCCGCTGCTGGGCGGCATCAGTGCCCTGGCCCTGATCAGCTACATTCTGGCCAGCCGAATGCTTGCCTTCAGCCTGTTTGGCTTGCTCAGCTACGTCGAACCCGTGTTGCTGGTCTTTGTCGCTTTGTTGCTGGGAGAAAGCATCAGCGCCGGGCAATGGATGACGTATCTGCCGATCTGGTTAGCTGTGCTGGTGTTGATGTATGAAGGCTTCAAGCATCTGGTGCGCCACCGTCGATCAGTGTGATAACCCGTCACGCAGAGTCGTCGTGAGGCCTCAATCGGCCTAAAAGTTCGGCGAATTTGAGCCTGATGTCGGAATATTTACGCTGTTATAGCCGCTCACTAGAGTCTATCCATGCCTACTATCATTCCCCGCCGCTGGCTGGTCCTGTTGGCCGTCATGCTGGCCTTCCTGCCGGTGGTCATCGACATGACCATCCTGCACATCGCCGTGCCTTCGCTGACCCTGGCGCTCGATGCCTCGGCCACCGAGGTGCTGTGGATCATCGACATTTACCCGCTGCTGATGGCGGGTCTGCTGGTGCCCATGGGCACCCTTGCCGACCGCATCGGCCACCGCCGCGTGCTGCTCATTGGGTTGGTCATATTCGGCTTCGCCTCACTGTTGGCCGCCTTCGCGCCGACCCCGGCCTTGCTTATCGGTGCACGGGTGCTTCTGGCCTTGGGCGGTTCGATGATCATGCCCTGTGTGCTGGGCATCATTCGCTGTACCTTCGAGGATGAAAAAGAGCGGGCTATGGCCCTGGGCCTGTGGGGGACGGTCGGCGCCGCAGGGGCTGCGCTGGGGCCATTGATTGGCGGTGTGCTGCTGGAGCACTTCTGGTGGGGCTCGGCCTTTTTAATTAACGTGCCGATCATGCTGGTGGTTGCGCCGCTGGTGTTCATCCTGTTACCGCGCGCGACACAGACCACGCCGGGTTCCTGGGCATTGGGCCAGGCCCTGCTGCTAGTCGCCGGCATGTTGGCGCTGGTGTACAGCATCAAAGCTATTGCCAGCGCAACACAACCGTTAGCAATGGCGCTGGCAGTGGCGGTACTGGGGATTGGCCTGCTGACCGTCTTTGTGCGCATGCAACTGCGCTCGGCAACGCCCATGCTCGATCTGTCGTTGTTCTCTCACCCAGCGATTCTGGCCGGGATGATTATGGCCACGGTGGCGATCGGCGCGCTGGCCGGAGTCGAGCTGACGCTGGCGCAAGAGTTGCAATACGTGCTCGGCAGAACACCGTTGCAAGCGGGCATTTTCATGATACCAATCATGGCCGCCGCTGCCGTCGGAGGTCCCATTGCGGGCTATCTGTCCAACCTGTGCGGTTTGCGCCTGGTTGCGAGTGCATCGCTGGTGGTGTCATCCGTAGCCTTGGCATTTCTAGCCTTCGCGGACTTCGATGCGCCCGGCTTCAGGGTGCCAGCCATGCTGGCGTTGCTGGGCCTGACGCTCAGCATTGGCCTGACGGCTTCGTCCATTGCCATCATGGGCTCGGTGGAGCCCAGTAAAGGCGCGGCGGCAGGTGCGCTGGAAGCCACCGCTTATGAACTGGGCACCGGATTAGGGATCACCTTTTTCGGGGTATTCATGTCCGCTGTATACAGCCACAGGATTTTGCTGCCCGTTGATCTGGATAAATCCCTGGCAGAGCGGGCGGCACGTTCGATTGGCGACAGTTATGCCGTCTTCCAACGCTTGGTCGAGCCCCAAAGCACCGCGCTGATCGAGGCGGCTAAAGAGGCTTTCTCAGCCGCGCATGAACTGCTGCTGCTGACGTCCTCGGCCATGTTGGGAATTCTGGGCATCGTGGTGTTCATCATGCTTAGCGGCTACAAGGGAGGAAAGTAGCCAGCAATGGTGTGTGATGATCACGGTTGGATAGATCTCACGCTGAAGAGACGTATGGCCGATCCCCACCGGCCCAACAGGCTGACCAAACGACCGTTAATCTTTTTTTTTGGAAAACACGAACGCATGTTTTAAACGCTTTTGGCCCAGTAATTGCTTGTGCTTTTAATGTTTGAACCTGATTAACAAGAATCAGTCCTAACTGACTGGTTTAAAAGGTGTTTGCCAATGGCCACCAACCCCCTCAAGCTACGTGCCCACTCAAACGAGTAACGCTGTAGATCCATTGAGGTTGTTGTGTCTAAAGGTATTGTTTTATCGATTTTGGCTTCCTGCTTGTTCGGCGTCCTGTACTACTTCACTTCCCTCCTCTGGCCCCTCGATGGTCAGGAAATCTTCGGCTGGCGAATACTTATTTCGCTGCCCTTTATGACTCTATTCATTTGCCTGTCCGGAGATTGGAAATGGGTCCCTATAATTTTCAATCGCTTACGTGATAAACCTCTACTGATCCCTTGTGTGTTGCTGACCAGTTTTCTGGTCGGTCTGCAACTCTGGATGTTTATGTGGGGGCCTTTGAACGGGCATGGTCTGGATGTGTCTCTGGGCTACTTCCTGCTGCCACTGACGATGATTCTCACCGGGCGCATCGTCTACGGTGAGCACCTGTCGCACTTGCAGAAATTAGCCACGGCGTTGGCCGTGGTCGGGGTGGCCAATGAGCTGTACCGCACGGGCGGTTTTTCATGGACGACGCTGGTGGTCGCAATCGGCTACCCACTCTACTTCGTACTGCGCAAAAAGATCGGCATCGATAACCTCGGTGGGCTGTGGCTGGACATGCTGCTGATGGTGCCCGTGGCCCTGTGGTTCGTCCTCGCGGGCGGGCACATTGATCTCGGCGCACAACGTCAGGCGTTGTATGCCCTTGTACCCTTGATGGGTGTGATCAGTGCCGCTGCAGGCTTTGCTTACATACTGGCCAGCCGCCTGCTGCCCTTCAGCCTGTTTGGCTTGCTCAGCTACGTCGAACCGGTATTGCTGGTGGCCGTCGCGCTGTTGCTGGGCGACAGCCTCGAAGACGGCCAATGGCTGACCTACGGGCCTATCTGGCTTGCGGTGGTGGTATTGATTATCGAAGGTTTAAAGCATGTGAGCCGCCTGCGCCGCTCAATCTGAAGCCGCCCCGCTTCACGCTGGCAACCACAGTTTGAAGCGGGCACCGCCCAAGGGCGAAGGCTCCACGATTAACGTCCCGCCCTGGGCCTCCAGGGCGCGTCGGCTGATGGCCAAGCCCAGGCCAAAGCCACCCGTGGCCCGATCCCGACTGCGATCCAGTCGATAGAACGGCTCGAAAACACGTTCACGCTCAGCCTCCGGAATGCCGATACCGTCGTCGTCGACCCACAGTTCAGAACCTGACGCGGTGACATTGACGCCCAATTGGATGCGCCTGTCGCAGTAGCGCATGGCGTTGCGCAGCAAGTTTTGCAAGGCACGGGCCGTCAGACGCGGGTCCAGCACGCAGCGTTGCTGGGTGCCCAGCAAATGCACATCAAGGACAATGTCCGGTGACTCAAGGGCTTCATCGAAGCTGCCCAAAATGCTGTCGATAAACTCGTCCAGTGCCACTTCAACGCGTTCGGGCATCAGTCTGGGGTTTTGCAAGCGGCTGAACGACAGCAGCTCCAATACCAGCTCGTCCAGTTCACGAATATGCCCGACCATTAATTGCAGACGCTCACGACTGGCCTCAGGCAGGTCGTCGCACAAGACCAGTGCCAGGCCGAAATCAAGCCGGGTCAAAGGCGTGCGCAATTCATGGGACACGGCATTGAGCAGTTCACGTTGCTGGTTGAGCAGCAACTCCACCTCTTGGGCCATGGTGTCGAAAACACTGGCCAGACCGTGGATGTTGGAACGCGGAGATATCTGTGTGCGCTCACTTAACTGGCCTTGGCCGAAACGCGCGGCCGTGAGCTTGAGGCGCTCCAGATCGCGCCAGTGCGGACGTAGCCACAACAATAAACCTGCCAGTAGCGCGGCGCCAATCAGAACGTTGATGCTCCAATACAACACATTCATATCGAAAGGATCGGGCGGCATGACCCATTCCAGCGCCAGTTCGTGGTTAAGCGGTGACACCACCAACGTCCGCCAGCCCCATTCGCCAATGCGCAAAACCCCTTCGCCTTGCGCCAATTGTTGCTGCTCTTTAGCATCGAACTTGGGTGCGGTAATGGGCAACAGATTGACGCGCATCGGCTTGAACTGCTCATCCAGTTCATGGGCCAGTGCTGGCCACTGCTCCACAGGCCGCTCTTTGAACTGCTTGACCAACAGCGCTTGCATGCCTCTGGACATGTCGACGTTGTAGTTGACGAAGCGCTCGTGAAACAGCGTGACAATGATCTCGGGCACCACATAGATGGCGGCCGCAAACGTGAAAATGGTGATCAGGTACAACCGGATCAGAACCTTGAACATGGACTCAGCATTCCCATTCGCTACGGCTGAACAAGTATCCCTTGCCCCACACTGTTTTGATTTTGCGGGCTTCGCCAGCACAATCGTCGAATTTACGCCTCAGTTTCGAGATGGCCACGTCCACGGAGCGGTCAGTGCCGTTGAACTCAATGCCGCGCAGGCGTTGCAGAATCTGGTCGCGACTCAGCACTTCGCCCGCGTGCCGCGACAGGACCACCAGCAGGTTGTATTCGCCGCTGGACAACTCAATCGCCTTGCCGCGCCAGGTCACCACGCGCTCGCAAAGGTCAATCAACAGGTTGCCGATTTCAATCCGGTCACTGGCCACGCTGGGTTCGGCCAGACTGCTGCGGCGCAACAATGTCCGTACACGGGCAAGCAGCACACGTGGGTCGCAAGGTTTTGTCACATAATCGTCGGCACCCATCTCTAGCCCCGCACCTGATCATGGCTATCGTCGCGGGCGGTCAGCATCAGAATAGGTAGGCTCTGCGAGTCAGTGCGCAGCAAACGGCACACCTGCAAGCCATCCAGCCCCGGTAACATCAAGTCGAGAATGACCAGATCCGGGGGATTGCTTTTGGCACGAGCACGCACCTGATCCCCCCGGGCAATGACGCTGACCTGGTAGCCATTTCGCTCCAGATAACTGGCAATCAACTCCGACAGCGCGGCATCGTCTTCGACCAGCAAAATAGTGGGCATAATAAATGCTTACATCCGGGGGAAAACCCGAAGGATATATAACCCCGCCTACATAGGTGCAAAACCTTCACACTTTTTCACATAGCTCCTACATAGCTTCACAACGCCTCGTACGTGCTGCGCTTAGCATGCCGAATACTTGACTGATACATATCGCACTTATAAGAAGGCCCACCTGTTGAAAAAGCTTTTCGCCCCCCCTCTGCCTTTCGGCGCTGGCATTGGCCCTGACGGCGTGTGACAAAAGTCCCGTTGCGCAAACCCAGGCGCCCTTGGCCAAGGTGCGTACCGAGGTGGTCGCCGCTGCTCCGCTCTCGATCAATAACGAACTGAGCGGCCGGGTGGTTGCCCCGCGTGTGGCGCAAGTCAGCGCCCGCGTGGCCGGTGTAGTCCTCAAGCGTGTGTACAGCGAAGGCGCTGAAGTGAAACAGGGTGATGTGCTGTTTCTGATCGATCCGGCACCGTTCAAGGCAGACCTCGACAGCGCGCAGGCAGCCCTGAGCAAATCCAAAGCCATCGCGCAGCAGTCCAAACTCCAGGAGCAGCGTTACGCCGAACTGATCGGCATTAACGCCATCAGCCGTCAGGATTACGACAACGCGCAAGCGCAGGCCCAGCAAAGCAACGCCGATGTGGCCGCCAATCAGGCCGCCGTGCAGCGGGCCAGGCTCAATCTCGGTTATGCCACCGTGACCGCACCGATCTCGGGGCGTATTGGCCGGGCATTGGTCACTGAAGGCGCTCTGGTCGGCCAAGGCGAAGTGACGCCGTTGGCGCGGATTCAGCAGTTGAACCCGATCCACGTTGACCTGACCCAGTCCACTCGCGACCTCGACAACTTGCGCGCAGCGTTTCGTGCCGGCGAGTTGCAGCAAATTGGTAACAATCAGGCCAAGGCGACTTTGATTCGTGATAACGGCAGCCTTTATCCATTACCGGGCAAGCTGCTGTTTACCGACGTGAGCGTTGACCCCAGCACCGGGCAAATCATTTTACGCAGCGAGTTCCCCAATCCGGACTATGACTTGCTGCCCGGCAGTTTCGTGCGCGTGCGCCTGGAACAGGCGGTTAACAAAGAGGCGATCACTGTGCCGCAACGCGCCATCCTGCGTGACGGCGCAGGCGTTGCCCAAGTGCTGCTTCTGGACGCCGAAAACAAGGTCAAGCTACAACCCGTGCAATTGGGCGGCGTGCAGAATGATCGATGGATAGTCAATGAGGGCCTCAAGCCCGGCGACCAGATTGTGATTGAGGGTTTGCAACATGCCCGACCGGGTGAACAGGTGCACATCGACAACCCGACTCTTCCTCTCGCACACTCCACGGATCAGTGAGCATGCCGCAGTTTTTTATCGACCGTCCGATCTTCGCCTGGGTCGTGGCGCTGTTTATCTTGTTGGCGGGCGCTTTGGCCATCCCGCAACTGCCTGTCGCCAAATACCCGGTTGTAGCGCCGCCGCAGGTTGAGGTGTACGCGATCTATCCCGGTGCTTCGGCACAAACGCTGGACGAAAGTGTGGTCAGCCTGATTGAGCAAGAACTCAACGGCACGGATGGCCTGCTGTATTTTGAATCCCAGAGCAGCCTTGGCAGCGCAAGCATTACCGCGACGTTCAAACCCGGCACTGATCCGGAAATGGCTCAGGTAGACGTGCAAAACCGTCTAAAAGCGGTTGAATCACGCTTGCCACAAGCCGTGATCCAGCAAGGCTTGCAGGTCGAGAAAATTTCCTCGGGCTTTTTGATGCTGGTGACGCTGACCGCCGACAAAGACAGCACGCTCGATGAAGTGGCGCTCAGTGATTACCTGGCGCGCAATGTCATGAACGAAATCAAGCGCGTTGAAGGCGTCGGCAAGGCTCAGCTTTACGGGGCTGAGCGGGCCATGCGCATCTGGATCGACCCGCAAAAGCTGATAGGTTTTAACCTTACCGCCGCGGACGTCAACCAGGCGATTGCCAGCCAGAACGCCCAGGTTGCAGCGGGGAGCATCGGGGATTTACCGGGCAGCAAAACCCAGGAGATCACCGCCACAGTGCTGGTCAAAGGCCAGCTTTCGACGCCTCAGGAGTTCGGCGATATTGTGTTGCGTGCCAACCCTGACGGTTCGACCGTGCGTATCAGCGATGTGGCACGGGTCGAAATCGGCAGTCAGGAATACCAGTACGGCACCCGCCTCAACGGCAAATCAGCCAGCGCTTTCAGCGTGAAGCTGGCCCCTGAAGCCAACGCCTTGAGCACCGGCAATCTGATTCGCGCAAAAATGGACGAATTGAGCCGCTACTTCCCCGCCGGGGTTGAATACACCATCCCGTACGACACCACGCCCTTTGTCAAAGTGTCGATTACCAAAGTGGTCTACACGCTGGTGGAAGCGATGGTGCTGGTGTTTGCCGTGATGTTTCTGTTTTTGCAGAACGTGCGCTACACGCTAATTCCGACGCTGGTGGTGCCGGTGGCCCTCATGGGTACGTTTGCGGTGATGTTGGTGCTGGGGTTTTCGATCAACGTACTGACCATGTTCGGCATGGTGCTGGCCATCGGTATTTTGGTGGACGATGCCATCGTCGTGGTGGAGAACGTCGAACGAATCATGGTCAGCGAAGGCCTGTCGCCCCGCGACGCGACCCGAAAGGCGATGACACAGATCAGCGGTGCCATCATCGGCATCACCTTGGTGCTGGTCGCCGTGTTTATACCGATGGACTTCATGCCGGGTTCAGTGGGCGTCATTTATCAGCAGTTTTCGTTGTCGATGGCCACCTCCATCCTGTTCTCGGCATTTTTAGCGCTTTCGCTCACTCCGGCCTTGTGCGCCACGCTGCTAAAGCCCATCGGCAAAGGCCAGCATCACACCAAGGGCGGATTCTTTGGCTGGTTCAATAAAAAGTTCGATCGGTTGTCCGAGCGTTATGAGCATTGGGTCATTCATCTGATCAAGCGCAGTGGGCGCTACCTGTTGGTTTACGGCGCCTTGCTGGTGGTGCTGGTGGTGTGCTTTGCGCGCCTGCCCTCCTCCTTTTTGCCGGTCGAAGATCAGGGTTACATCATCACCGATATTCAACTGCCCCCGGGGGCCAGCCAAAACCGCACCGTGGACGTGGTTAAACACATCGAGGCGCACAACGCCAATGAGCCGGGCGTGGGCAATACCACGATGATTCTGGGGTTCAGCTTTTCAGGTAATGGACAAAACGCAGCGCTGGCGTTCACCACCCTTAAAGACTGGTCGCAGCGGGCCAGCAACGATTCGGCGTTTGCGATCGCTGACCGTGCCAACCAAGCGTTCGGCGAACTCAAGGATGCGATTGCTTTCGCCATCCTGCCCCCGGCTGTGAGTGGTCTGGGCACCTCAAGTGGGTTTGAATTTCGTCTGCAAGACCGTGGCAGTGTCGGTTATGACGCGTTGATGCAGGCCCGTACCGAACTGCTGGGGTTGGCAGAGAAAAGCCCGTTGCTGGCCAATGTCCGCGAAAGCGCTCTGGCAGAAAGTCCGCAAGTGCAGCTTGAAGTGGATCGTCAACGCGCCAATGCCTTGGGCATCTCCTTTGCCGACATCGGCAGCGTGCTGTCGACCGCCGTGGGCTCGGCCTATGTCAACGACTTCCCCAATCAGGGGCGTATGCAGCGGGTCGTGGTTCAGGCTGAAGGCGATCAGCGCAGCCAGGTCGAAGACCTGCTCAAGATCAACGTGCGTAACAACCTCGGAAAAATGGTACC
Source organism: Pseudomonas helleri (assembly GCF_009600315.1). GTDB lineage: Bacteria > Pseudomonadota > Gammaproteobacteria > Pseudomonadales > Pseudomonadaceae > Aquipseudomonas > Aquipseudomonas helleri_A. The sequence continues at coordinate 31,002 of NZ_WIWC01000046.1, read as the reverse complement.
GCTGTCGGCCTTTGTCGAGGCCCGCTGGATTCAGGGCCCCGCGCAACTGACGCGTTACAACGGCTACCCGGCGATCAGTATTTCCGGCGAGTCGGCGCCCGGTTACAGCACCGGCGAAGCGATGATTGAGGTTCAGCGTCTGGTGGATCAACTGCCTGCGGGTTTGGGGCTGGAATGGACTGGTTTGTCTTTGCAGGAGAAGTTGTCCGGGGCGCAAGCACCCATGCTGCTGGGCTTGTCGTTGCTGATCGTGTTTCTGTGCCTGGCAGCGCTCTATGAAAGCTGGTCGATCCCCACGGCGGTTTTACTCGTCGTCCCGCTGGGCGTGCTTGGCGCGGTACTGGCTGTGACCTTTCGCGGCATGCCCAATGATGTGTTCTTCAAGGTGGGCTTGATTACCATCATTGGTTTGTCGGCAAAGAACGCAATCCTGATCATCGAATTCGCCAAAACCCTGTACGACGAAGGGCATGATTTGGTAAGCGCCACAGTACAAGCTGCGCGCTTGCGCTTGCGTCCTATCGTGATGACCTCACTGGCCTTCATTCTTGGCGTGGTGCCTCTGGCCTTCGCCACGGGCGCCAGTTCGGCCAGCCAGCAAGCCATCGGCACAGGCGTGATAGGCGGCATGATCGTGGCAACGCTGGCGGTCGTCTTTGTGCCGGTATTTTTTGTGGTGGTGATGAAGCTGGTCAAGGCTAAACCTCGTCAGCTTTAAGGGGCGCTGTACGTGCTAATGTTGAGCCACACACTTTACAGGGACAGTAATATCGATGCCGCATCTAGCCCGTACACACCCTCGCTTGACCATAGCCGCTGTGCTGGGTGTGGCAGTGGGGATATTCACGCCCGCTGCCACGCTGACCACAAAGTTTCTTTTAGGCTGGAATGCCGCAGTCTGGCTTTATTTGCTGTTGAGCTTCTGGATGATGGTGCGCGCCGACACCAGCGACGTGAAGCGCACCGCTGAAATCGAAGACGAAAATGGCAGCATGGTGCTGCTCTTTGTCTGTTTTGCGGCGGTTGCCAGCCTTGTGGCGATCATTCTTGAGTTATCGGATAACAACACCCGGCTCAGTCATGCCGAACAAGTGCTGCGTTATGCCTTTGCCGGTCTGACAGTGGTGGGCTCCTGGTTGATGATCGGGGTGATGTTCACCCTTCACTATGCGCAACTGTTCTACACCGATGAGGGCACGGAACCGGCCTTGAGGTTTCCGGAAGGTGAGCTGAACCCTGATTACTGGGACTTCCTGTACTTCTCGTTCACCCTGAGCGTGGCCGTTCAAACATCAGATGTCATGATCGCTACACGTGAAATGCGCAAAGCGGTACTGGGTCATTCGCTGCTGGGGTTTTTGTTCAATACGGCGGTATTGGGGTTTTCGATCAATATTGCGGCGGGATTGTTTTAATACCGGGTTGCATTGAAGTGAAGATACCGCCGGACAGTGTCCGGCGGTATTGGATCAATCAGCCGTCAGCACACCACGGCGGACCTGATCGCGTTCGATGGATTCAAACAGCGCCTTGAAGTTGCCTTCACCAAAACCGTCATCACCCTTGCGCTGAATAAATTCAAAAAACACCGGCCCCATCAAGGTTTCGGAGAAGATTTGCAGCAATAACCGCTTGTCTTCCGAGTCAGATGAACCATCCAGCAAAATACCTCTGGCCTGAAGCTCACCTACCGGTTCGCCATGACCCGGCAGGCGACCTTCGAGCATTTCGTAGTAGGTTTCGGGCGGCGCAGTCATAAAGCGCATGCCAATTTTTTTCAGCGCATCCCAGGTTTTGATCAAGTCATCGCTGAGGAACGCGACGTGTTGAATCCCTTCGCCGTTGAACTGCATCAGAAACTCTTCGATCTGACCTGCGCCTTTGGACGACTCTTCATTCAACGGGATGCGAATCATGCCGTCAGGAGCGGTCATGGCCTTGGACGTCAGGCCGGTGTACTCGCCTTTAATGTCGAAGTAACGAATTTCGCGGAAGTTGAACAGCTTCTCGTAGAAATTAGCCCAATACGCCATGCGCCCGCGATAAACGTTGTGGGTCAGGTGGTCGATAATTTTCAGACCGGCGCCCACTGGATGGCGATCTACACCCTCTATAAATACAAAGTCGATGTCATAGATCGAACTGCCTTCACCGTAGCGGTCAATCAAGTACAGCGGTGCGCCACCAATGCCCTTGATAGCGGGCAAATTCAGTTCCATCGGGCCCGTCGGGATTTCAATGGGCTGTGCCCCCAACTCCAGCGCCCGGGCATATGCCTGTTGTGCATTGCGCACCCTGAAAGCCATGCCGCACACCGACGGGCCGTGCTCTGCGGCAAAGTAAGAAGCGACACTGTGAGGTTCATTATTGAGAATCAGATTGATCTCGCCCTGACGGTACAAGTGCACATCTTTGGAGCGATGTGTCGCAACCTTGGTGAAACCCATGATTTGAAAAATAGGTTCCAGGGTATTGGCGGTCGGGGATGCGAATTCGATGAATTCAAAGCCCATCAAGCCCATTGGGTTTTCGTATAAGTCAGCCATTTTGGTGCCTCATCAGGATCATTTTTAGAATTAACAGAAGGTTATTTGCTAAGAATGCTGATGCTGGCAGGAGGCGCACAGGAGATCCCGCGTACACTACGCGCCAGAAAATCCCCGTAAATCAGTTGAAACCCGAATGCCTTCATGTCGACACATCTCTTACGCGGAAGAGCTTCTGAGTACAGAAGTCATTATTCTTGTATGCGTAAATCGATTCTACAGGGCGTAATCAGGTTTGTCTTACCTCATGTGAAGACGCCATCAGCAATGCTAGCCTAGGGTCATGCCATCAGCTCTCTTCACTTATTCGACAGGATCCTGAATGCCATTTATGACCAAGCTGAACCGCAACTGGACAGAGCGCTACGCGTTGGTTGTGCTGAGTGGCTTGTTACCCATCGTTCTTGGCATTGCTATTGTGGTGTGGCAAACCCATCGCACGTTAACGCTCGAAGCCAGGCAAACCGGTGAAGAGGCGATCCGTCAATTTGATTTGATGTTGGACAATGCCGCCCTTGCCGCCAACGTGGTATTACCGCTGGCAGGTCAGGACTGTCCGCAGGTTGAATTGGCGCTACGTGATCAAGTCACACGCAGGCCTTTTGTTCGCTCTGTCAATCTGGTGTGGGACAACCAGATTTATTGCACTTCTTTATTCGGCAGCTTTAAAGAAACCGTAGATCCGACTCACTATACCGCAGGTGTGCTGTGGTTGATGAGCGGCAATCCTGTTACGCCCGATGAACCCCTGCTGGTTTACCGTCACCAGCAAGATCATGGCTCGGTATTGATCAGCCTGTACGGTTTTCATTTGGTCAACGCCCTGGGATTGATAAACCCGAAAACTCAATTACTGATAGAGGTCGGAAATAACTGGATTGATCGTTATGGCAAAGTGAGTAACCTTCCCCATGATGATTTTCCAGTCAGTCAGATTGAGGTCGCCTCAACACAGTATCCCTATCGGGTTGTGGCGGGGTTTGGCAGCGGAACAGTCACGCGTCAAATGATTGAGCAAAGCCCGGTTCTTTTGGGTTTACTGATCTTCCTGGGCGGTATTTCAGCCGCCACTGTCATGCGCTTGAAAAAACGCGCAACTTCACCGTCGCGTGAGTTGCAGCGCGGCCTGGAGGCCGAGGAGTTTGTGCCTTACTTCCAACCGGTTGTACAAGGTGATAACAAACAATGGGCCGGAGCCGAAGTATTGATGCGTTGGCAGCACCCCACAGAGGGGCTGGTGCGACCTGACTTATTTATTCCGTTGGCTGAGCATTCCGGGTTAATTGTACCCATGACCCGTTTATTGATGCGCCAGACGGCCGAGTTACTGGCCCCCCATGTCAGCAGCATGGCTCCGCGCTTCCATATAGCGTTCAATATTACGGCACTTCACTGCCATAATCTGGAGCTGATAGAGGATTGCCGCCGTTTTCTAAACGCTTTTCCCCCTGCAAGCGTCATTCTTGTATTGGAACTTACCGAACGTGAATTGGTGGTTCCCACGCAAATAACCCACGCATTGTTTGATGCCCTGCACAGACTGGGCGTGATGATTGCTCTGGATGACTTTGGAACTGGCCACTCCAGCTTGAACTATTTGCGTGAACTCAACGTTGACTACCTTAAAATTGATCAAAGTTTTGTCGCCATGATTGGCGCAGACGCGCTGTCCGGACATATTCTCGACAGTATTATTGACCTGTGCGCAAAATTGGACTTGGGTATTGTTGCAGAAGGCATTGAAACCCTTGAGCAAAGTGAGTATCTGTCCGCCAAGGGCGTTGACTTTCTACAAGGGTATTTATTCTCCCGCCCCCTTGATGCCCAGGGTTTTATCAAGGCGTTGCACGCCCACCGCGCTAACCTGAATTAACTTAAACGGTTGCGAAAGCTTACACGGCATGGGTGTTTAAGTTTTTTATAAAATTGTAGGCCTGCACGACTTGGCAGTTCAGCCATTAAGATCTACAATTTTTTCCAGATTGTTTGAAGATGATCAATACTGTGTACTAATGAAACTTGGCAACGGCAGTGCCTTATAGTTAGGCACTGTCCCAGACAGTTTCGTATCTTTCAACCATCAATTGCTCAGGTCATCATTGACCGGGCCTGTGAGTGGAGTAATGACTTTGTCTAGACTTGCTGAATTTCGTGCTGCAGAAAAAGCGCTTCAGGAGCAACTGGCTCAACTGGAAGCCCTTAAAAATGATGCTGGGCTCAAGAAGGAAATCGAGTTTGAGCAAAAACTTCAGGACCTGATGAAGTCGTACGGCAAGAACCTAAGAGACATTATTACAATCCTGGATCCAAAACTATCGACTTCAAAAGTTGCAGCCGCTCCGAAACAGCGTAAAGCGCGAGTGCTGAAGGTTTATCAAAACCCTCACACCGGCGAACTTATCGAAACTAAGGGTGGTAATCACCGCGGCCTAAAAGCCTGGAAAGAACAATACGGCGCCGAAACCGTAGATTCCTGGCTGCGCCGTTGACCGACGCCGGTCATAGACCTGCCGGAGTGAGCAACCGGCTCCGGCAGGTCTATGTGCATTCTTGTCCCCAGCACTGCTCTTGAGCGGTGCTTTTTTATAATCTTTTTCCGAGGTGTACCCGGTTTTTTAGAACGGGTTGAGTTAGAAACTTCTGCTCATCGATTAACGTGTTCCATTAGGCGCAAAGCTGGATCAACAACGAGATTTTTCACATATTTTTCACGCCATCAGTCACACCATAGAGGCTGCTAAAGGATTAGCGCCCCATGCCCGCTTCGGCGGGCTTCTCTTTGCCTGAAATTCGTCCCCCCCCTCCCGCACTCAACGGCCTTGTGCCGATGCGCCCCTTCACCTAAATCGGGTTTGGCGCAGGCCTTCACATTCCGTATCATTCCCACCTCACGCTCATCGCAGCGACCGACTCAACACGCACTATTTTCGGAGGGTTCATGAGCCTGCAAGAACTGAACAACATTCCCGGCGTAACGGCCGCTCCTGACAGCGCAACACAAAATTTCGTATTCAACCACACCATGCTGCGCGTCAAGAACATCGAGAAGTCTCTGGATTTCTACACCCGGGTTCTCGGCTTTTCGCTGGTGGAAAAACGCGACTTCCCTGAAGCCGAGTTCAGCCTGTACTTCCTGGCACTGGTCGATAAGGCTCAAATTCCAGCCGATGACGCTGCACGCACTGTCTGGATGAAATCCATTCCCGGCATTCTGGAGCTGACGCACAACCACGGCTCAGAAACCGACGCCAGTGTGATCTACCATAACGGCAACACCGATCCGCGCGGCTTTGGTCATATCTGCATTTCGGTGCCGGATATCGTGACCGCCTGCGAGCGTTTCGAAGCGCTGGGCGTGGACTTCCAAAAGCGCCTGAGCGACGGCCGCATGAAGTCGCTGGCTTTCCTGAAAGACCCGGACGGTTACTGGGTTGAGATTATCCAGCCGCAACCGATGTAAAAATCGGACGCAAAAAAAACCCATGATCGCTCATGGGTTTTTTCATTTCAGGCCTGTCAATCCGGCGCAGAAGTGCGGATCAGATGGTCAAACGCGCTCAGGGAAGCCTTGGCGCCCTCGCCGATCGCAATCACGATCTGCTTGTACGGAACGGTGGTCACGTCACCGGCAGCAAAAATGCCGGGGATAGACGTTTCACCACGAGCGTCGACAACGATCTCGCCGCGAGGCGAAAGCTCGATGGCGCCTTTGAGCCAGTCGGTATTAGGCAGCAAACCAATCTGAACAAAGATGCCTTCCAGTTCTACGTTGTGAACAACTTCTGTCGCACGGTCTTTATAGCGAAGGCCATTAACTTTCTGACCGTCACCTGTCACTTCGATGGTTTGGGCATTGGTGATCACGGTCACGTTCGGCAAGCTGTTCAACTTGCGCTGCAACACCGCATCGGCCCGCAGCTTGGTATCGAATTCAAGCAGCGTGACGTGGGCAACGATACCCGCCAAGTCAATGGCCGCTTCAACACCGGAGTTACCACCACCGATCACAGCAACACGCTTGCCTTTGAACAGCGGACCATCACAGTGCGGGCAGTAGGCCACGCCTCGGCTACGATATTCCTGCTCACCCGGTACATTCATTTCGCGCCAGCGAGCGCCCGTTGCCAGGATCACGGTTTTGGCTTTGAGCGAAGCACCGCTGGCGAATTTGACTTCGTGCAGCTCGCCCGCCTTACCCGGTAACAACTGGTCGGCACGTTGCAGGTTCATGATGTCGACGTCGTATTGCTTGACGTGCTCTTCCAGTGCAGTGGCCAGTTTCGGGCCTTCTGTTTCCTGAACAGAGATGAAGTTCTCGATGGCCATTGTGTCCAGCACCTGCCCACCAAAACGCTCAGCGGCAACACCGGTGCGAATACCTTTACGCGCCGCATAAATTGCAGCAGCTGCGCCGGCAGGGCCACCGCCGATCACCAACACATCAAAGGCTTCTTTGGCATTGATTTTTTCGGCTTGACGCTCGATGGCGCTGGTGTCCAGCTTGGCAAGGATTTCTTCCAGTCCCATACGACCCTGGCCGAAGTTAACCCCATTCAAATACACGCTCGGCACAGCCATAACCTGGCGGTCGTTCACTTCATCCTGGAACAGCGCACCGTCAATCGCCACGTGGCGAATGTTCGGGTTCAGCACCGCCATCAAGTTCAGCGCCTGCACTACGTCCGGGCAATTCTGGCAGGACAGCGAGAAGTAAGTCTCGAAATTGAACTCGCCCTTCAGCGAGCGGATTTGCTCAATCACTTCAGGACTGGCTTTCGAAGGGTGGCCGCCGACTTGCAGCAAGGCCAGCACCAGCGAAGTAAATTCGTGGCCCATTGGGATGCCTGCAAAACGCAGGCTGATATCGCCGCCCGGGCGGTTCAGCGAGAACGAAGGCTTGCGCGCATCGTTACCGTTGTCCAGCAAGGTAATAAGGCTGGAAAGGCTGGCGATCTCTTTTAACAAGTCATGCATTTCACGGGATTTCGCACCGTCGTCGAGCGAAGCAACGATCTCGATCGGTTGGGTGACCCGCTCCAGGTATGACTTCAACTGTGCTTTTAGATTGGCGTCCAACATACGGGCGATCTCCTTAATACTGAATTCTGTGTAAAAAAAACGCCCGAGCGAATCTCGCCCGGGCGTTTTGAGGGCGATGCGGCTTACAACTCAGGTGCGGATCACCGCCCTAGGGTTCATCACGGACTTAGATCTTGCCGACCAGGTCCAGCGATGGAGCGAGAGTGGACTCGCCTTCTTTCCATTTAGCTGGGCACACTTCGCCTGGGTGAGCAGCAACGTATTGAGCGGCTTTGATTTTGCGCAGCAGCTCGGATGCGTCACGACCAACACCACCATCGTTCAGCTCAACGATTTTGATCTGGCCTTCTGGGTTGATCACGAACGTACCGCGGTCAGCCAGGCCTGCTTCTTCGATCAGCACGTCGAAGTTGCGGGAGATGGTCAGCGTTGGGTCGCCGATCATGGTGTACTGGATTTTGCCGATGGCTGGCGAGGTGTTGTGCCAGGCAGCGTGAGCAAAGTGGGTGTCAGTCGACACGCTGTAGATTTCAACGCCGAGTTTCTTGAACTCTTCGTAGTTGTCAGCCAGGTCTTCCAGTTCAGTTGGGCAAACGAAGGTGAAGTCGGCTGGGTAGAAGAACACGACCGACCACTTGCCTTTCAGGTCAGCGTCCGACACTTCTACGAAGCTGCCGTTTTTGTAGGCGGTAGCTTTGAACGGTTTTACTTGGCTGTTGATGATAGGCATCGTTGACTCTCCGTCAGGGTTGAAAAGTTGATGGGGTGAATCCTAACAACTCAAAGTGGATCTGGCTCATTGGTAAAGCTGATGCTGACGATTGGTTTTAGCTATCAGGTACACCTATAAATAGCCGAAAACTAAATATGGCCCACCCTCACGGTTTTCAACCTGACGCCGATCAGCTTCCAATGTGTTTTTGCGCAGTAATACTCATCCCGGTGAAGGGAGACGTTTCAACATAGCGCATGGCTGACTTGATGTCTTTCCAGCCGACGTAATTCATCAGCGACTTCAAGTCCCATCCACTTTGATGCGCCCATGTTGCAAAACCACGACGCAGCGAGTGACTGGTGTAATGCTCCGCCGCGATGCCGGCGCGCTCCAGTGCTTGGCGCAGCAACGGGATCACGCTATTGGCGTGCAACCCCTCCTCCCCCAGATTGCCCCAGCGATCAATCCCGCGAAACACAGGGCCACGCACCAGCGCCGCGGTATTTAGCCACTCGATATACGCGCGCACCGGGCAGAGCCGCTGTAATGCGGGGGTCTGGAAAGTTTTGCCGAGGTTGTCGCGGTCGCTTTTGCTGCGCGGCAAATACATGGTAATGCCCGCCCCGGGTACCGCCTGCACATGCTCAATCTGCAACCGGCATAGCTCATCGCTACGAAACCCTCGCCAAAAGCCGAGCAAGATCAACGCAGCGTCACGCCGTGCGCGCAACAGCCCCGGTTGGTCGGCGTTGGTTTGCGCGGTTTGCGCTTCGCTTTCAAGCCAGTCGATCACCTGCTCCAGATGCTGCAGTTGCAAGGGTTGAGCCTGCTTCTCCTGTGCCGGGTGCAACGCCCGAATGCCCTTGAACACCTTGCGCACAACGGGTGCCTTGGTGGGATCGGCAAACCCTTGGCTGTTATGCCATTGAGCGAGGGCCGACAGGCGCAGCTTGAGGGTGTTGATCGACAACTGACCGGCATGGGCCACCAGATAACGCGCCACGCTGTCACTGGTGGCGGGCAAAAAACCGCCCCAAGTCACTTCGAAATGCTCAATGGCAGCCCGATAACTGCGGCGGGTGTTATCGCGGGTCGCGGCGTTTAAGTAGCGATCCAGCTCGCTCATGGGCAGTTCTCTAGGTTTGTGTACTGAAAACGGGCCTTAAAAGCACGTTTAAGGCTCTAGCACGGGATAATACCAGTATATCCCGCCTTAATAATCTTAAATAATGACAAAAAAACAAAGGCATAATAGTATGTAATTACATGATACATACCACAGTACATAATCGTAGGAGAGGGCCATGGCTCGTGGCGGCGTAAACAAGGCAGTGGTGCAAATTGCACGCACGGCGATCCTGGCCCGGGGTGAACACCCGAGCATTGATGCGGTACGTATCGAAATGGGAAATACCGGATCGAAAACCACCATCCACCGCTACCTCAAGGAGCTGGATGAAGTGGACACACGCCGGGGCGCGCCGCAGGAGCAGATTGGGGACGAGCTGAGCGAATTAGTCGCCCGCCTCGCTCGACGCCTGCAAGAGCAGGCGCAAGAGCCGATTGATCGGGCGCAGGCGCACTACGAACAACTTAAAGTAGAGCTGCAAGCGCAACTGGTCGAAGCGCAACACGCGCAAGCACAGCAAGAGCAGCAGCTCGACATTCAGCGCACGGCGCTTGCTCAAGAAGCCGAGAACCTGGCGTCCACCCGCTCCATGCTGCAAACCGAGCAAACCCGCAATGCGGCACTCAACCAGGCTTGCACTGACTTTGAGCTGCGCCTGCAAGACCGCGACGAGCAGATTCGCTCACTCGAAGACAAGCACCTGCATGCCCGAGACGCACTTGAGCACTATCGCAGCGCTGTCAAAGAGCAGCGCGAGCAGGACCAAAGCCGCCATGAAGGGCAGATTCAGCAGATACAAATGGAACTGCGTCAGGCACAGCAAAGTGCACTGGTGCGTCAAGACGAAATTACCCAGCTGCATCGCGACAATGAGCGCGTACACAGTGAAAGCCGCGCCATGAGCAAAGAACTGAATCAGGCCAACGACCAACAGCACAAGCTGGGCAACTTGAATGACCAGCTCAGCAAGCAACTGAGCCAGCTGGAAAGCGAACGCACCCTGCTTCAAGAGCGCTTGCGCGTGGCGGTACAGGAGAGCGAAGGGCTAAAGCAGACTCAGAGCAAGCATCAGGAGATAAGCGCCGCCTTGAGTGAGCGCGCACTTAAAGCCGAAGCCTCGCTGGAAGCTCTTGTGAAATTGAAAGAAGCGCCAGAAGAGCCTCAGGAAGATCAAGTTTAGTACGACATATATATAGGCGCTTGGGTGTACGGGGATCAGCGCAAGTAATTGCTGAAGTACCCCGCATAGATAGTGTTAATCCCCAAGCGCTTATACATTTATCGAGGCACACTACAGGCACTACACCAAGCCGCTCAAGTGAAACACACTGACTTGAAATATCACCCCCCCGAAATAGAGAACGAAGCTGAGCGCGTGGGATCACAAACGAATGAATCAACCGCTCAGACCACTAGGGGATTTAACCAAGACGTTATGTGCATCAATCACTCATAAAGAGTAAATGAATCCAAATAGCGCTCAGGAAATTGACCCTGGATATCGCCCCCAAAGTTAAGATCAATTTTAGAGATGGTTTTTGGACTCGGTATTGCGTAGTCAAACGTGTCATTACCCTCTGACAGCGTTGCGCGGTGCACAATGTTATCGTCTTGGTCGTAAACTTGGCAGTAACGCTGGTTGCTACGACCCATTAAATAAGAAAAAACAACTCGGCGTATCGTTGGAGCGGTAAAGGTGATCGTCAGCACGGCACCTTCAGCAAAATGGTCTTCATAGAAAGCCTTCACGGCCTTACCTGATAATCCTGTCTGATCAGGTGGCACTTCCACAACATCGATTCTGGCGGACCCCGTAGAGAGAGAAAGCGTCATACTATCAAGCTCTAGTAATTGACCATATTCTCCAGTTTGTAGTGCATCAAAACTCTCCTCAACCAATAGTGAAGTTGGGGTGTGCTTTACGTCATTGCCAATGTTATTTTTCATGATCAGCCGCCCATGATTAATATGTGGGTTATGCTTTTCGTCGTACAGTGGAACCCTTTCATAAGCTATTCGAATATTTGAAAATGTCTCAGATGTTCATTCTGATAGCCCTCGTCGAAATTAATTTCTCCTTAGGGCAAATAACGCGCCCATCAACAAAAACGACCGTGTGTAACTCGTTAAAAATCCAGCGGGATCAAGGTATTGGCAACACCGATCACGGTATAACTGGAATCCCCTCCATACGTTGCTCATATAGATACCGTTGGCAAGCTATTAGGATCAGATCACTTCGCTCAATGGTCCGTCTACTGTCATAAATAACAGGTCGCGCAGGTGTGTTGATTGGCGCTAGACAACCCCTTCACTCACCACTCACCTTCTCATTCAGCCAACGTTCAGCTAATGCAAGTAATTCCTGTTTAGCAATGCGTATCAATATGTTACAAATTAGCCTCCTAACTAATTTGCAACGCGGTGCGCTCTCATGCTGGTTCCTTTTCTGATCATGCTGCGCGAAGGCATTGAGGCCGCGCTTATCGTCGGCATCATTGCCAGCTACCTCAAGCAAACAGGGCGCGGCCAGTGGATGCCTGCGGTGTGGATTGGCGTGTTTCTGGCCGCCGCCTTGTCATTGTTGGTGGGTGGCGGCCTCGAATTGATGAGCGCCGAGTTTCCGCAGAAGCAGCAGGAATTGTTCGAGGGAATCGTCGGCCTGGTGGCTGTCGGCATTCTCAGCAGCATGGTGTTCTGGATGCGTAAAGTGGCGCGTTCTATCAAGCATTCGCTGCACACCTCTCTGGATCACGCCCTCGCCGGATCCAAACATCAGGTCACCGCTCTGATAGCCATGGTGTTTTTTGCCGTGGCCCGTGAAGGCCTGTAAACGGTGTTCTTTTTGCTCGCCGTGTTCCAACAAAGTGAAGGCCCTGCGGCGCCTCTGGGCGCCCTGCTCGGCTTGATTCTGGCGATAGGTGTCGGGTTTGCCATTTACACCGGCAGCATGCGTCTGAATCTGAGCTTGTTCTTCCGCTGGACCGGGTTGTTTATTCTGGTGGTCGCCGCCGGTATTTTGGCCAACTCGGTGCAAGCCTTGCACGAAGCCGGCATCTGGAATCACCTGCAAGGCGTCGTGTTCGACCTCAGCTCTGCCTTGCCTATGGATGGTCCGCTGGGCTCTGTTCTGGCTGGTATGTTCGGCTATCAGGATGCACCCACGGTCAGCGTACTCGGTGCATATGTGATTTATCTGGCGCTCACGCTGACGATGTTTTTCCGTTCGCCTGCCCCACAACAGGCTGCACCCTCTCCTTCAGCGACCCACTCATAAGGTTCTGCATGTCTACCTCTTCAAGCGGTACGCCTCCTCGCGCCTTGCGCTGGGCGGTGGCCGGCTCGGTGATCGTGATGATCGCCGCTGGCGGGCTGTTCTATTACGCCTCGCAACTGGCAGCCGCCAAGCGCAAGGTCCACAGCAATGAAGTCACGGTCACTATTCATCCGCACAGTTGTGAACCGAATGCGTTGAGCGTACCGGCAGGCTTCAATAGCTTCCGAATTGTCAACGCCTCGGAACGCGCCGTGGAGTGGGAAATACTCGACGGCGTGCTGGTGGTCGAAGAGCGTGAAAATATCGCGCCCGGCCTGAGCCAGGTGATCAATGCCACGCTGGCACCCGGCGATTACGCCATCACCTGCGGCCTATTGAGCAATCCACGCGGTACATTGCACGTCACTCCGACGGCCGAATCCGAAGCCAGCGCCAAGGCACGGCCCTCCATGGTGGCGTTCATTGGGCCGCTGTCCGAATTCCGGGTGTACTTGAGCAGCCAAAGCACTGCCTTGATCAAAGCCGTGGATGCTTTGGCGCACGCCATCGCTGCCGGTGATCTGACTGAAGCTCAAGCGCTGTATATACCTGCCCGCGAGGCCTACCAACGTCTGGCCCCTGCTGCGCAACGTATGGCCGAACTGGACAACGCCATCAATGCGCGGGCCGACTATTTTGAACAGCGCGAGCAAGATCCGGGCTTCACGGGTTTTCATCGGCTCGAATACGGCCTGTTTGATCAACGCAACCTTGAAGGCCTGACGCCTGTTGCGCAGCAGTTGCGAGCCAATGTGGTCCAGCTAAAGCAGCAGTTAATGGCGCAATCACTGCCGCCCGAACAATTGGTCAGCATTGTCAGCCGCACGTTGCACAACCTGGCTGACACCCGCGCCAACAGCGGTGAAGAAGAGCGTTATAGCCATGTCGATTTGATCGGGTTTGCCGCCAACCTGCAGACCACTCGCAAGGTCGTCGACCTGCTGCGCCCGCTACTTGCCAAAAACAATGCAGACCTGTTGCTCACCATTGATCACGCCACCACGTCGCTGGAAGAACAACTCAACACCCTGCAAACACCCCAGGGTTTTAGCACCTACGACAGCGTTAGCGCGCCCCAGCGTCAGGCAATCAGTACCAAGGCCAAGGCTCTGGCCGATGCACTCGATGGAATCGATCCCGCCCTCGGCCTCTCAGGCCTGTCATTGCAGACGAGACACACATGAGTGATTCACACCACAACCCTGACGATTTCAATCTGCAGCGCCGTCGTGTTCTGCTCGGCATGGGCGTAGCAGGTGCCGCACTGGCTGGTGGCGCCTTGAGCTGCCCGGCTATAGCCGCCAGCAACGGGCAAAACGCCCAAGTCACAGAGGCGCCCAGCAGCGATAGAACACAGGACCATCATGATTTCCATGGTCAGCACCAAAACGGCATTATTACCCCACGCCCGGCGGCGGGGATGCTGGTCGCATTCGATGTGCTGGCCAGCGACAAACAAGATCTTGAGCGGCTGTTTCGCACCCTCAATGAGCGCATCGCGTTTTTGATGAAAGGTGGCGCCGTGGCGCAAGTCGATCCCAAACTGCCACCCGTCGATTCCGGCATTCTTGGCCCGGTGGTCACCCCGGATAACCTGACCGTGACCGTGTCGGTGGGCGAATCCCTGTTCGATGAGCGCTTCGGCCTTGGCCCGCTCAAACCCAAACGCTTAAGCCGCATGCAGGGCTTTCCCAACGACGCATTGGAACCGGCACAGTGCCACGGCGATCTGAATCTGCAATTTTGCGCCAATACCGCCGACACCAATATTCATGCCCTGCGCGACATCATAAAAAACTTGCCCGACTTGCTGCTGGTGCGCTGGAAGCAAGAAGGCACAGTGCCTCCCCAAGCGCCCACCCATCCCGGCGAACCGGCACAAAGCGCGCGTAACTTTCTGGGCTTTCGCGACGGCTCTGCCAACCCTGACTCCACTAACCATGCGCTGATGAACAGCATTGTCTGGGTACAACCCGGCAGTGACGAGCCGCAGTGGGCAGTCAATGGCAGCTATCAGGCGGTGCGCATCATCCGCAATTTTGTTGAGCGCTGGGATCGCACGCCGCTGCAAGAGCAACAAAGCATCTTTGGCCGCAACAAAGCCAGCGGAGCGCCTATGGATGGTCAGCGTGAAACCGACGTGCCTGATTACAGCAAAGACCCTCACGGCAAGCTCACCAAGCTGGATGCCCATATCCGTCTGGCTAACCCGCGCACCCCTGAAACCGCCCGCAGCTTGATCCTGCGCCGCCCATTCAACTACTCCAACGGCGTTAATAAAAATGGCCAACTGGACATGGGCCTGCTGTTCATCTGTTACCAGAGTGATCTGGACAATGGCTTTATCGCCGTACAAACCCGGCTCAATGGTGAACCGCTGGAGGAATACCTCAAGCCAGTAGGCGGGGGTTATTTCTTCACCTTGCCGGGCGTGCGCGACGCCCAAGATTTCATTGGGCGCTCTTTACTCACTGCACTTGCGTAATCCCCTGACACCTACCGGAAAAGTCCCATGAACAAGACGCCGCTCGCACTGATGCTCACGCTTGGCATGCTTCACCTCCCGCTCTCGGCCATGGCAGCGACTGCGCCACTGGACTTGGTGGGACCCGTCTCTGATTACAAGATTTACGTCACTGAACAACTGGATGAGCTGGCCAGCAACACCCAGCAATTCACCGACGCCATCAAAAGAGGCGATATAGCCACCGCTAAAAAGCTGTATGCCCCCACCCGCGTGTACTACGAGTCCATCGAGCCGATTGCCGAACTGTTCAGCGACCTGGACGCCGCCATCGACTCACGGGTCGACGACCACGAAAAAGGCGTCAAGGCCGATGATTTCACCGGTTTTCATCGCATTGAGTACAGCCTGTATGCCGAAAACTCCACCCAAGGACTGGAGGCGTTGGCCGACGGCTTGAACAAAGACGTCAACGACCTGCAAACCCGGGTCGCTGGCCTGACGTTCCCGCCCGATAAAGTGGTTGGCGGTGCTGCGGCGCTGATGGAAGAAGTGGCTGCAACCAAGGTGAGCGGTGAAGAAGATCGTTATAGCCATACTGATCTGTATGACTTCCAGGGCAATGTTGACGGCGCCAAAAAGATTTTTGATCTGTTCCGTGCGCCCATTGAACAAGGTGATAAAGCCTTTGCCGCCAAGGTTGATAAAAATTTCGCCACTGTCGACAAGATTCTGGCCAAGTACCGCACCCAGGACGGCGGCTTTAAAACCTACGACAACGTCAGCGACAACGACCGCAAAGCGCTGATTGGCCCGGTCAATACCCTGGCTGAAGACTTGTCGACGTTGCGCGGCAAGCTGGGTTTGAACTGAATATTGGCTGTGTAAATCTCCCGTAGCAGCTGACGAGCTCTGCGAGGCTGCGTTCGACGATGCAATCGTCGTAATCCCTATCAATCCGGCTGACGTGGTGTGCCTGTGAGACCGCATCATCCGATTTGCGTCGGCTTCGCCGCCGAACGCAGCCTCGCAGAGCTCGTCAGCTGCTACGAAATCTGCATTCACGAGTCTGTACAGCACTAACCGATGTGAAACACGTCACATATCCGCAGGTTGGTGCTGTCGATTTATCAAGTAAAGATCCCGGTTTACTGACCCTGCTCATTGTTTCTGTTGCCGCTTTCGCTGTATGAAATAACCTTCAGATTAAATGTGCACCGCATTAAAAACTTAACCGTTTGGCCGCGTAAAACCTTTCCTGAATAGCACCTGTCTAGTGTTTGGAAAACACAGTCTGTTGATCCAACTTTCATAGGCATTTCACATTTCTACGTTTAACGTATGGCCACTCCTTCGGCGAAAAGCTTCAAGAGTCTGTAGGGAAATCATGTAGATAACGTAGGTAGATAACTTTACCTTTGTAAGTTATAGGCTTTACTCAGTGCGGGTGTGGCTTTGTGCCGTACTGAGTAAGCCGACTTTCACATGAGTCATCTTGTGCCATTGAAATTGACTGGAACGAAAACTTTGAAACCCTACCCCATCCAGTGTGTATCGATCGTCATTCCGGTCTACAACGAAGAAGAGAGTTTGCCTGAGCTGTTGCGTCGCACTGAAGCGGCCTGCGCACAGTTGACGCAAGCGTACGAAATCGTTCTGGTCGATGACGGTAGCCGCGATGCATCGGCGCAAATTCTTGAAGACGCGGCTGCCCGTGAAGGCAGCCCCGTGGTCGCCGTCATCCTCAATCGCAACTATGGCCAACATGCCGCCATCATGGCTGGCTTTGAGCATTCCAAAGGCGACGTGGTGATTACCCTCGACGCCGACTTGCAAAACCCCCCCGAAGAAATTCCGCGACTGGTGGCTCAGGCAGCGCTGGGTTACGACGTCGTCGGCACGGTGCGCAACAACCGTCAGGACTCTGCCTGGCGTCGCTGGCCGTCACGCTTGATCAACCTCGCCGTTCAGCGTTCCACTGGCGTTGCCATGAGCGATTACGGCTGCATGCTGCGCGCCTATCGCCGCTCTATCGTCGACGCCATGCTCGCCTGCCGCGAACGCAGCACCTTTATTCCGATCCTCGCCAACAGCTTTGCCCGCCACACCACTGAAGTGCTGGTAGAGCACGCCGAGCGCGAACACGGCGACTCCAAATACAGCCCCATGCGCCTGATCAACCTGATGTTCGACCTGATCACCTGCATGACCACTACACCGTTGCGCCTGCTGAGCATTATCGGTTTCAGCATGGCGCTGCTGGGCGGTCTGTTTGCCATCCTGCTGATCGTCTTGCGCTTGATCTTTGGTGCGACATGGGCCGGTGACGGCACCTTCGTCCTGTTCGCGGTGCTGTTTGTCTTCACCGGCGGACAATTCATCGGCATGGGGCTTTTGGGTGAATACCTGGGCCGCATGTACAGCGACGTTCGGGCTCGCCCGCGCTTCTTTATCGAAAAAATTGTGCGCGCCGAACCGCAACCCCCTGCCGCACACACGCACACCCCGTCTTTTACTAATACCGCACAGGTTCAATCATGAGTTTGAAAACCGTTGTTTTTGCCTATCACGATATTGGCTGCACAGGCATCGAAGCCTTGCTCAATGCAGGTTATGAAATTGCTGCGGTGTTTACCCATGCCGACGATCCCAAGGAAAACAACTTCTACGGTTCTGTCGCCCAGCTGTGTGCCCGCAAAGGCATTCCGGTTCACGCACCGGAAGACGCCAACCACCCACTGTGGATCGAACGTATTCGCAAGCTGAACGCGGATTACATCTTCTCGTTCTACTACCGCAACCTGTTAGGTGAAGAGCTGCTCAACAGCGTCAGCAAAGGCGCGTTCAACCTGCACGGCTCGTTACTGCCACGCTACCGTGGCCGCGCACCCGCGAACTGGGTGCTGGTCAATGGCGAGACCGAAACAGGCGTCACCCTGCACCGCATGGTCAAACGCGCCGATGCAGGCGCCATTCTGGCCCAGCAGCGCATCAGCATCGAACGCTCGGACACCGCGTTGACCCTGCACGCAAAACTGCGCGAAACCGCCGCAAAGCTGCTGGCCGAAACCCTGCCACTGCTGCCTGAAGGGCAACTCAAAGAAACCCCGCAAGACGAGTCCAAGGCCACCTATTTCGGTCGTCGCACCCCCGCAGACGGTTTGCTGCAATGGGCCCGCCCGGCCGAGGAGCTGTTCAATCTGATTCGCGCCGTGACCCAGCCCTACCCCGGCGCGTTCTGCGCCGTCGGCGAGCACAAACTGATTGTCTGGGCCGCCGAAGTGGTCGCGGGCAATGGTGGGCATGCGCCTGGTCACGTGATCAGCTGCGACCCACTGCGTATTGCCTGCGGTCAGGATTCTCTGGTGGTCACAGCCGGTCAGCGCAACGACAACGGTCTGTACCTCAGCGGCCCGCAATTGGCACGCGAACTGGGTCTGGTTGAAGGTTCACGTTTGCGTGGCAGTGAATCAGGACGGGCGCCGCGTCGTACCCGCGTGCTGATTTTGGGCGTGAACGGCTTTATCGGTAACCATTTGTCCGAGCGCCTGCTGCAAGACGACCGCTATGAAGTGTACGGTCTGGACATTGGCTCCGACGCCATTGACCGCCTGCGCAGCCACCCCAACTTCCACTTTGTGGAAGGTGATATCAGCATCCACACCGAGTGGATCGAGTACCACATCAAAAAATGCGACGTGGTGCTGCCGCTGGTGGCCATTGCCACGCCTATTGAGTACACCCGCAATCCGTTGCGCGTGTTCGAGCTGGATTTCGAAGAGAACCTCAAGCTGGTGCGCTACTGCGTCAAGTACAACAAGCGTGTGATTTTCCCGTCCACGTCTGAAGTGTATGGCATGTGCCAGGACAAGAATTTCGACGAAGACACATCCAACCTGATTGTTGGCCCGATCAACAAACAGCGCTGGATCTACTCCGTGTCCAAGCAACTGCTGGACCGTGTGATCTGGGCATATGGGCAAAAAGGCCTGAAGTTCACCCTGTTCCGGCCGTTCAACTGGATGGGGCCACGCCTTGACCGTCTGGATTCGGCACGGGTCGGCAGCTCGCGCGCTATCACCCAGTTGATTCTGCACCTGGTGGAAGGCACGCCAATCCGCCTGGTCGACGGCGGCGAACAAAAACGCTGCTTCACCGATGTGGCTGACGGCATCGAAGCCCTGGCGCGGATCATCGACAATAAGGGCGGCAAGTGCGACGGCCAGATCATCAACATCGGCAACCCCGACAACGAGGCCAGCATCCGTCAACTGGGCGAAGAACTGCTGCGTCAGTTCGAAGCGCACCCGCTGCGTGACAACTTCCCGCCGTTTGCCGGTTTCCGTGATGTTGAAAGCCAGTCGTTCTACGGCACCGGCTATCAAGACGTTAGCCACCGCAAGCCAAGCGTGGAAAACGCCCGTCGCCTGATCGACTGGACGCCGACCATCGAGCTCAGCGAGACCATCGCCAAAACCCTGGATTTCTTCCTGCGTGAAGCTATGGTTGAACTCGCGGAAAAACGCTGATGCAGGCTGGACTACGCATTGATGTCGACACCTACCGAGGCACCCGTGAAGGGGTTCCCCAGCTGCTCGACCTGCTCGACGAAGCGCAGATCAAAGCCACGTTTTTCTTTAGCGTGGGGCCAGACAATATGGGCCGCCATTTATGGCGGCTGATCAAGCCCCAATTCTTCTGGAAAATGATGCGCTCCAAAGCGGCCAGCCTGTACGGCTGGGATATTTTGCTGGCCGGAACAGCCTGGCCCGGCAAACCGATTGGCAAGGATTTGGGGCACTTGATGCGCCAGACCCTCGCCGCAGGCCACGAAGTGGGGTTGCATGCCTGGGATCACCACGGCTGGCAAGCCAATGCCGGGCGCTGGAGCGAAGCACAGTTGATTGAGCAGATACGGCGCGGTGTCGACACCCTGAGCGACATCACCGGGCAGGCGGTCGAATGCTCGGCCGCCGCCGGCTGGCGCGCCGATGAACGCGTAGTCCAGGCCAAGGAAACCTTTGGTTTTCGCTACAACAGTGATTGCCGCGGGCACAGCCTGTTTCGGCCAAGGCTGGCCGATGGCCGGCTGGGCGCGCCGCAAATTCCTGTCGATTTACCCACGTTCGATGAAGTCGTCGGGCCGCACATAAGCGCCGCCGACTTCAACGCCTACATTCTTGATCGCTTCAGCCCGCAAAAGCTGAATGCGTACACCATCCACGCTGAAGTAGAAGGGATTCTAATGGCCAACGACTTCCGTCAATTACTGGCGCAGGCCCGTGCCCGCGATATTCATTTTCACCCCTTGCGCGACTTGCTGCCGACAGCGCTCGACAGCTTGCCCGCCGGGCAATTGAGCCGTGGTGTTCTCGATGGCCGTGAAGGTTGGCTGGGAGTGCAGCAACCATGACTCAGCGCTGGGCAATACCTCTATTGGTTTTGGCTTTTATTGCGTTTTACCTGCTGCCGCTGGGCACCCACGGTTTATGGATTCCGGACGAAACGCGCTATGCGCAAATCGGCCAGCAAATCCTGATCGACGGCAACTGGGTCACCCCACACTTTATGGATATACGCTACTTCGAGAAGCCGATTGCCGGTTACTGGATGATCGCCATTGGGCAGGCCATCTTTGGTGAAAACCTGTTTGGCGTGCGCATTGCTTCGGCCATTGCGACCGGCCTCAGCGTCATGCTGGCGTACCTGGTGGCGCGCCGCTTGTGGAACGACCCGCGCAAAAGCTTTGCCTGCGCGCTGGTGTACATGACCTTTGGCCTGATCGCCGGGCAAGCCGGGTATTCCAACCTCGATCCGCAGTTCACCTGGTGGGTCAACCTGAGCCTGGCCGCCTTGTGGTTTGCCGTGGACAGCACCACCACCCGCGGTCGTCTGATCAGTTGGGCGGTGCTGGGCTTTGCCTGCGGCATGGGCTTTATGACCAAAGGCTTTCTGGCCTTTCTACTGCCGGTGTTGATTGCCCTGCCCTACATGATCTGGCAAAAACGCTTTGTCGAGCTGGTCAAGTACGGCCTGCTGGCCATGCTGGTGGCGGCGATCGTTTCGTTGCCGTGGGTACTGGCGGTTCACGCGCAGGAACCTGACTATTGGCGCTTTTTCTTCTGGCACGAGCATATCCGCCGCTTTGCCGGTGAAGATGCCCAGCATGGCCGTCCGTGGTGGTTCTATCTGCCGCTGATGGTGGTCTCCAGCTTGCCGTGGGCGGCGCTGTTGCCCGCGACCTTCAAGGATGCGTGGCGCAACAAGGGTCATCGCGGAGTGGTCTTCCTGCTGCTGTGGATGCTGCTGCCGCTGGCCCTGTTCAGCCTGAGCAAAGGTAAATTACCGACCTACATCATGCCGTGTCTGTTGCCCTTGGCGCTGCTGCTGGGCCATGCCTTGATGCAACGGGTGGAAACAGCCAAACCGCTGTCCTTGCGCCTTAACGGGCTGCTCAATGTGCTGTTTAGCGGTATCGCATTGTTGGCTCTGGTTTATTTCGAGATCAAAAAGCCTTTCTACGAAGACGAAACCTTTCACATGAGCCTGTTGGTCATTGTGCTGTTGACGTGGATCGTCACCGGCCTGCTGACATTCGCCAAACCGCTGAAAATGTGGGCCGCGCCTGCGGTGGCGATGGGCGCACTGGTCTTGCTGCTGCCGGCGGCCATGCCCAGCAGCGTGGTGCACAACAAAATGCCAGACCAGTTCATCCTTGAACATGTGCAAGCGCTGTCCGGGGCCAAACATCTTCTCAGTAACGACCTGGGCGCCGCTTCGGCCCTGTCATGGCGCCTGCGCCGTCCGGATGTGACGCTCTACAACACCCAGGGTGAAGTCAAATACGGGCTGACCTATGACGATGCCAAGGGCAAGAGTCTGGGCCTGGACGAGATTGAGTCGTGGATGGCCAATGCCCGCCGCGAAGGCCCGGTGGGCGTGGTGATGCGCGTCAAGGACAGCGATGAAAGCCATGAAATGGACTTGCTGCCCAAAGATGGCCAGCGCTTTGACGAAGGCAACATGGTGATTTTGATTTTCCCGCAGCGTGCGCCATGACACTTGTGTTGCTGCTGGTGGCTTGCCTGCTGACCTGCGCTGGCCAGATCGCGCAAAAGTTTGCCGTCGAAAGCTGGCGCGGGGTCGAGTCGGGTGTGGCGCATAAACTGCGCTCCCCCTGGCTGTGGCTGGCCTTGCTGTGCCTTGGGTTGGGCTTGCTGGTGTGGCTGCTGGTGTTACAACGCCTTGAAGTCGGCATCGCGTACCCGATGCTCAGCCTGAACTTTGTACTGATCACCCTCGTGGCGCGCTACCTGTTCAAGGAAACCATCGACCTGCGCCATTGGTGTGGTGTGGGCCTGGTGATTGCCGGGGTGGTTCTGCTGGGGCAACAGGCATGAGTTCGACAAGAGGTTTGGCCTATGCCGCAGGCAGCGTCGCACTGGTCAGCGGCGCTCAACTGGGCATGCGCTGGAGCATGACGCGCTTGCCCGAACCGGCTCAATGGCTGGCGGCAATCAATCAGGGCGAAGTCTCCTTGAGCGCCCTGGCGGGGGTGGTGGGCGCTATCGCGGCCTACGCCCTGTCGATGCTGTGCTGGTTGTTGGCCCTGCGCGACCTGCCGTTGGGCCGCGCGTATTCGTTGTTGAGCATCAGCTACGCGCTGGTCTATCTGCTGGCCGCCAGCCTGCCTGCGTTTCACGAAAGCTTCACCCTTGCAAAAACCCTCGGCGTGACCTTGGTCATTCTGGGGGTGCTAACGATCAACTTTCGACGTACCCCAAGCTCCAGGAACAGCGCATGAAAATCAGTGTATTCGGTAGTGGTTATGTGGGCCTGGTGCAGGCGACCGTTCTGGCTGAAGTCGGCCACGATGTGATTTGCATGGACATTGATCAAAACAAGGTCGAGTTGTTGCAGCAAGGCCACGTCAGCATTTTCGAGCCGGGGCTTTCCACCTTGGTGCGCGATAACCTTGAAAGCAAACGCCTGCGTTTCACCAGCGATGAAAAGCTCGCGGTAGAACATGGTCAGGTGCTGTTTATCGCCGTCGGCACGCCGCCCAGCGAAGATGGTTCAGCCGACCTCAGCGCGGTGTACTCGGTGGGTGACGCGGTTGCCCGTCACCGTGAAGAACCGCTGATTCTGGTGGAGAAATCCACCGTACCGGTCGGCACCGGTGATGCCCTCACCGGCCATATCAATAAAGCCTTGAGCCTGAGCGGTCGCTCGTTGCAGTTTGATGTGGTGTCCAACCCCGAATTCCTCAAGGAAGGTTCAGCCGTCACCGACTGTCGCCGTCCTGATCGGATCATCATTGGCTGCGCCCGCGAAGAAGTGCGCGACGTCATGCGCGACCTGTATGCGCCATTCAACCGCAACCATGACCGCATCATCTTTATGGACTTGCGCAGCGCGGAACTGACCAAGTACGCCGCCAACTGCATGCTGGCGACCAAGATCAGCTTCATCAATCAAATCGCCGAGCTGGCCGAGCACTTGGGCGCTGATATTGAAGCGGTGCGGCTGGGCATTGGTGCTGACACCCGCATCGGTTATCACTTTATTTATCCGGGCTGCGGCTACGGCGGCTCGTGCTTCCCCAAAGACATGCGTGCACTGATTCACAGTGCTCAGCAAGTCAACTGCTCGAGCGACTTGTTGCAAGCGGTCGAAGCCATAAACGAACGACAAAAACACAAACTGTTTGACCGGATCAATGCGTTCTTCAAAGGCGACCTCAAGGGCAAAACCTTCGCCCTGTGGGGATTGGCGTTCAAACCCAATACAGACGACATGCGCGACGCTCCGAGCCGTGTCCTGATGCAGGCATTGTGGGATGCGGGCGCAGAGGTTCGCGCCTTCGACCCCGAAGCCATGCAGGAAACCCAGCGCCTGTATGGCGACGAGTTGCGCCTCAGTTTGATGGGCACGCCGGAATCGACGCTCAACGGTGCCGATGCCCTGATCGTCTGCACCGAGTGGCAGCAGTTCAAGGCGCCGGACTTTGACCTGATCAAACTGCGGCTCAAGACCCCGGTGATTTTCGACGGGCGCAACCTGTACGACGGCGAACGTGTCGCCCGTGCCGGCTTGCAGTACTTCCCGATGGGCCGTGGCGAATCGTGCAACCTGCCTGTATCACAAGGCTCTACACCGTTGGCCGCCAGCGTTTTGTAAGCCGGAGCAGCACGCCATGCAGGTCATCACTTCAGCTGACGCTCTGCGCAGCGTGCATCGCCAGTCCCTGCTGTTGGGGATACTGGCACTGCTGCTGTTTATCCTGGGCGACCCGCATCAGGCGGCCATCGGCTTTGATTCGCGTTTTGTGTTGTTCGCCAAGGAAATGCTGCGTCACGGTCCGGGGTTCTTCCCCACCACTTATGGCCAGCCCTACGCGGATTACAACGCAACCTCGACGCTGTTCATCTGGCTGCTGTCCTTGCCGTTCGGTGAGGTCAGCAGTCTGACCGCATGGCTGCCCACTGCGATGGCCGGGGCAGTGATTGTGACCTTGATGTATCGCCTGGTGGCACCACAGTCCCGGACATGGGCGCTGACCAGCGTAGCGTTGCTGTTGTTGAGCATGACCTTCGTCACTGAAACCCGTTCCGTGTCGCTGGACCAGATGCTCGCGGCGGTCAGTCTGGCCGCGTTTTACCTGGCCTACGCCCACGACCACTTCAGCGCCCCGCGTCGGCATGCCGGTTTACTGGTATTGCTGCTACTGGGGTTTGCCATCCGTGGCCCGATCGGGCTGGTGATTCCCACGGGCATGCTATGCAGTTACTACCTGCTCAGCGGCCAATGGCGCCGCCTGATCAGTCTCGGTCTGCAAGCATCGCTGTTGTTGGTGTTGTGTATCGTCGCGCTGTTGCTGCTGGCCTGGGTCAGTGGCGGCGAGGTGTTCGCCCATGAAGTCATCCGCATGCAAGTCACCGGGCGGCTGGACGGCACTGAAGGCGCAAGCAGCCCGCTCTACTACTTCACCAGTTCCCTGGGCAACTACGCACTGGCCTATCCACTGGCGGTGCTTGGTTTGATTGCAATTGTGATGAACAGACGCGCACTGTCCGGGCCCGCCTTGAAACTGGTGACTTACTGCCTCGGTGCAGGCTTGGTGGTGATGGTTGGCCTGTCGATACCTCAGGCAAAAAAAGCCCGTTATCTACTGCCCATGCTACCCATGGCGGCAATCATTGCGGCTTATCCGTTCGCCGGTGTACAGGGGCGCGTATTTGCCGGGCTCAGGGGCCTCATGCAAGGGGTTTTTCTAATCGTCCCTGCGCTGTTGATGGTGGGCCTCATGGTGGCGCAAAAAAGCGTCGATCAGCCCTTGCCTTCACTGCCCGTGGTGTTCGCCCTACTGGGTGTTTTACAGGCTGTGGCGGTTGCACTGCTGTTTAAACCCCAGTGGCGACCTGCCGGATTGGCGGCCTGTGCGGTCATGGCGCTGTGGGCCAGCTTTATTCTGGTGTTCGAATCCGTTGAACGCGACCTCTACGACACCCGCAGCTTTACCGATAACGCCATGGCCATGATTGACCAGTCGCCCGCGCCACTGGTGCTGCATGGCATGGGCAAGGATGCCAAGGCGATCAAGTTTATGGTTAACCTGAACCGCGACCTCATGCCGGTGTTTACACAGACCGCCGCGGAACTGCAAAACCTGGGCAAACCGGTTTGGGTGGTGATGGATCGCAAGGACTATGAGCAACTGCAAGGCACCCCGGCAGGCGACAGCGCACCGACGTTGAGTGCTCGCTTTGACAAAAACGATTATGTGTTGCTGTACCTGCGTTAAAAAGTCGTCGTTAGCCCTTACAGCCTTGACGCCTGAGCAACGACAGCAGGTACACTCTGCGCCCTCCTCCTTCAGCTAAGGAACACTCATGTCAGGGCTCGAACTGTTTGCCGCCGTACTCGGCGTTGTTGCCGTGTGGTTAACAGTCAAACAAAACCCCTGGTGCTGGCCCATCGGGCTGGTGATGGTGCTGCTCTACAGCTGGATTTTTTTCGACATCAAGTTGTATTCGAGCATGCTGTTGCAGGTCTTTTTTGCCGTGCTGCAAATCTATGGCTGGTGGCAATGGACACGGGCAGGTGCGCAGCACCAAGGTCATGTCGTCACGCGGCTTAGCCATTGGCAAGTGCTGTTCGGGCTGGCGGTAGGCGCGGTGATCAGCCTTGGACTGGGGTCTGCAATGGCTCACTGGACAGATTCTGACTTCCCTTGGCCGGATGCCACACTCACCGCGTTCAGTCTGGTGGCCCAGCTCTGGATGGCTCAAAAGCGCCTGCAATGCTGGGCAATGTGGTGCGTACTCGACGTGCTGTACATGGGCTTTTATGCGTATCAGGACCTGTACCTGACGGCCGCCCTCTACGGTTTGTTCACCGCCATCGCCATTGCTGGCTGGCGTGACTGGCAGCGCGACCCGGCGCTACGCACATGAAGGTGGTCGTACTGGCGGGGCCGGAATCGAGCGGTAAAAGTTGGCTGTCGGCGCTCTTGCAGCAGCGCTTTGGCGGCCTTCTGGTCGGCGAATACGTGCGCTACTTTATCGAACAGAACCCGCGCGATACCTGCCTTGCGGATATTCCGGCGATCGCTCGCGGGCAACTGCAATGGGAAGATGACGCCCGCGCCCAACAACCCGAACTGCTGATTCTGGACACCCACCTGCTGAGCAATATTTTGTGGAGTCAGACCCTGTTTGGCGACTGCCCGGACTGGCTTGAACCGGAACTGCTCAAGCGTCATTACGATCTGCACTTGCTGCTCTCGCCCGAGGGAGTGGAATGGACAGCGGATGGTCAGCGCTGTCAGCCCTCACTGGCTGAACGACAGCGGTTCTTCAACGACAGCTATCAATGGTTGAGTCACCATCAACAACCTGTC
This sequence comes from Pseudomonas helleri, assembly GCF_009600315.1. Taxonomy (GTDB): domain Bacteria; phylum Pseudomonadota; class Gammaproteobacteria; order Pseudomonadales; family Pseudomonadaceae; genus Aquipseudomonas; species Aquipseudomonas helleri_A. Next base: position 3,890 of record NZ_WIWC01000046.1, on the reverse strand, counting down.
TCAGTGATCACCGGGGATTGGCAGGCTCGTCAACTCAGCGCCTGCGCGGCAGTCGAGCAATTGCTCAGAGGTGGATGAGCGCCTGTCAGCGAATCTGATGCTTGTGCAGCAAGCGATAAAAGGTAGGTCGTGAAACGCCCAGCACTTTGGCCGCCATGCTCAAGTTACGGCTGTAACGATGCAAAACATCGCACAATGCCTGACGCTCGGCCCGGTCTTTGTATTCGGCGAGTGTGCCGATTGATTCTGTGGATTGCTTGGTACAGGCCAACCCCAGGTCGGCAGCTTCAATCTGCCGTCCCTGGGCCTGCGCCAGCCCCTGACGCACACGATTGGCCAATTCTCTGACATTACCCGGCCAGTCGTGAATGCCCATCGCCATTAACGCGTCCTTACTGAAAGTGCGCGGGCGGCGGCCCACCTCCAGACTGTGAAAGCGCGAAAAATGGTTGGCCAGAATCTCCACATCGCCGTGCCGATCACGCAGCGGCGGGACGCTGACCTGGAGCACATTGAGCCGGTAGTACAAGTCGGCGCGGAAACGATCACTGTTGATCTCTGCTTCCAGGTCAACAGAGGTCGCTGCCAATACCCGCACATCGATTGGGATCGGCTGATTGCTGCCCACCCGCCATATCTGTTTTTCAAGCAAAAAACGCCTCAAGCTGGCTTGCAGCTCCGGGGTCAATTCATCGATCTCGTCCAGAAACAAGGTGCCACTGTTGGCGGCCTCGATCAGCCCGATCTTGCGCTCCACACCGCTGAACGGCCCGGCGTCATGGCCAAACAGCTGAGTCTCAAGCAGGTCCTGGGGCACTACCGCGCAGTTGATTGCGACAAAGGGCTGATCATGGCGCCGGGACTGATGGTGCAGGGTCAAGGCCACCCTTTTTTTGCCGGTGCCTGTTTCGCCTTGAATCAATACCGGTGACTCCGCACTGGCGTACTTGCCCAACAGCGTGCGCAGGTCCTGCATCGCGTGGCTTTCGCCGAGCAACTGATGATCGGGGATGTTGACCGGGGGCGCGCTCAAGTTGCGCAGGTGCACCATGCCGCTGGTTCTACCAAGGGTTACCGCCAACCTCTGCACATCAAAAGGCAAGGTGTGGAAATCATAAAACCATTCATAAACGAAGTTGCCCACATTGCTGACTGCCAGATCATCAGGGCTAAGCACGGCAATCCATTCGATGCCACTGAGTCTGATCATCTCTTTTACCGCTTCGGGACGTATCAGGTGCAACGGTTCAAGCCTGATTAAACCCACGTCACAAGAATGCTCACTGGCAGTGGCCAGGGTGGCAAATTCCATCTCCCACCCCATGGCTTGCAACTCTGGCATTATTTTGTGACATTCATTAAGAGGATCAACGACTAACAGTCGGCGCGAAGAGGGCGTAGCGAGCATGTCGTTTCCTTGGCGCCAAAAAATAAAAGATTATTTAAAACAGCATCTTGCTAATCATAATCGTAACAGTAGCAAAATATTGACGCTTTCTAGGATCGATTACTTATAAGCGTTATAGCGAATTGGAAGGTGTGTTAAAGCCAGACTTATGAATTTTTAGTCGCCCTGGAAAAATTGACGCACGTCAGCTTCCTGTACGACGCATTAAAAAAAATCAGAAAGTGTGTGACCTGGGTACGGTCTGGAGTCATCAGTACAAGTAACCAACCGAACGGTACGCCCAGCCGACGGTTAATCACTTGATGGGCACACTTGAGAGCACACCCTATGAACGCCCCGCTCCGTTTCAACGAAGCACTTTTGATTGCCGGCCACGCCTTTGAACCCTTCCAATGCGTCGCCTGGGCAGCCCAGGACGGTCACGGCGAATTGAGCCTGACGGTCATTGACCGCATCAGCAACCGTATCGGACGCAAACAAATTCCGCGCAGTGCCTGCGCCGATGCCGCCCAACTCGAAGACTTGTTGACTCAAGCCCGTAACGAGCTGAGCAATGAAGGCTACACCCTGCAACCTTGGGTCATGCCGGCGTGATCTGCCTTAGTCCTTATAGAAGCGGACGTGCGCCGCTTCTATAAGGACGCCGTTTCATCAATGTGTACGTAATCAATCGCCAGTTCTGTCGCCATCTGCCGCGATTTACCCAGCCGTATCGGCCCGCGCTCGATATCGATCAACAGCCCCGGACACTCCACCACCGGCAGTGTCGACCACGCTTTCAAGCGACCATCAGTGAGCAGCACAAAACGCTGTTGCTCTTGCGGTAACTGCTTGCGGCGCAGCTTGAGCCACCCCGCGACATCTTCCAGCGCTTGCAGTAACGGCGTACCGCCACCAGCGCCCAGTGTTGTCAGCCAGTCATCCAGCATTTTCGAGGCTTTGGCGCCGCTGACCAGCCACTGCGGGCTGTTGCCGCTGGCTTGCAACACGGCCACGCGAACCCGTTGGCGATAAGCGTCCTCGAACAACTGCGCCAGCAGGCCCTTGGCATCGCTCAATGCCTGATGACGACGGGTTGAAGCGGAGGCATCGACTACCACCACCCACAATTCCTGCGCAGCGCTTTTACGAGTTTTGAAGGCCAGATCGTCCGCTTGACGCGGGCGACCGCGCAGCAAGGTTAGTACCCAGTCGACCGTACCACTGGCGGCACTGCGACTGGCGCCCAGTTTGCCCTGAATACGTTGACTTGCCAGGGGTTTGGCATCCGCCTCCGAATGGGATGGGGGACGAATGCCTACGGCTTTTTTGGCCAGCTCGGCACTTCACGTCTGACGCCCATGTGCTGCGCTTGCGCTGGCATCTCGCCCCACTGGCCTTGCCCGGATGCTTGCGAGGTGCCGGTAGCCGGTGGTGGTGAGTGCGGCTGTTCGGGTGTCGGTGCAGGTCCGTTGTGTTCGCGGCGTCGATGCCGCAAGGCGAACTCGGCGACCGCCTCGATATCGTCTTCGCTGATCGCCTGTGCGCCACGCCATGCGGCATGAGCGCGGGCTGCCCGCAGCCAGACCAGATCGGCACGCATACCGTCGACGCCTGCGGCGAAGCAACGCTCGGTAATCAGCGCCAACGATTGATCATCCAGCTCGATGCCTTGCAAGCGTTCACGTGCCAGCTGGCAGCGTTCGGCCAATGCGAGTTGCTCAGGCGCCCATTGCGCGCAAAACGCGTGCGGGTCGGCATCAAACTGCAAACGACGGCGAATAATAGCGGCCCGTTCTGACGGTGGCGGCTGCCCGATCATGGCGACGTTAAGGCCAAAACGATCAAGCAACTGTGGGCGCAGCTCGCCTTCTTCAGGGTTCATGGTGCCAATCAATACAAAGCGCGCCGAGTGGCGATGTGAAATGCCATCGCGCTCGACCAGATTTGTGCCGCTGGCGGCGACATCCAGCAACAGGTCAACCAGATGGTCTGCCAGCAGGTTGACTTCATCGACATACAGCACGCCGCCGTCTGCCTTGGCCAGTACGCCGGGTGAGAACTGTGCTTTGCCTTGGCCAAGCGCGGCGTCCAGATCAAGGGTGCCAATCAAGCGCTCTTCGGTTGCGCCCAAGGGCAAGGTGACGAACTGGCCGCTGGCGAGCAAATCGGCGAGGCCTCGGGCCAGTGTGGACTTGGCCATGCCACGCGGACCTTCAATCAGCACACCGCCGATTTTCGGGTCAATGGCGGTCAAGCACAGCGCAAGCTTCAAATCGTCGGCGCCGACCACCGCGGATAACGGGAAATGCGGGATGTCAGTCATAGGGATGTTCCGAAAATGGTTTTAAATCAGCCCCCTCACCCTAGCCCTCTCCCGGAGGGAGAGGGAACCGATCGAGTCGACTACGGATTCAGCGCAACAGGTTCAGGTCAACAGTGTTCTTCAATAGCCCCCATTCAGTCCCCGCTCCCTCCGGGAGAGGGCTAGGGTGAGGGCCGG
>NZ_WIWC01000045.1 GCF_009600315.1 Pseudomonas helleri | reverse complement strand
GCCCGATCGCGGCTGGCTCGGCGTCCTGCCTCGCCACCCCCATAACAGCACCTGCGTTCAGCCTCCTGTGAGGGGCCCCAGTGTCGCTACCACTGTTTCGGTGGCAGCAGTGACATCGTTCTAAAAGCTAAAAGCTAAAAGCTAAAAGCTTTTAGCTCGCTGCTACGTTCGTCTCATTCAACCAGTGGAGCCTTCATGGATCGATTCAACGCGATGTTGGTGTTCGCCCGTATCGTGGAGTTGGGCGGCTTTGCCAAAGCCGCCGACAGCCTGCAAATACCCCGTGCATCAGCCACCGTGCTAATTAAACAACTGGAAGCGCATTTAGGCGTGCAATTACTGCACCGCACCACGCGCCAAGTGAGTCCTACACTGGATGGCACAGCCTACTACCAACGGTGTGTCCTCCTGCTGGCCGATCTGGAAGAAGCCGAAGGACTGTTCCGCAGCCACCAGCCCAAGGGCACCTTACGAGTCGAAATGCCCGCGGCAATTGGGCGGCTGGTGGTGTTCCCGGCTTTGCCCGAATTTACCGGGCGCTACCCGTTGATCGAGCTCGAAATCGGCCTCAACGACCGCCCCGTGGACCTGATCCGCGAAGGGATTGATTGCGTCATTCGCGCTGGGTTAACGGTGGATGACTCGCTGGTGGCACGGCCATTGGTGCAGATGGATCAGCTGACCTGTGCCAGCCCGGCTTATCTGCGCGCTCACGGCGTACCCCAATCCCCTGACGAGTTGAGCGGTCATCAAGTCGTGGAGTACTTTTCCAGCGTATCGGGAAAACGCTACGGGCTTGAATTTCAAATCGGCAATGAGGTGCGTTTGATCGATCTGCCCAAGCAGGTCTCGGTCAATAGCGCGGAAGGCTACTTGGCGGCCTGCGTGGCGGGTTATGGGCTGGTGCAAACACCGCATTATCATGCGGCTCAACTGGTGCGTGAAGGGCGTTTGCAAGAAGTCTTGAGCGAGCACACTCCGCCGCGTCTGGCGTTGACCGCCTTGTACCCCGCGCATCGACAGTTGTCACCGCGCGTTCGGGTGTTTGTGGACTGGTTGGTGGACCTCTGTTCACGTCCCGCCAGCGGCTTTCGTCGAGCGAAACCCAGCTAGAGGTGTAACATGGCCCACGGATTCAAAGCGGGCCATCCCGCGATCACGAAATGTTTGCTACATTTTTCAGCCTATTTTCAGCCTTACTTTCAGGAACAGGTAATGACCCCTTCGCAGCGTTTGAAATACTCGATTCTGATCTCACTGGTGGTTCTGGGGATCATGTTTGGTCTTTCGTATATGCAAAACCACGGCATGATCTCCGAGAAAATGTTCCAGTACATCGCCATCGGTGTGGCCGTTGTGGTTGTCGTGATCAACGGCGTGATGCGCCGTAAAACCAAGATTTAAGCCTCGATTTTACCCATGAGCACAGCCTCGGCCTGCGGATGCAGGCTGTAGCTTTTATCGCTGTTGAGCACCACCACACCCTCGCTGCACAAGCGCTTCAACACTTCGCGCACACTCAGAAAAGACAGCGGAATATCCAGCGCCTGCAAGTGGCTGTGCATCCCCCTGACCCCCAAACGTCGATCGTTGCCAGCGGCTGTCAGCAGTGCATCAATGACCTTGAGCCGCACCAGACTGGTACGTAGCCCGAAATATTTGAGCAGGTGACGTATGCGTTCGTTGCCCTGCAAAGGTGTGAGCGTTTTCAGCAACCCGGTGTTCGGCTGAAACACGGTTTCACGATGCGGTTGACTACCATCCGTTGGTATTTGCGAGTTGTGCATGCAAAAAACTCCTTTTCAGAGCCTGATCAGGAAAATAAAAACTGCTCTCAGTTAACTAGACGTATGAGCGATGAAAATCATCAACGCTTACCAGCAGAAACTCTGTTATGGAGAACGCAATATCCGTCACCGGCCCTGTCTGAGCGGGCGTTTGTGCCTCGATTAAATTTTTTTCACCGGCTTCGTCTTAAGGGTGCCGGGGGGTGGGTTTCAATTCGATCACGCTGCCTGGCTTATTTCTCGATCTACAGGAGCGCGCGTGATTATTTCCCGGCCATTAAGCAAAGTGTGTCTTGGCGCCGTGTGTCTGGCGCTGAGTGTTTCAGCCCTGGCTCACACGCCTGCCAGCGATGTGAGTGCAGAGATTCGGCGCACCACCTTTGGCGTGCCGCATATTCGCGCCGCCGATGAACGCGGTCTGGGTTACGGCATAGGGTATGCCTATGCGCAGGACAACCTGTGCCTGCTGGCCAATGAAGTGGTCACGGTCAATGGTGAACGTTCAAAATACTTTGGCCCTCAGGCGTTAACCCTTGAGCAGCGAGACAATCTGGCCAGCGATGTGTTTTTCAATTGGCTGAACACGCCCGAGGCGGTCGCAGCTTTTTGGCAGGCGCAAACCCCTGAAGTGCGTGATCTGATCGAAGGTTATGTGGCCGGGTATAACCGCCAGCTCAGTGAGCGTAAACACCCGCCCGCAGAGTGCGATAACGCTTCCGTGCGGTCTATCACGCCAGAGGATCTGGTCAAGCTGACCCGTCGTCTGCTGGTCGAAGGTGGCGTCGGGCAGTTTGCCGAAGCCTTGGTTGCTGCTGCGCCACCCCAAACCACCGCACAGGTCGAGACCCGGGCTGGGCAATTCAAAATCGCCGCCGAACGCATGCAGCGCTTTGCACTGGACCGGGGCAGTAACGCGGTGGCCATTGGCAGCGAACGCTCGCAAACAGGTCGCGCAATGCTACTGGCCAACCCGCATTTTCCGTGGGTGGGCGGTATGCGTTTCTATGAAATGCAGCTCACCATACCCGGCAAGCTGAATGTGATGGGGGCGGCGCTGCCGGGGTTGCCGGTGATCAACATCGGGTTCAACCAGCACATGGCCTGGACCCACACGGTCGATACGTCGAAGCATTTCACCCTGTATCGCCTGCAACTCGACCCCAAGGACTCGACGCGTTACCTGCTGGACGGCCAGTCAAAACCCCTGACCAAGCAGACGGTCACGGTTAACGTGAAACAAGCAGACGGCAGCGTTCAGCCTGTGTCGCGGGTGATTTACAGCTCTGTATTCGGGCCGATTGTGCAATGGCCGGGCAAACTCGACTGGAACGACCATACAGCCTTCAGCCTGCGTGATGCCAATGTGCAAAACGACCGCGTGCTGCAGCAGTGGTATTCGATGAATCAGGCGAACAGCCTCGATGCTTTGCAAGCTTCGGTGAGCCAGATTCAAGGTATCCCGTGGGTCAATACGCTGGCTGTGGATGATAAGGGGCAAGCGCTGTACATGAATGCGTCGGTGGTGCCGTATGTGGACGCGGCCAAGCTGGCGGCGTGTAGCGATCCGCGTGCAGGGCTTGAGATGATTTTGCTGGATGGCAGTCGCAGCGCGTGCGCGTGGACGATCGACCCGAGCGCGGCACAAGCGGGCATCTACCCGGCCAGCAAGCTGCCGCACATGCGCCGCAATGATTACGTGCAGCATGCCAATGACTCGGCCTGGATGGCCAATCCCGCCGCACCGCAGACCGGGTTTTCGCCGTTGATCAGTCAGGACAGCCAGCCCTTGGGACTGCGTGCCCGCTTCGCCCTGCAACGGCTCGGACAGCCGGGGCGGCTCAGTGTTGAGGACTTACAAGGCATGGTGATGGATAACCAGGTGTATCTGGCCGGGCAAGTTATGCCTGACCTGTTCAAGGTCTGCGAGGGCGCCTCTGCGGCCGATAAGGCCACGCTGACTCAAGTGTGCACGAGCCTTAAGGCCTGGGACCAGCAGGCCAACCTGAACAGTGGCATCGGTCTGGTGCATTTCCAGAACATCATGCTGCCATTGCTTGAGGTCGAGAATGTGTGGCGTGTGCCGTTTGATCCGGCCGACCCGCAGCACACGCCGCGTGGTTTGGATCTGGAGCAACCCGCCGTGCTTGAAGCTGTGCGTACAGCATTGCTGGCTTCGGCAGCAGCGGTGACCGAAGCAGGCTTGAGCGCGGATGTCACGTGGGGTGATATTCAGCAAGTCAGCAGTGGGACACAGCACACTCCAATACATGGTGGTCCGGCGACGCTGGGCGTGTACAACGCGATGCAAAGCGTTGCGGGTGAGGGCGCGAAACGCGAAGTAGTCAGCGGCACCAGCTATTTGCAAACAGTCACGTTCGATGAGCACGGGCCGCAGGCGCAGGGCGTGTTGGCGTTTTCGATTTCCAGTGATCCGGCGTCCTCGCATTCACAGGATCAAACCCGGGCCTTTTCGAACAAGCAGTGGCAAACACTGCCGTTCACCGAGGCGCAAATCAAGGCGGACCCGAACTACCAGCGGGTGCAGATAACGTCCCAACATCCGTAGCAGCTGCCGCAGGCTGCGTCCGGCGACGCAGTCGTCGTAAACCCTTTACGATCGCTTCGCAATCGGACGTCGCCTTCGGCAACAGCTACGAAATGGGGGGCTTAACCCTGCGGGCGGCCGTTGATCACCGGGTTGCCGTTCTGGCTAACGCTCAGGTAGACCGGCAAGACTTTGGGCAATGAAGTCACCAGGCGATCAATGTCCTGAGTGTTAAACACGCCGCCAATGCGCAGCTTGCCGGTTGCACTGTCGGCTAGCACCAGCGGTGTATCCAGGTAACGATTGATCAAGGGCAGTGCGTCGCTCAGGGACAGATTGTCCAGCACCAGCTTGCCGTTGCGCCAGGCAAGGTCCTGGGCGTTGGCGTAGGTCTGGTTGATTTGCGGGGCATAGTCCCCCGCTTTATAGCGTGCCTGCATCCCCGGTTCGAGGCGCAAGCCTTCGCCACTCAGGCGTTTGTTACTGGTGACCAGTACTGAGCCTTCCAGCAGTGTCACTTTGACCTGATCTTCGTACGTCCAGACATTGAACTGGGTACCGGTGACGCGTACCTGACCTTCCCCCGCCCTGACGACAAAGGGGTGAGTGACATCGTGACTCACCTTGAAAAAGGCTTCACCCTTGTTCAGGGTCACTCGACGCTGGTCTTTGTAGTTGGCAAATGATAATTGCGTGCCAAGGTTGAGCTCGACTTCGCTGCCATCTGGAAGGGTTACAGTTTTCAGCTGATTGTCGGCTTGCAGGCGCTCATACGAGCTGGGCACCCAACCCAATTGCCAGCCGCTGTAAGCGCCCACAGGGACGGCGAGCAGAGTGATGGCTGCCGCCACCGCCCATTTTTGCCAGCCGCTGCGGCGAGCCGCCTGATGCAGTTGAATGACAGGTGCCCCAGCAGGCACGGAAGGCGGCAAGTGTTCGCTGACATCCCAGATGTCCAGCATGGCCTCATATTCAAACGCATGCAGCGGGTCGGCGTTCAACCACACAGCAAACGCTTCACGTTCCCGGTCGGTGCAATCAGGCTCGTGCACGCGCATGCACCACTGAGCCGCAGCTTCAGTGATGGCATCGTATTGGGCTTCGGTGAGGCGTGTTTCGCTCATTGGTTCTCCTTGGTGCGGTGCATTCTAACCTTGCGCTTGGGGATACGAGAACATGAGCCATGTCAAAAGCATGTCATTTAGCCTTCTGAGGTGATTTTTCTCTGCTAGGGTTATCTCGGCATTCAAGTACCAGACGCAACATCAATTAATGGAGTTAAGAACATGTTGAAGAAAACTTTTGCTGCTGTGATCACCGCTGCTGTTGTGCTGGCTTCCGGGGCTGCGATGGCTCAAGCCCCACAAGACCCGAACTGGGCGTTTTCCAAGGAGGCGATCGAAGTCTTCAAAAACAAGGCTGGCTATACAACCATCAAGAGCATCGAGCTGGAAAACCCGGCGACCGGTATCTGGAAAGCTGAAGGTGTGAAGAAAATCGACGGTGTGGAAGTTCAGGTAGAAACCACAATCGACCACACTGGCAAAGTGCTTTCCGAGAAGAAAGACTAATACGCGGCACCTGAAGCGCTCGTTGAGCGCTTCAAGCCCGACCTTGCCGGCGCAGGGTCGGGCTTTCTTTTAGTGGTTTTGCTGCGCCAGCCATTGCTCACGGGTGATCTCCCAAATCTCGCTGGTGAATGTGCCGCTGACAAACTCCCCCTCTGAACAGCTGATCATCGTCATCCCGCCCCGCTGCGATACCCTGCGTGAAGCCTCATTTGTTGCAGCCTTGGGCACCCGCATGCATTCGCGCTTCAGTGTCTGAAACCAGTACCCATCGACCACCTCACAGGCTTCCCCCATGAAGCCTTGGCCTTGCCATGGCGGCGATAGCCAGAAACCCCGATTGTCGTTGTCTTTGTCCATCAGGCTGATGCAGCCAATCAGGTTATCCGGGTCTGTGCGCAAACGAATGGTCCAGTGCCACTCCTTGCCGAGTGCCATGGCCGGTAATGCGTGATCTTGCAGGTAAGTCAGTGCGCCGTTGTCCGGGTACGGCCAAGGTACGAATACATTTAGATAGCGCACGACCTCCCAATGGGGGAAGCGCTGCTGAATAGCATTCGCGTCGCTAAGGCAGAGCGGCTCCAGCACGAGCCGTGACGTTTCGAGTGTCGGAGGAAGTTGCATGGACGCTGGCTCCTTGCCGTGAATGTGGCTTGAGCGTAACCCTTTCCAACCGCCATAAAAAAGCCCCCGTAAAAACGGAGGCTTGGAATTTTGCCTGCAAGGCTGCGCGGCCATTAGCCGTTCGAGCAGCCGTTACCCATGATGCGGTACTCCAGAATATGACGCTGACCTTGATGATCTTCGTAGGTCATTTGTGCCGGAACGACTTCACACACATCCTGGTTGGGCGACACGCTAATTACTTTAGCGATGTCGAGGTCAGTGGCGTAAGTGTAATGTTCGACAACAGGTTGTGCCTGTGCAACTTGAGCTTCTTCAGCCACTGCCAAGGTAGAAAAGCCTAATAAAGCAAAAGCGATCAAACGGTTCATTGTTCACACCTTAAAACAATCACGTATCACTGACTTCAGTTGCCCGGTGGGCGGTCGAAGTTGCGGCATTACTCTGGGGGTTATGCCGCACGAAGTACCGTGCCCTGTTTCAATGTTTCGGTAAGGGATGTCGCTATCATACGGTTTTAATATATTGATTGAAGTCAAAAGACTGACAAAAAGTCTTTCCGTATCGGTAACAATTAAGCGGTTTCAGCGCCCACTAAAAAAGCCCCCTCCGAAGAGAGGGCCTGGGGTCGCATCCTTGCGGGCAACCCGATGCTCAAAGCATGGCGTTAGTGAGTGCTGCAGCCGTCGCCCATTACTTGATACTCAACGGTGTGGCGCTGACCCTGATGGTCTTCATAGGTCATTTGCGCCGGTACGACTTTGCACACTTTGGGGATGTTGGACAGGCTGATAACTTTGGCAATGTCCAGCGTCGACCCATAAGCGTATTGTTCTACAGCCGGTTGTGGAGTGGCCGTAGTGGTTTCGCCGGCAAGGGCAATTGATGCACTGCCAGCCAGTAATAAAGCAATTAAAGTTTTCATGGTAGTGGCCTCTAAAGTAATCAAGCGTTAACACTGACTGACTTCATTTGCCAACGGCGGGAATAAGTTGCGGTGCCGGTTTGGAAGTTCAACTGACCGTATGAAGTTCCGAGTCAAGTGTTCGGTAAACCTTTGTTACATGCTGCCAAGTATACGCCTATGCCTAGATCGAAAAAGACCTGATGGCAAAATGCTCTGTTACTGTCCGGGTAACAATGTGGTGGCGGCAGCGAATTTTTCAAGGGTGCTGGCCGATTGCCTTGCTGGCATACTGCCAAAACCTTTCAGGAGTCAGTCAACAGCATGAATGTCGAGTCACCCCTCCATGCCTGGAAAGAGGCTATCGAACAGCGCGGCTTTGTCCAGGATCCGGCTCAGGGGCGAGCGGTGCAGGCGTTGCAGCGTTGTCATGAGCAGCTGCATCAAGGCCACAAGGCGGTCGATGGCGTGTATTTGTGGGGGCCGGTAGGGCGTGGCAAAACCTGGTTGATGGACCAGTTCTACAAGACCCTGCGGGTGCCCGCTAGGCGTCAGCATTTTCATCATTTTATGCAATGGGTTCACCAGCGACTTTTTCAACTGACCGGCACGTCTGACCCGCTTAAAACGGTGGCCAAGGAGCTGGGCAAAGAGGTGAGGGTGGTGTGTTTTGACGAGCTGTTCGTCAATGACATTGGAGACGCGATCATTCTCGGCCGATTGTTCAAGGTGATGTTTGACGAAGGGGTGGTGCTGGTGTGTACCTCGAACCAACCTCCTGAGCAGTTATACAGCCAAGGCCATAACAAGGAGCGTTTTGCGCCTGCGATCACCGCCATTGTGAAACATATGCAGGTGGTGTCGGTGGATGGGGTTGAAGATCACCGTCTGCACCCGGGCATTGCGCAGCAGCGTTTTTGGGTGACGCCGCCGGGACAGTCCAGTGTGTTCGGGGGTGTATTCGCGCAGATGACTCAAGGGCAGCTAGCTTCTCATGAGCCGATTGCGGTCGCGCACCGTTCATTGAGCGTGGCGCAGGCCAGTGAAACAGTGCTGTGGTGCACGTTTCATGAGCTATGCGAGCAGCCGTTGGGCGCCATCGAGTTTATGGACCTCTGTGGGCGCTATCAGTCGATATTACTCAGTGACGTGCCCTGTATGAGCGCTGAGCAACGTGAAGGCAAGATTGCGCGGGGGACTGAAGATGGTCCTGTGAAAGTCGACGCAGGGGATCGTGAATTGCCACAGCTGTCGCGTTTCGACGACAGCGTGCGGCGGTTTATTGCCCTGATCGATGAGTGTTACGACCGCAAGGTGCCCGTCTTGATTGAAGCGCATGTTCCGTTGGAACAGCTCTACACCCAAGGCTATCTGGAATTTCCCTTTCGCCGCACCCTGAGCCGCCTGCAAGAAATGCAGCTGCAGCGATTCGGGGGCTGACAGGCTCATTGAATGGTTTAACGACGGCTCTGCCGCCGATCGCAGCCTCGCGGAGCTCGTCAGCTGCTACGGGAATTTTGCGCACCCGCAACCATCAATCCCACTGAGGTGCAAGGCCTTTGGGGCTGGTCAGGCGATGGCCACGATCCAGGGCTGCGATCTGCGCCATGTCGTCTTCGCTCAACGTCAGTTCGCACGCCTTAAGGTTGCTTTCAAGGTTGGCGCGCTTGGTGGACGACGGAATCACCGAATAACCCAACTGCATGGCCCACGCCAATGTCACTTGTGCCGCTGTGGCGTTATGCCGATCAGCAATCTGATTGATCACCGGATCTTTCAACACTTCGCCGTAGGCTAACGTCATGTACGAAGTGATATGAATACCTTGGCTCTTGGCGAACTCCACCACTTTGCGGTTTTGCAGGTAGGGGTGCAGCTCAATCTGGTTGGTGGCGATGTTCTCGGCACCGACCGCAGCAATCGCTTCTTTCATCAGTGCGATGGTGAAATTCGACACGCCAATGGCACGGGTCAGGCCCTGCTTTTTTGCTTCCAGCAGTTGCTTCATGAACACCGCAACCGGCACCGCGTTGTCGGGCGATGGCCAGTGAATCAGTGTCAGGTCAAGATGGTCAGTGCGCAACTTGGCCAAGCTGTCCTTGAGGCTTGGAATCAATTGGCCTTCGGCAAAATGGTCGACCCAGATCTTGCTGGTGATATACAGCGCTTCACGGTCGACGCCACTTTCGGCAATCGCCTGCCCGACCTCTGCTTCATTCTGATAGATCTGCGCGGTGTCGATGACCCGGTAGCCCACGTCCAGCGCATTTTTTACCGAATCGATGACGACTTGGCCCTGTAAGCGAAATGTACCGAGACCGAATGCTGGAACTGTCATGGATAACTCCTGAAGTGCTGTAAGAATGAGGTCGAGTATCCTCGCCTTGAGCCGTACGAAACACCGTAGCTCACGCAAAGCAGTCTTGACTGCATGTCATGAATTCAACTGAGGCCGTCAGGCTAAATTTGCGCCCGCAACATACGTTCTAGCTTGGATAACGCCTGCATTCAGGCTGGGACAGGTAGGGCAATGACGATTTCTCGACGATGGTTCATCGCTGGTTTAGCGATCACCGGCGCAGCAGCGCCAGCAGCGTTCTATGGGCATCGCGAGTTGACGCGGGTGGCCGAGCCGATCACGCCGGGTGAGGCAACGGTCGAGCTGGCAGACACGGCGGGGCAACAACTGGCCGATCAATTGCGCGGGCTGTGGAGCATTCGATTCTCGGGTACGGATGGCGGGTTGGAGGGGTTGCCACAGGAGGATCTTGAGGTGTGGCTCGACATTGCCCCGCGTGGCCGGGGTGTGCGCGGTTATCTGGACAGTGCCGCGGTATTGAACAGCCCGCAAACGCCGCGTTACCGCATTCTGGGTGATCTGGTCGAGCCAGACCCTAAAAGCATGCATTGGCGAATCACCCGCAGTGATTCGTCCAGCGGTCAGGCGGATTACGAGTTCAGTTTTAGTCTGGACGAAGTCTGGGGCATGTACGGCAATGCTGGCAGTGGCACCCTCAGCGGTACAGTGCAGCGACTTGACCGGCCCCTTGCACTGCCTGAGCAGGACAACCGATTTGTCGCAATCAAACGCACGTTTCCGGAAGCGCGGGAGCGTGTCGGTTTAAATCCAGTGTTACTGGCATGGCTGGTGGCGCCGGAGCATCGTTTGTTCCATCAGTTGTGGCACGCTTCACGCGACACCTGGCATGAACTCTCTGATGACAAGCGCAACGCCTTGCGTGGACTCGGCTGGCAACCTGGCCAGAGAGACAGGGAGCGAGATGCGCGGGGCCCACGCAAGGACCGCAATGGTTCCGGGGTCGATTTTTTCTATATGCACCGTCATATGTTGCGAGCCGCCCGTTCGATGCAGGATCTGCCCTCATGGACGGCGTTCCCTTCGCCTCAGCCTGAACTTGAGCGCGACCGCGCAGGGTTTGCCCGCTACTTTGACAATCACGACGGCAGTGCTTTGCCGCCGACATGGCTGGCAGAAGGCGATGAGGTGTACACCCAGTGGCTGAGTGATATCAAACAGCCCGAAACCTTTCATTCCAACTTCGAGGTGTGGGAATCGCGCTATCGCGACCCGCGTTACCTGTCGACGCTGACGTTGGGCCAGTTCGGCTCCGAGGTAGAGCTGGGCCTGCATGACTGGTTGCATATGCGCTGGGCCTCGGTGCCGCGTGACCCTTCCAACGGCGCACCCGTGCCGATGGCGCGTGATCCAGCAGATTTCGCGGCGCGTTGGTACGCGGCGGACAATGATTTTTTGGGCGATCCGTTCTCCTCTCATGTCAATCCGGTGTTCTGGAGCTTTCATGGCTGGATCGATGATCGTTTGGAAGATTGGTTTCGTGCCCATGAGCGTTTTCATCCCGGCCAGCTCAAGCGCGAAGAGCTCAATGGTGTCCCCTGGTTTGCGGCGGGCCGTTGGGTGGAAGTGGATGATCCGTGGCTCGGCCCCGTCACCCACGGGTGTAGCACAACGCCGGGACTTGCGTCGGGGAAAACCGTTGAGATGGATCCCGAAACGATGAAACTCGCGCTGCGTATCACCTTTGGCGACGAGAAGAAGTTGGGCAACCTGTTTCAGCGTATCCCGCGCCGCCCGTGGTATGCGCGGCATCTGGTCCTGTAGTCGCTGACGAGGTACGAAGGCTGCGATCGAGGGCGCAGCCGTCGTAAAACCATTCAATCCGATACAACAGATAAAACTTTATTGCCGGGTTTAATCGCAGCCTTCGTACCTCGACAGCGACTACAGGGATTGAATATTCCAACCACCGCCCAGCGCTTTGTACAGCGCGATGCTGGCCTGCAAGCGCGCCATGCGCAGTTGTACATGCTGGTCTTGCGCCGCATACAACACCCTTTGGGTTTCCAATACGGTCAGCAACATCTCGGCCCCGGCCTTGTAGCGGCTCTCGGCAATGTCGAACGCTCGCTGTGCTTGCTCGAGTTCTTGGTCTTGCCATTGCCGTTGTTGATCCAGCCCTGAGGCGCTGTTCAGGGCTTTTTCGACGTCGCCAAAGGCACTGATGATGCTGGCACGGTAGGTTTGTAGCAGTTCCTGTTGCCGTGCCGTAGCTTTGTCACGCTCGGCACTGAGGCGGCCGTTGTTGAAGATCGGCCCGGCCAGTCCCGCTGTCAGGTTGTAAAACGGGCTGCGCAACACATCGCTGAGCCGGTCGGCTCCCGAGCCCAGGCTGGCGCTTAACGTCAGACTGGGCAACATGGCCGCCCGGGCGACGCTCACGTCCGCACGGGCCGCCGCCAGTTTGGCTTCGGCGCTGGCGATGTCAGGACGCCGGGTGAGCAGTTCGCTGGGCACGCCGCTGCCAATATCTGGCCAGCTCAACCGGGAGAAGGGCGTGTCACTCGCAGCGAGGGTGCTTACCGGCTTACCCAATAGCACAGCGAGGGTAATACGGGCGTCTTGTGCCTGTTGTGCCATAAGCGGCAATTGGCGTTGCTGTGCCGCCACCAGACTTTTCTGTTGGGCCAGTTCCAGCGCTGTGGCAGAACCTGCGTCATGACGGGTTTGCACGACATTTAACACGCGCTGTGCATTGTTCAGGTTGAGTCGGGCAATACGCAGCTGTTCGTTAAGTGCGAGGGTTTGCACATAGCTGTTGGCGACGCTACTGAGTAAGGTCAATTCAACCGTGTCGCGATCATACTCACTGGCTTTGAGCGCTTGTTCGGCGCTGTCCCGTGCGGCGGCTTTGCCTCCCCAAAAATCCACTTCATAGCTGGCGGTCAAGTTGGCCTCAACGTAATCCACCGCCTTGTCATCATCCGTCGCATCCAGTTGGCTATAGCCTTTGCCACGCAGCAGCTTCTGGCGGTTGCCGCTAGCGTCCCACTTGATTTCGGGCATCAATGGCGCCCCGGCAATCACGGCGCTGGCGTGTGCTTGTTGCACGCGTGCCACCGCTGCTGCCAGGTCGTAACTGCCGGTTTGGGCTTGGGCGATCAGTTGATCCAGCTCAGGGCTGCCAAATTGCTGCCACCATTGTTGGTTGCTTAGCGGGCGGCTGATCCCGTGAGCCGATTGCCAGGCGGGCGGTACGATCACCGGGTTGTTGTCATTGGGGACCCCGGTGCTGCAAGCGCCCAGCAGCATGCACAGAGACAACAGACTCAAAGACGGCTTCATCAATCGTTTATTCACTGGTTAGGGCCGTGACCGGATCAAGCCGGGCAGCTTTGCGGGCCGGCATAAAGCCGAAAATGACGCCGGTCACCAGAGCACAGGCAAAAGCGCCCAGCACGGCAACCAAGGAAAAGGCGACGGCTACATCACACAGATAGAGCACTGCGCCAACCACAAAGGCCAGGGCGATGCCGGCTGCGCCGCCCACCACAGAGAGCATCAGGGCTTCGGTCAGAAACTGGCGCAGGATGTCGCGCTGGCGGGCGCCAGTGGCCATGCGAATACCAATTTCTCGGGTACGCTCGCGTACGGTCATGAGCATGATATTCATCACGCCGATGCCGCCCACCAATAACGAGATCGCAGCAATTGAGCCCAGCATCATTGACAGGGTGTTGCGGGTTTTAGCTTCGGCTTGAATCATCGCGGCGTTGTTGGTGATTTCAAAATCGCGATTGCCGTGGTGCAGCTTAAGCATCAACTGCTCAATGGCTTTTTCGGTCTGATTGACCTTGCTGGCATCTGCTGCGGCAATCACCACGTATTCCGGGTTGTGGGTGCCGAACAGGCGCACGCTGGCGGCGGAGTAGGGCACCACGATGCGGGTGTCGCTGTCCGAGTCGCCGGAGCTGGCGCCTTTCTCGGCCAGAACCCCGACGACGCGAAACGGTACGTTCTCCAGCAGGATGTATTGGCCTATTGGGTCAGACACATCCTTGAGGACTTTGTCCCGCACCTTTTTACCAATGACCGCTACAGCCGCGGCAGCATTCTCGTCGGCCTGAGTAAAAAAGCTGCCTTGCACCACCGGCCAGTTGAAGATGGCCGAAAAATCGATGCCATTGCCGCCGGTGTACATCGTGTGATCGACATTGCCGTAGCGCACGCCAATTTCTGCGCCGTTGATGGGCATGATCATCTTCACTTGAGGCAGGGTGGACAAGGCGGCCACATCGTTCAGGGTGACGATGCCCAGCGGCGCCCGAGGTCGGGGCGACATGCCGCTGAGGTAAATGATATTTGAACCAAAGGCACCCATTTCGGCCATGACCTGGCGCTTGCTGCCTTCGCCCACGGCCAGCATCACTACTACCGAGGCGACGCCGATGACGATACCGAGCAACGTCAAAGCGGTGCGAAAGCGGTTGATCCACATGACTCGCCAGGCGGCATGCACGGCGTCCACCAATTCGCCTTTCCACGCGCCGCGGGCTTCGCTGCCCTCTTCGAGACGCGTGCGCAGGTCGATGGCTTGCAACGCCTGTGGGTTGTCAGTGGGGGCTGGGTCGCCATTGGCGCTGTCACTGATGACCTCGCCGTCGCGTACTTCGATGATACGTTTGGCCCGCGCTGCGACTTCACGGTCATGGGTAATCAGAATCACCACGTGGCCCTGGCTGGCCAGCTCATCCAACAGGGTCATGACCTCGGCGCCGCTGTGGCTGTCGAGGGCACCGGTGGGCTCGTCGGCGAGAATGATATGCCCACCGTTCATCAAGGCCCGGGCGATAGACACCCGTTGTTGCTGGCCTCCGGACAGCTGATGCGGACGGTTGGCTGTGCGTTCGGCCAGACCGAGCCGGTCAAGCAGGGCGGCGGCGCGGGCATGACGCTCGGCGGCGGGCATCCCGGCATAAATGGCGGGCATTTCGACGTTTTCCTGAGCAGAGGCCGAGGGGATCAGGTGATAACCCTGAAACACAAAGCCGAACGCCTCACGGCGTAACCAGGCCAACGCGTCGGAGTCGAGGTGCGCGACATCTTCGCCTGCGAACAAATAGCGGCCCGAAGTAGGCCGGTCCAGGCAGCCAAGAATATTCATCAACGTCGATTTGCCCGACCCCGAGGCGCCGACAATGGCCACAAACTCGCCGGCATGGATCGACAGGCTGACGCCTTTGAGTACATGAACTTCAGGCGTGTCGTGGCCGCCATAGATCTTGCGAATGTCCTGCAGGTCGATCAAGGGAGTACGCATTCAGCCTCCGTTGCCGGTGGCCGGGGCGATCAACAAGTGATCACCTTCATTCAAGCCTTCGAGTATTTGCACGCGCAGGCGATCACTGATGCCCGTGCGGATTTCCCGTGGTTCGATCTTGCCGTTTTTGCCGACGATATGTGTGGTCTGGCGATCCCCTGTGGCAGCGCCTTGCAGCGCCACGATGGGGGCCAACAGCACGTCTTTGGCCTGATCGGCGACGAAGAAGACTTGGGTGGTCATTTCGGCCATCAGTGCCTGATCGGTGTTGTCCACGTCCAGCAGTACGGTATACAGCACCACGCGGGCGCTGCCGCTTTTGCCTGAGCTGGCCGGGCTGCCACCGCCCTGACTGGCCTCGTTGAGCGGCTTGGGTGGCACGGGCAGGATTTGCCGTACGGTGCTGTTCCAGCGGCGGTTGCCGCCACTCAAGGTGGTGAAGTAAGCCGGCATGCCGGGTTTGACGTGGCCGATATCGGCTTCAGACACTTCAGCCCAGACGGTCATGGGTGAGAGTTTGGCAATACGCAAAATGAGTGGCGTTTGTTGTTGAGCGTTGAGGGTCTGACCTTCGCGGGCATCAATGGCCACAACGGTGCCTGACATCGGGGCAAAAATGCGGGTGTAGCCCAGCTCGGCTTCATCGCTGCGCAAACTGGCCTGTGCTTGACGGATCTGCGCCTGAAACATGTCGGTTCTGGCCTGTGTGGTGCGGACTTCGGCCAAGGCTATTTGCACATCTTCATCACGCGTGGCACCGCCTTTAACAAGATTTTGCTGGCGCTGATATTTCTGTTGGGCCAAATCGTGGAGGGCGCGTTGTTCCTGCAACTGTGCCTTGAGGTTATCGATGGCATTGCGGCTCGCATCGAGTTTGGCCGTTTGCGTTGAAGGGTCGATCTCTACCAGCAACTGGCCTTCCTTGACCTCGCTGCCGACCTCGACATGAATTTTATGGATTTGTCCCGACGCCTGTGCGCCCACGTCAACGTATTGCCGAGGTTGCAAGGTGCCAAGGGCCGTTACGCTGTTTTCAATGTCGCCACGGGTCACGGGAACCGTGTCGTACGCTTCGCGGCCGGGTGTAAGGAACAGCCATGCCACCAGGCTGGCAACCAACAGTAAAAACAGGCAAATCAGCAGCGCGCGGCGGGTCTGTCGGGGGCGTTTCATGCAGGGTTCCGGCCAAAAGGGATCGGCCCGTCGTTTAGCAGTTGGGCACTTATAGCCCAAGAGACAACGTTGTCGACGCAGCGACAGACACGGGGAGCTGCTGAGTAAACGAAGGTATGCGCGCGGAATTTACTGACAATCAGGTCGTGTTGTTACTTAAGAATTCGTAAGCTTTTTCTGATGAATTACGCTAGAAAGTTAAATCTATATGAGAATTACTATAAATTACATCGTCAAAAGTGCCATCATCATGCCGCTATGCCAATTGGCCATGTTTCAGCGCTCATGGAAAGTTGCCGCAGTTATTGCGGCCAGGAGTCATGTTGGAAAACTACTATCGCGAACTGGTCAGCGTGTTAAGCGCCAGGATGGGCAATGCTCATGCAGCCGAAGATGTGGTGCATGACGCGTATGTGCGAGTGCTTGAGCGCTGCGCCGATGACCCGATTGAGCAGCCTCGTGCTTTTCTGTACCGCACGGCCTTGAACCTGGTGATCGACGGGCACCGGCGCAATACGTTGCGCCAAGTGGAGCCTCTGGAGGTGCTGGATTCGGATGAGCGTTTTTTCAGCCCTTCGCCGCACGCTTCGATGGATCATGGTCAACGCCTTGAAATGGTTCAGCGGGCACTGGCTGAGCTGCCTGTGGTGTGTCGCGAAAGTTTTTTGCTGCGCAAGCTGGAAGGCTTATCCCATCCCGAAATTGCTGAGCGCCTTGGGGTTTCGCGCAGTGTGGTTGAGAAGCACATCGTTAATGCCATGAAGCATTGCCGAAATCGTATTCGGCTGTGGGACAACGCCTAAATTTCATTTCTGTAGCCTCGTTCCTACTCAACAGGTGATCGGCTGCTCTGCTATAGCGCGGTCGTGTCATGGGCTTTTTCTTCCCTCTGTTGAGGGGCAATCCAGAGGACACTGAAAATGACACAGGCAATCGCGTCGGGCGTCGTCCATGATCTGATCGGCATTGGTTTTGGGCCTTCCAATCTGGCTTTGGCCATCGCCCTGGAAGAGCGCGGACAAATCGAAGGGCCGTTGGATGTGCTGTTTTTGGACAAGCAGGCTGACTACCGCTGGCACGGCAATACATTGGTCACGCAAAGTGAATTACAGATCTCCTTTCTCAAGGATCTGGTCACGCTGCGCAATCCGACCAGTCCGTATTCATTCGTCAATTACCTGAAAGCCCACGGGCGTCTGGTTGATTTCATCAACTTGGGGACGTTTTATCCGTGCCGTATGGAGTTCAACGACTACCTGCGCTGGGTGGCCTCGCACTTTGAAGCGCAGAGCCGTTACGGCGAAGAAGTGCTGGCCATTGAACCGGTGCTGCATCAGCAACAGGTTGAAGCTCTGCGGGTGATTTCCCGCGACACCCAAGGGGTGCAGCACGTTCGTACTACACGCTCCGTGGTCGTCAGTGCCGGTGGCACGCCGCGTATTCCTGCGCCGTTCAAAGCGTTCAAAGATGACAGCCGAGTGTTCCATCACTCGCAATACCTGGAGCGCATGGCCCAGCAACCGTGTGTGAGCGGTAAGCCCATGCGTATCGCTATCATTGGCGGCGGGCAGAGTGCTGCGGAAGCGTTCATTGATTTGAATGACAGCTTTCCATCCGCTCAGGTGGATTTGATCCTGCGTGGCTCGGCGCTTAAACCCGCTGATGACAGCCCGTTTGTGAATGAAGTGTTCTCACCGGAGTTCACCGACCTGGTCTTCGCACAGGACACGCTAGAACGTGAACGTCTGATCAATGAGTATCAGAGCACCAACTATTCGGTGGTCGACATTGATCTGATTGAGCGTATTTACGGCATTCTCTACCGTCAGAAAGTGTCGGGAATAGCCCGCCATACGTTCCGTAGCCTGACCCGCATTGACAATGCAGTGGCAGACGGGCAGGGCATCAAGTTGATGTTGCGCAATACCGCTAATGGCGAGCTGGCCGAGCAGCACTATGACGCGGTGATTCTGGCTACGGGCTACGAACGGCAAATGCACCGTCATCTGTTGGCCCCGCTGGCTGAATACCTGGGTGACTTTGAGGTGGATCGCGATTACCGCGTTGTGACCGATCCGCGCTGCAAGGCCGGTATTTACATGCAAGGTTTCAGTCAGGCAAGCCATGGCCTGAGTGACACACTGCTGTCCGTGTTGCCGATTCGTGCCGAGGAAATTTCTGCATCGTTGTATGCCTGTGAGAAAAGTCGCAGCAAGCTTCTGGAAATGGCTGATCGTGCCCTGGCCAATGTTGGCTGAACCAGCCCGCGCCCCCATGAATGCCGCGTTTCTTGGTATTCATGGGGTGAAACTGAACCTTTCCTGAAGCCATTTCTGAATCCTCAAGCCTGCGTCATTCTACGGTTTACTCCCTGTAATCCCGGGCGTAAGCTGCTGACGTTTTCATCAATAGCGGAGTCCCTCAGTGGGTACCAGTTCGAGTGACAGTAGTGGGCCGGTTCTGACAACCGGCATCATCTCGGCAAGCTAACGCGCAGATTCCCCTGTCGTTTTCTTGCTGAACAGCGAGAAGCGGCATCCTGATCGGGTCACTGATGGCCCGACCTACGAAGTCCTCTCATCAATACTCAGACTGTGTGATTGCACCTTTTAAAGGGCGTGATCGCAACAGAGCGCAGACCTGTGCCTTGCCTCAATGGCATTTGGGCCAGTGCTCGACTGTACCTGCCGTGGAACATCGCTGACGCAAATCGTCAGGGGAATGACTATGGTCCACACTTTTAAGCTGATTCGCCGCCGCCTACATCGGCCTGCCTTGCCGGGTTGCGTGCGATTGCCCCATTGACCGCGGCCTGCCGGCTCGCACACGAGACTGATCACCATGAATGACGGCACAAGATTAAGGCCGCCTGCGTAGCTCCCGCAAGGGTGAGCGCGGGCGGCGCAGGAGAAGCATCATGAAACTCACCCTGAAAGAATTTTTCGCAGGCTTTCTGCGTAACCGCCATATCGCCCGGCACTTCCGACGCCTCGCCTTGCTGGACAGCCTGACGGATACCACCGTCAGCCGAGAAGTACCGCCTTCCTTGGCCCACACGCTGGTGGCCGCCGCCAACAGCGACAGTGCGGTGTTGATCGACACACTGGGCACTCATACCGATGGTTTGAGTGAGGCCGAAGCGGATGCATTGCGCCAACAGCATGGGTTTAACGAGGTGGAGCACGAACAGCCCCTCAGCCGTTGGGTCCATCTGTGGCACTGCTATAAAAACCCGTTCAACTTGTTGCTGACGTTGCTGGCCGCCGTATCACTGGCCACCGATGATGTTCAGGCAGCGGTCGTTATCGGCACGATGGTGGTGTTGTCCACCGTGTTGCGATTCTGGCAAGAGGCCAAGTCAAACAAGGCCGCCGATGCGCTCAAGGCGATGGTGAGCAACACTGCGACGGCGATGCGACGAGACTTCAGTGCCGATGCAGCACCCATTTTTGGCAAATTTTATGGGGCTTCGCTGAGCATCAAAGGTGCGCAGCGCATTGAACTGCCAATCAAGCAACTGGTGCCGGGCGATCTTATCGTGCTGTCGGCGGGGGATATGATTCCTGCCGATTGCAGAGTGCTGAGCGCAAAAGACCTGTTTGTCAGCCAGGCCGCCATGACCGGTGAGTCAATGCCGGTAGAGAAGTTTGCGCACCAGAGCAACGCTCAAGCCACCAGCGCGCTGGAGTTGGACAATATTCTTTTTATGGGCACCAACGTGGTGTCCGGTGCCGCAACAGCGGTGGTGCTGACCACCGGCAACAGCACCTATTTCGGCGCGTTGGCACAGCGGGTGGGGGCGACAGACCGTGGGCCTACCTCGTTCCAGACCGGGGTCAATAAAGTCAGCTGGCTGCTGATTCGCTTCATGTTTGTAATGGCGCCGCTGGTGTTGTTTATCAATGGTTTTACCAAGGGTGACTGGACTGAAGCACTGCTGTTTGCCTTGTCGGTGGCGGTGGGCCTGACCCCGGAAATGCTGCCGATGATTGTGACCTCGACCCTGGCCAAGGGGGCGGTGTTTCTGTCGCGTAAAAAAGTCATTGTCAAACGCCTGGATGCCATTCAGAACTTCGGTGCGATGGATGTGTTGTGCACGGATAAGACCGGCACGCTGACGCAGGACAAGATTTTTCTCGCCCGTCATGTGGACGTTTGGGGGCAAGAGTCTGATGACGTGCTGGAAATGGCCTATCTCAATAGTTACTACCAGACCGGCTTGAAGAATTTGCTGGACGTAGCCGTGCTGGAGCACGTTGAAGTCCATCGCGAATTGAAGGTGGGGACGGCGTTCCAGAAGGTGGATGAAATCCCGTTCGACTTCACTCGTCGGCGGATGTCGGTGGTAGTGGCCCAGAACGATCAGCCGCACCTGTTGATCTGCAAAGGCGCAGTCGAAGAAGTGTTGTCAGTGTGCCAACACGTTCGTCATGGTGAGTCGCAAGAAGTCCTGACCGACGAATTGCTCGCCCGTATTCGCCAGGTCACAGCGGCTTTCAACGAAGAAGGTTTGCGCGTGGTCGGCGTCGCTGCACGGACGATGGCGGCCGGGCGTGATACCTACAGCCTGGCGGATGAGCAGGAGCTGACATTGATTGGCTATGTGGCGTTTCTGGACCCGCCAAAGGAAAGTACTGCCCCGGCGTTAAAGGCATTAGCGGAGCACGGTGTGGCGGTCAAGGTATTGACGGGCGATAACGAGCTGGTCACTGCAAAAATCTGCCGCGAGGTGGGGCTGGCGCAACAGGGTTTGTTAATGGGTAACGACATTGAGCGCATGAGCGATGGCGAATTGGCGCTGGCGGTGGAAACCACCAACGTGTTTGCCAAACTCACGCCGACCCATAAGGAACGCATTGTGCGGCTGCTCAAAGCCAATGGTCATGTAGTCGGGTTTATGGGCGACGGTATTAACGATGCGCCAGCGTTACGTACCGCAGATATCGGAATTTCAGTCGACAGTGCGGTGGATATTGCCAAAGAGGCTGCTGATATTATCCTCCTGGAAAAAAGCTTGATGGTGCTGGAGGAGGGCGTGCTGGAGGGGCGGCGTACCTTTGCCAACATGCTCAAGTACATCAAAATGACCGCCAGTTCGAACTTCGGTAACGTGTTCTCGGTGTTGGTAGCCAGTGCGTTTATTCCATTTTTGCCGATGCTGCCGATGCACCTGTTGGTGCAGAACCTGCTGTATGACGTGTCTCAAATCGCCATTCCGTTTGATAACGTCGATGAGGAAATGCTGAAAAAGCCGCAGCGCTGGCAGCCTGCGGAAGTGGGACGGTTTATGTTGTTTTTTGGACCAATCAGTTCGATCTTCGATATTTTGACCTTTGGCCTGATGTGGTACGTATTTCACGCTAACACACCGGAACACCAAACCTTGTTCCAGTCAGGCTGGTTCGTTGTGGGTTTGCTCACTCAGACGCTGATCGTACATATGATCAGGACCCCCAAAGTTCCATTCCTGCAAAGTCGCGCTGCCATGCCGCTGATGATCATGACAGGCGTGATCATGGCTGTCGGTATCTTTCTGCCGATGGGGCCGTTGGCTTCCTACTTCAAATTGCAGGCACTACCGCCGTTGTACTTTGTGTTTTTACCAATGATTTTGTTGGCCTACATGGCGCTGACCCAAGCCGTAAAAGGATTCTATATCCGCAGGTTTGGCTGGCAATGATGAGTCTCCATGTATCGGCCGTAGAAGCCTGAGAGTGGTTCTTTGTTCCTAAATAAACAGGCGTTGATGCTGGCGTCTGTTTATTTAGGAATTTCCCTACATCCTCTGTAGATAATTCCCTACTTGCGTGCAGCAGTCATATGGCGATTATTCGCGGCTAAATTTCAGCGGGACTTCAGCAGGCTGCCATTGGTCGGTAGGGAGTGTAAAAGGGCTGAGTGTAGGAAATATCCTATAATTATGTTGGCACTCCTGAGATATCTATTTGCAGTTTTTTGTTGGAAAAACCTATTCAAAAAGATATGTCTACGCCTGGCGCGCACTGTGGTTCAGGTTTATTGCAGAGGCTCAAATGTTTAACGTACTGATTGCTGATGACCATTCCCTTATCCGGTCTGCTGTGAAATTGCTTCTGCAAAATCAGGGCTACAGGGTCGTGGCTGAAGCGGTTAACGGCATTGATACCATTCAATTGGCACGACAGCATGCACCTGATCTGATTGTGCTGGACATCACCATGCCCGGACTGGACGGACTTCAAGTTATCGGTCGGCTCAAAGCGAGCGGGATCACCAGTCGTGTGTTGGTACTGACTTCTCAATCGCCGTTGTTTTATTCACAACGATGCATGAAAGCCGGGGCCGCCGGGTTTGTCACCAAGGGGCAGGATCTCAGCGAGTTGATCAGAGCCGTGAAATTGATCATGGATGGCTATACCTTCTTCCCCAATCTGGCTATCAGTTCAGTGCGTAACAGCGACATCACCTTGACCGACATGGAAATGATTGAGGGGTTATCCGCTCGCGAGCTGAGTATTCTGCAACAGTTGGCCCGAGGCTCAAGCAATAAACAGATTGCGCAGGACATGACGTTGAGCAGCAAAACCATTAGCACCTACAAAGCCAGGTTGATCGAAAAGCTGAATATGAAGTCTGTGGTTTATTTGGCAGATTTTGCCAAACGCAACGACTTGATTTAATTGAACACCCTCGCACGACAAGCAGTACTCGGGCTGTTGTTCTTGTTGGGGCAGCAAAACGCATTCGCTGAGACATGGGTGCAGAACCTGCAACTGTTGGGGCGTTCCACTGTTGAAGCCTATGGTGTGGTACTTGAACCGGCGGACAAGCAGTGGCTGAGGCAAAAGGGTGTGTTGTATCTGGGGATATCCGCACCCGACTACGCACCCTTCGACATGACTGCGAACGGGCACGATTTTGAAGGATTGACCGCTGATTACGCCCGGCTTTTATCTGAGTTGCTACAGGTCAAAATCGAGGTCAGACGCTACGGTTCCAGACCACTGGCAATGGACGCGCTTAAGCGTGGCGAGCTTGATTTGCTCAGTAGCGCCAATGCGTTTGAGGCGCAAGACCCCAAATTGATACTGTCGCTCGCCTATGCGGATGATTCGCCCACGTTGGTGACACGCAGTAATAATCGGGAGATGTTGCCGATTGATCTGGCAGGTAAGCGATTGGCAATGCTTGACCACTATTTACCGCCTAAAACGGTCAGGGCTTTTTACCCAAAAGCCACTTTGAAACTGTATTCCTCAACATTAAGTGCAATTGGCGCGGTAGCGTTCGGTCAGGCTGATGCCTATTTAGGGGATTTTTTCAGCGCCAATTATCTGATTACCAAGAACTACCTCAATAACGTGCAATTGGCTGACTTTTCACGCATTGAGGTCAGTCACTTCTCCTTTGCCTTGACCCGCACCAACAAGCAGTTGTTGCGCATAGTCAATGACGCTCTGGCGGCGATCCCCGCCAGTGAACGGATGACGATTGTGCGTCGCTGGAGCTCAGAAGGACCGCCCATCAGTACTCATGCACAACTGAACCTTAGCGCCGATGAACGCCGCTGGATCGAAGCGCACCCGCGTTTGAACGTGGTAATTAATGATCAGTATTTGCCGTTATCGTTTTTTGACGAGCAAGGTACTTATAAGGGGCTCAGTGCCGATGTGCTGGAAAAAGTCAGCGTCCTGACAGGTATCACATTTGATGCGGTGAAAGCTGGCACCGTTGAGGACTTGATTGAACAGGTAGGCAGCACCGAAGCCGATCTGGTAGGTGCCTTTACCCCCAGTAGTCATCGCGAAATCCGTCTGCACTTTACCCGGCCCTATCTCACCACCCCTTTTGTCCTGGTCACGCGCCAACACCCGGGCAGTCCAGCGACCCTGGACGACATGCCCGGTCAGCGACTGGTAGTGGTCAAAGGTAATGTGTTGCAGGAATTTATCCGCCAGCACTATCCGAATATTCAAGTGCTGGAGGCGGATAATGCGGCCCAAGCCATGAGTATGGTGGCGCAGGGTGAGGCTGACGCCGCAGTCAATGCGCTGATCAGCGCGCGGTACATGATTTCTCGTCGCTTTAACGGGCAATTGCACATCACCAGTACCGTGGGTACACAGCCCGCGCAGATTGGTTTTGCCACCTCGCGCGATGCCCCGCAGTTGAACTCGATTCTGGACAAGGCATTGCTCAGTATTACGCCAGAAGAAATGAGCTTGCTGACCAACCGATGGCGCGATGACACACAAGAGCAGAGTTATTGGCTGCGTAACCGTAGCGCCATTCTTCAGGGCTTCGCCATTGCCGCAGCGCTGCTGCTATTGGCCTTGGGATGGATCGCCTACTTGCGGCAAACGATTGCAAAGCGTCAGCAATTGCTGGATCAATTACAAGTCGCCAAACAAAGCGCCGATGAGGCCAATCGGGCTAAAACAACCTTCCTGGCGACCATGAGCCATGAGATCCGTACGCCGATGAATGCGGTGATTGGCATGCTTGAGTTGGCCATGAAAAAAGCCGAGGAAGGCGTTGTTGATCGTTTTGCAATTGAAGTGGCATCAAGCTCAGCCCGCGAGCTGCTGGATTTGATTGGCGATATTTTAGACATTGCGCGCATTGAATCCGGGCATTTGTCATTAAGTCCCAAGCGCGCCAATGTTCAAACGCTTGTTGAGTCTGTGGTACGGATGTTTGATGGGCTGGCACGTCAAAAGCGTCTGAGTCTGGAGTGTGATCTGCGTTCGACATTGACAGCGCCTGATGTGTTGATTGATCCCATGCGCTTCAAGCAAATCGTTTCAAACTTATTGAGCAATGCCATCAAGTTCACAGACACGGGTGAAGTGCGCCTCAGCGTAGACATGGCGTGCGCCCCCGATGAGCCGAATGTGTCGATCTGTTTGCGCGTTGAAGACACCGGCATGGGCATTTCTCAAGACGATCAACAGCGGTTGTTCAGCCCGTTTGTTCAGGCCAGTAACAATACACAGTCGGCGCGCAGTGGTTCGGGGTTGGGGTTGGTCATCAGTCGCACTCTCTGCGAAATGATGGGCGGCCGGTTGAGCCTTGGCAGCACGCTGGGCGTTGGTACTCAGGTCGAGGTCATGCTTGAGGTACCACGGCTGGCGCCTGAAGAGTCCGACGATGTTGATGAACAAAACTCATTGGGAAGCCCGCGGGCGTTGTCGATTTTGGTCGTGGACGATTATCCGGCCAATCGGCTCTTATTGGCCCAGCAGTTAAGTTATCTGGGCCACCGTGTGACAGACGCCGAAAATGGTGCGGTTGGTTTGAGTAGATGGCGCGCGGATGAATTCGATGTGGTTATCACCGATTGCAACATGCCGGTCATGAACGGTTATGAGCTGGCACGGAAAATACGCACCGAAGAGCGCACGTTCGGCCTTAAACCGGCGCTTATTTTTGGTTTTACGGCTAATGCCCAACCTGAAGAAGTCGAACGCTGTCGCGACGCAGGCATGGATCAGTGCTTGTTCAAGCCCATCAGCCTTAAGGATTTAGGCGTTTCTCTGGCGTGCGCGATACCTGAGTATTCAACCGACGAAGTTGATGAAGCGTCAATACCAGACCCTGCCGGTGAAATAGACCTGAGTTACCTAAAGCAACTGAGCCTAGGAAGTGATGCCGTCGTGAAAAAACTGCTGGCTGAATTGACTGCCAGTAATCGACGGGACTTAACCCGACTGATTGAACTTTACGTAAGCGACGACTTTGAGGGGTTGATGACGTTAGCCCACAGCGTCAAAGGGATGGCCGGGATGATTCGATCCAAGACGCTGTCCGCCTGTTGTGAACAGCTTGAAGCCGCTTGCAGGCTGGGAGATCCATCCCTTATTACAGCGTGCGTCGACTCATTGCATCGCGCGATGGAACAATTGGGGGAAATATTGGAGCGCTACGCTGACGAAAGTGGTCTGAGTGATTGATCTCGGGTGCGTGTCAAAACGGCTACTTGTTTCTGCAGCTTTGCTCGCGCTAATGTCTGGCGTTGTCAGAAAGGGACTCTAATGACCCGTGTGGTTGAGGAATACGTGCAATGTCCAATGTCGTGGTAGTGCAAGCAGACTATACAAATCCAACGCATGCCCAAGCCCTGAGAGAGGTTCTGAATCACTACGCCACAGATCCGATGGGTGGTGGGCAAGCCTTGTCCCTGGAGGTACTGGAGCATTTGCCGGAGGAGTTGGCCAAGCGTCCGCATGCATTCAGCGTATTGGCGTTTGTCGATGGCAAAGCCGCGGGACTAGTGAATTGTTTTGAAGGCTTCTCGACCTTTGCCGGCAAGCCTTTGGTCAACGTGCACGATGTGTCGGTTGTGAACACGTATCGTGGCTTGGGGTTGAGTCAGAACATGCTGCGCAAGGTTGAAGAAATTGCACGACAGCGCGGATGTTGCAAGATCACCCTTGAAGTGCTGGAAGGCAATCCGGTGGCTCAGGGCTCTTATCGTAAATTCGGCTTTAGTGAGGGGCAGCTCGATCCCGCACACGGGCGCATGTTGTTCTGGAACAAGTATTTGTAAGTTTGCCTCTGCTTCTTGCTGAACTGAGCGTGCGGGTGCTGTGTTTACAGCATCCACTTAACAGCCACGCTCAGTCTTCGCGGATCGCCCCAGATCACCCCCTTATAAAATCCCACTTCTTCGTAGTACTTCTGATCCATTGCGGATAGTGGGCACTGACATGGCTGCCGACTCCCGGGTCATTGTTATGAAGTTATAGTTTCTTCACATGAATGACAAAGGAGCCGGTCAAGCTAAACAGGACTAATTCCTGTTACTGAGCGGACACAGCGGTACCGCCTTACTGCTTGGCCACGTCCGTGGGAGCCGGGTGCTTGGGTTTGATCAGGCTGAAGTCTATCAAGGCCTTTTGCGGACGCTGGTAAGGGTTGCCAATCAATTGCGGGCGGGCGACAAATTGATCGCTGACCAGACTCCTTTTGTCGTCCAGCTCATCAGCCGTCAGGCCCGCCAGATCAGCCCAGGTGTGAATGAACTGCGAGCTGCTGTAAGGGCGGCCAAGATCGCTGGCGAAGTTCCACGCGTGATCCTCACGCCATTTTGGCGAGGCCCAAACCATAAAGGGAATGGTGTACATCGGTGCTGTCGGCTTGGCCTCATTACGGCCCAGCGTTTTGTGGCCCACTGAGTCAAATACGTCTTCGCCGTGGTCGGACAGGTACAACAAAAAGCCATTTGGATCAGTTTTGGCAAAGTCATTGATCAAGCTAGAGACCACAAAGTCGTTATACAAAACGGCATTGTCGTAACTGTTATAGGTCGGAACCTGATCATCGGTCAGCCCGGCAGGGACGCCCTTGCGATCAGTGAATGTGTCAAAGGTCGGCGGGTAGCGGTACTGGTAGCTCATGTGAGTTCCCAGCAAGTGGATCACGATCAATTTGCGTGGGGCGGAGTCGGCCAGAATCTTGTTGAACGGGGCAATCACATCACCGTCATATTGACGTGCGTTCTGGTTACGGTTGTTGTTCAGGTAAACCTGTTCATCAGCCTGCTCCGAGAACGTGGTGAGCATGGTGTTGCGCTTGGTCATGGTTTGTTGGTTGGTCACCCAGAAGGTTTTGTAACCCGCTTGCTTCATGACGCTGACCAGTGACGGCGTGCTGAGGTAAAGGTCAGGGTTATCTTCGTCTGCAAAGGTGAGCACTTGTTGCAGCGCTTCGATGGTGTAGGGGCGGGGCGTTACTACGTTATCGAAAATAGCCAGCTGGTCTCGCAATTTGTCTAGGTTGGGCGTGGTTTTTCGAGGGTAGCCGTAGAGGCTCATACGCTGGCGATTAGTGGATTCGCCAATCACCAGCACCAGTGTGGCGGGCTTGCCGGCTTCGTTGTCCTTGAGGTTGGTCAGGGGCGGGATCTTGCTGGCCTTGGTCAGCATGCCTTGCATGTTGTCCAGTTGCTCAAGATAACGGCGATAGGCGACAACCATTTGCCAGGGAACGGCCGGCTCGACGCGGCTTTCGAAGCTTTCCATGGCCGCGGCCATCGTGTCGTGCTTGATCGTCTGTTTGATGATCGGGTAACCCACAACCGCGACCAGTAGGGCGATGGCTGCGGCCCAGGCTTGCGGGCGGGGCATATAAACCGGGCGCAGGCGGGTCCACAAGAAGATTGCAAAAGCGGTATGCGCAAGAAATGCCAGAACCATCCACCACGCGAAGTACTGCGTCATGTACTCGCCCGCTTCAGAGATGTTCGATTCGAACATGATGAAGATGACGCTCTGCGAGAACTCTTGCTGATAAATGAAGAAGTAACCGAGGCTGGCCATGGAGCATGCCCACAGCACGACGCCAATAACGGCGGCCATTATGCGGGTGTACTTGGGGAACATCAGCATCGGAGCCAGCCAGACGGCACTTATGACGAACGCTTGGCGAAAGCCGGAAAACCCTGAAGTGCCTGTCAGCTGGATAAGCAGTTGGGTGATGCCTGAAAAATACCAGAAGAACAGAAACAGCCAGCCTAACCCGGCCCAATCGAAACCTTTCGCAGAGGTGTGACTGCGTTTGAACATCCCCATACAGCGCTCCAGCTGATAACAACTTGAATTGTTAATGCCGAATAGCCCGGCACAACACATGAGGGCTGCTTCGATAGTGAGCAGCCGCAAAGTGTTTCAGTATTGCCAAAATGATGTGAAAACTTTGTAGAGGGCGACGGCAAATGCGGCGAAGGGCGCGCGCAGTGCCGTTCAGGCGGCTTTAGCGCAGAGGGGTTAACCCGCTCTGGGCGATATGTAGCTGTTGGCGTAGCTGTTCGACCTGGTGTTGTAACTGTGCACGCTCATCCTTGAGTTGGCGCAGTTCGTCGCGGCGGATCGACACATAAAGTGTTTGGGCAGGTCGAGCAGACATTACGGTGTTCATGATGGGTGTGGCCTCTGGCATCTATCATCGAGTACCCGAACGCCCCATTCAGGAGCGTGGATCACTGTCAGCGCCAATTCTGATTTCTTTTTCGTCGGAAGGGAACTTTTATATTTTTTGCTGTCTGTGCACGTTCGTTCGTCTTTTGGACGCATTGAATCGCGAATCTGAGTGGCTGCTTGTGCGAAACTACGCACCATGCGCTAGGACTAATCCAAGCCGGGCACCTTAACCACTGCTGCAGACTGCTGCAGTAAGGTGCTGCACACCTATTTATTTGTCGTTGGGAGCAACAGTACATGCAGTTGGGAATTATTGGATTGGGCCGTATGGGCGGTAACATCGCGCGGCGTCTGATGCTCAATGGGCATACAACCGTGGTTTTTGACCGCAATACCGACTTCGTCAACACGCTGGAAAAGGAAGGCGCAACCGCTGTTGCCGACCTGCAGGCGATGGTCGACGGCCTGTCCAAGCCGCGTGCAGTGTGGGTGATGCTACCTTCAGGTGCACCGACCGAAGACACCATTGAGGCGTTGAGCAATATGCTCGACGCGGATGACATCATCATCGATGGCGGTAACACGTTTTACAAAGACGACATTCGTCGTGCGCAGGCGTTGTCTGCAAAAGGTATCCAGTACGTCGACGTTGGAACATCCGGTGGCGTGTGGGGGCTGGAGCGCGGCTATTGCATGATGATCGGCGGTGACACCGAGGTGGTTAAGCACCTGGATCCGTTGTTCGCAGCGCTGGCGCCGGGCATGGGCGATATTCCT
The DNA here is from genome assembly GCF_009600315.1 of Pseudomonas helleri. GTDB lineage: Bacteria > Pseudomonadota > Gammaproteobacteria > Pseudomonadales > Pseudomonadaceae > Aquipseudomonas > Aquipseudomonas helleri_A. The sequence continues at coordinate 11,668 of NZ_WIWC01000045.1, read as the reverse complement.
CGCACCAAGGACCGCAAGTCCGATGACGACCGTGCTGAACGTGGCTACATCCATGCGGGGCCTGCAGGCGCTGGGCACTTCGTAAAAATGGTTCACAACGGTATTGAATACGGCTTGATGCAAGCGTATGCCGAAGGCTTCAACCTGATGAAAATGAAAGGCGGTGAAAACCTGCCTGAAGATCAGCGTTTTGACCTCAACCTGGGTGATATCGCTGAGGTATGGCGTCGCGGCAGCGTTGTGTCGTCCTGGTTGCTCGATTTGACCGCCGATGCTCTGGCCACTGACGAAGCATTGGATGGCTACTCGGGTGCTGTAGCAGACAGCGGTGAAGGCCGTTGGACTATTGAAGCTGCGATGGAACAATCGACACCAGTGCCTGTGCTGTCGCAAGCCTTGTTTGCCCGCTACAGTTCACGTCAGCAAAGCCTCTATGGCGACAAAATGCTGTCAGCCATGCGCTTTGGTTTCGGTGGCCACGTGGAGACGTCTAAAAAATGATTGATCAGTCCAGTAAATCCGATTCCCACCCTGCGCCGCCCACCACACTGTTTCTGTTTGGTGCCCACGGCGATCTGGTAAAGCGCCTGCTGATGCCGGCGCTGTACAACTTGAGTAGGGACGGTTTGCTGGACGACGGTCTGCGCATTGTCGGCGTTGACCACAATGCAATCAGTGATGAAGGCTTCGCCAAAAAACTGGAGGATTTCATTCGCAATGAAGCCTCCAGTAAAGTGGATCATCCTGACGGCCAAGGGTTGAACCCCGAGTTATGGGCTTCGCTGGCGAAAAACATCAGCTATGTGCAGGGCGATTTTCTGGATGACAGCACCTACGCGGCGCTGGAACAGAAAATCAACGCCAGTGGCACCGGCAATGCGGTGTTTTATCTGGCCACTGCACCACGTTTTTTTAGCGAGGTGATACAGCGGCTGGGCGCCAGCGGTTTGCTCAAGGAAACCCCGGAAGCGTTTCGCCGGGTAGTCATTGAAAAACCTTTTGGCTCGGATCTTGAGTCGGCGCAAGCTTTGAATGCTTGCTTGCTGACCGTGATGAGCGAGAAGCAGATTTATCGAATTGACCACTATCTGGGCAAGGAAACCGTTCAGAACATTCTGGTCAGTCGTTTTTCCAACGGGCTTTTCGAAGCTTTCTGGAATAATCATTACATTGACCATGTGCAGATCACGGCGGCAGAAACCGTCGGGGTCGAGACGCGTGGTAGTTTTTACGAACATACCGGCGCTTTGCGCGACATGCTGCCCAACCATCTATTTCAGTTACTGGCGATGGTGGCGATGGAGCCGCCAGCCGCCTTTGGCGCGGATGCAGTGCGCGGTGAAAAAGCCAAAGTGATTGGCGCGATTCGTCCGTGGTCAAAAGAAGACGCACTGAAAAATTCGGTGCGTGGGCAGTACACTGCGGGTGAGTTGGGTGGCAAGCCGGTTGCGGGTTATCGCGAAGAAAATAACGTGGCTCCCGACAGTACGACCGAGACCTATGTTGCACTCAAGGTGATGATCGATAACTGGCGCTGGGTTGGCGTGCCGTTTTACCTGCGCACCGGCAAACGCATGAGTGCCCGCGATACCGAAATCGCGATCTGCTTTAAACCTGCGCCTTATGCCCAGTTCCGTGACACCGAAGTCGAGCGAATAAAGCCCAACTATTTGCGTATCCAGATTCAACCCAACGAAGGGATGTGGTTTGACCTGCAAGCCAAACGTCCGGGGCCAGGTCTGAAGATGGCCGATATCGAACTGGGTTTTGCTTACAAAGACTTCTTTGAAGCACAGCCGTCCACAGGTTACGAGACATTGATTTACGACTGCCTGACTGGCGATCAGACCTTGTTCCAGCGCGCCGACAATATCGAAAATGGCTGGCGCGGCGTTCAGCCTTTTCTGGATGCCTGGCGTGAACACACCGAGGTACACCCGTACAAGGCGGGTGAGGATGGCCCGCAGGCGGCCAAGGATCTGCTTGCCCGTGATGGCCGGGTGTGGCTGAAAATAGGATGAATGACGTGAACAAAGACGCTATCGAGTTGGTGTTGTGTGACATGGATGGCACGCTGCTTATGCCAGACCACACGCTCAGCCCGCGAAATATTGAGGCGGTCAAATCACTTCAAGCCGCCGGTATTTACTTCACGCTGGCGTCGGGACGACCTCCCAGGGCGATGCGCGAAATCATCAGGCAGTTGGACATTAAACTGCCCGTCGCGGGGTTCAATGGTGGTTTGTTGGTCAGCCCGCAAGGCGAGTATTTGCAATCCCATCATGTCCACCCGGATGCCGTCCGTATAACCCTGGATTTTCTGGCTGAGTTCAAGGTTGAAGTCTGGCTGTTTGTGGATGACCAGTGGCTGTTGCGTGACCCACACGGCGAAATGGTCGCGCATGAGCAACAGGGGTTGGGCTACGCGCCGCAAGTGGTAGAGAGCTTCGAACCTTATCTGGATCAGGTGCACAAAATTGTTGCGACCTGCAGTGACGCCCCTTTATTGATGGACCTTGATCAGCGCTTGCAGCCTTTGTTGAATGGATTGGCAGTGGCTAGCCGCTCTCAAGCGCGCTATCTCGATATCACCGCACTTGAGGCCAACAAGGGCAACGCCCTCGTGACGCTTGCCAAGTTTTTGGATGTGCCGTTGTCGCGTACGGCGGCGATTGGTGATGGCGGCAATGATCCTGCCATGTTTCATCGTGCCGGACTCTCGATAGCTATGGGTCAGGCGCCTGAGGAGGTTCGGGCGCAAGCGCAAGTGGTGACCGGCACTAATCTGGAGGATGGTGTAGCGCAGGCCATTGACCGATTTATTCTCTAGTTTTGGCGTAATCACGGCCTGCTTGAGCCCGGCTGTGCTTGTTATAGTCCGCGTCTAATTGACCGGCAGCAGCACTCCATAAAGGATTCAGGTTATGTCCGACTACCAGGCTTTTCAGGTTGAGTTAAAAGGTAATATCGCCCACGTGCAGATCAACCGTCCTGAAAAAATCAATGCGATGAATGCGGCGTTCTGGACCGAGATCATTGAGATTTTCCAGTGGATCGATGAGACAGATGCAGTACGTGTAGTAGTGCTAAGCGGCGCGGGCAAGCACTTTTCGGCCGGTATAGACCTGATGTTGCTGGCTTCTGTTGCCAATGAAATGGGCAAGGACGTGGGGCGTAACGCGCGCCTGCTGCGCCGCAAGATTTTGCACATGCAAGCCTCATTCAATGCTGTCGATCACTGCCAAAAGCCGGTGCTGGCGGCTATTCAAGGGTACTGTCTGGGCGGTGCCATCGATTTGATCGCTGCGTGCGATATGCGCTATGCCGCAGAAGATGCGCAGTTCTCGATCAAGGAAATTGATATGGGCATGGCGGCGGATGTCGGCACGCTGCAACGCCTTCCGCGAATTATCGGTGATGGTATGTTGCGTGAGCTGGCGTATACCGGGCGCATGGTCGCTGCGGATGAAGCGCGTGCCATAGGCTTGGTCAACCGGGTTTTCGAGGATCATCAGACCTTGATCGACGGGGTTATGGCAATTGCGCAAGATATTGCCGCAAAATCACCGATTGCCATTGCCGGGACCAAGCAGATGATCAGCTATATGCGCGATCACCGGGTTGACGATGGTCTGGACTATGTGGCGACGTGGAACGCGGCCATGCTCCAGTCCAGCGACCTGCGTTTGGCAATGACGGCGCACATGACTAAGCAAAAGCCTGAATTTCTGGATTGATGTTTTTTCACCCTGACCAAGGATCCTTTAATGACACCGCGTTGGACCACAGCAGTATTGGATACACAACAACCTGGCGGCCTGGCAGTGGTGCGCGGCCCCGATGGGTTTTTGCTGGACGATAACGGGCCGCTGTTTGCGCGCGAGTGGATCAAGGGTCAGGCGTTGCCCGTGTTGGCTGAGCACGGCATCGGGTATCTGGATGGCGAACCGGTGTACCTGTTGGAGCTTGAGAGTCACACGCACATACAAGGGTGTCGCTGGCAGGGTTTGCGGGCCTTTATGCTCGAAGGTGATCACACCCTTTACAAGGTACTGGGCTACGCGGCGCAGATTGGCACATGGTCGCGCGAACACCGGTTTTGTGGCAGTTGCGGCCTGGCCATGACTCAAGTTCCGCTGGAACGAGCCATGTACTGTGCGGCTTGCGACTTACGCAGTTATCCGCGCATTTCGCCGAGCATGATTGTGTTGATCACACGGGGTGATGAGGTGTTACTGGCGCGCTCGCCACGCTTTGTACCGGGCGTGTACAGCACGCTGGCAGGGTTCGCCGAGCCGGGGGAATCTGCCGAAGAATGTCTTGTTCGCGAAGTTCGCGAGGAAGTGCAGTTGGAGGTCAAAAATATCCAGTATGTCGGCAGTCAGTGCTGGCCATTCCCGCACTCAATGATGCTGGGGTTTCATGCTGAATATGCAGGCGGTGAAATCGTGCCTCAAGCCGACGAGATAGAAGATGCGCAGTGGTTCAATGTGCACAACTTGCCACCGTTGCCCGCGTCGCGCTCAATCGCGCGCTACCTCATCGACTTGTACGTGGCGCGCCGTTTAGGCCATGCCGAACCAGTGCTGCCAAGCTAGACGTACAGTCAAACCCAGAACGACGGTGATAAACACCGGCCGAATGAATTTGGCGCCGCCGCTGATCGCGCTGCGGGCGCCAAAAAAAGCACCGACCATGACCGCAAATCCCATGGTCAGGCCGATTACCCAGTCCACATGCCCGGCGATGACAAACACCGTCAGCGCTGCAATGTTACTGACGAAGTTCATGCTGCGGGCGACACCGCTGGCCTTCACCAGATCAATCGGGTACATCAGCATGCTGCTGACGGTCCAGAATGCACCGGTGCCCGGGCCTGCCACGCCATCATAAAATCCCAGGGTCAAGCCTTGCGGTAATTGCCATTTCTTTTTGATTGGCGCGTCGTTGTCGATCGGGGTTTTAGGTGTGCCCCCAAACAGCAGATACAATCCGCAGCCAAAGACAATGACTGGCAGCATTTTGTTGAGCCACTCGGCCGGCATGTAGTGGGCGACAACGGCTCCGATCAATGCGCCTGCCAAGGTTCCAAAAATAGCCAGTTTCCATTCTCTGGGGTGGAATAATTTGCGTCGGTAAAATGTCAGGCTGGCGGTGGCGGCACCGAATGTCGAGCTGAGCTTGTTCGTACCCAGTACCAGATGGGGCGGCAGGCCGGCAGTGAGCAGGGCAGGCGTGGTGAGTAAGCCCCCACCCCCGGCAATGGCATCGATAAAGCCGGCTACGAAAGCAACGGCGGCCAGAATGGCGAGGGTGGTCACATCTACGCTGAGTTCAAATGGCATGGGGTCGACTTAATTCGGCGGGACGTACAGCGCTGACGCGCAGGAAGGACGTCATCTTACCGATAACTCAGAGCAGCGGCGATAGACCTATGGCTCGTTTTACTATCTGGCGCTGTGAATGTTATCCAGCTAAACCGCCGTGCATGCTTGCGCCTCGCCCCGGCGCGTGTTGACTGAAAGAGCACCAAGCTTGATCAGGCGTGTGCGTGTGACGTTCCGGCTCAAGCCCAGCAGTTTTGCCGTGTGTACTTGATTGAAATGGCAGAACTCATAGGCGGCCCTCAGCAGGCTGTCTTCAACGGTCTCATGCAGGGCCCCGGGCTCCTCTTCAAAGAGCTTGTGGAAGGCGCGTTGCAGTAAGTGCTGAGTGGTATCCGGGCTATGTTGCGGCACTAGTGCAGGCTCTGATCGTCTGCCGCGTGACTGCGACAAACGCAGATCCTGCGCGGTGATGGTCTGATTGCGGCACAGAAGCAAGCTGTGGTGTATAACGTTTTCCAGCTCACGGATGTTGCCTTGCCAAGGGTGTTCCATGAGCACATCTTCAGCGCATCGGCTCAGCGTCCTGGGGCCATGTTGTAAACGCTGCCGATAAGTCTGCAGAAAGTGCTTGGCTAGCGGCAGGATATCCCCGGGCCGTTCACGCAATGGCCGTAATACCAGGCTGACCACATTCAATCGGTAATACAGGTCTTCACGAAAGTGCCCCGCATCAATGGCCTGCTCCAGATTGACGTTGGTAGCGGCCAGTACGCGAACATTGATCGGGGTGCTTTTACGTGAACCCAATCTCACCACTTCCTGTTCTTGCAGGACGCGCAACAGTTTCACTTGGATGGGCAGGGGTAAGTCGCCAATTTCATCCAGAAACAGCGTTCCGCCATTGGCCTCTTCAAACCATCCGGCTTTGGCTGCCAACGCCCCAGTAAAAGCGCCTTTTTCATGGCCAAACAGCTCGGCTTCGACGAGCGATTCAGAAAAGGCGCCGCAGTTGACGGCCACAAATGGTTGTTGATGCCTGTTGCTGAGCTGATGGATGTGCCGTGCAACCAACTCTTTGCCCGTGCCTGTTTCACCAATGATCAACACGCTCGCATCACTGGGGGCTATTTGCTGCAAATGGGTGAGTAATGCTTTCGAAGACGGATCTTCAAACACTTGGGCGGTGGCCCTGATGGACGTTGCGAGGGCTGGCGTTGCAGGTAAAGTCAAAAGCTGCATTGACAGCTCCTTTTTGCAGGGGCTCTGCCCACAAAAGGAAAGCCGGAGACAGCTTTATAAAGTTATTTGGATATTCCGTAAACTAACCTAATTCCATATTTATATATCCTTATGTTATATCCGACTTGCACACGAAGCGCTAAAGGCGCTTTATAAGGGAAGATTTTAAGGCCTGGAGTTTTGGGAATGCTCTTGCAGCTTTTCTCAAGTCAGTCTCTTTATTCCTCTCGCTCAATCGGTTATTCCTAATGGCCGCTTCAAAAGCGGCTTCATTTTTCTGATATCAAGCACTGCCTGATTCCGGAACGCGCTCAGTAGGTTTGTAAAATGAACAAACGACCTCTTTATTTCGATTACGCCGCCACCACACCTGTGGACGCCCGTGTCATTCAGGTGATGGTTGATTGTCTGGGTTTTGAAGGCAATTTCGGTAATCCAGCCTCAGGCTCCCATGTGTTTGGCCAGCAGGCCCGCCACACGGTAGAGCGCGCTCGAGAGCAGGTAGCTGAGCTGCTTAACGCGCAGCCTGAGCACATTGTCTGGACCTCGGGTGCCACAGAATCCAACAACCTGGCATTGAAAGGTGTTGCGCATGCGAGCGGTAAAGTGCGCGGCCACATCATTACCAGTCAAATTGAGCACAAGGCCGTACTGGATACCGCGCGTTTCCTTGAGCAATCCGGCTTTGAAGTGACGTACCTGGCGCCGGACTGCAATGGCCTTATCAGTGCCCAACAGGTCAGTGATGCCTTGCGCGAAGATACGTTGCTGGTGTCTCTAATGCTGGTCAATAACGAGTTGGGTACTGTTAATGACATCCCGGCCATCGGCCTGCGTGTGCGTGAGCACGGTGCGTTATTCCATGTGGATGCCGCCCAGGGTGCGGGCAAGACCGTTATCGATCTGGGGAACTGGGCCGTGGACTTGATGTCGTTTTCCGGCCACAAGGTATATGGGCCCAAAGGTATTGGGGCTTTATATGTGGGGCCGCGAGCGCAGGCTCGTTTGCAGGCGCAAATACATGGAGGAGGGCACGAGTTCGGCCTTCGCTCCGGTACGTTGGCAACCCACCAGATTGCCGGCATGGGGGCCGCCTTTGCGCTGGCCCGTGAGTCATTTTCTGAAGAACTGTCTCATATTGGTAGCTTGCGTGAGCGTTTGCTGGAGCAGTTAGCTGATGTTCCGGGAGTGCGGTGTAACGGTTGTCCGACACATAGAATCCCGCACACCTTGAGCCTGACGTTCAGTGAAGGGCATTTCAATAGTTCGGCATTGAGTACGGTTTTGGCCTACTCGGCGACTTCTGCGTGTAACTCGGCCAGTAAAGCACCGTCCCACGTCTTGCTTGCTCTAGGACTTGATGCTGAAAGTGCGGCTCGAACCATTCGCTTGAGCTTGGGGCGCTTTACTCGCGAGCAAGACATTGATGTCGCTGTTCAGGCCATCAAGTCGGCAGTGGCCACGCCTGTACCTTTTTGGGCGGTTGCTCAGTCATGACGGCTGATCCATTATCCGAAACGAATAATAAATAGCCGTGTTGAGCAGGAGACAGTATGAGTTCCCAGTCGTTGAATTCGGGATTGGTGTTGGAGCGTTTGGCTCGCACTCGTGAGTTGATGAGCCGCAATGCAATTCAGGCGCTCCTGGTGCCGTCGGCCGACCCCCATCTTTCGGAGTACTTGCCTGCTTATTGGCAGGGCCGCCAATGGTTATCAGGTTTTTTCGGTTCAGTGGGTACATTAATTGTAACCCCGACCTTTGCAGGGCTCTGGACAGACAGTCGTTACTGGGAGCAAGCGACCAAAGAACTTGCCGGTAGCACCATTGAGCTGGTCAAGCTACAACCGGGCCAGCCGGGCCCCCTGGAATGGCTCGCCGAGCAAGCGTCTGAAGGCTCGGTCGTTGCGGTTGATGGTGCAGTACTTGCTCTAGCCTCGGCACGGATCCTGGAAACCAAGCTTAAGGACCGTGGTGCTTTACTGCGAACTGACTTGGATCTGCTGAATGAGCTTTGGGAAGACCGTCCTGCGCTGCCAGTTAAACCGATCTATGAGCACTTGCCACCGCAGGCGACTGTAGGTCGTGAAGATAAACTGGCACAGCTACGCAAAACACTTGTTGAGCGCGAAGCTGACGCGCACTTTATCGCCACACTAGATGACATCGCATGGTTATTTAACCTGCGCGGATCAGATGTTTCATTCAATCCGGTATTTGTGTCGTTTGCATTAATTGAGGCTGAACAAGCCACGATCTTTGTAGATGGACGAAAAGTCAGCACTGCTTTGCAACAGCTGCTTGAGGCGCAGGGTGTATTGCTGCGCGAATACAGTGAAGTAGGTGCAGCGTTGGCAGCACTACACCCGTCTACTCGCCTGTTGATAGACCCCGCGCGCGTTACCTGCGGGTTGCTGAGTCATTTGCACAGTGATGTGAGGCTGGTAGAAGGTTTGAATCCGACAACCTTGGCCAAATCCCGTAAAAGTCTGGACGATGCGCAGCACATCCGTCGGGCCATGGAGCAAGACGGCGCCGCGCTTTGTGAGTTTTTTACCTGGTTGGAAAGCGCCCTTGGCCGTGAACGCATTACCGAGCTGACTATCGATGAGCGCTTAACCGCAGCTCGTGCGAAACGACCGGGTTTTGTGTCTTTGAGTTTCAACACAATCGCTGCATTTAATGCTAATGGCGCGATGCCGCATTATCACGCTACCGAGCAAGAGCATGCGGTGATCGAGGGAGATGGGCTGCTGCTTATCGACTCCGGTGGTCAATACCTGGGCGGTACAACCGATATCACCCGTATGGTACCTGTCGGTCTGCCGACTGATGAGCAAAAACGTGATTGCACGCGGGTGCTTAAAGGTGTGATTGCCTTGTCCAGAGCTCAATTTCCAAAAGGAATTCTGTCGCCTTTGCTGGACTCAATTGCAAGAGCGCCAATCTGGGCAGATAGCGTCGATTACGGTCACGGTACAGGGCATGGTGTCGGCTACTTTTTGAATGTGCATGAGGGACCACAGGTCATTGCCTATCAAGCTGCCCCTGCTCCGCAAACAGCCATGCAAGTGGGGATGATCACTTCAATCGAACCGGGAACCTATCGTCCTGGGCGTTGGGGGGTACGTATAGAAAATCTGGTGTTGAACCGTGAGGCGGATACTTCAGAATTTGGGGCTTTCCTGCGGTTTGAAACGTTAACGCTGTGTCCGATTGATACGCGCTGTCTCGAGCCGTCGCAGCTGTCAATTGAAGAGTTGAAGTGGCTGGATGCTTACCACGCCCAAGTGCGTGAGCGTTTGAGTCCTTTGCTTGAGGGTATTGCTCTTCAATGGCTACAAGCCAGAACCGAACCCCTGACAATCAGTGCGTGAGCTGTACTGCCGCGCATACATTTCAGTCAATGGCGCGGCAGTGCATTCGGGTCCTCTACTTGCAAAGAACGATCATGCTCCGGCTGGTATATCCGGCCGGATTCAAACCGAATGGATAGTCCCCCGGTTCTTCAGAGCTGTCGCCAGATTTGGCAATGACCCGGTAACCTTTTTTACCGCATGACTTTTCGGCTTCGGCGTAGCATTTGTTCCACGATGAGGACAATCCAGAGCAATTGATATGCATGCCTCGTTTGCCGTGCTTAACGGAAGTTTCAGAGGTTGCAGCACAGCCGGCCAAAACAAGCACGGCTAAAGCTATCAAAATTTGTTTCATTTCTGTCCTTAAGCGTATGCGTCGGTTTCATGGGGGGATCGACCAACCATCTATCCATGTTTTTTTGGTGAATATCCTTATCCAGATCCAGAGTTCTCCCTTGAGCAACTCCTATAACGCATCAACATCGCCTAAATGAGAGTCAATTACCAGAACTGTGTCAAATTGATGGTGAGCTTTCGGTAACGACAGGTTTTGAATGATTGCGCATCGACAAGGTAGCGCCGACCGAAGCCATGATGATGCAAGAAATAGCTATCCATTGCGTGAACGTTAAAATTTCATGCAGAAACAGAAGGCCAGAAAGTGCGCCAAATGCCGGTTCAATACTCATTAGGGTGCCGAACGTACGTGTAGGCATGCGCGTAAGAGCGATCATTTCGAGCGTATAAGGTAAAGCGGTGGACAATACTGCTACAGCAATGGCTATGGGGATCAAGGCTGGGGTCAATAGAGCCGCGCCCGCGTGGGCAATTCCGATAGGCGCGATAAAAAGGGCGGCAATCATTACGCCTAAGGCAGCGGTTTGAACTCCGTTATCAGCGCCTGCTTTTTGTCCATAGAGGATGTAAAAAGCCCAACAGACTCCTGCCCCTAAAGCATATCCCGCACCTATTAGATCAATACCGTGATTGCTGGCACCCATTGGGATAAGCAGTAACAGTCCGGTAATCGCTAAGCCTATCCAGAGAAAATCGATAGGTCTGCGGGATGCGTAAATAGCCACTGCCAAAGGGCCGGTAAACTCCAAGGCTACGGCAATGCCCAGCGGCACGCTGCGCAAGGACATATAGAAGAGAAAATTCATCCCGCCCAAAGCGATCCCGTAAACAATTACGGTTTTAAGTGATTTTGCTGTGAGCTGGGCTCTCCAGGGGCGCAGTATCATCAGCATGATGATGCTGGCAAAAATCAGGCGCAGCGCAGTTGTGCCTTGGGCCCCGATGATGGGGAACATGCTTTTTGCAAGGGATGCACCTGATTGTATGGAAGCCATGGCAATGAGAAGCAAGCCAACAGGCAGTAGGGAAGAGGCAAGGCTTTGTGGTTGCTTTGTCATTACGCGGGGTGCCTAAGCGATAGGGTGCATGAAGCCGAACATCATGCTTAACTTGTCAGTTGTGTGCAATATACTGCGCACTAATTGCAATCCCTCTATATATAGTAGGCTTTCTGGTAATAGGCTCACTTAACACTTGACCCGGAATTTCAACGGCCTATAATTCGCCCCACTTCCGGCGTAGCCGAAACGGGAAACTCCTTGAAATTCAATGAGTTGTACGGTTTTTGGCAGTGTCAGCTTCAAGTCATCGGAGCAGGAAATGAGGTGTTGACAGCAGCGTGTAACGCTGTAGAATTCGCCTCCCGCTAACGAGAGATCGAAAGCGCAA